>CAZYVT010000162.1:0-1559 GCA_964651335.1 uncultured Enterobacteriaceae bacterium | reverse complement strand
CTGGGTTCTTGATCGCCTGCGCCTCGTCCAGCACCGCGAGGCGCCAGGGCATGGCGGCGAGCTGCGGCGCGCGGAGCAGAGTTCCGTAACTTGTGATCACGAGATCCACTGCGGCGAGGCGTTTGCGGTCGAGCGCCTTCAATTCTTCGGCGGGCATGGCGGACGGGTGCGCGACGAGCGCCTTCAGGCTCGGCGCGAAACGCTCGATTTCCGCCGCCCAGTTGGCGAGCAGCGAGGCCGGGGCGACCAACAGGCTCGCGCGCCTGTCCGCATTGCCGCCGTCCTTTGCTTCTTTCAGCACGAGCAGCAGCGCCAGCACCTGAATCGTCTTCCCCAGGCCCATGTCGTCCGCGAGGCAGGCGCCGAAGCCGAGCCTTGAGAGAAGGTAAAGCCAGCGCACGCCGATCTCCTGATACGGACGGAGCGTCGTCTTCAGCGCTTGGCCCGGCGCGACGCGCGCAAGGCCCTCCGGGCTGCGCAGGCCTTCGAGCGTTTCTGCGAGCCAAGGCCCGGCGGCGACGCGCGACCAGTCCGGCTCGACGCCGTCCTCCGTCGGGTCGCCCGCAATATCCGCACTCGAAAGCATGCGCATCGCCGCGGCGACGCTCAGGCCGCTGGCTGCGGCGTTTTCCTCTATGCGACGAAAGCGCTCGAGCATTCGGGCGAGCTTTTCCCGGTCCACCTCGATCCAGCGCCCGCGAAGGTGCTGGAGGCCGTCCGCACCCGCGAGGAGCTTTTCGACCTCCTCGGGACTCAAAACCTCCCCATCGAGACTGACCTCGACGCGGAAGTCGAGCAGCGCCTCTTTGCCGAGAAACGATGGCGCCGCGCCGCCGACCGTCGCGCTCGCCTGCGGGCGCGGCGGACGGCCCGAGCGCCAGACTCCGGGCATGCGCACCACGACGCCGGCGGTCTCGAGCAGCGGCTGGTCCTTCAGCAGGCGCAGCGCGTCCTCCGGCGTCCAGCGGAGCGGATGGTAGATCTCCCCCGTATCCACCATCGCCTTCAGCCACGCGCAACTCCCGGCCGCGCGCTGCACCGGAACCAGCAGCGCGAGCAGCCGTTCGCGGTTCGCCGCGCCGGCGTATTCGCGCAGCGCCTGGCCGAGCGGCAGGTGCTGCGCTTTCGCATGCGCCGAAAGGCGGGTCGTGTAGGTTGCAAGAAAGGCGAACGGCGCCTCCTCGTCCCTGCGGTTCTCGGCGAGATTGAAATGCACGCGGCCGACGAGATTCCACGCGGGGTTTCTGCGCTTGAGGAATTCCTGGACGGAAAGCCCCGACTCGCCGAGTTCCGACTGAAACGCGCGCTCCAACTCGCCCCACAGATTGCCCAAGACGGCGGCGCTCAGATACTCGGCGCCGGTCATCGGCGGCGCGGCGGCGGCGAGCGCTTCGAGTTCCTCCGGCGGCGGCGCGCCGGGATGCGCTTGAAGGCCCAGCTCCTCGGCACCCGGCAGCGTGCAGACCGCGGTCACGTAGCGCGCGCCGAACTCGCGCCAAAAGCCGAACGCGGGCGGCAAGGCGGTGGCGACCTCTTCCGCGCCGAGCTGCAACAGCCCG
>CAZYVT010000161.1:0-1955 GCA_964651335.1 uncultured Enterobacteriaceae bacterium | reverse complement strand
CATCCTCAACGGCGCGAAACCGGGCGACCTTCCGATCGAGCAACCGACGAAATTCAATCTGATCGTGAATCTCAAGGTCGCACGCGCACTCGGCATCACGATTCCCCAGTCGTTACTGTTCCGCGCCGACCGGGTGATCGAATGAGGAGGTAGTCGGTGAACGGCCGCTTTGCGCACCAGCGACCGTCCGGTCTTGGCCGATTGCAGCCTCTCCACATGGCGCCGTTTCGGCGGCGCCCGCCCGAAGCCGCACGTTAAGCAGCCGTGATCGAAGAAAATGGCATAGTCCTCGATTTGGACGGCAAGATAGTGACTGATCCATGACGCTCTCTACGCGTTGGGCGCGCACCAAGCTCCCGGCGTACCGATCTCGACATTCGACGCAAAGAATTCTGATCAGCTCGGACGCATTCTTCGCGACCTCAATGTCGCTCTCGGCGGGCCGGGCCGACTTGCGTGATGGCGGGCCGTACTCATTGTTGCGATTGGCATGAGGAAGCATTTGAGCAGACCCCAGCGAAGCGGGATAACGAAGCGCAGACTGACGGAGGGCGCCATGGAAGCAATCAAGGACGCAAGCAATCTGTATGAAGTCGAGCGCCGGGCGGAGCACGCGGCGCGGCCCGGTTTCCGCATCACCGAGCTCCAGATTTCCCCGACGCAGAAGGTGCCCTGGCACTACCACAACAAAGTCCAGGACACGTTCTACGTGCTCGATGGAAATCTCAGACTCTTCCTGCGCGAGCCCAAGGAGGAGATACGGCTCGGCCCCGGCGACACGTGCTCGGTCAAGCCTCGCCGCCCGCACCTGGTCACCAATGGCGGAAAGGCATCGGCTACCTTCCTGGTTCTTCAGGGAGTCGGCGAGTGCGATTTCGTCCCCCTCGTCCCAGTGCCCGATGAAGGGAAACGCCTGGCCTGACATGAGCACGAACCAGGCGGACGCGCCGGCAATCCTCGAGGAGCAAATCCGGCATCAGGTCCGGCTCGTCCGCGAGCGGATGACCTGGTGGATTCCCTGGATTTTTGTCATCGGTCTTTGCTTCTCCGCTCTCGGCCTTTTCACTTCCGTCGCATCATTGCTGGAGGGAGGATCGCCCACGTTCCGCCTCTTCCTCTTCGCACCTTTCTTCCTGCTCTTTGGCTGGGGCGTGGTTCGTTGGCTGCTGCCGTTCCGGCCAAAGCCGCGGATTGTGCCGTACTTCGCCCACGAGCTCGGGCCTACGGAGGACAGACCATGATCGCGTTTCCCCGTGGACGTGCGCTGTACCGGGAGATCGCGGCGCTGGATGAACTCGCGCGCTCGACGGGAGCGAAACCGCTTTCCGCATTCGGATTTGCGTACGACCACTTTGAACAGGAGGTCCGCTGGCATCCTGCATCGGAGGGCCTGGCAACCGTCCAAGCGCTCAGGCAAAGCCGCGGCACCCACGCGCCCGATGTGGCAGAGGACCTCGACGCACTCGCCTCGGTGCTGCGCGCCGCCGCCGCGCAAGGCGTAGCCTTCAGCCTGGTGCTGCGGCTCAACACGAAGGACAACATGCAGGTCGTGTGCACGCGCGAAGTCCGGCAGGGCAGTTTCTGGTAGGCGGGTTGCCGCACAGTCCCTTGCAGCGGCCGCGCCGCAACCGGCGTGCCGCTGGAGGGCGCGTTAGCGGTCAACATAAGTCCGCGCTACACTGCTTAAACCTGCAAATGATCGGGGGTTGCCATGTCAATCGTTGTCGCTGAGATCGAGGCCAAGATCCGGTCGCTGAGTCTCGAAGACAAGACCGAGCTGATACGCGCCCTGATTGCGGAACTTGATGGTCCGGCTGACGCCGACGTCGAGCGCGCTTGGCTGGAAGAGGCGCAAAGACGACACCGGGAAGTGGTCGAGGGGAAAGTGCAGCCAGTCCATGGCGAGCGCGTTTTTGCGAATCTGCGCTCGCGAAGGCGACCGCCAAATCGGTCAC
>CAZYVT010000160.1:0-2093 GCA_964651335.1 uncultured Enterobacteriaceae bacterium | reverse complement strand
TACCTCGCCAAACCCTGGCTCAAGCACTACCAGAAGGGTGTGCCGGCGACCGTGGAGGTGCCGGTGAAATCCGTGGCGCAAGCCTTTGACGAAGCCTGCGAGCGCGAGCCGGGCCGCCGCGCGGTAGTGTTCTACGGCCGCGACATCACCTACCGGGAGCTGCGTGACGCGGTGGACCGACTCGCCAACGCGCTCGCCGCGCTCGGCCTGAGGAAGGGCGATCGGGTGGCGCTGTTCCTGCTCAACAGCCCGCAATTCATCATCGCCTACTTCGCGGCGCTGAAGTGCGGCGCTACGGTCACCCCGATCAGCCCGGTGTACACCAGCCACGAGGTGCGCCACCAGATCGAGGACAGCGGCGCGCGCGCCGTGATCTGCCAGGACATCCTGTACGAGAAGGTCGTGAAATCCGGCATCGAATCCGATTTCATCGTCCTCACCAATGTCGGCGAGTACCTGCCGGCGCTGAAGCGCATGCTCAGCAAGCGAGCGCCCGGGATCCCTGCGTCGCCCCGCATCCACTGGCTGCAGGACCTGCTCAAGCAACACCCGCCGCAGCCGCCCGCAGTGACGATCGACCCGAAGGCGGACGTTGCCGCGCTGCCCTACACCGGCGGCACCACCGGACATCCCAAGGGCGTCATGCTTTCGCACTACAACCTGCTCGCGGCGCAGGCGAGCGCGCAGGCCGCGTTCCCGGGTTTCGAGCAGGGCAAGGAGGTAATCCTCGCGTTCCTGCCGTTCTTCCACATCTACGGGCAGGCGGTGATCATGCTGAACGGCCTTTGCCAGGGAAACCTGCTGGTGCTGTTCACCAATCCAGACACCGAGGCGATTCTCGGCGCGATGGAACGTTACCAGGCGACCGTGTTCTACGGCGTGCCGACGCTGTACGAGTATCTGAAGGACCACAAGGACACGGACAAGGCGAACTGGAAACGGCTCAAGCTGGTGCTCTCGGGCGCCGACACGCTGCACGAATCGACCATGAAGGGCTGGGCGAAACGCACCGGCTCCAACATCACCGAGGGTTATGGGCTTTCCGAAACCTGCGCCGCCAGCCACATCAACCCGCTCGACCGGCCCAAACCGGGGTCCTTCGGCTGCCCGGTGCCGAACATGTCCGCCGCGGTCATCGACCCGGAGACGCGCGACTTCGTGCCTGCGGGCGCGACGGGGGAACTGTTGCTCGCCGGCCCGAACGTGATGCTCGGTTACTGGAACAAGCCCGAGGAGACGGCGCGCGTTTTCCTGGAGGCGGGCGGCCTGCGCTGGATGCGTACCGGGGACATTGTCCGCATGGACGAGGAGGGCTACTTCCATTTTTACGACCGCTCCAAGGACCTGATCAAGTACAAGGGCTTCTCGATTTTCGCCAAGGACGTCGAAGATGTCCTCTATGGTCATCCGCGGGTGAAGGCCGCGGGCGTGATCGGCGTGCCCGATCCCTCGGTCGGCCAGCTCATCAAGGCGATCGTGGTGTTGCAGGCCGACGCTCGGGGCAAGCTTTCCGAGGACGAGATCAAGACCTACTGCCGCGAGAAGCTCGCCGAATACAAGGTGCCGCATCTGGTCGAATTCCGGGGAGAGCTGCCGAAGACCGACGTCGGCAAGGTTTCGCGCCGCGAGCTGCGCGAAGAGCATTAGCCTCCCGCTTCAGCGATGCGCTAACATCGTCGCGATGTCGGCGCCGTTCTTCGCGATCGAAGGCCTCACCAAGTGCTTCGGCGGCCTCACCGCGGTCGGTGGCGTGAGCTTCGAGCTGCCTCGCGACCAGATCGTCGGCCTGATCGGCCCGAACGGCGCAGGCAAGACGACACTGCTGCGGTTGATCACCAAGATCCTCCGTCCCGACTCCGGCCGCATCCGCTTCCACGGCGAGGACATCACAGCACTGAAACCCTGGGAGGTCGTGAATCGCGGCATCGCCGGGACATTCCAGAACACGCGCCCGTTCCGGCACCTGCCGATCATCGCCAACGTCATGGTTCCGCTCGTTGCGCCGCGCGCGAGGAGCCGCGGCGAGTGGGTGAAGAAGATCGAGGCGAAGGCGATGGATGCGCTCGAGTTCGTCGGCATCTCCGACATGGCGC
>CAZYVT010000159.1:0-2171 GCA_964651335.1 uncultured Enterobacteriaceae bacterium | reverse complement strand
TGCCCTTGGCGATGATCTTGTCCAGCGCCTTCATGATCGCGGTGCCGCCCACGGCGATCGAGCGCGAACCGTAGGTGCCCATTCCGAACAGGACCTTGGAAGTGTCGCCATGCACGATGTCGACGTTTTCGATCGGCAGCCCCAGGCGGTCGGCGACCACCTGCGCGAACGAGGTTTCGTGGCCCTGGCCGTGGCTGTGCGAACCTGTAAACACGGTGACGCTGCCGGTCGGATGCACTCGGATCTCGCCCGCCTCGAACAGCCCGGCGCGCGCACCCAGGCTTCCCGCAACGGCTGAAGGCGCGATGCCGCAGGCCTCGATATACGCCGCGTACCCCATGCCGCGGAGCTTGCCGCGCTTCGCGGAATCCGCTTTCCTCGCCGCGTAACCGGCAACATCGGCCATCTTGATCGCCGCATCGAGCGTGGCGTCGTAGTTGCCGGTGTCGTAGAGCAGCGCGACCGGGGTCTGGTAGGGAAAATTGCGGATGAAGTTGCGGCGCCGGATCCCCGCCGGGTCGATCTTCATTTCGCGCGCCGCGGTCTCCACCAGCCGCTCGACTACGTAGGTTGCTTCGGGACGGCCCGCACCACGATACGCGTCCACCGGAGCGGTGTTGGTGAACACCGACGTCACCTCGACGTGAATCACGGGTGTGGTGTACTGCCCGGCGAGCAGCGTGGCGTAGAGGATGGTCGGAATCGCCGGCGCGAACGTCGAAAGATAAGCTCCCATATTCGCCGTCGTCTTGACACGCATCGCAAGGAACTTGCCATCCTTGTCCAGCGCCAATTCGGCCACCGTGTGGTGGTCGCGCCCATGCGCGTCCGAGACGAACGCTTCGGAGCGGTCCGCGGTCCATTTCACCGGCCGATTGAGCTGTCTCGAAGCCCAGGTGACGACCACGTCTTCGGCATAGAGATAGATCTTGGAGCCGAAGCCGCCGCCGACGTCCCCCGAGACCACGCGCACCTTGTGCTCCGGCAGGCCCATGACGAACGCTGTCATCAACAGCCGCTCGACGTGCGGGTTCTGGTTGGCGACGTAGAGCGTGTAACTCTCGTCGGCGCGCGAATACGAGCCGTTGGCGGCGCGCGGCTCGATTGCGTTCGGAACCAGGCGATTATTGACGAACTCGAGCTTGGTGACGTGCGCCGCCTTCGCAAAGGCCGCGTCCACCGCGGTCTTGTCGCCAAGTGCCCAGACATAGCAGGTGTTGTCGGACGCGATGACGTGCAAGACCGGTGCGCCCTTGGCGCGCGCCTTGGCGGCGTCCACCACCGCCGGCAGCGTCTCGTAGTTCACCTCGACGAGATCGGCGGCGTCCCGCGCCTGGCTCTGGGTCTCCGCAACCACCACTGCGACGTGGTCGCCGACATAGCGCACCTTGCCCTGCGCGAGCACCGGGTGCGGCGGCTCCTTCATCGGCTGGCCGTTGACGTCGGTAATCAGCCACCCGCAGGGCAGCCCGCCGAGCTTGGCTGCCGCGATGTCGTCGCCGGTGTACACGGCAAGCACGCCCTTCGCCGCTTTCGCCTTGGCGGAGTTGATGGAGTTGATCTTCGCGTGCGCGTGCGGTGAGCGCACGAACGCGGCGTAGCTCTGGCCGGGCAGCACGACATCGTCTGTGTACTGACCCGCTCCGGTGAGGAAACGATAGTCTTCCTTGCGCAGAATACGCGCGCCAATCAGCGGTGCACCCATGGCGTCCCCCTCACTTTCCTGCGGCCATGGCTTGGGCGCCGGCCGCAATTGCTTTGACGATGTTGTGATAGCCCGTGCAGCGGCACAGGTTCCCGTCGAGCGCCTCGCGGACCTGCTGCTCGGTCGGATTGGGATGCGATTTCGCGAAGTCGAGCGCGTTCATCACCATTCCCGGCGTGCAGAAGCCGCATTGCAGGCCGTGGTGCTCCTTGAACGCCGCCTGCATCGGATGCAGCGTCCCGTCTGCCTTCGCCACCCCCTCGATGGTGAGAATGTCGGCGCCTTCGGCCTGCATGGCGAGCATCGAGCAGGCTTTCACCGCGCGCCCGTTCATATGTACGGTGCACGCGCCGCATTGGGCAGTGTCGCAGCCGACATGCGTGCCGGTGAGCCGCAGCGTTTCGCGGATGAAGGTGACGAGAAGCGTGCGCTCCTCGATTTCCGCCGACGCCGGCTTGCCGTTGAC
>CAZYVT010000158.1:0-2263 GCA_964651335.1 uncultured Enterobacteriaceae bacterium | reverse complement strand
GAGCTGGATGCGGCGTTTCCGGGGCAAAGAGCGGCTCGCGTCCTGATTGCGGCACGCGACGGGCGCAGCGAGGAGTATCTGCAGCCGACCCGCATCGGCGATCCGGATGCGCCGCTTTCCGATCGGCAGCTCGAGGAAAAGTACCTGGAGCTTGCGGCGCCGGTGATCGGGGACGCTCACGCGCGGGCGCTGCTCGAACGCCTGTGGCGGCTGGATCAGGCGGGTTCGCTGGCCGAATGACGCTGGCGCAGGCCCTGTTTGCGCCGCGCGCGGTGGCCCTCGTGGGCGCTTCCGGCGACCCTGCCAAGAACACCGCGCGGCCGCAGTTGTTCCTCCGCAAGCATGGCTACGCGGGCCGCATCGTGCCCGTCAATCCGACGCGCAGCGAGGTGCTGGGCGAGCGCGCCTATGCGAGCGTCGCCGAAGCGCCCGGCGAAATCGACCACGCTTTCGTCATGGCGCCGGGCGCGGCGGTCGAGCAGGCGCTGGAAGACTGCGGGCGGCGCGGAGTGCCCGTGATCAGCATCTTCAGCGACGGTTTCGCAGACCGCGGCGCCGAGGGCGCGGCCCGGCAGTCGAAGCTGGTCGCACGCGCAAGAGCGCTGGGAGTGCGGGTCCTCGGCCCGAACAGCATGGGCGTAATCGACATTCCGGGCCGGCTTGCACTCACGGTCAACGCGGTGCTCGAAATGGATGCGTTGCCCGCGGGCACTACGAGCATCGTCTCGCAGAGCGGCACCATGCTCGGCACGGTGCTCTCGCGCGGCGCGGCGCGCGGCCTCGGGTTCGCCAAGCTGGTCTCGGTCGGGAACGAATCGGATCTCGGGGTCGGCGAGCTGGTGGAGCTTCTCGCCGGTGATCCGGACACGCGCGTCATCCTGCTCTTTCTGGAGACGGTGCGGGACGCGGAGCGGCTGGCCGCTGCCGCGCGCACTGCGCATGCTGCGGGCAAACCTGTCGTTGCCTACAAGCTCGGCCGCTCCGCGCTCGGCGAGGCGCTTGCGCGCTCGCACACCGGCGCGCTTGCCGGCACCGACGCCGTGCTCGATGCGTATTTTCGCGATTGCGGCATCCTCAGGGTGGACATGCTCGAGACGCTGATCGAGATCGCGCCGCTCGTCTGCGGGCGCGCGCCGCCTGCGCTGTTGCGCGCGCCGCGGGTCGCCGTGGTCACGACCACCGGGGGCGGCGCGGCGAGCGTCGTCGACCGGCTGGGCATGCACGGGATCGAAACGGTGGCGCCGAATTCGAATTCTCCGATCATCGATCTGACGATGGCCGCGACTTCTTCGCAATACTCGGCCGTACTCGATTCGCTCCTTGCATCTCCGGACTGCGACGGCGTGCTGGCGGTGGTCGGATCGTCAGCGCAGTTCCATCCGCGACTCGCGGTGGAGCCCATCCTGCGTGCGCGGCCTGCGGCAAAACCGCTCGCCGCGTTCCTGACGCCGCATGCCGACCGATCGCTCTCCCTGCTGGCAAGGAAAAACATCGCCGCGTTCCGCACGCCGGAAGCATGCGCCGACGCCTTGCGCGGCTATTTTTCGTGGAGGGCGCCGCGCGACCGGCCGCGATCGCCGCCGGCGGTCACGCTGGCAGTCGGCACCGGGATGCTCGATGAGCGGCAGGCGCTCGAGCTTTTTGCCGCGCTCGGCATTCCGACGGCCGAATCGCAAGTGGCCCGCGCCCCGGAGTTCTCGCATACGCTGCCTTATCCGGTGGCGGCGAAGATCCTTGCGGCGGATGTCGTGCACAAGACGGAGTCCGGGGGCGTGATCCTCGGCATCGCGGGCCGGAGCGAGTTCGATGAGAAAGTCCGAGGCATGGGCGCGCCTCAGGTCCTCGTGCAGAAAATGGAATCCGGCGTCGCGGAAGCGATCGTCGGATACCGCGACGATCCGCTGGTCGGGCCGGTGGTGCTGGTCGGCGCGGGCGGCGTGCTGGCGGAGATCTACAAGGATTACGCGCTGCACCTTGCACCCGTAAACGAGGCGGAAGCGTGCGAGATGATCGCCGAGGTAAAGGGCCTGAGGCTCATTTGCGGCTACCGCAATCTGCCGCAAGGGGATCTCAACGCTCTTGCCCGGGCGGTTGCGGCGATCTCGCGCCTTGCGCTCGTTCCGGGGCGCCCGGTAGCGGAGGCGGAGATCAATCCTCTGATCGTAAAGCGCGACGGTGCTCTAGCAGTAGACGGACTCGTCGTATTGAAGGGTGCCTGACGAATGCCGTGGGCCGCGCTGCGCGAATTGCTTCAGGCCGCCGG
>CAZYVT010000157.1:0-2324 GCA_964651335.1 uncultured Enterobacteriaceae bacterium | reverse complement strand
GCATTGCCGCCCGCGAGCGTCACCACCTCGACTCCCTTGATGTTCGCGATCCCCTCCAGGTGCTTCTGCCCGAAGGCGCCCTGCCCTGCCACGCAGACTTTCATGTGTGATTTTCCAGGATGATGTGCCCTACGGCGGTGTTCGAGGCCGGCACGTGGTAGAAGCGGTGCACCTCTGCGACCTCGTCCTCGAGAGCGCCGCGCATGATCAGCCACATCACGAGCTCGATCCCCTCGGAGCCCGACTCCCGCAGGTACTCCACGTGCGAGATCCTGGTGAGCGCGGCCGGATCCTTGACGATGGCGTCGAGGAACCGGGCGTCGAACTCCTTGTTGATGAATCCCGCGCGCGGCCCCTGGATCTGGTGCGACATGCCGCCGGTGCCGAATACGACGACCCTGAGGTCCTCATCGAAGGACTGTACCGCTTTGCGGATGGCGCGCCCCAGGTTGAAGCAGCGCCGGCCGGTTGGCGGCGGGTACTGGACGACGTTCACCGCCAGCGGGATGACCGGGCACGGCCATTCCTTTGGCTGGCCGTACATCAGCGAGAGCGGCACCGTGAGCCCGTGGTCGACATCCATCTTGTTGACGATGGTGAGGTCGAACTCGTCGAGGATCACCGACTGGGCGATGTGGGAGGCGAGCTCGGGATGGCCCTTCACCTTCGGCACCGGCCGCGGCCCCCAGCCCTCGTCCGCGATCGGAAACTCCGCAGCGCAGCCGAGCGCGAACGTGGGAATGATTTCCAGCGAAAACGCCGAGGCGTGGTCGTTGTAGACGAGGATGATGACGTCCGGATCCGCCTCGCGGATCCACTGCTTGGAGCGCTCGTAGCCGTCGAACACCCGCTTCCAGTACGGCTCGCCGCTCTTTCCCAGATCGAGCGCCGCGCCGATGGCCGGGACGTGCGAGGTGGCGACCCCGGCGACGATCCTAGCCACGCTTCTTCCACTCCGAGAGGTAGCGGTTGCCTTCCGGCGGCCGGCCGCCGTTCAGCATCATCTGCGCGTACTCCTCCTGGGTGCTGCCGGTCATGATGGCGGCCACGTACTGGAACGACTTGCCGTCGGTGAAAAACAGCTTGGCGAGGAAATAGATGTTGCCGCCGAGGCCGATCATGCGGTTCCAGTCGCGATCGAGCACCGCCTGCTTCTGCTCCTCGGTCATCGGGTAGCGGTCGAGGTAGGCCCGCTCGCCCGCCTTGAAGACCGCGCGGTTCTCGGCCTTCATGAGCGACATGCAGAACATGTTCAGGTGGTAGCCCTGCCTCGAGCGCTGCGCGTCGAACACCGTCGTGCCCGGGATGTCGTCGTATTCGTTCGGCTTGCTCATAGCACATAGAGTAGCATCGCAACCGCCATAAGCTGCCGGGCGGACCACGGTCCCACCATTCTTGGCGCGCTAGTTCCGTTCCAGCTTGTCACGCCTACTTAGAAAGAACCGCTTCGACATTACACGGCGTGACGCATCGACCTGTCCGCTTAACAGCTAGGCAAATCAATCCGCCTCCTGTCGTCGGTCGCTTCATGATGGGGCCCCTACCGCGTTGCGCTGAGTCCACATCCGCGCAAGCGCCCACGCCCCTCAAAGGGAGTGAGGGGCAGGGGAATTTGTTTCCAGGGTCTGCAGTTGCGAGGCGTCCAGCGTGTCAGTTCACTGCTCGCTGCTCGATACCTTCCCGTCGGTGAACTTTACCGAGTAGGTCCGGAAACGATCTCGCCAGAACTTCCAAACATCGAGATCGGGGGAGGCGGTAGCGACCTCGGGGGGATAGCCGATGCTCACCAGGACGGCCTTCCTGGACATGCCAGCCTTTGCCTGCCCGGCTTTGATGGCCTTGATCTCGTCGGCAGTAAGGCCCCTGGTGAGTGCCGAGAAATCCCTGGTGGTGAGAAGGCGGTCGATCCACTGTTCCGGCTTTACACCGGGATGATGCTTGACTACGAACTCGATCGAGAACTTCATGTTCGACTTCACGTCCACGAACTCCAGCTTCCTGGAGGAGCGATTGACCTCTTTCACTTCGCTCCCTGCGGGCAGGACGTTGCCTTTCTGGTAGTTAGTGGAGTAGAGCTTCTGCGGCGATTCAAACCAGATGTTGTACGCGGTGAAGAGCCGGTCTGCGGCCGAGGCGCTGTTCCCCAGTCCGGACGCGAGGACCAGCATCGCTGCAATCGCAGATCTTGCGCTGATTCTCATTTCCATCTCCTTCTAGAACCCGCGTGGCAATCTACCCGCGCGGAGCGGCAGGCGCAAGCGGCCGCAGGCCGCCCGGTGCTGATCGATTTTTTCCTCAAGCTGAAGTCGCACAAGCTGCCGGTC
>CAZYVT010000156.1:0-2416 GCA_964651335.1 uncultured Enterobacteriaceae bacterium | reverse complement strand
CGCAGGGAGTGCCGGCGCGTCGCGTCGCGTTGCTTCCGTGGGCCGTCGATCCGGGCACCGGGAGCAACGGCGTACACCACTGCGGTGCATCAGTAACGATTCCGCCCGGCCGGCTGCTGCTGACCGTCGCACGGCTGACCGGTTCCGACCGTTACAAGGGGGTTGACGCGGTCTTGTCGGCGATGCCGCGCGTGCTCGACGCAGTGCCACGCGCGCATTACCTGATCGTTGGCGACGGCGACGATCGCCCGCGGCTGGAAGGAATTGCGGCCGCGCTCGGGATCACTCGCCGGGTGAGTTTCCTTGGATCGGTCGGCGAGACTGCGCTGTCCGAATGCTACCGCCGGTGCGAGGTGTTCGTTATGCCGAGCTGCGCCGAGGATTTCGGGGTCGTGTTTCTCGAGGCCATGGCGCACTCGAAGCCGGTTGTGGGCGGAGACCACTGCGGCACGCCAGACATAGTGCGCGACGGGGACAATGGTTTCCTGGTTCATCACAATGACGTTTCCACTCTGGCTAATCGTCTGACTACTCTGCTTTGCGACGATGAGCTCCGCGTGCGGATGGGCGCGGAGGGACTCCGCCGTCTCGAGAAGTTTCACACCTTTGACCGCTTTCGCGAAGGACTGACCGGCTTGCTCGCCCGCGCTTGATGCGGCGAAGCCGGCCCCTCACTGAGGAGTACACTGTGGAGCGTCCGTGGCGGGTCGCCTGTCTGGTCTCTCATCCGATTCAGTACCAGGCGCCCCTGTTCCGCCGGGTCGCCATGGACGCGCGCCTGGATCTCACGGTCTTCTTTTCAAGCTCAATGGGCGCCCGGGCGTATCGCGATCCCGGCTTTGGAATCGAAGTCACCTGGGACATACCGCTGCTGGAGGGATATCGGCACGAGTTTCTTGGGTCGCAGGACGCGGGCCTGCGCGCATTGTTTCATCGCCTCAAGGACGGGAATTTCGATGCGCTTTGGCTGCACGACTATGCGCAAGGGACAAAGCTGCGCGCGCTGCTGGCCGCTCGAGCGCTCGGAGTTCCGGTGATGCTTCGCTGCGAGTCGCATCTTCAGAGCCACCCGCGATCGATTGCGCGGCGCGCCGCCAAGGCAATTCTGCTGCGCCTGTTGTTTCGCGGTGTCGATGCTTTTCTTGCGATCGGCACTGCGAATCGCGGCTACTACCTGCACTATGGGGTCTCGCGGGAGCGAATCTTCATGGTGCCCTACGCGGTCGACAACCGCTTTTTCCGATGCGGGTCGGAGCGCGCCGCATTGGCGCGCGTTGAGCTTCGCGCCGAGTTGGCACTGGAACCCGGCCGCCCGGTAATCCTCTATGCGGCGAAACTAATCGCCGCGAAGCGTCCGCACGATCTGCTCGACGCCTATCTCAAGCTGAGCCCCGACGGCCGCGAGCCGCGTCCGTACCTGGTCTTTGTGGGCGACGGAGCGCAGCGGCGCTCTCTCGAACTGCGCGCCCGCGCGACGGGATGGCCCTCGATTCGCTTCTGCGGTTTCATCGGGCAACAGGAACTGCCGCGTTACTACGACCTCTGCGACGTCTTTGTATTGCCATCCGAGTTCGAGCCATGGGGGCTGGTTGTAAACGAAGCGATGAATGCGGGGAAACCCGTGGTGGTGACCGATCGTGTCGGCGCCGCCGCCGACCTGGTACGCGACGGAGTCAACGGATTTGTCGTCCCGGTGCGAAACGTTGAGAGGCTCTCCGCTTGTCTCGGTCTTCTGGCGGACGATCCGCTGCTACGCGCCCGCATGGGCGCGGCGTCGCGTTCAATGATCGAGCCCTGGGATTTCGACGCTGATCTGGCCGGACTGGTGCAGGCGCTCGACGCTCGCGCGCCGCGGCGGAGCCGGGCCGTTCCGCGCACCCGTCCGGACAAGCTGATCCACGCTCGCGTCAAGTGACCCCTTCGATGCGCATCCTGCATGTTATTCCGAGCCTCGCTCCGCGCGATGGCGGTCCGCCCCGCGCCTGTATCGAGCTGTGCCGCGAGCTTGTGCGCAAGGGCGCCAGCGTCGCGATCTACACCACCAACGTTGACGGTGACGGCGAACTCGAGGCGCCTCTCGCGGTGCCGGTGCGCGTCGAGGGCGTCGAGGTTCGATACTTTCCGGTCAGATGGCCGCGCTACTACAGGTACTCGCCCGAGCTGGCGCGGGCGTTGCAGGCGTCGATACCGACAGCGGATATCGTACATATCCATTCGCTTTACTCGTTCACTACCCAGATAGCGGCGCGCTACTGCCGCCGGTATGGAGTTCCCTATCTACTGCGCACTCATGGTACACTCGACCCCTATCTGCGGCGGCGCCATCGCCTGCGGAAATGGTGCTACGAACGATTGTTCGATGCGCGGAACCTGAATCGCGCCGCCGCAATCCACTTCACCACCGATGAGGAGTTGC
>CAZYVT010000155.1:0-2525 GCA_964651335.1 uncultured Enterobacteriaceae bacterium | reverse complement strand
GTACCGGGTGCAGCTCAATGCCTACGCGTACATCGCGCGCAAGCTCGGCTGGAACCCGGTGTCGGCGCTGGCGCTCGTCTACACCGAGCCGGTGACCACCGACGAAGCGGCGCTCGGGGAGGCGGCGCGGCGCGTGGACGGTTTCGCGATGGGGTTCGCGGCGAAGATCGTGCCGCTGGAACTGGACGAGGCGATGCTACCGCCGCTCTTTGCGCGCGCGGCACAGATCCACGCGCTGGTGGCGCCGCCCGCGGCGCGCGAGGGCTGCGCGGACTGCGCACAGTTCGAGAAGATCCGGGGGTTGCTGGGTTAGCGCCCGCGCACGGACTCGCCACGGGCTTTCGCCAGCAGCTGCAATCTGGGCTTTGCCCTGCCGGCGCCGCGGAAATCCCGCTTGTTGCGCGTCACGATCGCCTGCGCGCTTCCGGCCACGGCCAATTCGACGAGGTGATTGTCCGCTTCGTCGCCCAGGTTCGGGCGCCAAAGGAAGTAGATCCTCGTCCAACGGCAGCTACGGCCTCCAGAGGCGCACTGCACGCGAGCGTCGAATGACGCCGTCGTGCGTCGCAAGCGGTAGCGCGTGCGCTCGGGCAGCGGCGAAGATGAGGCGGTCGGCAGGGTCGTTCGGCAGGCTCGCGGGAAGGCCGTTCAGCGCGAGCGCGACGCGCACGTCGATGGGCACGATCTCCACGACCTCGGGCGCAGCCGCCGCCCGCAGCCAGACCTCAAAGGGGTCGAGCAGCCTGAGCCGGCACTTGGCAGCGGCCATCAGGGCCTCCCACAAGCTGATCGCGCACAACCGCAGCTCGTGCCGGGCGGCGAGGCGGTCGAGCGCGTCGCGCTCGCGAGCCTTGAGCCGCGCATGGCCCAACGACCACCACGCCCAGACGTGGGTGTCGAGCAGTACGGCCATCAGAGTCCCTTCAGGTCTTTCGCCCGGACGAATTTCTCCTCGGGCGCGGCAAGCCACGTCCCTCGGCCGCGCATGCGTTCCCAGGGCTTGCCGCGGGCGGCCGATCCGGCGGGCAGCGCCGGCTCGAGTTGCGCCACGACGCGCCCGCGCCGCGTGATCGCGACCGGCTTGCCGGTCGCCTCGACCTCGCGCACCAGCTCGAGGCAGCGTTGCTTGAGTTCCGTGACCGAAATGTCCATATATCGATTATAAATGGCCATATTGGCGGGCTCAAGCGGCACCGGTGCATAATCGCCCGCCATGCCTCCCGACGCGGCGAGCTGCATCTTCTGCAACCCGGAGCGCGAGATCATCGCCGAGAACGAAGCGGCGATCGCCGTGTTCGACAACTTCCCGGTCTCTCCCCGCCATGCGCTCGTGCTGCCGCGGCGCCCCGTTAGGGCTGTCTGGCTTCCGACGACAGAAGCGCCTCGACTTCCTTGATCAGCCGTGGCAGCTGGTTTTCCACCACGCTCCAGACAAGATCGTGCTTCACCAGGCTGTAGCCGTGGATCAGGACATTCCGGAACGCAATGATTCGCCGGTAGTCGGTGACCCGGGCCGCCGTGGCTCGATCGGTCTCTTCGAGGCGCCGCAGCGCCTCGCCGACGATTTCGAAGCAACGCTCGACCGCGAGCCTGAGCACCTTGTCCCCCAAGTACACGGCGAGTGATTTCCCGGAGGTGATCTCCAGGATGGTCTGCCCGGCCTCGCGAATGTCCTCGAGGAACTTTGCCGAGCTAGGCTGCATACAAGAGCCGTCGGCTCTCGTTCAGCGACCTGAGAAAATAGGGATTGCGGGTCGCACCGTCCATCACCAGATCGACCGTGCGACCGAAGAGCTGCTCGAGCGACTCCTTCAGCCCGAAGTATTGCTCGAACGGTGTCATCGCTCCGGCGGCATCGAATTCGACGAGGAAATCGAGATCGCTGCACGCCGGATCGAATGCACCGCGCGCGGCGGAGCCAAAAAGCTCCAGCCGGCGCACGCCGAACTTCGCGCACAGTCGCGCAATCTCCGTGCGGCGCGCATCGATTTCCGTCCGATTTTCCGTGGTAGTCGCGGCCATGCTTGTCATTCTAGCGCGCCCCCGCTGGCGGCTCTCGTTCTCCGATCCCACCACGCTCTCCCACCAGCGGGTGATCGGCTCGGTCCTCTAGCACGCGCCAAGCGCTTGCACACCAGCCGGGACGCCCTACGCCCTATTGCCGGTGCATAATCGCCCGCCATGCCTCCCGACGCGGCGAGCTGCATCTTCTGCAACCCGGAGCGCGAGATCATCGCCGAGAACGAAGCGGCGATCGCCGTGTTCGACAACTTCCCGGTCTCTCCCGGCCATGCGCTCGTGCTGCCGCGGCGCCACGTGGCGACGATCTGGGAGCTCGAGGATGCTGAATACGACCGCTGCTTCCGCCTGGTGCGCGAGCTCCGGTCGATCCTCGAAATGCGCTACGGTCCGGACGGCTTCAATGTCGGCGCGAACTGCGGCGAGGCGGCGGGGCAATCGGTGTGGCACGCGCACATCCACGTCATCCCGCGCTACAAGGGCGACGTCGCCGATCCGCGCGGCGG
>CAZYVT010000154.1:0-2531 GCA_964651335.1 uncultured Enterobacteriaceae bacterium | reverse complement strand
GGGTATCGATCAGAAAGCGGATGCGCAGGCCATCGCGCGCCGCCAGCGCGAGGTAGCGGTCGATCTGCGTGATTTCGGGGTCCACCAGCGCGGCCGCGCAGCTTTCGTCGCAGCCGATGAGATACGACTGACAACCTCCGGTCGGAATCTGTTCGAAGATCATGTGGGCGCGGCCCCGCGAAGAGTATAGATGGTTGCCGCGCATAGAGCGACAACCGGCAGGACAAACAGCGCGAGGCCCGCGATCCAGAGGCCGAATAGGATCGAGTCATCGATCACTCGCGCTACGAGCTGCCTTCTTGCGCCCTCGCCGGAGTAATGCACCCCGATCAACGATGCGCCTCCCGAATCGCGACCGACATGCGCAAGGCCAGCGGCATCGCTTCTTCAGAGGTGTTGAGAGCTGTGGCGTACGTCCGCTTCGCCGCAACCGTGCGCGGGAAAAACCCGCTTCGGGCTACGCCCTACGCGGTTTGACTGGCGTGCTCTGGAGCTTGACGACTCTCCCGGCCCGCCTCATGCTGCCATCCAGGGCTAAAATCTGCGAGAAAGGAGAATTTTCCAATGCATCCAATGTCGAGGCGCTTGTTCGGGATAGCAGCTTGGGTCACCATAGGTTGCATTGCCGTTGCGGTTCCGGGGTACGCCCAGAAGGGCAAAGGAGGGGGGACAACCACGCAGACGGTCTTCAACGTCACCGTCCGAAACGCCGACGGGACGCTCTACTACACGCTACCGACCTACGAGCCGGGGCCGGGATGCAAAGCCGTTGCGTCAGGGAACAACAACTATTACGCCGTATTCCCCAGGCATGACCTGTGCGCGACGGTGACCACTAACAATAAGTACAAGCTCACCGATGATATTGTCATCCAAGTATTCACCACGAATGGGCTGATCACTTCGGTGAAGCTTACGGGGCAGGATGTGATCGGGGACGCGGGGATCATGCACGAAAGCGAGGTCGTTGCCCTAACAACGCCGGTCACTCCCTCCACGGCCGGATTTACCCTCCACGTGCATGCCGACAATCTCGCGATCTGGAAGCTGAGCCGGCACCTGGGCGGGAAGCGAGTCGCAATCGTTGGTTTCATCAGTTTGGGCGACATGATCTACACTCCGCAGCAGTAAATCCGCGGGCTCTTCTGCGGCCACGCAATTCAACTGGACGAAGATCATGTGGGCGCGGCCCCGCGAAGAGTATAGATGGTTGCCGCGCACAGAGCGACAACCGGCAGGACAAACAGCGCGAGGCCCAGACCGAGCGTCGCACGCGGCGGCGGAGCGGCGCGGAACCGCGATACCGCCGTCAGCATCACAAGCACCATCAGCACCCAGCAGAACATTTCGAGCACTGCGCGGCTCCACGATTTCCCGAGCAGCAGGCCGATGCCGCCCGCGAGGCCCGCGATCCAGATGCCGAACAGGATCGAATCATCGATCGCTCGCGCTGCGAGCTGGTTCCTCGCCGGCTCTCCGGAATAATGCACGCCGATCACGAGCCAGGAGCCGATCGCGAGCGCGCCCGCGCAGAATACAGCGTACAGCCAGCCGATGACCGTGAGGGAAAGCAGTTCCACCGTGCGGGTCCGGCGTCAGTCGACGCGCAGCGTTCCCTCGACGCAGGTGACGGCGTGTCCGCCCAGAAAGAACTCGTCGGCCTCGACACGGATGGAGACCAGGCCATCGCGTCCGAGCTGCATTCCCTGGCGCGCGTGGTAGGTTCCGCCCGATCGCGCAAGCCGGCCTGACCGCGCGAGAAACGCAGCCACGCTCACGTTTCCGCTGCCGCAGACCGGGTCTTCCGGAATGCCGTGCGCCGGAGCGAATGAGCGAACGTGCATTCCCGCCTCCGCCGAGTCCGCGCCGAACACCGTAACGCCGGTGGCGCCAAGTTTGTCGGTGAGCCGTCCGATGGCGGCAAGATCCGGAACCAGTCGGTCCACCGTTCCCGCGCTCTGCAGATCGGCCACAACCCAGACCGGCCCGACCGCCACGATCATCGGAACCTGCGCGACCGGAGCACCCAAGGCCTTTTTGAGAGCGCCCAAGTGTTCCCCCGGAAACGAGTGGACCGACGCCGGTGGCGCCTTCAGCCAGAGCCGGCCGCTGTCTTCGATACGAAGCTCGAGGATTCCGGCGCCGCATTCCTGCTTCATGCGGCCATCGCGCGGGCGGACGATGCCTGCCTCCACGACCGCATGAGCGCTCCCGATCGTCGGGTGTCCGGCGAAAGGCAGCTCGGCGCGCGGCGTAAAGATGCGAAGCCGGTAGTCGGCGTCCGGAGTGCCCGGCGGCAGGACGAAAGTGGTCTCGGAAAGATTGGTCCAGGCGGCGATGCGCTGCATCTCCGCATCCGCCAAGCCGTCACCCTCCAGCACCACGGCGACCGGATTGCCGCGGAAAGGCGTGCGCGTAAAGACATCCACCTGCTTGAAACGCAGCGGCTTCAAGTCAGTCCTCGACTCTCGACAGGTAGGGCGCCAGCCTCAGCTCGAGCAGTTCCACAAGCTCCGGGTCCATGTACGGGA
>CAZYVT010000153.1:0-2572 GCA_964651335.1 uncultured Enterobacteriaceae bacterium | reverse complement strand
CCCCGCCGACGGCACGATCAAGCTGCAAATCCTTCAGTTTCCGCTTGCGGAGATCTCGGTCGCCGGCAACCAGCATTTCAGCAGCGAGAACGTGCTGCGCACGCTTCCCGGGCTGGAGGCCGGCAAGGTGCCCGATCTGCGCGGGCTGTCGCGGCAGTTGAGCCTGGCGAACGAGCATCCCGCAAAGCGCCTCACCGTCAATATCAAGGAAAGCCGCAAACCCGACCATCTGGACGCGGAAGTGCGCGTGCTCGACGTTCCGTCGATGCAGACATTTGTCGCCCTGACCGGCGGGACAAATGACGTCGACAACACGATCAACCGCAACACCGGCTACACGCGGCTCACGGTCGGGCATCAGCAGAGCAACCTGTTCGATCTCGACCATGCGTTGACGCTGACCTATACCACCTCGCCGGACCATATCGAAGACGTGATGCAGGTCGGTGTCTTCTACTGGCTGCCGCTCTACGGCTACAACACTGCGTTGCGGGCGTTCTGGTCCAGGTCCGATGTGGACACCGGATCGGTGGGCGTGGGCGGACAGAGCTTCAATGTGAGCGGCCGCGGCGAATTCTATGGGTTGAACGCGACCTATGCGCTGCCGAAGTTCGGCTCCATGAGCCAGCACGTGACGGCCGGGATCGAGGACCGCTACTTCAAGAGCACCATCGGATCGCAGGGCGCGGCCGTGCAGAGCCCCGCCGTCAGCAGCCGGCCGCTGTCGCTGCGCTACCAGGCGCGCGCCGAGCAGCCGGGCTTCGGAATCGGCGGCTTCCTCGAATACCTCGTCAACCTGGACGGCGGGCGCGCAAACGACGACACGTCGTACAACAACGCGCGCACCGGCGCGCGCCGCGGCTGGGACGCGTTCCGCTACGGTCTGGATGCCAACTACGCGTTCGGCGGCTGGAACTTCGTCGGCCGGTTGCGTGGCCAGGAAGCCAATGAGCCGCTGATTCCCGGCGAGCAGTTCGGCTTGGGGGGAGTTGCTTCGGTGCGCGGCCTGCGCGAGCGCGAAACCTCTGGCGACAAGGGCACTTTCATCAATCTCGAGCTCCATGCGCCGGCATGGGAAAACGGCATCTCGCCGTTCCTCTTCTACGATGCCGGCTGGCGCAAGCACGTCACGCCGGTCGCGGGGCTGCCCACCTCGGACAGTGTCGCCAGCGTCGGCGTCGGCGCGCGCTGGAGCTGGGAGAAAAAGCTCGAGGTGAGCGCGACGATCGCCTCGGTGCTGAACGGGGTGTCGCTCGGCACTTCGCCGGCGACCGACTCAGGCCACACCAAGCTCAACTTCTCGCTCTTCTACCGCTTCTGATTCTCCGGGGCGCGTCGGCAGCGCCGGAAATCCGCACAGGCTGCGTCGGCCGGCCCTCGGATATATACTCCCTGTATCTATCTGGCGGAGAGCCCGATGAAAACGGCCAAGGTATTCAAACACGGCAACAGCCAGGCGGTGCGCCTGCCCAAGGAGTTTCGCTTCAAGGACGACGAAGTCATCATCAAGCGCTCCGGCGGAGGCGTGTTACTGCTGCCCAAAAAAATCACGTATGAGCAGATCATGGCGATCGTCGGGAAATTCAAGGGCAAGATCGAGCGGCGCCAACCCCGGGACCAGAACCGCAAGTGGCGATGATCTGGGTCCTCGACACCGACATCCTGGTGAATCTTGTCAACCGCAAATCCGGCCACGACAGGATCGCACGGCGGATGTCCGGACGCTCGCCCGGCGAGGTGAGGGTATCGGCGATCACGCTTGCGGAATTGCGGTTCGGCATCGAGAAAGGGGCATTCCGGTCCGAAAACGAGGCGATCCTGACGGAATTGCTCGAAATGCTCCAGGTCGATGACTTTCCGGTTGGCGCGGCGACGGACTTCGGCCAGATCAAGGCTGCGCTCCTGTCGCATGGGAAGGCCATCGGACCGTACGACATGCTGATCGCTGCACATGCGCGGCACATCGGCGCCGCCCTCGTGACCAACAACGAGCGGGAATTTCGCCGGGTGCCCGGGCTATTGGTGCAGAACTGGCTCAAGCCCTGAGGCCCGGCGGTCGAATCCTCATGTCAGATACCAGCCGGGCATTTGAATCTCTCCTCGGGCGGATGACTTCCGCCATCTGCAGTGGCAACCCTGATGCAGCCGCGGCCTGTTTCACACCCGACGGGATCTACCACGACGGCTTCTACGGCGAGTTCCGCGGCCGCGCGGAGATCGCGCGCATGTTGCGCGAGTTCTTTTACCGTGACGCACGCGACTTCGAATGGAAGCTGTCCGGCGCAGTCTGCGACGGCCGTGTGGGCTATGCGCGCTACGAGTTCTCCTACGTGTCGAAAATGCCGGGAAGCGAAGACCGGCGCGTCGGCTTTGTTGGCATCGGCTGCTGCGAGCTCGAGGGCGGCCTGATCCTGCGCTACAGCGAGATCTTCGAGCGCGCGCCGGTGCTCGCGAAGCTCGGTTTCTCCGGCGAGCGCATCCTCAAGGCGGTGAAGCGCTGGGCCGGAGGGTAACCCCCCTCTTGCCAACCGCCGCGATACTGTATAAAAATACAGTATCCGTGGCGACCCTT
>CAZYVT010000152.1:0-2665 GCA_964651335.1 uncultured Enterobacteriaceae bacterium | reverse complement strand
TGATCCGGCAGCGTGCCGAGACGTTCCGCCAGGCGAAGATCACCCTGAATGCGGTAGACATCCGCGAAACGGCGCAGCGCAACATCGCCGCCCTTGTGGAAAAGCCCGGCGAAGCGCTCGGCATGGTGGCGGTATACGCGCAGGGGGTGCAGATCACGCTCACGTTCGAGGGCGAACTTTACCTCGACCGCTTCATCGAGGCCCCCCTCGCAACGGCCGTCGCGGGCGACGACGACAGCCGCACCAGGATGTTCGAGCGCATCACCCTCCAGGTCCAGCGCTCGCTCGATTTCGTGCATCGCACGCTGTCTTTCATGAAGGTCGGCCGGATCGTGATGGCGCCGCTGCCGGCGCCCATCGCCCTGCGCGAGCATCTGGCGCAGAACATTGCCGAACCGGTCGAGATGCTGGACCTCGCTTCGGTGTTCGACTTTTCACTCACGCCGGAACTCGCGCCGGAGGAAAACCAGGCGCGCTACTTCGTCGCGCTGGGAGCGGCCTTGCGCGGCATGGGGGCGGCGCAGTGAGCAAGCAGATCAACCTGCTCGTGCAGGAGGCAATCGCGCCGGAGTTGTCGGCGCTGCGCGCCCTGATCGGGCTCGGCGTGATACTCGCCGCGTTTCTCGGCTACGCCGCCTTCGCGTGGCTCGGCACTGCACGGCTGGGGGACACAGCGGAGCAGAGCAATGCGGAGCTGGCGGCGGAGAAGGTAGCGCAGAAGGCGCTGGAACAGAAGCTCGGCGAGCGCCCGAAGCTTGCCGACATCGTCGCCCAGATCGACGCGCTCAAGGCGCAGGCGGCCGAGAGCCAGGAGGTCGTGAACCTGCTGCGTAGCGGCGCAGGCGGCAGTGAGGGCTATTCCGGTCACCTCGCGGCCCTTGCCGGGATTTCCGAGGACGGTGTTTGGCTCACCGGGGTCAAGATCGGCAATGCGGGCAAGACCGTGAGCCTTGCGGGCCGGTCGCTTCGCCACGAGTCGGTGTTGCGGTATGCGCAGCGGCTAAACGAACGGTTCTCGGCTTACGGTGTGCAGTTCACCGCCGTGGAGCTGACCCCCGATGTCGCGAAGGAGGGCGCCGCTGGTACCGCAGGCCCTGCGTTATCTTCCGTTGCCTTCAAACTCTTCTAGCGCGTCCACCACCCGAGCATGCGGATCCTTGACGCGTTGAAACCCTGGATGGCGCGGTTCGATCGCATGAGCCTGCGCGAGCGCGCAGGGCTCGTCGCGGCGATGGCGGCACTGATGGTTTTTGTCTTGAGCTTCGTGCTGGTCGGACCGGACGAGGCGAGAAGTAAAGCGCTCAAGCAGCGCATCGAGGCGCAAACGGCCGAGCTCGAGACCGTGCGCAAGGAAATCCGCGAGCTTTCCGGCCTGCTCGAACGCGACCCCAATGCGCAGCAGCAGGCGCAACTGGATGGCATCAAGCGCACGATCGCCGAGGCAGATTCGCTGCTGGGGCAGCTCGACAGCGCAGCGCCGCGGGCGGCAGGCGCGGTATTGAGGGAGGTGCTCGGCGCCACTCCCGGGCTCGAGCTGGTGTCGCTCAAGACGCTGCCGGCGGCCTTGGCCTTTCAATCGAAACCGGCGCCCGCGGCCCCCGCCAAACCGGCGCCGGCCGCTGCCACGCCGGCGCCGGGTGCAAAGGATGCCGCGCCCACGCCGGAGATGGCGCCCCGGCCGCCGCGCTCGATTTACCGGCACGGCATCGAGATCAGCATCAAGGGAAATTACCTTGCGCTGCTGCCGTACCTGGAAAAGCTGCAAAAATATCCCGGACGCCTGTACTGGACCGACGTCAGCCTCGACGTGCAAAGCTACCCGGTTGCGGTCCTGAAGCTGACCGTTTATACCTTGAGCGGGCAGGCGGCGCCGCGCCTCGGATGAACCTTGCGATGACGGCTCGACCGACAGTACCGCTGCGATGCATTGGCGCCGGGCCTCTTTGCGCCGCGCGCTTGCGGTGGGCCATCGCCGCGCTGGCACTGGGCTGTGTTTCCCCGGCGTGGGGCCAGGCGCGGTCGGATCCGACCCGCCCGCCGCAGGAGTGGCTGGCTGCGCAGCCGAAAGTAGCCGGCGTGCCCTCGGTGGTGGAGCAGGAGGCTCCGCCGCACCTGCAGTCGGTTTTGATCGCACCGTCGCGCAATTACGCGATCATCGACGGGCAACTGGTCGGCGTTGGCGACATGTTCAACGACGCCCGCGTCGTGAAAGTGAGCCCGTCTGAAGTGGTGTTGCGCTCGGAGCGCGGGATCCAGACGCTAAGATTGTTTCCGGATGTCGACAAACGTCCGGTGAAGCCGGTAGCCGCGGACGCCGAGCGCGTGCCCGGCAAAACCAAGCGCCGCGTCCGTGCGAGTGGAATCGGGAATGACGTTGCAAAGGAAAACAAATGAGGACTAACACATTCGCGTTCGGGGCGTTTGCTGCGGTGCTCGCGCTGGGCGGTTGCGGCACCGCGCCGCCGCGGGACGGAACCACCTACGACAAGATCGCCGCCGAACTCAAGGATGCGGCGGAGAATCGCGCCGTCCGCGAGCAGAAGCAGGACGTGCTGCAGTCGCTGTTGCCGCCCCTTGCGATCGAGCTGCCGAAGCCGGAAGCGCTCGAGGCCGGGCAACGCTTCGATCTCACGGTCAGCAACGCGCCAGCACCGCAGGTGCTGAG
>CAZYVT010000151.1:0-2790 GCA_964651335.1 uncultured Enterobacteriaceae bacterium | reverse complement strand
AAGGGTCGCCACGGATACTGTATTTTTATACAGTATCGCGGCGGTTGGCAAGAGGCCTAAGGGGGCAGGCCGGCGGCCCAGCGCTTCACCGACTTGAGGATGCGCTCGCCGGAGAAACCGAGCTGCGCCAGCACCGGCGCGCGCTCGAAGATCTCGCCGTAGCGCTGGATCAGACCCCCCTCCAGTTCGCAGCAGCCGATCCCCGCGAAACCGGCGCGGCGGCCTTCGCTTTCCGGCATTTTCGAGGTGTAGGAGAACTCGTAGCGCGCATAGCCCACACGTCCGTCACAGACCGCGCCGGACAGCTTCCATTCGAAATCGCGCGCATCGCGATGGAAAAACTCGCGCAACATGCGCGCGATTTCGGCGCGGCCGCGGAACTCGCCGTAAAAACCGTCGTGGTAGACGCCGTCCGGCGTGAAGCACGCGGCGGCGCCTTCGGCGTCGCCGCGGCAGATTGCGGACGTCATGCGGGTGAGCAGCGATTCGAACGCCGCGCCTAGAGCTGGACTCAGAAGCGGTAGAAGAGCGAGAAGTTGAGCTTGGTGTGGCCCGAGTCGGTCGCCGGCGAAGTGCCGAGCGACACCCCGTTCAGCACCGAGGCAATCGTCGCGCTCACCTCGAGCTTTTTCTCCCAGCTCCAGCGCGCGCCGACGCCGACGCTGGCGACACTGTCCGAGGTGGGCAGCCCCGCGACCGGCGTGACGTGCTTGCGCCAGCCGGCATCGTAGAAGAGGAACGGCGAGATGCCGTTTTCCCATGCCGGCGCATGGAGCTCGAGATTGATGAAAGTGCCCTTGTCGCCAGAGGTTTCGCGCTCGCGCAGGCCGCGCACCGAAGCAACTCCCCCCAAGCCGAACTGCTCGCCGGGAATCAGCGGCTCATTGGCTTCCTGGCCACGCAACCGGCCGACGAAGTTCCAGCCGCCGAACGCGTAGTTGGCATCCAGACCGTAGCGGAACGCGTCCCAGCCGCGGCGCGCGCCGGTGCGCGCGTTGTTGTACGACGTGTCGTCGTTTGCGCGCCCGCCGTCCAGGTTGACGAGGTATTCGAGGAAGCCGCCGATTCCGAAGCCCGGCTGCTCGGCGCGCGCCTGGTAGCGCAGCGACAGCGGCCGGCTGCTGACGGCGGGGCTCTGCACGGCCGCGCCCTGCGATCCGATGGTGCTCTTGAAGTAGCGGTCCTCGATCCCGGCCGTCACGTGCTGGCTCATGGAGCCGAACTTCGGCAGCGCATAGGTCGCGTTCAACCCATAGAATTCGCCGCGGCCGCTCACATTGAAGCTCTGTCCGCCCACGCCCACCGATCCGGTGTCCACATCGGACCTGGACCAGAACGCCCGCAACGCAGTGTTGTAGCCGTAGAGCGGCAGCCAGTAGAAGACACCGACCTGCATCACGTCTTCGATATGGTCCGGCGAGGTGGTATAGGTCAGCGTCAACGCATGGTCGAGATCGAACAGGTTGCTCTGCTGATGCCCGACCGTGAGCCGCGTGTAGCCGGTATTGCGGTTGATCGTGTTGTCGACGTCATTTGTCCCGCCGGTCAGGGCGACGAATGTCTGCATCGACGGAACGTCGAGCACGCGCACTTCGGCATCGAGATGATCGGCCTTGCGGCTTTCCCTGATATTGACGGTCAGGCGCTTTGCGGGATGCTCGTTCGCCAGGCTCAACTGCCGCGACAGGCCGCGCAGATCGGGCACCTTGCCGGCCTCCAGGCCGGGAAGCGCGCGCAGCACGTTCTCGCTGCTGAAATGCTGGTTGCCGGCGACCGTGATCTCCGCAAGCGGAAACTGAAGGATTTGCAGCTTGATCGTGCCGTCGGCGGGGCGCTGCGCCGGGACGATGACCCTGTGGAAGGAGTAACCTTTCTCGCGCAGCGCGCTTTCGAGCGCCGCAGCAGCAGCCTCGATCGTCGCCAGGCCCGTGTGCCGGCCGAGATGCGGCGCCAGAATTGTCCCGGTTTCCTGCGCGCTGAGCGGGTTTTCACCCTCGACCACGAAATGCCGCACGTCCAGCAGCAATGCCTCCCCGGTCTGCGCGACCGCGGCGCAGGCGAATGCCGCCAGGCACGCCGCCGCGAGGCGCCGTGCCTTCACCACCAATCGTTCACTGCGGAACGGGCCCATCGCGCCTCAGATCTCGCAAATCAAATCGCCCGCCTTGCCGCCCATGTTCAGGACGTCGATCAGCCTGACCGAGTTCGGATCGAACTTGTCCGGCAGCGGGAAGGGATCGAACAGCATGAACGTGGGCGTGATCGTGAGCCGGATCGGCAGCGTGCGGCCCTCGCCCAGGTAACCCGTATCGCCGGGGCCGAGGTCGACGGCGCCACCATCGCCCGTCAGTTCGATGTGTCCTTCGCGCATCAGCACGTACAGGCCGGACGGACTCCCCTCGATGCTCGCCGTCCCGAACAGGTTGTCGAAATCGACATTGAGGGTATCCGGCCGTGGCGCCCGCTCGACCAGGAAGAATTCCGGAACCCGCTCGAGCACCAGCAGCCGGTCCCGCGCCGGGTTATGCACTGCAGCGCGATCCTTCTCGACCAGCAGCGACCGCTCGCCGACCTCGAACGCAATCGCCCCTTCCCATGTGTACACGAACGCCGCCTCGTTGCACGAACCGGCGATGCAGTCGAGCGCGAACCGGCCGTCCGCGCCGGTGCCCCGGATGCCGATCGTGGCGGTCCCGATGTGGAAGCGCACGCTTCTCGGATCGCGCTTGCCGAGCAGCCCGGTCAACGCCCGCGCGCCGCCCTTGGCGATCCGCACGATGAAGTTGTCGC
>CAZYVT010000150.1:0-2828 GCA_964651335.1 uncultured Enterobacteriaceae bacterium | reverse complement strand
ATGACGCACTCGGCCTACGCCGACGTCATTCTTGCCTACGTGCGCTTCGGCCCGGGCGTGGGCGGAATCGGCTCGGTGTTGATCGACACCAAAGCCGAGGGCGTGCGCTTCGGTGCGCGCTCGAAATTCATGTCCGGCGAGGACTGGGCGCAGGTGTACTTCGAGAACGTCTACGTGCCGCTGGAGATGGTGGTGCTGAAGGAGGGCGGCTTCAAGAAACAGATCGCGGGCTTCAACGTCGAACGCATCGGTAATACCGCGCGTTCGCTCGCGCTCGGGCGCTACGCCTACGAGCGGGCGCGCGACTGGGCGCTGCAGAGGAAACAGTTCGGCAGGCTGCTGTGCGAGTTCCAGGGCCTGCAGTGGAAGTTCGCCGACATGAAGATGAAGCTCGACGCCGGGCAGTTGCTGCTGTACCGCGCCGCGGCGAATGCCGACCGGGGTTTCCCGTCGCCGGAGGAGACCGCGATCGCGAAGGCGTTCTGCAACCAGGCCGGGTTCGAGGTGGCGAACGAGGCGCTGCAGGTGATGGGCGGGATCGGTTACAGCCAGGAGGAGCTGGTCGAGTACTGCGTGCGCCGCTGCCGCGGCTGGATGATCGCCGGCGGCTCGATCGAGATCCTCAAGAACCGAATTGCCGAATCGGTATTCGGGCGCAGCTTTTCGCAACGCCCGGAAGGCTGAGCTTCAATCGGCGCGCGCGCCGGAGACCTTCACCACCTCCGCCCACTTCGCGACTTCTTCCCTCAGCAGCCTGGCGAATTCCTCGGGCGTGTTGCCGACGGGTTCGGCGCCCTGCTGGTGCAGGCGCTGGCGGACGTCGGACGCACGCGTCGCTTTCACCACCGCGCCCGCGAGCGTGTGGACGATCTCCCGCGGCGTCGCGGCAGGCGCAAACACGCCGTACCAGACCGTGACCTCGACTCCGTTCACGCCCGCTTCCTTCATGGTCGGTACGTCCGGCAACTGCGGGTCGCGCTTCGCGCCGGTCGAGACCAGCGGGCGCAACCGCCCCGACCGGATGTGCTGAATGATCGCCGGGATATTGCCGAACGACATCTCCACCTCGCCCGCGAGCAGCCCGGTCATCGAAGGCGCTGTGCCCTTGTACGGAATGTGCACGATGTAAAGCCCGGTACGGAGCTTGAACAGCTCGGCCGACAGATGCTGGGTGGTGCCGACCCCGGCAGACGAATAGTTGACCTTGCCGGGGCTGCCGCGCGCCATCGTGACCAGCTCCTTCAGCGTCGTGACCGGCAGCTTCGCGTTCACCACCAGCACGTTCGGACTCTCGGAGAACACCGACACCGGCGCGAAGTCGCGCAGCGTGTCGAACGGCAGGTTCTGGTAGAGCGCCATGTTGATCGCCACCGCCGCCGTGTTGACGAGCAGCGTGTAGCCGTCGGGCGCCGCCTTTGCCACCAGCTCGTTGGCGATGTTGGTCCCGGCGCCGGGACGATTCTCCACGATGAACGACTGGCCGAGATACTCGGAGAGCTTGGGCGCGAGGAGGCGCGCATTGATGTCCACGCCACCGCCGGGAGTGATGCCGACCACGAGCCTGACCGGCCTGTTCGGATAGGCTTGCGCGCTTGCCGCCGCGCACTGCACGCACAGTGCGAGCGCAAACAGCCAGCGGGCTGGAGGGCGAGAGGTCATCTTCCGGTTCTGCCGGGGCGGATTCTACGCGCGGGGCCGGCGATAGAATGGCGCCCGTGCGCCTCGCGATTCTGGGTGCCGGCCCGGCCGGACTGCTGTTTTCCCTGTTGATCCGGCGCCGCTATCCGCGCTGGCGCGTGGATGTCTACGAGCAGAACCCGGCCGACACGACGTTCGGGTTCGGCGTCGTGTTTTCCGAGGACGCACTGGCATTTCTCGATCGCGACGCGCCGGACCTGTATCGGCAACTGCTGCCGCGGATGGAGCGCTGGCCCATCCAGCGGATCGTGCACCGGGACGAACAGGTGGACGTCGACGGGTTCGGATATTCGGCGATCGCGCGCCTGGACTTGAACCGGTTTCTCCGGGACCTTTGCCGCGACGCGGGCGTGCGCATCGAGTATCGCTGGCAGGTCGCTTCGATCCTCGAGCTCGGGAGCGCCGATCTGATCGTCGGCGCCGACGGCCTTCACTCGTTCGTGCGCCATGCGTTCGAATCCCGCTTCCAGCCGCAGGTGGAGTGGCTCAGCAACAAGTTCGCGTGGTACGGGACGCCGAAGATCTTCGATTGCCTGTCGCTCACTTTCCGCGAGAACGAGCACGGCGCGTTCGTCGCGCACCACTACCGCTTCAGCCCGCAGATGAGCACTTTTCTCGTAGAGTGCGACGCGGCGACCTGGCAGCGCGCCGGGCTCGACCACACGAACGACGAAGACTCGCGCGCCTACTGCGAGCGCGTGTTCGCCGCCGATCTCGGCGGGCAGCCGCTGGTGTCGAACAAATCGGTCTGGCGGCAGTTTCCGATCCTGCACAACCGTTGCTGGGTGGCCGGGAATGCGGTGCTCATCGGCGACGCGCTGCGGACGATGCATTTCTCGATCGGTTCCGGAACGCGCCTGGCGTTCGAGGATGCGATCGCGCTCGACCGGGCGTTCGCCGAGGCGAACGAAGATGTGCCGGCAGCCCTCGCCGCCTTCGAGCGCGAACGCCGGCCGGTGGTCGAGAAACTGTTCGCCGCCGCGAACGCAAGCTCGTACTGGTACGAAAAATTTCCCGTGAAGATGCGCCAGTTCGACGCGCTCGGCCTGGCGTACGACTACATGACCCGCAGCGGGCGGATGAGCGAAGAACGCCTGGCCGAGATCGCGCCGCAGTTCATGGCGCGGGTG
>CAZYVT010000149.1:0-2890 GCA_964651335.1 uncultured Enterobacteriaceae bacterium | reverse complement strand
GCAGCCTGCACGACCGGCTTCGGCGGCTCGACATCGAAGGTCATGCCGTGGCCGGTTTCGCGCGCGTAGAGCGCGTACACACATGTCACCGGCACCAAGATCTGGCGCGCGACCCCGCCAAACCGCGCCGAAAATTCGACCAGATCATTCCCCATCTGCAGCTTGTGCACCGCCGTCGGCGAGATGTTGAGCGTGATCTCGCCGCCGCGGACATGTTCGGTGGGGACCTGGGCACGCGAGTCGACCTTGACCGCCAGATGCGGCGTGTAGCCGTTGTCCACGCACCACTCGTAGAGCGCGCGCAGGATGTACGGCTTGGTCGGGATCTCGTCCATCCCCTACTTGCGCATCACCTTTTCGGACGGCGTCAGCGCCTCGATGAAAGCGGGACGCGAGAAGATGCGTTCCGCGTACTTCATGAGCGGCGCCGCCGGCTTTGCGAGCCGGATGCCGTAGTGATCGAGGCGCCAGAGCAGCGGCGCAATCGCCACGTCGAGCATCGTGAACTCGTCACCGAGCATGTACCTGGTCTTGGCGAACACGGGCGCCAGCTCGGTGAGGCGGTCGGTCACGTGAGCACGCGAGCGTTCGACCTGCTTCTCCTTTCCCGACTCCAGGGGCTCGACCTGGGAGAACAGCTCGACCTCCATGTTGAACAGCATCAGCCGCGCGCGGGCGCGCATCACCGGGTCAGAGGGCATGAGCTGCGGATGGGGAAAGCGCTCGTCGATGTACTCGTTGATGATGTTCGACTCATACAGGATGAGGTCGCGCTCGACCAGCACCGGGAGCCGGTTGTACGGATTCATCACCGCGATGTCTTCCGGCTTGTTGTACATGTCGACGTCGATCACCTGGAAATCCATGCCCTTCTCATAGAGCACGAAGCGGCAGCGGTGGCTGAAAGGGCAGGTGGTGCCCGAATACAGTTGCATCATGGTGCGGCGTTCCTATATTTGCAGAGACAAAAGCCGGACCGCTTGCGCAGCCGGCTTTCGCTTTTTCTGAAAGTTCGCCGGCCGCGCGTTGTCTCCGCGTGGCCTGCGTCGTGGCGCTTACTTCACGTCTTTCCAGTACTCCTTCTTCAACGCGTAGGCAAAGACGAACAGGATGCCGATCACAAGCAGCACCACGACGCCAATGCGCTTGCGCGACTGCGCCGCCGGCTCGCCGATGTACACGAGGAAGTTCACGAGTTCCCCGACCGTCGCGTCGTATTGCACCGTGCTCTGCGTTCCGGGCGTGAGCTGCGTCCACTGGTATTCGACCGAGACGTGCCCGGCCTTGTCGGCATGCGGGATGATCTCCAGCCCGCGCTCGCCCTGCATCGTCCAGAGCGCGTGCGGCATTGCGACATTCGGGAACACCGCGTTGTTCCAGCCGGTCACGGTCTTGGAATCACGGTAGAACGTGCGCAGGTACGTGTACAGCCAGTCCGCGCTGCGCGAGCGCGCGATCACCGAGAGGTCGGGCGGCGGCACGCCGAACCACTCCTTGCCGTCCTTCGGGCCCAGTGCGACCCTCATGGTCTCTCCCACCTTGTCGACGGAAAACATCAGGTTGTCCTTGATCTGCGCCTCCGTGAGGCCGATCTCGGTCAGACGGTTGTAGCGCATGAACTGCGCGCCATGGCAATTAAGGCAGTAGTTGACGAAGGTACGCGCGCCCGCCTGCAGGCTGACCAGGTTGAGCGGTTCGTGCGGCGAGCGGTCGAGCCGATAGCCGCCTTCGGAAGCCGTCGCCGCGGGCGATCCGAGAACCATGCCCAGAGGTGCGAGCAGCAACGCAGCCAGCAGTCTCTTCGTGGCGGCCGCGCTCACATCGTCACCCGGTCAGGTTCGGGCTTGCACTGGTCGCGCGCGGTGTACCAGGGCATCAGGAAGAAGAACAGAAAGTAGATCACCGTGCCGAGCCTGCCGACCCACGTCGCGATCTCCTTGGTGTCGAGGAAAAAGGCGTCGAAGCCGAACTGGCCCCAGACCGTCGTCGGCTCGGTGCCGAGGTAGCCGAGCACCAGGAACGCAACCACGAACACCGCAAGCGCGCTCTTGTAGAGAACGCCGCGGTAGCGAATCGACTTCACCGGGCTGCGGTCGAGCCAAGGGAGGAAAAAAAAGACCATCACCGCGATCCCCATCGCCAGCACCCCCGGGAATTGCGAATTGAACAGCGGCGGCACCGCGCGCAGGATGGTGTAGAAGGGCGTGAAGTACCACAGCGGCGCGATGTGCGGCGGGGTCTTGAGCGGGTCGGCCGGGATGAAATTGTTGTATTCGAGGAAGTAGCCGCCCATCTCCGGCGCGAAAAACATCACCGCGCAGAAGAGGGCGCCGAAGAACATGACGCCGACGATGTCCTTGACCGTGTAATAAGGATGGAACGGAATGCCGTCGACCGGATGGCCGGTTTTCGGGTCCTTGTACTTCTTGATCTCGATGCCATCCGGGTTGTTCGAACCGACGTCGTGCAGAGCCAGCAGATGCACCACCACCAGTCCCAGCAGCACCAGCGGAATCGCGATCACGTGCATGGCGAAGAAACGGTTCAGCGTCGCGTCCGAAACGACGTAGTCGCCGCGGATCCACAGCGCGAGGTCCGCGCCGATGAACGGCACCGTGCCGAACAGGTTCACGATCACCTGCGCTCCCCAATACGACATCTGGCCCCACGGCAGGAGGTACCCGAAGAACGCCTCGCCCATGAGGCACAGGTAGATCAGGACGCCGAAAATCCACACCAGTTCCCTCGGCTGGCGGTACGAGCCGTAGAGCATGGCGCGGAACATGTGCAGGTACACCACGATGAAGAACGCCGACCCGCCGGTGGAATGGATGTAGCGGATGATCCAGCCGCCCGGCACGTCGCGCATGATGTACTCGACCGAGCCGAA
>CAZYVT010000148.1:0-3133 GCA_964651335.1 uncultured Enterobacteriaceae bacterium | reverse complement strand
CTAACCGGGTCCGCCACATGGAGGAGAGTCTTCATGGATAAATCTGCCGAAAGCTTCATCATCGATGACCAAGCCGCGGGACTGTTCCGCGTAAATCGCCGGGCATTCACTGATCCGGAATGCCTCGAACAGGAGCGGCGGCGCATCTTCGACAAGTGCTGGCTCTATGTTGGCCACCAATCCGAGGTGCCGCACGCCGGCGATTACCGATCGCGGACGGTGGCCGGACGGCCGCTGATTCTCGTGCGCGGAGATGACTCCGTAGTGCGCGTCCTGCTCAATACCTGCACCCATCGTGGAACCATGGTCTGCCGCCAGAAATCCGGCAACGCCAAAACATTTCAATGTCCCTACCACGCGTGGACTTTCAACTCGCGGGGTCAGTTGGTCGGAGTGCCGGGTGAAGACGCCTACAGCCCGGCATTCTCGCGCGAGGAGTTGGCTCTGGTTGCTCCTCCGCAGGTGGACAATTATCGAGGCTTCATTTTCGCCTGCTTCGATTCGGCGGCGCAGAGCCTTTATGACTATCTAGCCGGGGCGAGAGAGTATTTGGACCTGGTTGCTGATCAGTCCGCGCTTGGAATGAAGATCGTTGCGGGGCAGCAGTCATACAGCGCGCGCGCCAACTGGAAGCTGCTGGTCGAGAACAGCTACGACGGCTATCACGGCATGTCGACGCATCAGCGCTATTTCACTTTTCTCAGTGACGTCGGTATCGACATGCGAGGCGGCAATCTCTCCTCTCTACCACGTCAGCACGCGCTCGATCTCGGTAACGGTCACGCGGTTTTGGAGTATCAGAGCGCATGGGGGCGTCCGATCGCGCACTGGGTCCCGCCATTCGGGGAGCATCGCAAGGCGCATTTTGAACAGTTGCGGCGCCGATTCGACGAACGCTTCGGTCCCGAGCGGGCCCGGCGCATCTGCGAGACCAGCCGGAACCTGGGAATTTTCCCCAATCTCGTAATCAACGACATCATGGCGATCACGGTCCGCACCTTTTATCCAGTTTCTCCCGATTACATGGAGGTGAACGCGTGGGCGTTGGCGCCCGCAGAAGAGAGTGCGGAGGACTCCGCGCTTCGCCTCGACAATTTCCTGACTTTCCTGGGACCCGGAGGTTTCGCCACGCCGGATGATGTCGAGATGCTCGAATCCTGTCAGCGCGGCTTTGCCAATCGTGAAGTCGGCTGGTCTGACCTCTCGCGCGGCATGAAGCGCGAGCATCCCGCGATCACCGACGAACTGCAGATGCGAGCCTTCTGGCGGCGATGGAATCAGCTGATGACCCAACCTCAGCTTCGCCGCGCGAGGAAGGCGGCATGAGCACCACGGAATTGCCGAGCCGCCAGGAAGTGGAGGACCTCCTCTACCGGGAAGCGGCGCTGCTCGACGAATGGCGATTGGAGGAGTGGCTCGAGCTGCTGACCGAAGACGCGATCTATCAGGTCCCCCCCACGGACGTTCCCGAAGGAGACGCGCGAAATACGCTGTTCATTGTCGCGGACGATGCGGTGCGGATCCGCTCCCGCGTGAAGCAACTGCTCGGCAAATCTGCGTGGGCGGAAAATCCTCATTCCCGCACTCGCCGGCTGATAACCAATGTGCGGATTCTCGGTGACGAGGGCGAAAACATTCTCGCGACCGCCAATTTTGCAGTGTATCGGATGCGATACGAATCGACCGATACCTACATCGGGCATTACGATTACCGGCTGATTCGCCAGGGGAAGACTCTGAAAATACGGGCCAGAAGAGCCATCCTTGATAACGAGGCGCTTCGCCCCCACGGAAAGATCAGTTTCATCTTATAACCACGCCACTATTTCACGGAGCGCGCATGGACGTTATCGACATGCACAATCACTTCATCGCGCCCGACCTGATCGATCATCTGGCGCGTGAGGGAAGTCACTACGCGACTCGTATTGTCGAGCGCGACGGCCGCAGATTTTTCCTGATCCAGGAGAAGGCGCTGCGGCCAATCGATGGTCCGATTTCCAATGCCCGCGCCCGTATCGCGGACATGGAGCGCGAAGGCATCACGGCGCAGGCCGTATCGTGTGTTCCGTTCCTGATGTATCCAGATGTCGCTCCCGACCTCGGCCTCGCAATCGCACAAGTCAACAACGATGCGATGGCGGCTCTCGCAGCGAGCGACCCCGCCCATTTCGTACCGTTGGCTTCCGTCCCGCTACAGAATCCAGCGGCAGCGGCCAAAGAGATGGAACGCGCCGCGAAGCTGGGACTTCGCGGAGTTGAGATTCCGCCGAAAGTCATTGAACGCCAGCTCGATGAATCGGATTTCGAGGTCTTCTGGGAAGCGGCTGAGGCGCTCCGGATGGTGGTTTGCATCCATCCATTTGACGCCGCGCCGACCGGAGCGCTTGCGCGGTATTTTCTCGGCAATCTCGTCGGGAATCTTTACGACACCGGGCTGGCCGCGGCGCTATTGATCTACGGCGGCGTGCTCGAGCGCCATCCGAACCTGCGAGTCGTTCTCTATCACGCCGGTGGTGCATTACCGGCGCTGGTAGGACGACTCGACATGGGATACCGGCTCGTGCCGGAGTGCCGCAACGCAATTCCGCGACCGCCGTCGACATACGTGTCGCAATTTTATTTCGACATCATTGGGCATAACCGCGAAATGCTGGGCCACTTGGTGAAGACTTACGGGCCAGGTCGTTTCGTCGTGGGCAGCGACTATCCGCTGCCGGCTGGAATCGAGCATCCGGTCGCGGAAGTCATGGCGCTGGGCCTCGCGCCAGAGGCCGTGCGCGCGATCACCAGTGGCAACGCCCGCCGCTTGCTTCGCCTCGACAGCGCCACGGCCTGAGCACGCGCCTCTTCAACCGCGCCTGCGGCTCTGCCATCTTTGGGTCCATGGCGGCCGCATCGAAGTTCACCCATCTCACCAATGAGCTCTACGACTATGTCGTCGCGCACGGCCACAATGCCGATCCGCTTCTTCGCGACCTTGCCGACGAGACTGCGCAGCTCGGCTGGATCTCCGCGATGCAAATCGCGCCCGAGCAGGGCACCCTGATGGGGCTGCTCGCGGCCGCGATCGGCGCGCGCTCTGCGGTCGAGGTCGGCACCTTCACCGGCTACAGCGCCACCTGCGTCGCAC
>CAZYVT010000147.1:0-3162 GCA_964651335.1 uncultured Enterobacteriaceae bacterium | reverse complement strand
GCTTCGCTTGAATCAGGCCGGTGAGGGCGGCGGAGCGGCGCGCGGCATGGACGCACCATGATCCCGCCATGCATCGCACACCTGAGCGCATCGTCTCCGGCGGCCAGACGGGCGCGGACCGCGCCGCGCTCGACTGGGCGATCGCGCGCGGGATTCCCCACGGCGGCTGGTGCCCGCGCGGGCGGCGCGAGCTTGCGTTGCAGCGCGCCGCTCCTGGTCGGCGCCGGGGGAGCCGCGCTCGGCCGCGTAGACCTCGCGCAGCCGGACGCGCTCGTTGCCGCATTGCACCGTATCGCCGTCGAGCGCACGGCAGCGAGTCGCGGCGGATGCGGGCGAATGCCAGAGCGCAATGAGCACCAGGACGGCGTAAAGAATCCGGCACAGCACGCATTCAGCGTACGCACCTGCTTCGCGCACTGCACCCGCAGACATTGGTCGTCAACCTTTCGGCTTTACTGGACGTTTATCCAGTATCCGCGCTATGATCCTGCGCGTCATGGCGGCGCGCAGCCGTGGGGAGACGCATGGTGGAGCACCACTTCGGAGGGGCCTGGACCGAACGCAAGCTCGAGGCGCTGCGCGAGTATCTTGTCCAGTATCAGCTCATCTTCACGCGCAACCCGAAAGCGAGAACGCTGAAGACGATTTACGTCGACGCATTCGCTGGTACTGGGGAACGGGAAGCAGAGAGACACACCATTCAGCCGGGGCTCTTCGGATATGACGCAGAGGTCCGAGGCTATCAGGAAGGCAGTGTTCGCAAGGCGCTTTCGATCAGGAACAAATTCCATCGATACATCTTCATCGAAAGCAAGCCCAAGCACGCCCGCGCGCTTCGCAAGCTGCTGACTACGGAGTTTGCCGAACTTGCCGACCGTTGTGCGGTTCACGAGGAGGACGCGAACCGGTGGCTGCGCGAATGGTGTCATAGCGAAGATTGGAGAGGCCAACGGGCGGTCGTATTTCTGGACCCATACGGCATGAACGTCGAGTGGGCCACTATTGAAGCGATCGCACGAACCAGGGCGATCGACCTTTGGGTGCTCTTCCCGTTTGCGATCGGAGCGAGTCGCATGATGCCGAAAGACTCGGCTCCCGACAGCGTGTGGGCAGACAAACTTACGGCGATATTCGGAACCGAGGAATGGAAGTCGCGTTTCTACGGAAAAAGCCGGAAAGGCAATCTCTTTGGGGATCAAGGATCGATTGTGCGAATCGCCGGCGTAGACGACATCCTTACGTTCTTCCTCGAGCGCCTTCGATTGGTGTTCGCAAGAATCGTCGAGCAGCCGATGATTCTGGAGAATTCGAAACATACTCCTATGTACGCGCTATGTTTCGCCGCCGGCAACCCGCGCGGCGCTCCGACTGCAGTGAGGATTGCCGCGTATCTCACCCGACCGTAAATGCACGGAGCTATACTCCTCGCCGGTCATGCCGACGCGTTCAAACATCGAATGGACCGAGATGACCTGGAACCCGGTGACCGGGTGCACCAAGGTCAGCCAGGGGTGCAAGCACTGCTACGCCGAGCGCATGGCCAAACGGCTGGAGGCGATGGGCGCCGAGCGCTACCGCAATGGATTTCGCGTGACGCTGCACCCGGATGCGATCGAGCTGCCGCGCCGGTGGCGGCAGCCGCGAGTGGTGTTCGTCAACTCGATGAGCGACCTGTTTCACGAGGAGGTGCCGCTTGCCTACATCCAACGCGTGTTCGCGACCATGCGCGACTGCACGCACCACACGTTTCAGGTACTCACCAAACGCAGTGATCGGCTCGCCGAGCTCGCACCGCAGCTGCCGTGGCCGCAAAATGTCTGGATGGGCGTTAGCGTAGAGGACGCCCGCGTGCTTCATCGAATCGGTGACCTTCATAGTGTGCCGGCTGCGGTGCGCTTTCTTTCGCTCGAACCGCTGATCGGACCGCTCGATGCGCTACCGCTGCACGGCATTCACTGGGCGATCGTAGGCGGAGAGTCCGGGCCAGGTGCGCGCCCCATGCGCAGGGAATGGGTGACTTCGATTTTTCGCCAATGCCGCGCGGCGGGCGTGCCGTTCTTCTTCAAGCAATGGGGCGGGGTTCGCAAGGATCTCACCGGTCGCAATCTCAATGGCCGGACGTATAGCGAGATGCCCGGGGTACTCCGGCCGACCGCTCAGCCCTGCCACACGGCGTAGCCCTTCGCCCGCAATTCCGGTCATGCCGACATAGACGCAGCGCATGCCGGCGCGGTAGCCGGGATTGCGGGCGCGGAAGCAGCGGAACTTGAGCACCGCGGATTCGAGCTCGATGACGTACACGTTGTGCGTGAGGCGGGCCTCGCGATCCGGTGCGGTTTTCCGCATCAGCGCTCGTGCTTCGCTTGAATCAGGCCGGTGAGGGCGGCGGAGCGGCGCGCGGCATGGACGCATCATGATCCCGCCATGCATCGCATCCCCGGGCGCATCGTCTCCGGCGGCCAGACGGGCGTGGATGGCGCGCAGTTCGAGAAGCTCTGCGGGTTACTGGGCCAGGCGAAGGGGTTGACGCAGGCCGCCGTTGACGCTACGCTGTAGCTACACTGACGTTACCCAGGAACCCGAGCATCATGCTGACTTCCGAGATCCGCTCCCGAATCGAACCTCGCCTCAAGGATGAGGCACAGGCCGTGCTCAGCCGCGTCGGCCTGAATATCAGCGACGCGATCCGATTGTTTTTGCGCCAGGTGGTCGTGGCGCGGGGCCTGCCGTTCGAGGTTCGCGAATATCCCAACGCGGTGACCCAGGCCGCGATGCTCGACGCGCGCCAGACTCGCGCCCGGTACGACACTGCGAAGGACCTCTTCGATGAGCTCGAAGGCAAACGCGCCAAGAAGAAGCGCGTTCGCAAGGCGGTTCGCTAAGGACTGGAAGCGGCTCGCGCGCAGCGGCCGCGATCCGATGCAGGAGCTGAAGGACGTGATGCAGTTCCTGATCGAGAATCGCGGGCCGTTGCCGCCGGAACACTTCGACCATCCGCTCAAGGGCGAGTGGGTTGACCATCGTGACTGCCACGTGCGCGGCGATTGGGTCTTGATCTACCGAATCAACAAGACGCTTCAGGGCGAGGAAATCGTTTTCGTGCGCACCGGGACCCACGCGGATTTGTTCGAGTAGCCGGCCTCGCGGGTACAGGCGTCGAGC
>CAZYVT010000146.1:0-3256 GCA_964651335.1 uncultured Enterobacteriaceae bacterium | reverse complement strand
CGATCGCGATCTGCATGCGCTCCCAGGGCAGCTCCTGCATCAGGTAGATGAAGCCGTTGTTCTCCTGCCCGAGCAGGTTCTCCGCCGGCACCTCGACATTGTCGAAGAAAAGCTCCGCGGTGTCCTGCCCTTTCAGGCCCATCTTCTTCAGCCGCTTGCCCTTGGTGAATCCCGCCATCGAAGTGTCCACCACGACGAGGCTCGTGCCCTTCGCGCCTTTTGCCGGATCGGTCTTGGCGACCACGATCACGAGATCGCAGTTCCAGCCGTTGGTGATGAAAGTCTTCGAGCCGTGCACCACGTAGCGATCGCCCTTGCGAATCGCCGTGGTCTTCACCGCCTGCAGGTCGGAGCCCGCGCCCGGCTCGCTCATCGCGATCGCGCCGATCATCTCGCCGGAGGCCATCTTCGGCAGGTACTTCTGCTTCAGGCGATCATTGCCGTAGTTGAGGAGATACGGCGCGACGATCTCGGAGTGCAGCCCGAAGCCGAGCGAGGAGTTGTTGGCGCGCGCCTGTTCCTCGATCAGCACCATGCCGTAGATCTTGTCCGCGCCCGCGCCGCCGTACTGCTCGGGCATGCTCAGGCAAAGAAAACCGTTCTTGCCCGCCTTCAGCCACGCCTCCCGATCGACGTAGCCCTGCTCCTGCCAGCGCTCGTCATGCGGGACGACTTCCTCCTGCATGAAGCGCCGCGCGCTGTCGCGAAAGGTCTCGTGCTCGGGGGTAAACAGGGTCCTCGGAATCATTGCGGAATCGTTCGCCTGCGCAATTGACGAATGATATCCCATGCGGGACACTCACCAAGCATTTGCTTGGTGAAATCATGTCCGGCGCCAACCGCTACGATTCGATCTTCCACCCCGGCCTGTTCCAGGACCGCGTCGCGATCGTCACCGGCGGCGGCACCGGGCTCGGACGCTGCACCGCGCACGAACTCGCCTCGCTCGGCGCTCGCGTCGCGCTCATCGGCCGGAAGCAGGAGAAGCTGCAGGCCGTTTCAAACGAGATCGCGCAAGCCGGGGGCGTGGCGAATGGCTATGCGTGCGACATCCGCGAGGAGGAACGGGTGCGTGAAACGGTCGCCGCAATCCTCTCAGACTTCGGCCGCGTGGACGCGCTGGTGAATAACGCGGGCGGACAATTCGCCTCCCCTCTGGAGAACATCTCCGCCAAGGGCTGGGAGACGGTGGTGCGAAGCAACCTCACCGGTGGCTTCCTCATGGCGCGCGAGTGCTACACGCAATACATGAAAAGGTCAGAGCACGGATGCGCGATCGTCAATATCGTGGCCGACATGTGGATGGGTATGCCCGGCATGGCGCATTCGGGTGCGGCGCGCGCCGGCATGCTCAACTTCACCGAGACGGCGGCGTTCGAGTGGGCGCCGGTCCGGGTCAATGCGGTGGCGCCCGGCTGGATCGCCTCGAGCGGCCTCGACCATTACCCGCCCGAGATGGCCGCGCACCTCCGCACGCTGCACCGGCACGTGCCGCTCGGGCGGCTCGGCACGGAATCGGAAGTCTCGGCGGCGATCTGTTTTCTGCTTTCCCCGGCAGCGGCTTTCGTTTCCGGATCCTGCATCCGCGTGGATGGCGCCGTGCCGAACGCAAAGCGGCATCACACGCCGCAACAGGAGCGTCGCACCGAGCCGTTCGACGGCTTCCATCTCGCGCGGTTGCCGAAAGTGTTGCGAGACGACTGATGCCGGTCATCGAATCGAAGCTCGACCCCTCGGGCGCGAGTTTTCAGCGGAACCGCGAGCAGATGCTCAAGCTTCTCGAGCGCCTGCGCGCGCTTGAGAAGCGCACGCGCGACGAATCGGCCAGGGCGAAACCGCTCTTCGACAAGCGCGGTCAGTTGCTGCCGCGCGAGCGCATCGCGAGGCTGCTCGACGCCGGCGCACCTTGGCTGGAGCTTTGCTCGCTCGCCGGTTACTGTCTCGACAATCCAGACCCCGAGAAGTCGATCCCGGGCGGCGGCATGGTCGCAGGAATCGGCCACACGGCCGGCGTACGGGTCATGGTGGTCGCGAGCGACTCGGGAATCGACGCCGGCGCAATCCAGCACATGGGGCGCGAGAAGCTGCTTCGCATGCAGGACCTCGCGCTGGCGAACAAGCTCCCGTTCGTGCACCTGGTGGAATCTGCCGGCGCCAATCTGCTGAAGTACCGGGTCGAAGGATTCATCCACGGCGGCGCGATCTTCTACAACCTTGCCAGGCTGTCCGCCGCCGGGATCCCGGTGCTGACCGTGGTGCATGGCTCCTCCACCGCCGGCGGCGCCTACATGCCGGGGCTCTCCGACTACGTCATCATGGTGCGCGGCCGGGCCAAGGCCTTTCTTGCGGGGCCGCCGCTGCTCAAGGCCGCCACGGGCGAGATCGCTACCGACGAGGAGCTCGGCGGGGCCGTGATGCACACCCACGTCTCCGGTCTTGGCGAATATCTTGCCGAGGACGACTCGGACGGCGTGCGCCTCGCGCGTGAGGTGCTGGCGCGGCTCGGCTGGAAATCACCCGCGCTACCGCAGGGCAGGCCGCCGCGCTACCCTGCGGATGAGTTGCTTGGCGTGATGCCCGAGGATTACCGGAAGCCGGTCGACGTGCGCGAGGCGATCGCGCGGTTTGTGGACGCGTCTGACTTCCTCGACTTCAAGGCCGATTACGGCCTGGCGACCGTATGCGGCCACGCCTCGATTCACGGCATGCCGATCGGTATCGTCACCAACAACGGGCCGCTCGATCCGGCGGGCTCGAACAAAGCCACCCACTTCATTCAGACTTGCTGCCAGGCCGGCCTGCCGATCCTGTACCTGCAGAACACCACCGGCTACATCGTCGGCAAAGCGTCCGAGGAGGCCGGCATGATCAAGCACGGATCGAAGATGATCCAGGCCGTGGCGAACGCGAACGTGCCGCAGATCACGCTGATGTGCGGCGCTTCCTTTGGCGCCGGCAATTACGGCATGTGCGGGCGGGCCTACCAGCCCCGCTTCCTCTTTTCCTGGCCGAACGCGCAGACTGCGGTGATGGGGGCAGAGCAGGCCGCGCTTACCATGGCGATCGTGATGGAAGCCGGAATGAAGAGAAAAGGCCAGCCAGTCGATCAACCCCAGATCGACGGCGTAAAGGCGAAGATCGTCGAAAACTTCGAGCGCCAGCAGAGCGCCTTCATCACGAGCGGCCTGATGCTCGACGACGGCATCATCGACCCGCGCGACACGCGCAATGTTCTCGGCTACACGCTCTCGATCTG
>CAZYVT010000145.1:0-3264 GCA_964651335.1 uncultured Enterobacteriaceae bacterium | reverse complement strand
TGCGGCGGGGCCTGGATGCGGGCGGCGAGGTCTTTGACGTCCTCGAACTTGAGGCGCTGTTTGTAGGGCGTGCTGTAGAGCACTTGCAACGCGGTGATCTCGTCCTTGTGCTCTTCGATGAAGCGCTCGAAGGACTGGACGATGCCGCGGGCGCGCGCGAGCGCGTCGGCGGAGAAGCCGGCTTCGATGACCTGGTCCTGGCTGACGTGGTCGATGACGATCTCGTTCTTGCGCTTGATGTCGGCGAGCAACTCCCGGAGCTTGGGCTCCATCAGCGGCTTCACGGCCTGCTGCACAGAAGCGGGCGTGCCGGTGTCCGGGTCGAGCGCTTGCACGATGGCGCGGCTGAGGTCTTTCAGGCCGAGTCCGCCGCTTGCGGTTCGGATCTTCGCTTCGTCTTCGGTGCTAGCGCGGAATTCCATGCGCGCGATGCGCGCGGCAACGGATGAGAGGACGTCGGGCTCGGTGTTGCCGAAGGCGACGGCCTGGAGGAGCTTCTCGAAGGAGACCGAGGGCTTGCGTTCCATCGGCCGCGAGTCGGTCTTCTCCTCCTCGCAAACGCCCACGGCGTCCACGATGACGAAGTGGTCCTTGGCCAGCGCGTCGGGGGTGACGGCCTTGAGGTCGTCGGCGCCGATGATGCGCACGCCGCGGCCCTTCATCTGCTCGAAGAAGGAGCGGCTCTTCACCGCGCGCATGAACATCACGATCTCCACCGGCTTGATGTCGGTGCCGGTGGCGATCATGTCCACGGTGACGGCGATGCGCGGCATGGGGCTGTTGCGGAACTGCTTGATCAGCTCCTTGGGGTCCGCGCCGGTGGTGCGGTAGGTGATCTTCTGGCAGAAGTCATTTCCCTTGCCGAACTCCTCGCGCACGATGCCGACAATGTTCTCGGCGTGGGCGTCGTCCTTGGCGAAGATGAGGGTCTTCGGCGCCCAAGTGCGTCCCGGGAAGATCTCGGTGAAGAGCTTGTCGCGGAAGGTGCGCACCACGGTGCGGATCTGGTCGGGCGCAACCACGTCGCGGTCGAGCTGGTTCGCCTCGTATGTGAGGTCTTCGTCGAGCTGTTCCCAGCGCTTCTTGCGCGTGTCGCGCTCCTGCTTCTCAACGTAGTAGCCGGCCTCGACCGTGGAACCCGCCTCGCCGATCTGCGTGCGGATGCGGTAGACGTCGTAATTGACGTTGACGCCGTCGGCCACGGCCTGCTCGTGCGGGTACTCCATCACCAGGTTCTGCTTGAAGAAGCCGAAGGTCTGTTTGGAGGGCGTGGCGGTGAGGCCGATGAGGTAGGCGTCGAAATACTCCAGCACCTGCGCCCAGAGGTCGTAAATCGAGCGGTGGCATTCGTCGGTGACGATGATGTCGAAGGTCTCGATCGGGATCTTCGGGTTGTACTCGATCGGCGGAATGTCCTTGAAAACCTTCTCCAGTCCCTCGACCGATGTTTCCTCGTCCTCCTCGGCAAGCTCGCGGCCCTTGAGCATCGAATACATGCGCTGGATGGTGCAGATGCACACGCGGGCGGTGGTGTCGAGTTTGTTGGACGTAAGCCGCTGGACGATGTACTCCTGCGTGAACTTCCAGTTGTGGTACGGAGAGTCGAAATCCTGAAACTCCCTCAGCGTCTGGTCGCCGAGGTTGCCGCGGTCCACCAGGAACAGCACGCGCCGCGCGCCGGCGAACTTGATCAGCCGGTAGATGAAGCTGATCGCGGTGTAGGTCTTGCCCGACCCGGTCGCCATCTGGATGAGCGAGCGCGGGCGATTCTCGGCGAGGGATTTTTCGAGGTTCCTGATCGCGATGATTTGCGCGGGCCAGAGGCCCGTTTCGACCAGCCCGGGCCTCGCGTTCATGCGCGCGAGGAAGCTGGGCAGTGCTTCGTCCACCACCCCGTCGCCTTCGGCGCCTCCCCTCCTCGGCGAGGAGGGGAGGTAATTCAGCCACTCGGCGAAGGTCTCGGGCTTATGGAAGGCGAAGACGCCGCGTGAGCGCGGCTGCGGATCGAAGCCGTTGGTGAAGCGCGTCTCCTTGCCCGTGGACTCGTAGGCAAACGGCAGCGGCTTGCGCCAGGCGGGAAGCGCGTCTGGCAGACCCTTCACGTACTTGTCCGATTGGGTCTCGACCCCGGAAAGGGTGAAGCCCTCCTTCTTCGCTTCGAGAACGCCCGCCGCCTTGTGAGCCACATAGAGCATGTAGTCGGCGAATCCATGGCCGTCTTTCAGAGGAAATTCGCGGATCGCAACACCAAGCGCGGCGTGCAGGTTGGCGGCCTTGGCGTCCTGCACATGCCAGCCCGCTGCCGTAAGCAACTGGTCAATCGCTACCCTGGCTTCTTCTTCCGGCTTCGTCACCGACTACGCCCCCTGTGGTGGGAACATACTCACGCTCGGACGAGGCCGCAAGACGCCAGACGGGTGAGATGGCAAGCCTTGCTGCTACGCAGGCAACCGGGAGATCCGCGCGCGGCCGGGTTGCAAAGTCGAAAAGCTGTCGGGAACGGCCGCTTCGTTCGCCTGGACAAAAGCGCGAACCTCGGCCGCAAGGCTGCCTCTCGCGTTGGCTGGAAAGCGAATGAACACGACCCCGGCCGATGGACGCCGGGAAGCGAATACCAGTTGGCCGAAATCCTTGTCTTCCGTGAGTAGCACGCGCCGGTCTCCCACCGCGTGTTCAATTACGGCGCCGTCCTCAGTCCCGGGTTCCAGTTCCGCTACCGCCACTACGTCGTGGCCCGCCTCGCGCAGCGCACGCACGACGGCGAAGTCGCAGCTCTCGTCGGCTAGAAAACGCATCAACCGCCGGACTGGCCGACGGGTACGGTCTCCTCGTGCGCGAGCGCCCGCGCTGCATAGGTGATCGCGGCCCGGATGTCTTCCCGCGTCAGGCGCGGATACGCGTCGAGCAGTTGCGCCTCGGTCGCGCCCTCGCCGAGCTTGCGCAAGAGCAGCTCGACCGGAATCCGTGTGCCGCGGATCACGGGTTTGCCGAGCATGATCTTCGGATTGACTTCGATCCGATCGTCGTTCGCCATGTATGTGCTCTTCGCCCGAGAATCGATCGTTCGCATTGTAGACCTCGCGCTGCCCACCCGGGTTCGCGCCAAAGGGTACACGCGGAACTGACAGCTCACCCCTGGCACACCGCGTAGCCCTTCGCCCGCAGTTCCTCGGCAAGCTCGGCTTCCATCGCTTGCGCCGCCGCGTAGGGCATCGGGTTGTAGCACTCGAAGAGCTCCGGAAGCAGGCCGATACCGAAGTCGCG
>CAZYVT010000144.1:1455-3319 GCA_964651335.1 uncultured Enterobacteriaceae bacterium | reverse complement strand
GCTCACTCGAGGCGAACGCTGTCGGCAAGGCGCTCGCCGCCGACATCGAAGACGAACTCCCAGCGGCCCGGCATATGGAACATCAGGCCTTCAGCGCGAAAACGGCCGCCACCGGTCGCAGTAACGCCCGCTTTGTAATTCATGCCGTGGCGGTGCTCCGGCATCCATGCGTCCACGCTGATCACGCCGGGAAGCTTCAGATCGCCTTTTGCGCACAGCGCGATCTCGACGGCGAAATGCTCGCCGACGGCAATGCGCGGCGGGATCGTACGGTACGCAAGCGCGAGGCGCGGGGACTCGACCCGCGATCCGGCAGGAAGCTCGCAGGCCTGCGCCGCGCCGCACAGAGCGGCGGCGAGCGTCAACGCCCGAGCATGCCGCCGAAGAGCGATTCGCCGTTTCGCCACGCAATGCGCTCCGCAACCTCATTCGGCAAATCGGCGAGCCACTGCCGCGACCAGTTCGCGTGCTCGACGACGTAGTGCCAGCGTTCCGGAGTGAAGGAATCGGTGCCGACCATGAAGCGGTCGGGAAACTCGAGGAACGCTGCGCGCCAGTCCGGATTCACCTTGCCGCCCGAGCCGTGATCGCTGCGGAAGGCGAGATCGCACCAGAGGTTCCGGTGCTTGCGCAGCATCTCGCGCACGCGCTCGGGCCGTTCGAACCCGGAATGCGCCCAGAGCACGCGCGCCTCGGGGTCCTGTTTGAAGATCCGTTCGACCGCGTCCACGTCGGAATGGGCGTGGAGGTAAAGCTTGTGCTGCTTTGCAAGCTCGACCATGCGCCGCGGCACCGGCAGGTCGGCGTCGGCGCCGTAGAGATGGAACTCGCCGATCGCGACGTAGCGGTACTTGCGCAGCCGCTCCTCGAGGTACGGCAGCACCGAATCGTCGCGCACCCAGGTCGAGATCTCGCCGCGCGTGCGGTAGGGCCGCAGCGAAGGCAGGATCAGCTCCGGCGCTTCCGCATAAAGCCGCTGCTGCCCGTCATCGCCGGAGCTTGAAACCAGCGCCCGTTTCAACCCGGCCTTGCGCAACAGCGCGACCGCATCCTTCGGCGGCAGCAACTCCCAGGCGTCGTGCGAGTAGTGGACGTGCGCATCGAAAATCGGCAGCTCGGCCGCGGCGACAGAGGCAGGGATCAGCAGCGCCGCGAGGAGAAATCGCATCGGACTCTACAGCGTGGGATTCGAGTACTCGCCGCCCAGCGCGACCAGCCCCCAGTTCGAACCGTGCGCGTCGAAGGCGAAACCGAAGTGGCCCGCCAGGGCGTGCGCGTCGCGGAACATACGCTGGATGGGGTAGCCGTCGTAGATGCCGTTGGCGCCTGCCAGCTCATGCAGCAGATCCACGGCCTCGGTGCACAGGCGCACCGCATAGGCGACGTTGCGCTTGATCCGCAGCTTCTCCTCGGCGGTCATCAAGCGCCCCGCTTCCGCGTATTGCTGCGCGAACAGGCAATCGCTGCGGGCGAGCGCGCGGGCAGCCTCGATCCGGGCGCCCGCGGCGCCGACGCGCAACTGCACGGTCTGGAAGTCGCGCATGCGTTGCGCGGTGTAGCTCGTGCTGCGCGCCTCGATGGCCTCGCAGGTGAGCTCCAGCGCGCCCTGCGCATTGCCGAGCGCCGCGCCCACGAGGCAGTGCGAGCCAAGCGTGGAAATCGGGATGCGGTAGGTCGGATTCTGGTTCGCGCGCGCGCCCGGAAAATCGGCGCCGCCGCGGCAGGAGTACATGCACAACGCGCGGTGCTCGGGCACGAACAGGTCCTTGGTGCGCACCGATTTCGAGCCGGTGGAGCGCATGCCGAGCACATGCCAGTCGTCGACGATCTCGAACTGCGAGCGGTGCAACAGGCACATGCGGTG
>CAZYVT010000144.1:0-1355 GCA_964651335.1 uncultured Enterobacteriaceae bacterium | reverse complement strand
TCGAGGCTCACGCCGGCAAACGTGCGGTCGGGCGCATTCATGCCGGGATCGCCCCCACGCGCGGCATCGCGGCGTAGTTCTCGCTCCCCCCGCCCCAGGCCGGCTCCTCGGTGATGCCGTGGAAATTCAGCTCGATCGTGAGCCCATCGGGGTCATGGACGAACATCTGGAAGAGCTGGAACTCGGGAAAGTAGCGCTTGCGGCATGCGAGGCCGATTTCCTCGAAGCGGTGCGCGAACCCCTCCGGTTCAGTGGCGAGGAACGCGATGTGGTCGACCACGCCGGAATTGTCGGTCGCCGATTTCGGCGTCGTGCCCAGATAATAGAGCTCCTGGTTCGGGATGCCGTGTGGACCCATGTGGACCTGGATCTTGCCGTTGATTCCGAGCCAGTAGCCGGGAAACGGAAAGTCCGGCCGCGGCATCACCTCGAAACCCAGCACTTCGCAATAAAACCGCTTTGCGCGTTCGAGGTCATTGGTGCGCACGAAATAATGATTCAGATCCGCGAGCGGCATGGGTATCCTCCTCGGTGGAAACCGATCATACACGGCCAAAACAGGGCCGGACTACGACAGGAGCCAGTCATGTCCATGCAGCCGCGCGAACGCGCACCGTACTCAGCGATCGTCGATCGCCCGCCGCTCAAGCTTCCCGGCGCCCACCGTTTAATCGTCTGGACGATCGTCAACCTGGAAGTCTGGGACATCGGCAAGCCCATGGCGCGGCAGGTCCTCCCCGCGCCGGCCGGCGTTTCGCTGCTGCCCGACGTGCCCAACTGGTCGTGGCACGAGTACGGCATGCGGGTCGGCTTCTGGCGTTTTCACCGCCTGTTCGGGAATCTCGGCATCCGGCCGACGCTGTCGGTGAACGCGCGCGTCTGCCTCGACTACCCGCGGGTGGCGGCCGCGTGCCGCGACGCGGGTTGGGAATTCATGGGGCACGGCTTCGAGCAGGGGCCGATCCACAAGGAGGAGAACCAGGCGGCGATGATCGCGCGCTCGCTCGACACCCTGCAGAACTTCACCGGCAAGCGCCCGGTCGGCTGGCTCGGGCCGGGCCTGACGCAAACGCTGGAGACCCCCGACCTGCTCGCGCAGGCCGGGGTGAAATACATCGGCGACTGGCTCTACGACGATGAGCCGACCGAAATCCAGACCGCGCATGGGCCGCTGATTACGTTGCCCTACACCGCCGAACTGAACGACATTCCGATGATGATCGTGCAGCACCACGAGGCCGGCTACTGGACGCGGAAATGCCTCGACGCGTTCGAGCGCTATTACGAGGAGGGCGCGGAGCGGGCCAAGATCATGGCGATCGCAATCCATCCCTACATCAGCGGCCAGCCTTTCC
>CAZYVT010000143.1:2676-3367 GCA_964651335.1 uncultured Enterobacteriaceae bacterium | reverse complement strand
TAAGCGGCTGCTGGAAACGGACACGCCGGTCGCCCCGGCGCTGTGGCCTTTCGAGACGGTGAACGGGCTGGAGATCATGCGCAGGCGGGGCCGTTTGGATGCCCAGGCGCTGGCCGACGCTTTGGACGTCCTGCGCCTGGTGCCGATCGAAATCGAGCCCCCTAATTCCGAGCGTAACGCCGATTCGGTTTTACCGCTTGCCCGGCAATACGGCCTGACGGTATACGACGCCGCCTACTTGGAACTGGCCAGGCGCCGCCGCCTGCCGCTCGCGACGCTCGACGATGGCCTGCGCCGCGCCGCGAGAAAAGCCCGGGTCAAGGTGATCTGACGGTTCGGGGACGCGGCGGCGCGCCTCGAGCGCTACATGCTCCTGCGGTACTGCCCCCCGACCTCGAAGAGCGCGTGGGTGATCTGGCCGAGCGAGCAGACCCGCACCGCGTCCATCAGCACGGCGAACACGTTCTCGCCGCGGATGACCGCCTGACGCAGCCGCTCGAGCATCGCCGGAGAGTGCTTGGCGTGGCGCCTGTGGAAATCCCGCAGGCGCTTCAACTGCGACTGCTTCTCCTCCTCCGAGGAGCGGATCAGCTCGAGCTTGGCCGGGATTGCGTCGCCATGCGGGTTCCTGAACGTGTTCACGCCGACGATCGGATACGAGCCCTCGTGCTTGCGGTGCTCGTAGAGCATC
>CAZYVT010000143.1:0-2666 GCA_964651335.1 uncultured Enterobacteriaceae bacterium | reverse complement strand
GGCCCGATCGGCCGCCGAGGCGATGTGCGACACGAGGCCGGACGCGGTGCCGGCTCCGGTCACCACCAGCTCGATCCCCAGATCGCGGGCTTTCGCGGCCGTCGCCTGGGAGGAGCATCGATTCTTCCTGGATCTTCGAGCGCTGATACCCGGTTTCCATCGCTCCCAGCACCCCGCCGCGGCTACTGATCGCTTCGAATTCCTTCAGCACCGCCTGCTCGACCAGCTCGGTCAGCTCCTCGATCATGAACGACCCCTGATTGGGATTCTCGTTCTTCGCCAGGCCCCATTCCTTGTTGATGATGAGCTGGATCGCCATCGCGCGGCGCACCGACTCCTCGGTCGGGGTGGTGATCGCCTCGTCGTAGGCGTTGGTGTGCAGCGAGTTGGTGTTGTCGTAGGTCGAGATCAGCGCCTGCAGCGTGGTGCGGATGTCGTTGAACGCGATCTCCTGCGCGTGCAGGCTCCGCCCGCTCGTCTGCGAGTGGAATTTGAGCTTCTGGCTGCGCTCGTTCGCCCCATAGCGGTTTTTCATCGCCACCGCCCAGATGCGGCGCGCGACGCGCCCGAGCACCGCGTACTCCGGGTCCATGCCGTAGCTGAAGAAAAAAGAAAGGTTAGGCGCGAAGTCGTCGATGTGCATGCCGCGCGCCAGATACGCCTCGACGAAGGTGAAGCCGTTGGCGAGTGTGAACGCGAGCTGGCTGACAGGGTTGGCACCCGCTTCGGCAATGTGATAGCCGGAGATCGAGACCGAGTAGAAGTTCTTCACCTCGTTATGGATGAAGAACTCCTGGATGTCGCCCATGACCTTGAGCGAGAACTCGGTCGAGAAGATGCAGGTGTTCTGGCCCTGGTCCTCCTTCAGGATGTCGGCCTGCACCGTGCCGCGCACCGTGGAGAGGGTCCATTCGCGGATCTTCTGGACTTCGTCCTCGGTCGGCTCGCGGCCGTTGTCCTTCCTGAATTTCTCCAGCTGCTGGTCGATCGCGGTGTTGAAGAACATGGCGAGAATGGTCGGCGCCGGTCCGTTGATCGTCATGCTCACGCTGGTTGCCGGGTCGCAAAGGTCGAATCCGGAATAAAGCACCTTCATGTCCTCGAGCGTCGCGATCGAAACGCCCGAGTTCCCCACCTTGCCGTAGATGTCGGGGCGCTCGTCCGGGTCGAAACCGTACAGGGTCACGGAGTCGAACGCGGTCGACAGGCGCTTCGCCGGCATGTCTTTCGACAGCAGATGAAAGCGCCGGTTGGTGCGGAACGGGTCTCCCTCGCCGGCGAACATGCGCGTCGGGTCCTCGTTCTCGCGCTTGAAGGCGAACACGCCCGCGGTGAACGGGAATGAGCCCGGGACGTTTTCTGCCAGTTGCCAGCGCAAAATTTCTCCCGGGTCCTCGAACCGCGGCAACACCACCTTTCTCACCCGGGTGCCCGAGAGCGAGGCATGGGTGAGCTTCGTTCTGAGCTCGCGGCCCCGGATCTTCACCACGTACTCCTCGCCGGAATAGGCCTTGACCGTGTCCGGCCACATTTCCAGGAGTCTTTTCGAGCGCGCATCGAGCGCGGCGCTTCGTTCCTCGATCAGCGAATCGAGGCCATGGCCCTCCTTGCCCGCCTTGACGAGCATCTGCTTCGCGGTGATCAGGCTCGCGCGCTCGCGCGCAATTCGCGATTGCTGCGCGGCATGCTGGTGGTAGCCACGCACGCACTCGGCGATCTCGGCGAGGTAGCGCGCGCGCTTCGCGGGCACGACAACGTGCACTTCGGACGAGGCTTTGCCTTCCACCCGGGGAAGCTTCCCGCCCGACAGCTTCAAGCCGTTCTCCTTCAGGCGGTCCGCCACGGCGTGGTAGAGCGCAGTAACGCCATCGTCATTGAAGCGCGAGGCGATGGTGCCGTACACCGGCATCTCCTCGGGCGGCTGCTGGAACGCCTGGCGGTTGCGCTGCACCTGCTTCCGGACGTCGCGCAGCGCGTCGTCCGCCCCTTTGCGGTCGAACTTGTTGATCGCGACGAAGTCGGCGAAATCCAGCATGTCGATCTTCTCGAGCTGGCTCGCGGCGCCGAACTCGGGGGTCATCACGTAGAGCGACGCATCCACATGCGGCACGACGCCCGAGTCGCCCTGGCCGATGCCCGAAGTCTCGACCACCACCAGGTCGAATCCGGCTGCACGGCAAGCGGCGATCGCGTCAGGCAGGCACTGCGAAATCTCCGCGCCCGACTCGCGCGTCGCCAGCGACCGCATGAAGACGCCGGGGCCATGGATCGCGTTCATGCGGATGCGGTCGCCGAGCAGCGCCCCGCCGGTCTTGCGGCGCGAGGGATCGACCGCGATGATCGCGATCCGGAGGTCTTCGCCCTGGTCGAGCCGGAAGCGGCGCACCAGCTCGTCGGTGAGCGAGCTTTTGCCCGAGCCGCCGGTTCCCGTGACGCCGAGGACCGGAACGCGGTTTCGTTCTGCCGTTTCCTGAAGGGACTTCTTCCGCTCGCCTGCGAGGACATCCAGTTCAAGCGCGGTAATCAGCTGCGCCAGTGCACGCTTGTCGCCAGTCTGCAGCGCTTTGAGGTCCTTCGGCGCGTACTGCGTGGGATCGAAGTCGCAGCGCGCGAGCATGTCGTTGATCATGCCCTGCAGGCCCATCCTCTGCCCGTCCTCGGGCGAG
>CAZYVT010000142.1:0-3380 GCA_964651335.1 uncultured Enterobacteriaceae bacterium | reverse complement strand
ACAACCTGGACATCAACAGCATCCGCTGGCTGGAAGACGTGCTGAACCAGCGCACCAGCACGATGGTCATCATCTCGCACGACCGGCACTTCCTTTCCAGCGTCTGCACGCACATGGCGGACGTGGACTACGGCGGCATCCGCGTCTATCCGGGCAGCTACGACGACTACATGGAAGCGTCCACCTTGGCGAAGCAGCAGCAGCAGAACGCCAACGCCCGCGCCAGGGACCGTATCGCCGACCTGGAGGACTTCGTGCGGCGCTTCCGCGCCCACAAGGCCAAGGCGCGCCAGGCGACTTCGCGCAGGAAGATGATCGAGAAGCTGAAGGTGGAGGACGTGAAGCCCTCCAGCCGGCAGTACCCGTTCATCCGCTTCGCGGTCGACCCGAAGGAGAAGCTGCACCGCCTCGCGCTGGAGGCGAAGGGCCTGGCGAAGGGCTACGAGCGCGGCAGAACGCTCTTCCGAAAGCTGGACCTTTCGATCGAGGCGGGCGAGAAGGTGGCGATCATCGGCCCCAACGGCATCGGCAAGACCACGCTCCTGCGCTGCTTGGCGGGAAGCATCGAAGCCGATGCCGGCACGGTCAAGTGGGCGGAGAAGGCGCGCCCGGGCTACTGGCCGCAGGATCCGATGGATGAGTTCAAGGGCGACAAGGGCGACGAGACGCTCGCCGACTGGCTGGGCCGCTGGCGCCGCCAGGACCGCGAGCAGGACGACCAAATCGTGCGCGCGACCCTAGGGCAGTTGCTGTTCTCGGGCGACGAGCAGAAGAAATCGCTCAAGGTGATCTCCGGCGGCGAGGGGCAGCGCATGCTCATCGGCAAGCTGGTGCTCGGCATGCCGAACGTGATGCTGCTGGACGAGCCGACCAACCATCTCGACATGGAATCCATCGAGTCGCTCAACACCGCGCTCGACAAGTACACGGGGACGCTCGTCTTCGTCTCGCACGACCGCGAGTTCGTCTCCTCGCTCGCGACGCGCATCATCGAGCTCAGGCCCGGCGAAAAACCGGGCGGCGCAGCGACGGTGATCGACTTCCGCGGCAACTACGAGGACTACCTCGAAAGCGCGGGCGCGGCGTTGGCCGTCGCTTAACGCTCCAGCGGGGTCGCGTCGAGGGTCATGGGAGCGCCGAGACGGCCGGCGTCATCCGGCGTTCGGGCCAGCGCGTTGAGAGTCGATGAAAAAGGAACTCGACGCGCCACCCCTGCTGGATCCGCTGATCCATTCGATCCGAGGGCAGCGGGTGATGCTGGATGCCGACCTTGGGCGGCTCTATGGCGTGAGCACGGGCCGATTCAATGAGGCGTTCGTACGCAATCGGCGCCGGTTTCCGGGCGATTTTTCGTTCCAGCTCACCGCGGCGGAATACGCAAACTTGAGATCGCAAATTGCGACCTCAAGTTCCCAACGTTCTAATTCGAAAGGAAAAAGAGAGAACTGGTCGCAATCCGCGACCAGTTCATCGCACGGCGGGCGACGCTATCGTCCATGGGTGTTCACGGAACACGGCGCGCTGATGGCGGCCAACGTTCTGCGAAGCGAGCAGGCGGAACGTATGAGCGTGTTTGTGATCCGTGCTTTCGTTCGCATGCGCGAGGAACTCGCCGCCAATACCGCCATTCTGAAGCGCCTGGCGGAGATCGACCGGACGCTGCTCCAGCACGACGCCGCGCTGCGTGATACCTACCGCAAGCTGCTGCCGCTGCTGCAACCGCCCCCCGATCCGCCGAAGCGCCGGATCGGCTTCCATGCCAGCGATGGGTGAGGTAAATTCGCCCGCCTGTTCAAACGATTTCACCGGAAAGGAGCGCCCGCCATGACGTAGTTGTCCTTCACAGGAGACACGTCATGTCACGCACTTACCGCCGTCGCGGCGAGCGCCACGAGTATCGATGGGTGCTGCGCGACCGGAGCGACGCTACGCCCTGGTGGGCGCACGCGTTGCTCGATTCGTACTCGAAGGAAGGACGGCGCGCGATCGCACGCTTTCATTCGGACGCCGAAGTTACCATGCGAAGCGGCGTACCACACTGGTTCTGCAGGATCTTCAAGCGACACCAGCGCGACGCAGACACGCGCGAACTGCTTCGCTGGCTTGTCGATCCGGGCTACGACCCGGTCATGCAGTCAAGGCATCGCCATAGCGCGAGGTGGGCGTGGTGGTGAAGCGCCACGCGATGACGGGCGTCGCATTGACGATGCGGCTCGATGTAAGTACAGTAATTACATGAAGCGCGATCCCCTCCCCCCTGCCCGGAAGAGCCCGGCGAAGGTCGAGTTGAAGGTCGTCCGGATCGGCAACTCGCGCGGCGTGCGGCTGCCCAAGGCCGTGCTGGAGCGCTACGAAATCAAGGACGCCCTGGTGCTGGAGGCCCGGGAGGAGGGGCTTCTGCTGCGCGGGAAGAAGGACAAGCGCCTGACCTGGGAGGAGACGTACCGGGAGGCGGCGCGCGAGAAGGAGGACTGGAGCGATCTCGACGCGACGCTGGCGGACGGGATCGAGCCCGGGCAAAAGTGGTGACGTGGTGACGCGCCCGGTCGGGCGCTACGGCGTGTATCTCGCCGACCTCGACCCCACGCGCGGGCGCGAGATCGCCAAGACCCGGCCGGTCGTGGTCGTGAGCCAGGACGACATGAACCGGTTTCTCGATATCGTGGTGGTGTGCCCGCTGACGACGAAGCTTCATCCGCGCTGGCGAAGCCGGGTGCAGACGGTGTGCGCAGGTCGCAAGGCCGAGATCGCGGTGGATCAGATCCGCACGATCAGCAAGGAGAGACTCGGGCGGCGGCTGGATGAACTGGAGCCCGCAACCGCGATGCTGCTGCGTCGCCTGATCACGGAGATGTACGGCGAGTAGGAACGGCGTACGCTGCGTTGGGCATGAAGCCGGATCTGCGCAGCAGCAAGGACTTCCTCGCCGGTCTTCTGTTTCTCGCCATCGGCACTGGCGCGATCGTCGTCGCCCGCGCCTATCCATTCGGCACGGCGATGCGCATGGGTTCGGGCTACTTCCCGACGGTGCTGGGCGGGATCCTCGTGCTCTTCGGCGTATTCCTCATGGCGCGCGGCGCGCGGTCGGGGGAGCGGGGGCCGGTGACGTGGGGCTGGAAGCCGCTCGCGTGCATCGCGGCTTCGATGGTGATTTTCGGTTTTCTCATGCCGCGCTTCGGCCTCGTGCCGGCGCTGGTGGCGCTCTTCTTCACGGCGGCGCTCGGCGGGCGGGAGTTTCGCTTCGGGGAGGTGCTCGCGCTCACGGCGGTGATGACGGCGTTCGCCGTGGGCGTTTTCGTCTATCTCCTGAAGCTGCCGTTCCAGCTTTTTCCGGGCGTGTACTTCCTATAGATGGAGGTCCTCGCCAATCTCGCGCTCGG
>CAZYVT010000141.1:0-3435 GCA_964651335.1 uncultured Enterobacteriaceae bacterium | reverse complement strand
GCGGCCCCGCGCCCGCCGGCGCGAACAGGAACACTTCCATCGGGCTGCCGCGCACTGCGACGGTGGCGATGCGGTGGGTCATGGGACGGTTGCGTCCAGGTACTCGCGCAGGCTGGGAATCCGCGTGCCCGCATATTCACCCAGTGCGAGCAGCGCCCGATCGCCGGTGACGATGCGGTCGGCGCCCGCAGCGGCCGCGCATTCCAGGATCCGATTGTCGGGCGCATCCTTGAGCACCCGCAGACGACGCGCAGGCTTCACCATGGTTGCGAGCTCGCCGAGAAATACCGCCACGCGCGCCAGCTCCTCGGCATCGCGCGCGAACTTGCGTGCCAGCACGCCGAGCAACTCGTCCACGATGGCCCTGGAGAGGAGCAACTGGTCGCGCTCCCCCAGGATGCGCTGCAGCGCTTCCTCGGCGCGGCCGCCCGGAAACACGAGCGCGGAGACGAGGATGTTGGTGTCGAAGACGACTTTCAAGAGCGCAGGTAGCGCTCGAGATCCCGCTCGGTGAGGATCCCCCGCTCGCGCGCCTTGCGGCTCCAGTAGCCCTGGACGTCGCGCAGCTCCTGCCGACGGCGCCCGACGCGGGCCGCGCGCAAAGCTTCCTGGATGACGCCGCTCAGCGTCTTGCCCTCGGCCCTGGCGCGCGCTTCTGCTTCCCTTGCCAGTTCGGCGGGAAGGGAGATGGTCTTCTTCACCACGCCGCTACGCTGCTTTTCTGGTGCTGCCGACGTCCCCGAAGTTCGAGATCCTGACTTCCCCGTCCGGAAAGCGGGCGACGATTTCAAGCTCGCCGCCCATCGCCTGGATGTGGGAGCGCAGAGTGCTGATATACATGTCGGCGCGGCGCTCGAGCTTGGAGATGCTCGCCTGGCGGACCTTGAGCGTCGCAGCGAGCGCTTCCTGCGACAGGCCGCGCGCGAGGCGCAGCTCCTGCAGCGGCATCTCCGCGAGCATGGCGCGCGCGCGCGCGCGGGCGCGTGCGCGGGCCGCGGGGGACATCCTTGCCCGCAGTTCGCTGAATTTTCTAGCCATCGTCGTTCAACCCTTCCTTTTTCAGTGTCGCCAGGTGCTCGTCATAGAGCCGGTCCGCGCGCGGGACAAATTCCTCATACCAGCGATCGTTTCCCGTCTTGTCCCCGCCGATCAGCAGGATCGCGATTCTCCGGGGATCGAACGCGTACAGGACGCGGTATGGACGCCCCCGGTGCTGGATGCGCAGCTCGCGCATGTGCGGGTGCTTGGAGCGCCCGATCCCGGAACTGTGCGGATGGGGCAGCTGCGGGCCGCGCTCCTCGAGCAGCCGCACTGAGGCGTCGACCGACTCCTGCTCCGCGTTCGTCAGCCCGTCCCACCAGGCGCCGAACTCGTCCGTGTACTCGACTTCCCAGCGCGCCATCGACTATAGCCTTTGTGGAATATTCCGTCAAGGGAATATATGCGGGACCTTGCGATTCCACCCCTCAAAGATGAAACGATCCGCGAAAGGATCGGATGACACGGGCCGACGGTCTGACCGATGCAGACTGGATCGGTCGAGTGCGCGCCTAGTTGCAAAAAGAGCTACAATTGTAGCTATATAAGCAACACGGACATGTCCGTGAACCTCGCTTCGCTCCTCTTCGGCGGCTACCGCCGGGCGGTGCTCGCGTTGCTCTTGCTGCGGCCGCAGGAGTCGCTGCACGTGCGCGAGATCGCGCGCGCGACCGGCAAGCCCGCCGGGACGCTGGTACGCGAGCTCAACGCGCTCGCCGAAGCGGGGGTGCTGGCGCGCAAGCGCGTGGGGAACCAGGTCCACTTTCAGGCGAACCCTGCCTGCCCGATCTACGAGGACCTTCGCAACATCCTGAAGAAGACGGTTGGCGTGGCGGACGTGCTGCGCGAGGCGCTCGCGCCGCTCGCCACGCGGATCCGCGCGGCGTTCGTGTACGGCTCGATCGCGCGAGGGGACGAGCGCGCCGGCAGCGACCTCGACCTGATGGTCGTCGGCGAAGTGAAATTCGCGGAAGTGGTGGCGGCGCTCGCGCCGGCGCAGGAGGCCCTGCGGCGCGAGGTCAACGCGAGCGTCTACCCGGCGTTGGAGTTCAGGAAGAAGACAGCGGCCGGGGAGCCGTTTCTGAAGCGGGTCCTCGCGGACCGCAGGATCTTCGTTCTCGGGGGGGAAGATGACCTTGGAAAACCTGCTGCGCATCGGAAAGCTCAAGGCGCACGCCACCGATAAGCAGGAGATCGCGCGACTGCTCGGATCGGCGGACCGGGCGCTGAAGGATGCGTCGGTCGCAGCGCTCAGCACGGATTCCCGTCTCGAGCTCGCGTACCGCGCCTTGATGCAGGCGGCGCTTGCGGCGATGCTGGCGAACGGCTACCGGCCGGCGACGAGCGAGCCGGGACACCACCAAGTCGTCATCCAGGCGCTGCCGAAGACGATCGGCATGGCCGCAGAACGGGTGCTGGTGCTGGAGGCCTATCGCAAGGCCAGAAATCAAAGCGACTATCGCGGCGTGCCGGTATCGGACGCGGTCGCACGCGAATGCGCGGAAGATGCGCACCGATTGCTCGCCGACGTGCGCGCGTGGATCGACGCGCGGCGCGTCGATCCGAATCCGGGATCGCACGCCGAGGACGGCTAGGCTATTGACGTCCCGCACCATGGGGTTGCCTCCCCGGTTGCGCCTACTATGGCGACGATGCCGTTCCGAACCCCCGCGTAGCGGATCCGCTCCTTGCCCTCCACCCGCGCGCTCAGCCTTGGCGTCATCGCGCTCACCCTCGCGCTTGCCTACGGCGTCTGGTACGCCTACAGCGTCGTCCTGGTCGCGCTGCTGCACGAATACGGCTGGAGCCGCTCGGTGCTCGCCGGCGCGTTCTCGGTCTTCACGCTGGTGCACGGGGCAGTCAATCCCGCCATCGGCACACTCTGCGACCGCCTGCGCCCGCTCGGGCTGATGGCGGCGGGCGGCGTAGCGCTCGGCCTCGCTCTCTGGGCCGACAGCTACATCGCCTCCCCCTGGCAGCTCTACCTCTGCTTCGGCGTGTTCACCGCGATCGCCGTGGCCGCCGCGGGCTGGATCCCGGCGATCGTGCAGGTGCAGCGCGACTTCCAGGACAAGCTCGGCCTCGCGCTCGGCATCGTCAGCGCGGGCGTGGGCGTCGGCATGCTGCTGGTGGTGCCGCTCACGCAGCTCCTCATCGACGCCTACGGCTGGCGCACGGCGTTCCGCGTGCTGGCCGCGGTCTGCGTGCTGTGGATCGTGCCCTCGTCGCTCTTCATCCTGCGCCGGGCGCCCACGCCCAGGCACGCGCCGCAGCCCGCCGCCGCGGCGCAAAATTCCCCGTCATCCACGGCCACCCTCGGCGAAGCGGTGCGCGGCGCGCCCTTCTGGCTGATGCTCGCCGCGTTCTTCTTCGGCAACGTCTGCTCGCAGACGCTGC
>CAZYVT010000140.1:0-3441 GCA_964651335.1 uncultured Enterobacteriaceae bacterium | reverse complement strand
GGTTTGTCTGAAGGAAGCGATGCAGCCGGAGTTCCGCGACTATCAGAAGCAGGTGGTGGCCAACGCGCGCGCCCTGGCGGCGGGACTGGCGAAACGGGGCTTCCGCATCGTCAGCGGCGGGACGGATAACCACCTGTGCCTGGCCGACGTACACTCGAAGGGCTTGACCGGCAACGACGCGCAGAAGGCACTCGACCGCGCGGCCATCACTGTGAACAAGAACGCAATTCCGTTTGACCCGCTGCCACCGATGAAAGCCGGCGGCATCCGGTTGGGCTCGCCGGCCGTGACCACGCGCGGGATGCGCGAGCCGGAAATGGACCGCATCACTGCGTGGATCGCCGAGGTGCTCGAACACATCAACGACGCATCCATCGAGCAGCGCGTCCGAGCCGAGGTGGCAGAGATGGCGGCGCGCTTCCCGCTCTACGAGAGGCGCTACCTGGCTGAAGACGGCACACCCTACCGCGCGCAAACCCGCCGCGCCAATCCCTGATGCCCGCTCCGATGCGCGTTGCGATCGACATCCGTCGCGCCGGCGATTTCGGTATCGGAACCTACATCCGAAACATCATCGGCGAGCTCGCGCGGATCGACCTCGAAACGCACTACCTGCTGATCGGCGGGCGCCGGCACCGGGAAGAGATCGGCAGCCTGCCGGAAAACTTCCAGTGGCTTGAGTACGAGTCGGCCCCCGAGACCTTTCACACACACTTGCACTTGCCGTGGCTTCTGAGGCGGCGGGGCGTGGACCTGCTGCACATGCCGTGGTTCTACGCGCCGGCGCTGGTGCCTTGCCGGCTGGTGATCACCGTCCACGACCTGAGCGATGTCTTTATGCCGCCAGCCGCTTCGAGTCCTCTGGTGCAGGCGGGGCGAATGTTTCTTGCCCGGCGGGCGCTGGGACGAGCGAGCCGCATCCTGGCGGTGTCGCACTCCTCGAAGCGCGAGCTGGTGCGCTCCTTTTCCATTCCCGAGGAGAGAATCGAAGTCATCTACAACGCGCTCGACGAGCGGTTCCTGCACGAGCCGCTGCCGGCCGACGCCGACCGCATCCTCGAGCGGCACGCGGTGAACTATCCCTACCTGCTGTATGCAGGGAACATCAAGCCGCAGAAAAACCTGGCGCGGCTGATCGAAGCCTTTGCCGTGGTGAAGGCGGAGCTGCGCGGGTATCCGGAATACGCGCAGTTGAAGCTGCTGGTGATCGGCGACGAACTGACCAAGCACCACGACCTGCGACGCGCCGTCGTGCGAAGTCGCATGCGGGAAGACGTTCGCTTCCTGGGCTTCGTGCCGCACCCTGTGCTGCGGGTCTTCTATGCGCGGGCGTGTGCGTTTGTATTCCCCTCGCTGTATGAAGGGTTCGGGCTGCCGCCGCTCGAAGCCATGGCGCATGGCACGCCGGTGGTAACGTCGAACGTCTCTTCCCTGCCCGAGGTGTTCAGCCAGGCCGCGCTGCTGGTGAACCCGGAAAACGTCTTCGACATCGCGCGCGGCATCCGTCAGGTGCTTACCGAAGGAGTGCTGCGCGACGCGCTGATCCGCCGGGGATACGAACTGGTGCAGCAGTTTTCGTGGGAGCGGTCGGCGCGGGAAGTGCGTCAGGCGTATGAAACGGCCATGAGCACCCCGAAGTAGTGGCAGATCTTTGAGCTTCGCGGAAACTTAGCCGTTGGTTGAAAAAGTGCCGTTGAATGTCATGCTGAGCGCAGCGATCGAAGATTCCGGCCTTGCCGGAAAGCATCCCTCTGGGCCGTACGTGCAAGAAACAGAGGGATTCTTCGCTCGCCAAGCTTGCTCAGAATGACACCGCGCGAGTTTTTCAACAACCTGTTAGACGCGCTCGATCTCCAGCTCAGCGACCCGGCCATCGCGGATCGAAAAGGAGCGGATGCGGGCTTGCTCATCTGCTCGCGGCGAAAGAATGAAGTAAGCAACGTCCGGGTAATCGGCGCGGTCAACATCCGTGGGCGAAGGCGTCTCCGGCCCGGCGGGATGAGAATGGTAGATACCCAGATGCTCGAGGCCGCCCCCGCGAATGCTGCGGAAGATTGCGAAGAGGTTCTCGGGGGCGATCGCAAAGGCCACGGGACTGGCCAGCGCGTTTCGCGCAGGAAAAGCCGCTGTAATCACCCCGCCGACTCCCGCCAGCAAGCCACAGCATTCCTCAAGTGAAGAGCGGAGTGCTTCCGCGCTCAGCCAATCCAGAATTTCCCTGCGGATGCGAATGGCCGGAGGCATGGCAACGAGTGTACCGCAGGGCCGTGCACCTCAGAATAGCTCTGCTAGAATGATGCAACGAGCTTCGAGCAGCGCGCGTCGCAAGGCAGTGCAGTTCCGGGGTGGCTGAGATTCGGACCGGTCCCACAGCGCAGGCAAGACGATTGTTCGGGCTCCTTCTTCTGCTGGCAGCCAGTGCCGCTGCGGCTGGCGGCGGGGACGGCGCGCCGCCGCGTACCGTTGAGATCCGTCGGATTGAAGCAAAGATCACGGTGGACGGAAGGCTGGACGAGTCTGCCTGGAGCCAGACCACCCTGGCGGACGGCTTCGTGCAGACCGAGCCGGACGAGGGCAAGCCCGTCACCGAGCGGACCGAGGCGTTTCTTTTCTACGACAACGATAAGCTCTACATCGGCTTCAAGTGTTTTGACCGTGAGCCGAGCCGCATCGTGAAGCGCTACGCGACCCACGATGCCCGCACCAACTCCGACAGCGTCAATATTTTCCTCGACCCGTTCGGCGACCGCCGCACCGGCTATTTTTTCAGCGTGAATGCGCGCGGGGTGCAGTTTGATGCGCTGCTGTCCGAGGCCTCCGGGATGGACGGCACCTGGGACGGCATCTGGGAATCGGCCGCGCGGATCGAGCCGTGGGGCTGGTCGGCCGAGGTGGCCATCCCGTTCAAGTCCATCCGCTTCCACCCCGGGCAGACCTGGGGGATCAACCTGGGGCGCGACATCGTGCGCAAGAACGAGCGGGCCAACTGGCAACTGGTCACGCGCTTCGACGGCTTTTACCGACCGTCCAAGGCCGGACTGATGGATGGCGTCTCAAACGTCGAGCCCGGGCGGAACATCGAGTTGATTCCCTACTTCTCCACCCGCGTGCGCCGCGGGGCGCCGGATCCGCTCGACAGCAGCGAGAAGTACGAAGGCGGCGTGGACGTGCGCTGGGGCGTTCTGCCCAACCTCACGGCCAACATCACCGTGAACCCCGACTTCGCCGACACCGAGGCCGACGAGATCAACATTTCGATTTCGCGTTTCGAGCTGTTCTTCCCCGAGAAGCGGTCCTTTTTCAACGAGGGGTCGAATTTCTTTTCCACGCCACTGAACCTATTTTTCACGCGGCGGGTGGGCGCGCGGCTCCCGGACGGCGACCCGCAGCGCATCCTGCTGGGCGCGAAACTCACAGGAAAGATCGGGCCGTGGTCGCTGG
>CAZYVT010000139.1:0-3501 GCA_964651335.1 uncultured Enterobacteriaceae bacterium | reverse complement strand
GAAGGACCTGGCCGGGCTCTCCACCCGCGGGAAACATCTTGTAGTGAAAGACAGCGAGCACTGGATCCATCTCGACCAGCCGGAGCTGGTGGCTTGGGCCATCCGCGAAGTGATCGAAGCCGCGCGCAAAGGTCAGATGAAGGTCTGGGTAAATTGAACGTGCCCGTTGACGAGTTTGGGACGGCGGCTATGAACGCCCGCCAGCAAGTGATACATTGAGCTAGCCGCACCACGAGTTTTACCCGCCTGCGAATGAGCGATTTAACGCCGGGCGGGCCCACCCGTTTGCCGGGGTGCCTCGGTTGTGCACGGCACAACCGCAACAGGCACCTCTCGCGGGGTTCATCCAAGGAGAATCCTCATGGAAAAGAAACACGAGCCCAAAAAGCCGCGCGAGCACTACCGCCTGCGCACGCGCCTGATCCACGGCAGCTTCGCCACCGGTCGCTGGGATTACGACCACCACGTGGTGCCGCCGCAATCGAGCTCGGCGACGTTCCGCCTGAAGAGCGTGCAACGCGGCGCCGAAGGTTTCGTCGAGTTCGGCTCCGAGACGGCGCAGCGCGCGCCCATTTACATCTATGATCGCCTCGACGAGCCGACGCGCGGCATGCTCGAGGAAAACCTGGCGGCGGCCGAGGGTGGAGAGATGGCGGTCACCTTTTCGACCGGCATGGCGGCCATAAGCGCGGCGATAGGCATCCTGATGATGAGCGGCGACCAGGTGGTGGCCCACCGCGTCATCTACGGCTGCACACATTCCCTGCTCACCAACTGGCTGCCGCGCTACCAGATCCGCGCCGACTTCTGCGACCTGACCGACCTGGAATCGATCGCGAAGGTGGCCACAGATCGATGCCGGATCGTCTATTTCGAAACGCCGGTGAATCCGACCATGGAGCTGATTGACATCGCCGCGGTACGCCGCGTGGTGGACAAACTCAACGTGGGGCGACGCGAGCAGGACCGCATCCGCATCGTGGTGGACAACACCTTCGCCACGCCGTACTGCCAGCGGCCGCTCGAGCTGGGCTGCGACCTCGTCGTGCACAGCCTCACCAAAGACATCGGCGGCTTCGGCACGGACATGGGCGGGGCGGTGATCGGTTCGAACCGCTACTACAACCTGCTGATGCTCTACCGCAAGGATTTTGGCGGGGTGCTTTCGCCGAAGAACGCATGGTCCATCCTGGTGTACGGTCTGCCGACGCTGGCCACGCGCATGGTCAACCAGCAGAAGGCAGCGATGAAGGTGGCCGAGTTCCTGCTGAAACAGCCCAAGGTGGCGCGGGTGGTCTACCCGGGCCTTTCGTGCTACCCGCAAAGCGAGTTGGCGCGGCGACAGATGGTCAGCTTCGACGGCAAGTTTGCGCCCGGGAGCATGCTTTACTTTGAGCTGAAGAAAGACCTGCCGGGCGGTGCGGCGGCAGCGTCCGAGCGGATGGTGGACTTCGTCGCCGATCACGCCTATACGATCACGCTGGCCGTCAGCCTGGGGCAGATCAAGACGCTCATCGAAAACCCCTATTCCATGACCCATGCCGGCGTGCCGGAGGAGGAGAAGACTCGCAGCGGTTTGCTGCCGGGTGGCATCCGGCTCTCGCTGGGACTGGAGGACTGGCACGACATCATCGCCGACCTTGAAGCGGCGCTGGCCGTGGCGTGAACTGCCAGGGGGCCTTCCCACCGCGTAGCAGATACGTGCCTGATTGGACAGGTAGGATGGTATTCGCCCGTTGAAGGCGCTTAGAATCGGATTCAGCCCTCGACGGAGACCATGGCAGGCTCGTGCAGCAGTCCCGGGTGCAAGCTGTCCGTGCCCTCGCAGTTAGAAAGCGAGCGGCTTTGCGTGCTCCATTTCACCCTGCGTGTCGAACAGCAGTGCGCCGAGATGCGCCGCGAGACCGCGCTCGGCAATGCGCCGCATGCGCGGCAGGTGGAGATCATCCGCTGGATCGCGGAACACGGTGAGATGCTGGCGCGGGTGGCCACCTGCGGGCTGCAGATGGAAAACGAGATGAAGGCGCGCATCCTGAGCACGTTCCTCACGCTGATGAACCTGCGCGAGAACCTCGACCGCGCCGCACTGCGCGCGCCCACCACGCGCGTCGCGCGATAATCGTTCCTTCCCTTTCCGAGTTCACGAGTCCAAGCAACACTTTCGCTGCTAGAATCGTCTGGATATTCATGCACCTTACGCCACGCCACGTCACCTGGAGAGTCCCCCTGCGATTTGCCTTGTGGGCTGCGGCCGTCTGCCTGCTTATTGCAGCGGGCGAAGCCGTCCGGGCCCAGCGCAAGGGGCCGGCCGCTCGCCCCAACACAGCAGCTCTGCCCACCGTGCAGGACGTTCTGAAAAAAGCCATCGAGCGGGCGAAATGGTCAGACGAGCAGAAGTTTGAAGGCAAGTATGCCTGGACGCGCCACCAGATCACCGAGCAGTACGACTCGAAGGGCAATGTGAAGAAGCGCGAGGATAAGGTCTATCAGGTTTTTCCGATCGATGGGGAGTCGTATTCGCGGTTGGTTCGGAAGGACGGCAAGTCGCTCGCGGGCAAGGAGCTGCGGCAGGAACAGGACAGCGAACGGAAGTTCCGGGAAACTGTAGCGAAGAAGAAGAGACAGCCGCAGTCAGCCCACAGGAAAAAGGACTACGTCGATGACCTGAAGTTCGACGCCGTGTTGATCGCGCGCTACCAGTGGGACGTGACCGGGCACGAGGCGGTGAACGGGCGGCCGGCCTACATCCTGAGTTTCCAGCCGCGCCCCAACTGGCCGGTGAAGCGGATCATTGACCGGCTGTTGAACCGCGCGGCGGGGCGCCTGTGGGTGGACGAGAAGGACTTTGAGATCGCGCGCGTGGACCTGCACCTGCCGGAGAATGTCTCGGCCTGGGGCGGGATATTGGCTTCAGTGAAGAAATTCGTCCTGCGCTTTGAGCAAACCAAGGTGGACCAGACGGCCTGGCTGCCGAGCTACATTGACGGCTACCTGGACGGCCGCATCCTGATCAGGTCGCTGCGCGTGAAAGTTCTGGAGCAGCATAGCGACTTCCGTCGCGCTGACGTCGCCGCCGCGCAGCCCTTGGCCTTGAAACCATGACTTGCAACTGCGCCAGGCGACTCCGCCCGCGCTGCGCCACCAAAAAGCCGTGAAACGCCACGTCGCACTCCACCCGCTCAGCCAGCACCACCACTTTGCTTTGATGGAAGCACTCTTCATCCGGCGCGCGTTGAGGGAGCCGGCTGGACAAAGATCCGCTGACGATGCGTCTACTGGCTGAACATGCGCTCATTCGCGCGCAGATTGCAGACCTGGAGGCGGCCGTGGCGGCTGGAGAGCCGATCGAGGAGCGTGCCGCAGAACTGGCGCGATTGCTGCACGACCACGTCCGATTTGAAGAAAACGAGGCCTTCCCCCGCGCCGAGCGGCTGCTAAACGAGAACGAACTCGCCGCTCTCGGCCGCCGCCTCTCCTGGCTCCATCCGAAACGCTCCTGCG
>CAZYVT010000138.1:0-3640 GCA_964651335.1 uncultured Enterobacteriaceae bacterium | reverse complement strand
ACGCGCTTGCCGTCCCAGCTCTGCGAGATCATGTTGACCTGCTTGCCGGTGGCCTTCTCGTAGGTCTGCTTCGGCGCCTCGGGATTGGACAGGTCGAAGTAACGAGTCTTCCCGTCCATGAACGTGTTGACCCAGAGGCCCTTGCCGTCGCGCGTGATGCTGATGTCCACCGGCAGCGGGATCTTCGAAGGATCGCCGATCGTGCCGACCTCCTTTGCGATCCACTCGCCCTTGCCGTCCTGCTTGACGAGCCAGAGCTTTGAAGTCAACGCCGCGGCGGTGATCGCCCAGTTGTCCTTCGGGTTGAGCGACCAGCGGATCTCGAGCGGCGCGCCGGGAACGGCGAACACCTTCCTCGGCTTGATCGCCTTCAGGTCCCAGAGCACCATGGTGTTGCCGAATTTCTTCATCGCCTCGCCGTCCTTGATCAGCTCGCCGAGGGGCCGCATGTAGTTGGCATAGCCGGTGAAGCTCGAGGTCAGCAGCACGTTCTTCTTCGGATTCACCGCCAGGTCGTAGCCGTATCCGTCGCCCCCGCCATCGGTCGGCATCGCGTAGGAGGCGAGGTGCTTCCCTTTGTTGTTGTACAGCACCATGCCGGTCACTCCGCCTTTGTCCTTGGCGTTCGACAGCGCCTGCACGAGCATCCGCCCGGGGAGCGCGTAATAGGTGTGCGGTCCGAGATAGCCGGACTTGTCCCCCAGATCGCCGATGGTCTGCACCAGCTTCGGCTTCGCGGGATCGGTGGCGATGTCGAAGACCCAGATCCGGCTCTCGGACAGTCCGCCCGCCCAGATGTGGCGGCGGTCGTCCGTGAACCCCATGTGATGCGCCTCGGCACGCGCTCCGGTGGATACCGAGTGCACGACCTTGCCGTAGCTCTTCGACTTCGGATTCACGTCCACGGTAACGAGCTTGTCGAAGCCGTCTCCCAGCCCCTCCACGCCGAGCGCCCAGGTGTAGACGTAGTCCTCCTGCCCCTTGATCAGCTTGGAGATGTACGGCGAGTTGCAGGTTTCGTCGGCGCGTACCGCGGCAGTGAACCCCATGCAGAGCACGGCGAGCACACCGATTACGCGAGAGACGCTTTTGTGGTCCATGGCTTCCTCCTGGGAATCGGGTTGGACGCGCGGCGCCGGCCACGCGTCGCGCCAAGCCGTTCATGTTACGCCTGGCCGCTCAAAACAGGTGATTGTCCGCTCCTGGCATGACGGCGACATACGTTGCTTGTGGCCAGATTTCCGCTCTCAGACTGCAAGCGGTCGTGCCGCATTCCTCACCAGCAGGTCCGATTCCGCACCATTCCGTACATGCAGCAAACAGCTACGCCAGCCGATGTGCAGGATTTCATTCCACCTTGATGCCGGCGGCCCTGATGATCGGCCACCATTTCTCGATCTCGGCCTTGTGGAACGCGGCAAGCCCTTCCGGCGTCTGCTGCTCGCGTGAAGCGATGTCCAGTCCGAGATCGGAGAACCGCGCGCGCACGGCCAGGTCGATGTGCCCCGCCACAAGATCCCGCATGGCCGGACCGCCGCCGCGGTAGGGCACGAACAGAACGCTCGTGCCGGTTGACTGTTGCAACAGAACGCGCTGCATTCGATTTATTCAGGGTCGGGAATGGTTTTGGTACTCCTGAAAACGAACCGAAATCGGGTTTTTACACAGCCTCGGCCCAGAGCGGACGTTTGCGCCAGACCTGACATAGTCAAATGCATGCGCCGGCAATAGGCGGCGCATTACCTACTTCGGTACGCCAGCGGCGCGCAATATCTCAATGACACGCTTCCTGGACGTCGCATCCTTGATCGGCGACACGCTCTCGTAGCGCGAGAGCGTGAACTCCGGCGCCAGCTCGAGCATGCGCCGCGCCGCGAGCTTCGCCTCCTCGATCCGGCCGAGGTATCCGAGCGCGACCACCATCAGCCGATGACAGCCGGCGAAGTTCGGGCTCTCTTGAATGGCGCGCTGCGCCGCCGCCAGGGCTTCTTCGTACCTGCCGGATACGACGTGCGCCACGCCAGTGCCGACGATGAGCGCGCTCATCCCCGGATCGAGCGGGCTAAGGCGCATGGCGCGCTCGAAATGCCCGATCGCCGCATCGCCCTCGCCGACGTAGCAATCGACCATTCCCGCGGCAAACCGCACCATGAACAGATTCGGGCTCAGGGTCAAGGCACGGTCGATGGCGTGCTGCGCCTCGTCGTAACGAAATCCCAGCACGCGAAACCCCAGCGCGCGGTATCCAAGCGAACCGAGCGCCAGTCCCGAGCAGGCGAGGGTCGCCGCATTGTCGTTGTGTTCGGCGAGCGCCTCATCGGCGTAGCGCAATCCCGCCTTGACGTCCTCGGCGCCCCCGTGACCCTCGATGAGACGTTGGTAGCACGCGAATGCACCGAATGCCCTGGCAAGGGAAAAGCGTGGGTCCATTTCCAACGCACGGCGAATGAACGACAAGGCCTCGTCCTTGCCGGCTATTGTCGAACCGGGCATGAGTCCCGGAAGGGCGCGCAGCAGCAGATCGTAGGCCTGCAGGTTGGCGGTCGGCTTCACCCGAATGCGCTCCAGTTCGGCGCGCCGGATGCTCGGTTCGATCGCCCACACGATGCTCTCGGTGATCCGGTCCTGCAGCTCGAACACGTCCTCGAGCGTGCCCTCGAATCGGTCTGCCCAGACATGGCGCCCGTTTTCCGCCTCGATGAGCTGGCCGGTGATGCGCACGCGGTTGCCGGATTTGCGCACGCTTCCTTCAAGAACGTAGCGCACCCCGAGCTCGCGGCCCACCTGCTTGATGTCCACCGCCTTGCCCTTGTAGACGAAGCTCGAATTGCGCGCGATGACGAAAAACGCCCCCATACGCGCCAGCGCCGTGATGATCTCCTCGACCATGCCGTCGGCGAAATAATCCTGCTCCGGGTCGCCGCTCAGGTTGCTGAAGGGCAGCACCGCAAGCGAAGGCAGGTCCGGAAGCGGCGGGGTTGCGCGGCTGGAAGCCATGGCCGGCGCGGCGGCGGCTTCGCCCGCGACCCGGTACGCACGCACCGGCTCAGCGATGTTCTTGACCTTCTGTTCACCCTGGTCTTCGAAGCCGGCGCTGACCTTGCCCTTGACCGCGGTGCGGATCGACTCCGACACCGTGATGCCTCCGGGCTCGGCGAGTCCCTCCAGCCGAGCGGCGATGTTCACGCCGTCGCCGTACACCGTGCCGTCAGCCTTCTCGATCACGTCGCCCAGATGCACGCCGATGCGAAAACGCATGCGCCTATCTTCGGGCACGTCGGCGTTGAGCGTCTTGAGTTCCTCTTGAATGGCAAGCGCCGCCGACACCGCACCGGTCGCGATCTCGAAAACCGCCAGCACGGAGTCGCCCGCCATGTCGATCACCCGGCCCTGGTTCGATTCGATCTGAGTCCGAAAGACGGCTCTCGCGGCATCGAGCGCGGCCACCGTCGCGCGTTCTCCCACCGACATCAAGCGCGAATAGCCCGCCACATCCGCAGCGAAAATGGCCGCTAGGCGCTGCTTGAGTTCGGAACCGCTCACAGGTGTGGGCCCCTCCCCAAGCCGTGTGGTTGAGGGATAGTACCGCGACCGTGTCCTCAGACGGGAACTCCAGCGCTATGAGTGTCCGGTCCTGGCC
>CAZYVT010000137.1:0-3651 GCA_964651335.1 uncultured Enterobacteriaceae bacterium | reverse complement strand
CGCTTCACTTCATCAGGCGCCAGGTGCCGCTCTCCACGCGCACCAGCACGCGGGCGCGCTCATCGAGCCCGTTGTGATTCGCAGCCGTCGTGTTATACACGCCGTGCGTGCCGACCATGTTCTTGACGTCCTCGAGCGCGTCGCGCAGCGCCGCCCGGAACTCGGGCGTGCCCGGCTTCGCCTTCTTCACCGCATCCGGAATCGCGGCGCCGAGCAGCATGACCGCGTCGTTGGTATAGCCGGCGAAGGCGTTTCGGCTGCCTGCACCGAAGGAACTCTCGTAGCGCTTGGTGAAATCGAGCGCAACCGCCTTGGTGGGTTGGCTCGCCGGCAGCTCTTCCGGGACGATCAGCGGGCCGGTCGGGGCGATCGCGCCCTCGACGTTCTTGCCGCCGACCTTGATGAACTCGGCGTTCACCGTGCCGTGGTTATGATAGATCCTGCCCTTGTAGCCGCGCTCGATGAGCGCGACGTGCGGCAGCGCGCCGCCCGTTCCCGAGCCGCCGATGACCACTGCGTCCGGGTTGGCCGCCATGATTTTCAGCACCTGTCCGGTGACGCTCGTGTCGGCGCGCGCGTAACGCTCGTTGGTGACGACCTTGTAGCCGTGCGAGACGGCATGGAAGTCGGTAGCCTTGTACATCAGGTCGCCCCAGCCGTCGGAGAAGCCGATGAAGCCGACCGTCTTCACCCCGTTCGCCTTCATATGCTCGGCGACCGCGCCCATCATCAGCTCGGTCGGCTGCGGCACCGAGAAGGTCCACTTGTACACGTCCGGCTTGACCGAAATCGGCGTCAGGCACAGGAACGGGGTCTGGGTCTCGGCGGCGACCTGCGCGATCTGCAGCGACGAGGGCACGCCGTTCGAGCCCATCACCACGTCCACCTTGTCCTCGGTGATGAGCTTGCGCGCGTTCTTGCCGGCGTTGGTCGCGTCCGACCCGTCCTCCAGGATGATGTACCGGACCGGCTGGCCGCCGAGCGTCTTCGGCATCAGCTGGAAGGCGTTCTTGTAGTGGATTCCCAGCGAGGCGCCGGGGCCGGTGGCGCCGAGCGTCACGCCGACCGTGACTTCGGCGTGCGCGGCGAACGCCGCGACAGAGGCAGCAACGGCAATTGCAGTGCAAAATCTACGGCTCATGACTCCTCCTCCTTGTTCGGATGCATCGGGGATGCCCTGCTTCCGTCCTTCCCGCAGGACAGAATATGAAACTGTAAGGCTGCAATCCTGCGCCCGAACGTGATCTAAATCAAACTTCAGGCATGGCACTCCGGATCGGCATCGACGTCGGCGGAACGTTTACCGATTTCTGGCTGATGCGCCCGCGGGGACGCCCTGCGGCGCACAAGGAACTCTCTACCCCCGCCGACCCTTCGATTGCCGTCATGGCGGGGCTCGGCGCGCTCGCCGCAGGCGCGGCCCTGCCTCTGGAGCGGTTCCTGAGCAGGGTCGAGCTCATCGTGCATGGCACCACGGTCACCACGAATGCGGTGCTCACCGGAAACACCGCGCGCACGGGGCTGCTGACGACGCGCGGGTTCCGCGATGCGCTGCAGATGCGCCGCGGCGTGCGCGAGCAGATGTACGACAATCGCTACCACCCCCCCGAACCGCTCGTCCCGCGCCACCTGCGGCTGCCGGTGACCGAACGCATCGACGCCGAGGGTACGGTCGTGACACCGCTCGAGGCCGTCGAGGTGGAACAGGCGCTGGATCGGTTTCGATCCGAAGGCATCGAGGCCGTTGCGCTTTGTTTCCTGCACGCGCACGCCAACCCCGCGCACGAGGAGGCCGCGGCGCGGATCGTGCGCAACCGCATGCCGCAGGCGTATCTGTCGGTTTCCTCGCGGGTGCTGCCGCAGGTGCGCTTCTACGAGCGCACCAGCACTACGGTGCTCAACGCCGGCGTCGGCCCGATCCTCTCGCGCTACCTCGCCAACCTCACCCGCAGGCTCGCCGCGGCAGGTTTTCGGAACACGCTCCTCGTGATGCAATCGAACGGCGGGGTGACCGCGCCGGCAAGCGTTGCGCGCCTTCCCGCGATGACTCTGCTCTCGGGCCCGGCTGCGGCGCCCACCGCCGGGCTCGCCTGCATGGCGCCGCGCCGCGAACGCAGCTTCATCACGGTGGACATGGGTGGCACGAGCTTCGATGCGGCAATGGTGCTCGCAGGCGAGCCCGCGGTCACCACGCGCGGGACGGTCAACCGCTATGCGCTGGCACTGCCGACCATGGAGATCAATACGATCGGCGCCGGCGGCGGCTCGGTGGCGTGGATCGACGACGGCGGATTGCTGCACATGGGCCCGCAGAGCGCCGGGGCGGACCCGGGGCCGGCGTGCTACGGGCGCGGCGGGAAGGAGCCGACCTGTACCGACGCCAACCTCGTGCTCGGCTATCTCTCGGCAGACTTCTTTGCCGGCGGCCGCATCCGGCTCGATGCGCGCGCCGCGGAGCATTCGATTCGCGAGCGGATCGCCGCGCCGCTCGGCATGAGCGTGCTCGACGCAGCGCACGGGATGTTCCACGTCATCAACGTCAACATGGCCTCCGCCATCCGCGAGATCTCGGTCGAGAAAGGCCACGACCCGCGCGAGTTTCCGCTCATCTGCGCGGGCGGCGCAGGGCCTTTGCACGGCGCGTACATCGCCGCCGAGCTCGGCATCGGGCGAGTTTTCGTCCCGCGCGATTCGTCGATCTTCTGCGCCTTCGGAATGTTGCGCACCGATCTGAAGCACGATTTCGTGCGCAGTTGCGCCCGTCTGCTTCCCGAGGATCGTGCCGCCTTCGGCAAGCTGCACACGCTCGTACGCGCGATGCAGCGCGAGGCGCGCGCCACGCTCGAGGCCGAAGGCATCCCCCGCGGCCGTCAGCGGCTGCGCTATGGCATGGACCTGCGCTACCTGGGGCAATACCACGAGGTGACGGTCGAGGTGCCGCAGGAATCTCTTGCCCGTTCCGACTGGCGCGCCGTGCGGGAACGGTTCCATGCGCACCATGACCGGCTCTACGGCTATGCGCTGCGCGAAGAGGCCACTCCGGTCGAGATTCTCAGCGTGCGGCTCACCGCGACCGGCGTCACCGTGAAGCCCGCGCTCCCCCGCAAGCCGCGCGCGAAGGCGGATGCAAAAGCGGCGATCAAGGGACGTCGTCCGGCGTACCTGCCCGAGGGCAGGCGCTTAGCCCGCGTTCCGGTGCTCGACGGCGACCGGCTCACGCACGGCAACCGCGTGACCGGTCCGGCGATCATCGAATCCGTCAACACGAGCATTTTCGTGCCGCGCGGCTGGCGCGCCGAGTACGATGCGCTCGAGAACTGCGTGCTCAGCCGATGAAACTGAAAGCCGATCCAGTCCAGGTCGCCGTGCTGCAGCGACGCCTGAAGTCGATCACCGAGGAGATGGGGCTGACGCTCCTGCGGACGACGCGCTCGCCGATCCTGAACGAGGCGCGCGATTTCGTCACCGGGCTGTACGACGCGAAAGGCCGCATGCTCGAGCAGACCGAATACATTCCGGTGCTCGCCTTCGCCCTGCAACCGGCCTGCGAGCATGTCATCCGGTTTTTCGGTGACGACATCCACCCGGGGGACGTGATCCTGCACAACGACGTCTTCAGCGGCGGCAACCAGAACAATGACGTCGCCGTGT
>CAZYVT010000136.1:0-3698 GCA_964651335.1 uncultured Enterobacteriaceae bacterium | reverse complement strand
ATTCGACGTACCTTTCGTTCTGTTTCATGCCGACCAGCTGCGCCGTACCGGTCTTGCCGCCGCTCGTGTACTGCGCGCCGGCGAACGCGCGCGCGCCAGTGCCCTCCCTGTTGACCCCCGCCATGGCGCGCTTCACAAATTCGATGTTTTCCTCCTTGACCTGCACCCGCTGCGCGAGCTGCGGCTCGAAGTAACGCCGCTCGCCGGTGCGCAGGTTGCCCACATAGTCGACCAGACGCGGGCGAAACATCACGCCGTTGTTGGCGAGCGTCGCCACCGCGAGGGCGAGCTGTACCGGGGTGTAGGCGTTGTAGCCCTGGCCGATGCCGATCGAGATCGTCTCCCCGGCGTACCACTTCTGCTGCTCGGGGCGCCGGAAACGCTTCATCTTCCACTCCGGCGAGGGAAGCACGCCCGCCGCCTCGCCCTCGAGGTCGATCCCGGTCCGCGAGCCGAAGCCGAAGTGCTTCATGAAGCCGGCGATGGCGTCGATTCCCAGGTCGTTGGCGACCATGTAGTAGAAAGTGTCCGAGGAAACGACGATCGAGCGGTACAGATCGACATAGCCGTTTCCGCCCGGCCGGGAGTCGCGGAAACGCCGCCCGCCGAACTCGAAGTAGCCCGGGTCGTGGATCGCGCTGCGCGGCGTGCGCTTGCCAAGCTCCAGGGCGGCGAGCGCCATATACGGTTTGAAGGTCGAACCGGGCGGATAGAGCCCGGCGATCGCCCGGTTGTTGAGCGGCCGGTCAGGAGAGTTGTTGAGATCGGCCCAATTCGACGAATCGATGCCGTCGACAAACAGATTCGGGTCGAATCCGGGCCTGGAAACGAACGCGAGCACTGCACCGGTCGAGGGTTCCAGCGCGACCAGCGCGCCGCGGCGTTCGCCGAACATGCGCTCTGCGACTTCCTGCAGCCGGATATCGATCGTGAGCGTGACGTTGTTTCCCGGCTGCGCCGGGGTTCGCGAAAGGGTACGGATGCCGCGGCCGGCGGCGTCGATTTCCACCTGCTCGAAGCCGGTCGTGCCGTGCAGCGCTTCCTGGTAGCTCGCTTCGACACCCGCCTTGCCGATGAAATCGCTGCCGCGGTAATTCGCTTCGACGCCCAGTTCCTCGAGCCGCTCCTGGTCGCGCGCGCTGATTCTCCCGATATAGCCGATTGCGTGCGAGGCGGTGTCGCCGAGTGGATACTGGCGGAACAGCCTTGCCTTGATCTCCACGCCCGGGAAGCGGTAGCGGTTCGCGGCGAAACGCGCGACTTCCCCGTCCGACAGGCGTGTGCGGATCGGCAGGCTCTCCGCATTGCGCGTTTCTGCGAGAAGCTTGCGGAAGCGGTTGCGGTCCCGCGGCTGAACGTCGACGATGTCGCCGAGTTCATCGATCGTTCGCTCGAGGTCCCGGACCTTTGCCGGAGTGATCTCGAGCGTGTAGGCGGAATAGCTGCGCGCCAGCACCACGCCGTTGCGATCGAGAATCAGTCCGCGGTTCGGCGCCAGCGGCACGATCGAGATGCGGTTGTCCTCGGCTCTCGACGCATACAGGTCGTGCTGCAGGGCCTGCAGGTAGAAGAATCGGGCGAGCAGCAGCGCGAACGCGACCAGAACCACGAACCCGGCGATGCCCACGCGCAGATGGAAGTCGTGCAGCTCGCGCTCGTGGTCCTTGAGTTGGGCAACCTGCATGGGCACGTTCGAATGGTCCTTCGCTAAATCGGTCTGGTCTCGTCCACCGCGATCGGGCGACGTTGTGGCGCCAGCAGCAGAACGCTCACCGCCGGCCACAGCGCAGCCCCCGCGAGCGGGCCGACGGCGAGCGTCCAATCCGGCATCTCCGCACCTGTGGCAAGGCGCACCGCGGTGCCCGCGGCCTGCGCAAAGACAAGCAGCGCGGCGACGTGCAGTGTCTGTCCCCACAATCCGAACCACAGGATGCGGCGCGACAACGTGATCGCGCCGAATGCGAGCAGCGAATACGACAATGCGTGCTGGCCGAGCAGCACGCCGTTGCCGACATCGGTCAGCAGACCCAGCAGCCAGCCGATGCCCAGGCCCACCAGGCGCGGCTGTCGGACGCACCAGAACGCGAGCGTCAGCGCGACGAAGTCGGGCGCGAGCGCGACGTTCCGCCAGGGAAGAAAGTTGAGCAGCAACGCCACCGCGAACGAGGCGACGATCGTGCTGACGCGTACCGGCAGAAGGATGTGCTGCGGCTTGTCAGGCGCCATCTGGACCCTTCATGCGCTGCCGGCGATTTTTGCCGGAACGCTTGTCGCGCCCGGCGTCTGGCGCGGCCTCCTCGGGTTGCGTCGGGCGGCTCGCGTCGGGCCCGAGCACCAGCACGTAGCGGCCCCGTTCCACCCCCGCCGCGGGCTGGCAAAACACCCGGGCGAAGGTATTGGCCGTGTCGCGTTCCACGCGCGTCACCATGGCAACCGGAAGCCCGGGCGGATAGATGCCGTCGATTCCCGATGTGATCAACTGGTCGCCGTTCACGATTTCCGCGTTCGCAGCCAGGAAGCGAAGCTCGAGCAATCCCGAGGATCCGCCGCCAAACGCGACTGCGCGCAGGCCGTTGCGTACGACCTGGACCGGAATCGCCTGGTCCTTGTCGATGAGCAGCGTGACTTCCGCGACCAGCGCGTGCGCGCGCGTGACCTGGCCGAGCACGCCGGATTCGTCGACCACCGGGCTTCCGGCACGCACCCCGTTCCGGGTTCCCTTGTCCACGATGATCCTGCGCGAGAACGGGTCGCGCCCGCTGTAGAGGATTTCGGCCGCTGTTGCGCGGCCTGGGAAGCGCTCGGCGGCGCCAATCAGGCGTCTCAGCCGCGCCACCTCCGCAGCTGCGGCTTCGAACTGCTGTGCCGACTGCGCAGCCTCGAGCAACTTTGCGCGCAATTCCGCGTTTTCATCGCGCAACCGCGACTGGCCCGCAAAATAGGCCGAAATTCGCTCCGCCACGTCCGCGGGGGCGGTCGCAATGGCCTGCAGCGGTTGCGTCGCGAGGGCAAGGGCGCCGCGCAGCCCTTCGGCATAGCGGAAGCGCGCGTCGAGGACGATCAGCGCCACCGAAAGCAGCGCGAAGAACGTGAGCCGGACAAGCGGAGCCGGACCACGCTTGAAGAACGCCGGCGGTGTGTGCTCCATCTCCGGAAGGGGCGCCGGCCCCCTTCATTCACTCGTTGGTGAAAATCGGGCCGAAGCGCTCCATCTTTTCCAGCGCCTGGCCGGAGCCGCGCACCACGCAGGTCAGCGGGTCCTCGGCGATGATCACCGGAAGCCCTGTTTCCTCCATGAGCAGGCGGTCCACGTCGCGCAGCAACGCGCCGCCGCCGGCGATCACCATGCCCTTTTCCGCGATGTCGGCGCCGAGCTCAGGCGGCGTCTGCTCGAGCGCGGTTTTCACTGCCGAGACGATCTGGTTGAGCGGCTCGGTGAGCGCCTCCAGGATCTCGTTCGAGCTGATGGTGAAGCTGCGGGGAATGCCCTCGGCGATGTTGCGGCCCTTCACTTCCATCTCGCGCACTTCGGAGCCGGGGAAGGCCGAACCGATCTGCTTCTTGACGTTCTCGGCTGTGGTCTCGCCGATCAGCATGCCGTAGTTGCGGCGGATGTAGTTGATGATCGCCTCGTCCATCTTGTCGCCGCCGACGCGCACCGACCCCGAGTACACCATGCCGCCGAGCGAGATCACGCC
>CAZYVT010000135.1:0-3853 GCA_964651335.1 uncultured Enterobacteriaceae bacterium | reverse complement strand
AGGTACACGTCGACCGGGTTGTTGCTCACGCTGTAGTTACCGATCGCGCAGAACATGACGATCGAGGGAAAGAGCCAGCGGTACGGCACCCGCAGCAGCCTCACCCACAAGCCTACGAGCGGCAGATTCAGCACCAGCAGCATCAGGTTCCCGATCCACATGCTGGCGACGATGCCCCAGAAGAGCTCGGGCTTCTCGGCGATCACGCCCGGCCCGGGCGTCAGGCCCTGCATGATCATCGCCCCCACCATCAGCGCCATCACCGCGCTTCCCGGGATGCCGAGCGTGAGCGTCGGGATGAAGCCGGTCTGCGCCGCGGCGTTGTTCGCCGCCTCGGGCGCTGCCACGCCCTCGATCGCGCCCTTGCCGAAGCGCGACGGGTCGCGCGCGAGCTTTTTTTCCAGCATGTACGCCGCGAACGAGGAAAGCGCGGGCCCGGTACCCGGCAGCACGCCGAAGAGCGCGCCCACCGCGGTGCCGCGCACCGTGGGCCAGGAAGAGTCCCTCAAGTCCGCGCCGCTCGGCATCAGGCGCGGCACCCGGCCCGTAAACACCTCGCGCGGCTCGCGCGACTCGAGGTTCATCACGATCTCGGCCACGGCGAAGAGGCCCACCGCGATCACCGTGAAGCCGATGCCGTCGAAGAGTTCGGGCACGCCGAAGGCGTAGCGCGCCGTGCCGGAGTTGACGTCGGTGCCGACGATGCCTAGAAGGAGCCCGAGCGCGACCATCGCGAGGCCCTTCACCGCGTCGCCCTGCGCGAGCACCGCCGAGCCGACGAGGCCCATCAGCATGAGCGCGCAGTACTCCCAGGGCCCGAAGGCGAGCGCCCATTCGCCGAGCGGCGGCCCGACCAGAGCGATGAGAAGCGTCCCCACGCAGCCGGCGAAGAACGAGGCGAGCGCCGCGATCGCGAGAGCGGGCCCGGCGCGCCCCTGGCGCGCCATCTGGTAGCCGTCGAGGCAGGTCACTGCGGAGGCCGTCTCGCCCGGCAGGTTGACGAGGATCGAGGTGGTCGAGCCGCCGTACTGCGCGCCGTAGTAGATCCCGGCGAGCATGATGAGCGAGGCGACCGGCGGCAGCGTGAACGTGAGCGGAAACAGCATCCCGATCGCGACCAGCGGGCTGATCCCCGGCAGCACCCCGATCAGCGTGCCGAGCGCCACCCCGCCAAGGCAGTACAGAAGGTTCTGGAGCGAGAACGCGACGCCGAAGCCGAGCGCGAGATTGGCGAGGACCTCCATCTAGAGGAAGTACACGCCCGGAAAGAGCTGGAACGGCAGCTTCAGCACGTAGACGAACACCCCCACGGCGAACGCCGTCATCACCGCGGTGAGCGCGAGCACCTCCCCCAAGCGGAACTCCCGCCCGCCGAGCGCCGCCGTGAAAAACAGCGCCGCGAGCGCCGGCACCAGCCCGAGCCGCGGCATGAGAAAACCGAAGAGCACCATCGAAGCCGCGATGCACGCGAGCGGCTTCCAGCCCCACATCACCCGCCCCCGCTCCCCCGACCTTGCCCCGCGCGCCATCAGGAACACGCCGAAGAGCACCAGGATCCCGCCTAGCACCGTCGGGAAGTACCCCGAGCCCATGCGCATCGCCGTGCCGAACGGATAATCGCGGGCGACGACGATCGCCCCCGCCCCGATGGCGAGGAATAGCAGGCCGGCGAGAAAGTCCTTGCTGCGGCGGAGATTCGGCTTCATGTCGACCACCATCGCCGCGTCTCGCGGGCCGTTCCTACTCGCCGTACATCTCGGTGATCAGGCGACGCAGCAGCATCGCGGTCGCGGGCTCCAGCTCGTCCAGCCGCCGCCCGAGCCTCTCCTTGCTGATCGTGCGGATCTGATCCACCGCGATCCCGGCCTTGCGTCCTGCGCAAACCGTCTGCACCCGGCTTCGCCAGCGCGGATGAAGCTTCGTCGTCAGCGGGCACACCACCACGATATCGAGAAACCGGTTCATGTCGTCCTGGCTCACGACCACGACCGGCCGGGTCTTGGCGATCTCGCGCCCGCGCGTGGGGTCGAGGTCGGCGAGATACACGCCGTAGCGCCCGACCGGGCGCGTCACCACGTCACCACTTTTGCCCGGGCTCGATCCCGTCCGCCAGCGTCGCGTCGAGATCGCTCCAGTCCTCCTTCTCGCGCGCCGCCTCCCGGTACGTCTCCTCCCAGGTCAGGCGCTTGTCCTTCTTCCCGCGCAGCAGAAGCCCCTCCTCCCGGGCCTCCAGCACCAGGGCGTCCTTGATTTCGTAGCGCTCCAGCACGGCCTTGGGCAGCCGCACGCCGCGCGAGTTGCCGATCCGGACGACCTTCAACTCGACCTTCGCCGGGCTCTTCCGGGTAGTGGGGAGGGGATCGCGCTTCATGTAATTACTGTACTTACATTGAACTGGATCGTCAATACGACACCCGTCATTGCATGGCGCTTCACCACCATGCCCACTTCGCGCTTTGGCGATGCCTTGATTGCATGACCGGGTCATACCCCGGATCGGCGAGCCAGCGAAGCAACTCCCGGGTGTTTGCATTGCGCTGGCGTCGCTTGAAGATCCTGCGGAACCAGTGCGGTACGCCGCTACGCATGGTGACTTCAGCGTCAGAATGAAAGCGCGCAATCGCGCGCCGGCCTTCCTTCGAGTGCGAATCGAGCAACGCGTGTGCCCACCAGGGCGTTGCGTCGCTCCGGTCGCGCAGCACCCAGCGATACTCGTGGCGCTCGCCGCGACGGCGGTAAGTGCGTGACATGACGTGTCTCCTGTGAAGGACAACTACGTCATGGCGGGCGCTCCTTTCCGGTGAAATCGTTTGAACAGGCGGGCGAATTTACCTCACCCATCGCTGGCATGGAAGCCGATCCGGCGCTTCGGCGGATCGGGGGGCGGTTGCAGCAGCGGCAGCAGCTTGCGGTAGGTATCACGCAGCGCGGCGTCGTGCTGGAGCAGCGTCCGGTCGATCTCCGCCAGGCGCTTCAGAATGGCGGTATTGGCGGCGAGTTCCTCGCGCATGCGAACGAAAGCACGGATCACATACACGCTCATACGTTCCGGCTGCTCGCTTCGGAGAATGTTGGCCGCCATCAGCGCGCCGTGTTCCGTGAACACCCATGGATGGTAACGTCGCCCGCCGTGCGATGAACTGGTCGCGGATTGCGACCAGTTATCTTTTTTCCCTTTCGAATTAAAACGTTGGGAACTTGAGGTCGCAATTTGCGATCTCAAGTTTGCGTATTCCTCCGCGGTGAGCTGGAACGAGAAGTCACCCGGAAATCGACGCCGATTGCGTATGAACGCCTCATTGAATCGGCCCGTGCTCACGCCATAGAGCCGCGCAAGATCTTCAGTTGCTGTTGGGCCATAGGTATCTGCCTCCTGCCGGATGCCTCATCAGATAGGCTGTCCAAATGAAGGCGTCATTGTCCGCCACCTTGCGGCGCCAGCGGTCATGAACGCCGGCCCCGGCCTATCGGCTCTCGCGAATCGTCCACTCGATGATCTGGCCCGGTTCGTGCAGATCGAAAAGCCGTCCCGTGGGTTTCGTTTTCAGGAACCCTTCGAGCGCGCCGAACCATATCTCTACGCGTCGCGTCGTCGGAAGCCGTTGCGGAACACGGGAGATCACCACCTGGGCGCGATAGTCGGCGGGCAGATGCTCGAACTCGGTGTCGTTGGTGAGGAACACGAGTTCCTCCACGGTCAGCCGTTGCCGGATCGCCGAGTCCGGAATCCCGCGTTGGCCGAGGACAATGATGTGCTCGGCGTCATGCCCGGCTGCACGGAGCCGGTGGTAGAGGGGAAGCGGGAAGTTCTCGTCGAGCAATACCTTCACGCGGCCTTCACCGCGGGAGGCAG
>CAZYVT010000134.1:0-3856 GCA_964651335.1 uncultured Enterobacteriaceae bacterium | reverse complement strand
AGTTCCGAACCGGGTTCCCCGAACGGCCCAGCAATTCCGTCATTTCGTCCAGCGGTAGCGGCTTGCTGAAGAGGTACCCCTGCATCTCGTCGCAGCGCAACAGGCGCAGCATTTTCGCCTGGTCTTCCAATTCGACTCCTTCGGCGACGACCTTCAGCCCGAGCGAGTGCGCCAGCGAGATGATCGTCTGCACCAGCGTCATCGTGTCCGCGTCGTTCAGCATCGTGATGATGAACGAACGGTCGATCTTGAGCGCCTGGAGCGGCAGCTTGGCGAGATAGCCGAGCGAGGAGTAGCCGGTGCCGAAATCGTCGATCGCGATGCTCACGCCGAGGCCCCGGACCGCCTTCAGCTTTTCGATGTTGCCCTGGATGTCATCCATGATGAGGCTCTCGGTGATCTCCAGATCGATCCCCGGCGGCACGGCGCCGCGCTTGAGGGCTTCTTCGACGGTGGCGAAGAAATCGCGCCTGCGCAACTGGATCGCGGACACGTTGACCGCCACGCGCGGCGCCGGTATCCCCTGTCCAAGCCAGCGAAAGTGATCCGCGACGGCCTGGGATAGCGCCCAGGCGCCCACCTCCAGGATCAATCCCGTTTCTTCCATCAGCGGAATGAACTTCGCCGGCGGCACCAGGCCCAGCTCGGGACTTTGCCAGCGGATCAGCGCCTCCACCCCGACGATGCGCCGGGTTTCCAGCTCGACCTTGGGCTGGTAGTGCAGCACGAACTCGTCCTTCTCGAGCGCCTGCCGGAGTTTGTTCTCGAGCACGAGCTGCTCGGAGACCCTCTCGGTCAGATCGCGCGAATGGAACTGGTGCCGCTCTCCCGTTTGCTTGGCTTCTTGCAGCGCCGCCTCGGCATTGGAAAATAGCGTCTCCGCGTTGGCGCCATCGTTCGGGAACAGGGCAATCCCCGCCTTCGCCGAGACCCGCAGCTCCGTGTCGCTCACCTGGAACGGCTGCGCGAAGCAGTCGCGCCAAATCCGCTCGATCGTCCGCCCGACTTCCGACCGCCCCATGATCTCCGGCAGCATGATCGCAAATTGGTCGCCGCCGATGCGCGCGACGCGGGCTGGATCCGTGGCCCGCCCCAGCCGTTCGGCCAGTTGCTTGAGCAGCGCGTCACCCGCCTGCCGCCCCAGCGAATCGTTGATCGTCTTGAGGCGTTCGACGTCCGCCAGGACCAACGCAAGCTTGCCCTGACCCTGCTGGCCGACGCGCAGGTACTGGCTCAGTCGTTCCTGGAAAAAGGTCCGGTTGGCGAGGCCGGTGAGCGAATCGTAGTAGGCGAGGTAATCGAGCTTCTTCGCCTTTTCGATATGGTCGAGCGCGAACTCGATATCCCCTACCAGCTGGTGTAACAGCTTCATCTCTTCTTCGTCAAAAAAGCCAACGTCTCCGGCATACAGGACCAGCACACCGATCGCTTCGTTCGAAACCAGCAAAGGCAGAATGGCAATCGAGCGAGTCCCTCTCTCAAGATGTTCCTTCTTGAAGCGGATCCTGGGATCGTTTTGCGAATCGTTGCAGAAAAAGGCTTTCTTCTCCTTAATCGCCCGCGCGGTCAGGGAAATTCCCATCGCGGTGTCATCAGCCAATGAGTATTGGTTGCTGACGACCGTGATGTTCTCCTGTTTCATAGACGCCGAGGTGACGAGCTCAATCTTCATCGCATTCCGGTTGACCACACCTATCCAGGACATCCGGAACTGGCCAGCCTCGACCGCGATGCGGCACGCCTCCTTGAACAGTTCTTCGCGGTCGCGCACGCGAACGATCAACGCGTTGATGCCGCTCAACACGGCGTACACGCGGTTAAGGCGCGTAATCTTCCCGTACGCCTCCCTGCGCTTGCTGACGTCACGGAAAATGCCCAGCAGACCGTCCTTGCCCCCAAGGCGAATGGGTGCGCCCTTGACGTCGGCGTAAAACACCGAACCGTCCTTGCGCATCACCGGTAAGTCTGTGGCGAGTTCGATCTCGCCGCGCAGCGCTCTTTCGAACTGCTCCATTACATGCTGCAGACCCTGCTTCGGGTGGATATCCGAGACGCCAAGGCGGGTGAACTCTTCGGGCGAGTAACCGAGCATGCGGCAGATGGCCGCGTTTCCTTTCAGGAATTTCCTGGTCTCGACGTCTGCCACCAGAATGCCGTCGCGCGCACCATCGAAGATGGCGTGGAGCTCTTCCTCCGATTCGCGCAGCGCGTTCTCCGCCCGCTTGCGCTCGGTGATGTCCTCCTTGACGGCGATGAAGTGCAGGATCCTGCCGTTATCGTCGAGCACCGGCGAGATTTCCTGGTTCTCCCAATACAATTCGCCGGTTTTCTTCCGGTTCTGAATTTCCCCGCGCCACTCCTTGCCGGCAGTAATTGTTTCCCAGAGATTTCGATAGGTTTCCAGCGGCGCTATGCCGGATTTGAGGAAACGCGGATTCTTTCCCATGACCTCCGCGGCGGAATAGCCGGTCATCGCTTCGAATTTCGGATTGACGAATTCGATTAGGCCCGCCGGGTCCGTAATCACGATCCCGCTCCCGCTCTGCCGGACGGCGAGGGACAGCTTGCGCAGCTCGATTTCGGCACGCCGGTGCTCGGCGCGAATTGTTGCCTCTTTCAGCTCGCGCTTCAGAGCCGGCGCGAGGCGCGCCAGGTTTTCCTTCATCAGGTAGTCGCTGGTGCCGGCTTCCATCGCGGCGATGGCCGTTCCCTCACCGATGGCGCCGGAAATCAGGACGAACGGAATGTCGGTTCCTGTCGCCTTGAGAACATTGAGCGCATCCAGGCCGGTAAAGCCCGGCATCCTGAAATCCGAAATGACCGCGTCCCACGTCTGCCGCTTCAACGCCTCCTCCATTGCAGCGGCGCTCTCGACGCGCTGGTACTGCACGTCGAACCCCGCGCCCCGGAGACTCCGTATCGCGAGCCTGGCGTCGTCTTCGGAATCCTCGACGAACAGGATTTTGACCGGCTTGCTCATTGCGTTGTCTGCTCCGGCAAGGATTGATTCGTCATCAGCCAGTAGATGCCGACAAGCTTCGCCGCCTCCATGAACTCGGCGAAATCCACGGGTTTGCGCACATGACTGTTCGGTCGCATCAGTCATTGTGGATCCCCATGTCCATTGCCGGAAGGCGCACGACCAAGCGCGCGGCCTACCGCGGGCAACAGCTCCCGGTAAGCCTTGTCCTTGCTGATGTAAGCGAAAGCGCCCGCCGCGCGCGCCCGTTCGACGTAGGCGTGGCCGGCGTGCTGCGAAACGATGATGACGGCGGTCTCCGGCAGCATTTCCTTGACCTGCGCGGTGAGGTCGATGCCGTCGGCATCAGGGAGGCCCACGTCCATCAACACCAATTGCGGGCTGCGGCTGCGGCACAGTTCCAGCGCGCGCGCGCCATCGGCAGCTTCCATGATGGCGGCATCCGGGTACGCGGACTGCAGGTAGTCCCGCAGCACCCGGCGCATGAAGTCTTGGTTTTCGACAACCAACATAACAATTCGCTCCGTCATGTGGTTTGCGATAAGTTGGCTTTGGCGCACTCGGCCGCGCGCAATCGCGCGACCCATGTTCCCAAGGGCAACTCTAAAGGTCAGGGTCTAAACGTCAGGGAACAGGCTGTCTGTCAGGAGAACCTGACAATTAGCGGGGCGGCGAGCGGGAATATGCACGCCAGTTTGATCCGGATCATGCGCCCGCGCGGCCCGCGGCGGGGAAGACCCCCAACTGGACGGGGTCAGGCCGTGCTCGATGGCGAACTTGACGAGATCCGTGACATTGTTCGCGCCGAGTTTCTTCATGAACCGGCCGCGGTAGGTCTCGACCGTTTTGGGCGAAAGGTGAACGGTCGCTGCGATC
>CAZYVT010000133.1:0-3931 GCA_964651335.1 uncultured Enterobacteriaceae bacterium | reverse complement strand
ATGTCCTCGGGCCTCGAGCGCACCGGCGCATGAGTGCCGCTTGTGCGAGGGCAATTCTGTTGGAAAAAACCGCTTTGGAGAATCCCGTCGTGTTGATCGTCGAAGACCACGCCACGCTGCGCGCCTCCCTGCACGACTGGCTCGAGAACACGGTCCCCGGGGTTTCGGTGCTGAGCGCTGGCTCCGTGGAGGAAGCGCTCGACACCGTGGCTCAGGTCGGCGCCGACGTCGTCCTGATGGACATCGCCTTGCCCGGGATAAACGGCATCGAAGGAACACGCCTGATCGGGGCTCGCGCCCTTGACACCGCGGTGGTGATTCTGTCGATCATCGATGACCGCGCGCACGTCGCCGACGCGATGGACGCAGGCGCCGCCGCATTCGTTCCAAAACGCAGGATGCGCAGTGAACTGCCGCCGGTGTTGCGAGCGGTGCTCGTGGAACGGCTCGGCCGGGCGGGCGGCCACGTTCCTCGCGGCGGAGGTCGTCCGTGAGCGCCCACGGCCCTTCAGACCACATCGCCAAGGCCAGACCAATCGCGCCGCAGGTGTTGTTATCTGAAATCCAGGCCTGTCTGGGCGAACGAGGCGAACGCTGACCATGGCGACGATCTTGGTCGTCGATGATCGTACGGCCAACCGCGAGGCGCTGGTAACGCTGCTTGGTTACCAGGGCCACCGCCTCCTCGAAGCGCGCGATGGGGCCGAGGCCCTGGTGCTTACGGCGGCCGAACGCCCCGACCTGGTGATCACCGACATCCTGATGCCGACCATGGACGGGTATGAGTTCGTGCGCCAGCTGCGCGCCGATCCCGCGATCGCCAAAACCGACGTGATTTTCTGCACCGCGCACTACCGCGGACCGGAAGCGCAAAACCTCGCCAAGGCCTGCGGCGTCCAGTACATCCTGACCAAGCCGTGCGTGCCGGGGCTGGTGCGGCGCACGGTCGAACAGGCGCTGGGTACTCCTGCACCGCCAGTGCGTGCGGAGGTCCAGGAATTCGACCACGAGCACCTGCGGCTGGTCACCGATAAATTGTCAGAAACAGCGGGCGAATTGCGGCTGACAAACGAGCGCATGGCAGCGCTCATCGAGACCAACCTGCAGCTCGCTTCGGAACGCGATCCGCGGCAGTTGCTGAATAGCGTGTGCGGCGCCGCGCGCGAGCTTGCCGGGGCCAAATATGCCGTGCTTGCGGTCGGAAACAGGGATGAGGGAAACACCGGCTACGTCGCCACCAGTGGCATGGGCGCGGAGCTTGTCAGCTCCTTGGGGCGCCTGGCATTGCGCGAGGGTATCGTGGGCGCCGCGTTCGAGGAGCGCAATTCGCGCCGCGGGAACAATTCCGGCGGCGATCCGCGGAAAGTGGGGCTCCCGGCGCATCACCCGCCCGTCCATTCGTTTCTGGTGGCCCCGATCCTTTCGCTCGCCCACACCTACGGCTGGATCTGCCTGACCGACAAGCTCGGCGGAGACGAATTCAGCGCGGAGGACGAGCGACTGCTGGGGATACTCGGGGCGCAGGTGGGTCGCATCTACGAAAACGGCAGCCTGTACGCCGCGCTCCAGGAAAGCGAAGCGGGGCTGCATCGCGCCCAGCTCATGGCGAGGCTCGCGCACGTAATTACTGGACCGGACGGGTCGTTCGAGAGCTGGTCCGACACCCTGCCGCAACTGATCGGAGTGGACTCCGCGCAGATGCCGGAAAGCACGCGCGAGTGGCTGGACATCCTCCATCCCGAGGATCGCGCACTGTTTCGCGCCAAAGCCATCGACGCCGGCATCAAGGGCACGCGCACGGACGTCGAGTACCGGCTTCGACGTACCGACGGCGCATGGGTCAATGTACGTCATGTGATGGAGCCGCTCGTAGGCCAAGCAAACCCCGATGGCAAGTGGCGATGGTTCAACACGCTGCAGGATGTGACCGAGCAGAAACGCGCCGAGGAAGCCCTGCAGGCAAGCGAAGAACGCTTTCGGGCGATATACGAGAAGGCCGCAGTGGGCATCACGCACACCGACCTCGACGGGCGCTTCGTGATGGTCAATCCGAAGTTGTGCGAAATCACCGGCTATACGCAGGAGGAGGCGCCCTCACTCACCTTCCGCGATCTGACGCATCCGGACGACGCGCAGAAAAGCATCGAGTTCCGGGCGCGCCTGCTCGAGGGAACCATGGCGCCCTACGAACGCGAGGCGCGGCTGGTGCGCAAGGACCAGTCTCTCATCTGGGTCAACGTCACGACTTCCCTGGTGCGCGCCGCCGACGGAACGCCGCTGCATTTTATTTCCGTTCTGCACGACATTTCCGAGCGCAAGACCCAGCAGCGCAAGATCGAACGCCTCAGCCGCGTCTATGCCGTGCTGAGCGGCATTAACGCACTCATCGTCCGCGTTCGCGATCGCGAGGAGCTGTTCCGCGAGGCGTGCCGGATCGCGGTCGAGGCCGGGAGATTCCGGATGGCGTGGATTGGGATCGCCGACCGGAAGGCGATGCAGGTGACGCCGATGGCCTGGCACGGCACCGGGGAGGACTATATCCGGTTGATGCCGCTGGAACTAAGCGACGCCGTTCCCGAGGGGTACGGATTGGCAGGGCGGGCGATCAAAGAACGGAAGGCGATGATCAGCGACGACATGACGCACGACCCACGGGTCCGGCTGCGAGAGGAGGCTCCGGCGCGCGATTTCCATTCTCTGGTCGTTCTGCCTCTGATTGTTGCGGAGGACGCCGTCGGTGTACTGGCGCTGTATTCCGGCGAGATCGGATTCTTCGACGAAGAAGAGATGAAGTTGTTGCGCGAACTGGCTGGCGACATCGCGTTCGCCATGGACCATATCGAGAAGGAGAAAAGGCTCGACTACTTAGCCTACTACGATTCGCTCACCGGCCTCGCCAACCGGACCCTTTTTCAGGAACGACTGAGCCAGTACCTGCGCGTCGCCCAGCAGGGTCAGGGCAAGCTGGCTTTGGTCCTGGCGGACGTCGAACGCCTCAAGACGATCAACGATTCGCTGGGGCGGCAGGCGGGTGACGAACTGCTCAAGCAACTGGCTGAACGGCTGGAGCGCGCCACGGATTCAGCCCGCATCGCGCGCGTCGGTGGCGATCATTTTGCGATCGTGCTGCCGGATATCAAGGGCAGGTCGGAAGTCGGGCGGACGATCGAGCAGCTCTGGCGCGACTGCTTCGCACAGCCATTCCGGATCAACGGCACGGAGCTGCGGGTCTCGGCGAAGGCGGGGATCGCTTTGTTCCCGAACGATGGCGCCAATGCAGAGACGCTACTTTCCAACGCCGAGGCGGCGCTGAACAAGGCGCAGGAAACCGGCGAGTGCCACCAGTTCCATTCGCGCGAGCTGACCGCAGGGACCGCGGCGGAGCTCACCCTCGAGAACAAGCTCCGCCAGGCGCTGGAGAAAGACGAGTTCGTGCTGCACTACCAGCCCAAGGTGGAGCTGGAAACCCGGCGCATCGTCGGCGTAGAGGCACTGCTTCGCTGGCAGAGTCCGGAGCTGGGCCTCGTGCCGCCCGGGCGGTTCATTCCGCTGATGGAGGAGACCGGGTTGATCCTGGAGGTGGGCGCATGGGCGCTGCAACGCGCCGCGAGGGACCATGTTCGCTGGATGGAGCAAGGTCTGGCCGCGCCGCGCGTGGCGGTGAACGTCTCCGTAATTCAGTTGCGAAGGCGTAACTTCGTCGCCACGGTGGAAGAGGCCCTCAAGCAGGGGGCCGTGCCGCCGGGCATCGATCTGGAGATCACCGAGAGCCTGATCATGGAGGACATCCAGGGCAACATCGAAAAGCTGAAGGCGGCCCGGGGCCTTGGCGTGAGCATCGCGATCGACGACTTCGGCACCGGCTACTCCTCGCTTGGCTATCTCGCCAAGCTGCCGCTCCAGGCGCTCAAGATCGACCGTTCGTTCATCA
>CAZYVT010000132.1:0-4097 GCA_964651335.1 uncultured Enterobacteriaceae bacterium | reverse complement strand
GTGCGCGGCAGCCCGATGGAAGTGTTCCTGTTCGCGCCGGCGGGCGCGGGGCCGCATCCGGGGCTGGTGCTCTGCCAGCACATCCCCGTCGGCCATACCGGCATCGAGAACGACACCGTGACGCTGAAGACCGCCGAGCGCTTCTGCGCGACCGGCTACGCGGTGGCGGTGCCCTTCATCTTCCACTGGTGGCCGAAGAGCGCCGACATCGAGGTCAAGCGCGCCGGGTTTCGCGACGACTGGACGCGGCTCGACCTCGACGCCGCCTTCGAGCTGCTCGCCGCGCAGCCGGGCGTGGACCAGGAGCGCATCGGCATCGCCGGCCATTGCTGGGGCGGGCGCGTCGCCTGGCTCGGCGCCTGCACCAACCCGCGCTACAAGGCCTGCGCCCTCTTCTACGGCGGGCGCGTCAAGCTCGTCATGGGCGAAGGCAACCCGCCGGCGATCGACCTCGCCCCCGCCATCCGCTGCCCGGTGATCGGTTTCTTCGGCAACGAGGACACCAACCCCTCGCCCGAGGACGTCAACGACTACGACGCCGCGCTAACCAAGGCGGGCATCGAGCATGTCTTCCACCGCTACGACGGCGCCGGGCATGCTTTTCAGTCGTTCAACAATCCCGAGCGGTACCGGAAGGAGGTGAGTGAGGATGCGTGGGGGAAGGTATTGGCGTTCTTTGCCGAAAAGTTGAAGAAGTAATTCGCGCGCGCGAGCACGACAAATCAAACTGCGATGCGATCCTCCCTCGCATCTGTGTGGATTCGGACATGCTGTTACCATGCGCCCACTTGAGTACGTGCCGGTAATCAACATGAAGACGTATACCTTCGGATACGAAGGGCTTGAAGTACAAAGCTTCATCGTCCGATTGGAGCGGGCCGGCGTTCGCCAGATCATTGACGTGCGCGAGGTGCCGCTTTCCAGGAAAAAGGGTTTTTCGAAGAACGCTCTGTCGGCGTCCCTGCAGGCGCGCGGCATCGAGTACGTTCACATGACCGCGCTGGGTTGTCCCAGGTCGATTCGGGAGCGCTTCAAGCAGAACGGTGATTGGCGAGCGTATGAGAGGAGTTTCTGCAGGTATCTCAAGACTCAGGTGGACGCAGTTCGGGAGCTGGCGCGCGCGGCAAAGAAAAAGGCGGTGTGCCTGCTCTGTTTCGAGGCCGATTACAGCAAGTGTCACCGCAGTCTTGTGGCGCGGGCGGCCGTCACCTTCGGCGCTCCGCGGCTAGTGCACCTTACTCCGGAAACAGAGATTTCTGACGCTCCGCTTCGGGCCGCTGCTTAGGCGGGTAGATCAGGCTGACCGCCAGCCACTGGTTCTGGAATCGGTGCATGTTACCCAGCATCAGGATCAAGTCCTTGCCGGCGAAGTCCGATTCCAGCTTCTGGCGAAACTTCTGCTCCCAGTCCGCGCCGTATAGCCGCCGGCAATTCCAATAGAGCGCACCGGCTTCCCAATCGACAAGCTTGTGGCGGTGCACCGACACGCCCGTCGCTGCTTTTGCTTCGTATCGATAGTAGAAATCGTGCGGAATTTTTTTCAGCAGGCGTAGCTGCTTTGCTTCCTCGTCCTGCTCGAACAGCTCCCCCTGCTCTTGAAGCTGCAGCAGTTTGTCCTTTTCCTCCTCGGTCCAGTCCGGATCGTCAGATTCCTCGATCTCAAGGCCCAGGATGCGTTGCGGACGAAGGAGCGCCAGGCTTTGACCCGACTCGAGACGCCTCGCTTCAACGGCCTCGAAACTATCGAATATCGGAAGTTTCTCGATCCATGACCTTCGCTCGCGCCAATTGTCCTTGGTGGAAAGGATGTCCGGGTCGCAGGAGATCGTGTCGACGTAGATCTTGTAGCTTTCGGGGCGGTTGTCGGTATTTGACTTGAAGATGCGGGCGCTGATCCATTGCCACTTCTTGAACTGCTGCTCGTCCTGAACAAGCCGGTACGGAACCGGATAGAGGCGCATCAGTTTGCCCGCCTCGGAAATTCCGGCAACGCAGGATGTCTCGACGTACCTGGCGCTGGGCGAGGGATAGGTCTTGCAGAGAATCAGCACCCGTTCCAAGTGCGAGTCCATCGCCGATTAACGAAGGATGGCTTGCTCGGATGACAAAGCAGTCAGGAAGCCTTCGTCTCCCTCGTGGCCCGATCCTCGCCTTTGTCGATATCCGACGAAATCGCCCTCAGCTGCTCCAGCGCCGCTTCCAAATCCTCGATCATCTCCTGCGCGATCACTTCGGGCGGCGGCAGGTTCTCGGAGTCCTCCAGCGACTCGTCCTTGAGCCAGAAGATGTCGAGGCTTGCCTTGTCCCGTGAGACGAGCTCGTCGTAGCCATAGGCGCGCCAGCGACCGTCGGGATTCTTCTCCGACCATGTCGCCTTGCGCTCGTGGCGGTTCTTCGGGTTGTAGCAGGCGACGAATTCGTCCAGGTCGGCGCGCTTCAGGAAGTTGGTCTTCAGCGTGAAATGCTTGTTGGTGCGCAGGTCGTAGATCCAGAGCTTCTTCGTCCAGGGCGTCTCGGAGGCGGGCTTCTTGTCGAAGAAGAGCACGTTCGCCTTCACGCCCTGCGCGTAGAAGAGGCCCGTAGGCAGGCGCAGCAGCGTGTGCACATCGCAGTCGGCGAGGAGCTTTCTTCGGATCGTCTCGCCCGCGCCGCCCTCGAAGAGCACGTTGTCCGGCACCACCACCGCCGCGCGGCCGTTCACCTTGAGCAGCGTCTTGATGTGCTGCACGAAGTTGAGCTGCTTGTTCGAGGTGGTGGCCCAGAAGTCGTCCCGCTCGTAGGTCTCCCTCTCCTTCGACGCCTCGCCGTTCTCGCCGACCACGGTGAAGCTCGACTTTTTGCCGAAAGGCGGATTGGTCAGCACGATGTCGAAGCGCTCGCCCGGATCGGCCTTGAGCGAGTCGTTGACCTCGATCGGCTCGCCCTCCAGCCCGCCGATGCCGTGCAGCATCAGGTTCATCGCGCACAGGCGCGCGACGCCCTGCACCAGCTCCACGCCCTTCAGGGCGTCTTCCTTCAAGCGGCGCTTCTGGTCCTTGGTGAGATTGGGATTGTTCTCGACGATGTAGTCGTGAGCGACGAGCAGAAACCCGCCCGTGCCGCAGGCCGGGTCGCAGATCGTCTCCTTCGGCTGCGGCGCCACCGCCTCCACGATCGCCTGGATCAGCGGCCGCGGCGTGAAGTACTGCCCCGCGCCCGACTTCGTGTCCTGCGCGTTCTTCTCCAGCAGCCCCTCGTAGGCATCGCCCTTCACGTCCGCGCCCATCGCCGACCAGTTCTCTTTGTCGATCAAATCGACGATTAGGCGCCGCAGCTTCGCCGGGTCCTGGAACTTGTTCTGCGCCTTGCCGAAAATCAGCCCGAGCAGCCCCTTCGCCGCGCCGAGCTTCTCCAGCGTGTGGCGGTAGTGATCGAACAACTCGTCGCCGTCGCGCTTGAGCAGGCTCGGCCAGTCGTACCCGGCGGGGATCGGGCTCTTCTGGTTGTACGGCGCCTGCGCGCGCTCGTCGGCCATCTTGAGGAACAGCAGATACGTCAACTGCTCGACGTAGTCGCCATAGCTCATCCCGTCGTCGCGCAGGACGTTGCAGTAGTTCCAGAGTTTCTGGACGATGGCGGAGGTATTCATTCGTTCGCGAACGACCTTCTCAATCGAACAGGCGCCGCAGCAACTCGTCGCGTGTGATCCTGAGGTGGCCGGCAACATCGCCGAGAATCCCCGACAGTGTGCCGACCTTCAACGGATCGTGCGCCGGAACCGTTACATGATGCTGGGTCGGGGACTGCGTGGTGAGCCGGACATGGTTACCCGTCTGGCGGGTGACTCCGTATCCGACTCGCGAGAGCGCCTTGGCAAGCGCGTCGCCCGAAAGGTCGCGCGGGACCTTCAAGCGGCGATTACTTCGTCCCGTACGAAATGCAGGCGGATCAGCTTGGGCTGAGCCCCCTCCTCGAAATGGCAGCGCACCGCGTCGCGCACCCGGTCATGGAGCTCCGCCATCGTGGGGGCCTGAGTGAAGATGGACTCGCCGACCGCGCGCGCGGCCATACCCCCGTCCGGGGCCTCCTCCACCAAGAAGATGATCTCGTTCATGGGC
>CAZYVT010000131.1:0-4396 GCA_964651335.1 uncultured Enterobacteriaceae bacterium | reverse complement strand
TCGACCTGCCTGCCGCGCAGGTTGCAAGCGAGTCGGACGCTCTCGCTCGAGTGTCGTGAAGATGTTACGCACCCGCATCGCGAGACAGCTCGTTGTCTTTCGGCGCGTAATCAAGGCGCGAGTCAAGCGGGAACGCGCGCAACGCGGACCTGCTACCGATCCTCGCGGGTGTGAAAAATCCGCAGGATGAAGACGTCGGTGGCGGTTAATTCGTACCGGATCTCGTAGTCTCCGACGATGATGCGGCGCACCTCGCGCTCGCCGAACTCCCGCAAACGGACACCAAGACGCGGGCGGCCGGGAATGCGCTTCGCGGCGCCAACGAGCTGGCGCACGACCCGGAGCGCTGCGGGCAGATGAACCGGCTGGAGGAATTCGTACAGCCGCGCGAGATCCGAGTGCGCCTTGCTCGTCCACCGGAGCGCCACGGCTAGCGGGGGCGCGCGCGCTTCGGCTTGCCCAACCGGTCAGCCCAGGCTTCGATCTCTGCGTGTTCGACCGTGCGCTTCGCATCTACCTCCGCGAGGGCTTCGAGCGTCATACGGTGCCGCTCTTCCTCGAGCGCGACATAGGACGCGATTGCCTGCTTCACGATCCATCCTTTCGGGCGCTCCAGGCGGACGGCGAGGCCGTCGAGCTTTTCCGCCAGGTCGGCAGGCAGATGGCTGGTGACGACACGTGTGTCCATGGGGCAATCGGTCCTAATCAGATTGATTAACCAATATTACTCAACCCCGTGCCGCCGTGCAATGAGCCCCGGGTGCAGGACGCTCCGGCCCGTCAGCGCGGATCCGCAGCCTGCGGATCATCAGGCCCATATTCGTCCTCTGCTTGCTTGAGGTAATGGGACATGCCCATCTCGCGGTACAGTGTCGCGGCGGTGGCGAGGCATTCTCTCGCTTTCACATCATCGCCTGTTCGTCGGTACAACCGCCCGAGGCCGAGATGGCAGTGGGCGACTTGCGGGCGCATGCCAAGTTCCTCCGCGAGTGCCAGGCCCTGTGCGTAGCAAGAGGCCGCTGCGTTCGCATCAGCCGGCTCAGCCGCGGCTGCCACTTGACCCAGAAGGGCGAGCGCGATGGCTTCTCCGCCGCGCTCGCCCGCCGCTCTCGCCCACGCGAGCGCACGCTCGGCTTCCTCGCAAGCCTCCGCATTCTGGTGGGCCAGAAGCAGCGTTGTCGCGTGATGGGACCGGTATATTGACCCGCTTACCTTCGTTCCCATTTGCTCCTGCAGCGCAAGTCCCCGCCGGCTGTGCGTAAGGCCCTCCTGCGCGCGACCCAAGTCCCCGAGCGTACGCCCAAGAAACATCGACGCGGCCGAGACCCAAAAGCGCATTCCTTCCTTTTCGGAAATTTCGAGAGCTTGCTCGACGAGCGGGAGCGCCTCGGCGAAGTTGCCCTTGACTCTCGAAACTCCAGCGCGGTAGACGTAGGCGAAGGCCTTGGCACGCGGCACGCCGAGCGCTTCCGCGTACTGCATTCCCCGGTCAGCATATGTCTCAGCCTCGCGGAATTCACCAAGGAGGGCGTGCCAATTCGCGCGCCAGCAACAGGCAAGCACGTAGGTCGAAGCGGCAAAGGCAGAGGGGAGGTGCTTCGCAATCTCGACGTCGGGACCTTCGGTGTGCGGAGCCATGTACTCGATCGCGGCACGGTACTCTCCCTGAAGTCCGTGGTTCAGGGAGAGGTAGTGCATGGCCCGGAGGCGCAGTTCGGGGTCGTCCAGGCTCTCCGCTGCCGCGAGAGCGCGCCTTCCTTGCTCCAGGCCCTCGCGGTACCGGCCGTCAAACCAGACAAACCCACTCATCTGCGCAGCGATCTGACCTATCCTTCGCGCATCGTTGATTTCCCCGGCAAGGGGCGCTGCTTCTTCGAGGAGCTTGATCGCGCGTGCGATCTGGCCAAGCGTAGGGAGCGTAAAGCTCAAGTCCAATCGCGCATCGACGGCGCGGCGGAGGTTGTCGGCGGTCCTTGGCAGCCGCTCGGTGACTTCGAGTGCCTGCTCGTATCGCTGCAGAAAGTCCGCGAGTGCTCCGCGCGCACGCGCCGCCGCTCCCGCCTGGCGGAGGTAATCAACGGCCTTCTCCCACGCCTCGGCACGGATTGCATGACGTGCGAGCGACTCGCTGTGCTCGGAGAGGCGATCCGCGTGGACGCGTTCGATTGCCTCCATGACCTTCGCATGGAGTGTCCGGCGCCGCTCCTGTAGCAGGCTCCCGTAAGTCACTTCGTGGGTGAGCGCATGCTTGAAGCTGTATTCGAGCTCCGGGAACAGGGTCGCCTCGTACAGAAACTCCGAAGCCTGCAAGTGGGCGAGCCCGCGGCGAAGATGCTCTTCGCCCTCCTCGACAAGCGCCTCGAGCAGTCGGAACGGCACTTCGTGGCCGATCACCGCAGCGACCTGCAGCAGCCGCTTCTCCTCGGGCGGCAGCCGATCGATGCGCGCCGCGAGAATCGCCTGCACCGTCGCCGGCACCTGGATCGCATCGACCGCCTTTGCAAGCTGGTACGCCCCCCGATTGCCGGCGAGCGCTTTGGTCTCGACGAGCGTCCGCACGCTCTCCTCGAGGAAGAAGGGGTTGCCTTCCGTTTTCCGCACCAGCAAAAGCTTGAGGGGCGCAAGTGTCGCGTCCGTTCCGAGCAGCGCGTCGAGCAGCTCTTGCGCGTTCTCCGGCGCCAGGGGATCCACGCGCAACTGCGCATAATAGGTCCTGCTTCCCCAGTGGTGCTGGTATTCGGGCCGGTAATTGACCAACAACAGCAGGCGCGCGCTCGGCAGGCTGTCCATCAGGCTGTCGAGAAACGCCTGGGTCTCCGAATCGATCCAGTGCAGGTCTTCGAATATCACGAGCAGAGGCTGGACCTGGCTCTCGCGCAGCAACAGCCGCTTGCAGGCCTCCAGCGTCCGGCTGCGGCGCTGTGGCGGGTCGAGCGCATTCCACTGCAAATCCTCGATCGGCACATCGAGCAAGCTGAAGAACGCAGTCAGCGCCGGCTCGAGCGCCCGGTCAAGCGCCAGCAGCTTGCCGGTGACTTTCTCGCGGATCCTGCGGATGTCGTCGCGCGGCTCGATCTGGAAGTACGCCTTGAGCAGATCGGCAAGCGGAAGATAGGGCGTCGCTTTGCCGTAGGAGACCGAGCCGCTCTCGAGAATGAGCCAGCCGCCGGTGCGGTGCGAACGAGTGAACTCATGAAACAGGCGCGTCTTGCCGACGCCCGGCTCGCCGACCAAGGCGACCACCTGGCCCTGCCCCTTGCCGGCCTGGTCGAGCGATTTGCGCAGCTGCTCGAGCTCGGGCGCACGCCCGACGAAGCGGGTCAGGCCGCGAATCGCGCTGGCATCGAAGCGGTACTTGGCCGCGCCAGCACCCGATGCCTCATAGACTTCCACCGGCTCGGCGAGGCCCTTCACCGTGGCGGGGCCGAGCGCGCGCACCTCGATGAAATCCTCCGCCAGGCGCAGCGTGCCCGCGGTGAGGAGGATCGAGCCGCCCATCGCCATCTGCTCCATGCGCGCCGCGAGGTGCGCGGTCTGCCCGACGGCGGTGTAATCCATGTGCAGGTCGCTTCCGATCGAGCGCACCACGACCTCGCCGGAATTCAATCCGACGCGGATCTGGACCGGCACGCCCGCGGAGCGCTGCACGCCCGCTGCGTACTCCTTGATCGAGTGCTGCATGCGCAGCGCCGCGTAACAGGCGCGTATCGCATGATCCTCGTGCGCGAGCGGCGCGCCGAACAGCGCCATGATGCCGTCGCCCATGACCTGGTTCACGGTCCCCTCGTAGCGGTGCACCGCTTCCATCATGCGCTCGAGCACCGGGTCGAGGATCTTCCGCGCCTCCTCGGGATCGCGCTCGGCGAGGAGCTCCATCGAGCCCTTCATGTCGGCGAAGAGCACGGTCACCTGCTTGCGCTCGCCCTCCAAGGCAGCGCGGGAGGTGAGAATCTTCTCGGCAAGGTGCTTGGGGGTGTAGGACTCGGGTAAGGCGAACTTTGCGACGGCTGGGGCGGAGGCGAGGCCGGCTTCAAGCAATTGCCCGCACTTACGGCAGAACCTCGCGCCTGCCCGGTTTGGTTCACCGCAGGCTGGACAGCTCGCCTCCAGACGGATGCCGCACACATCGCAGAACGCCGAGCCTGCCGCGTTCTCGTGCTGGCATCTTGGACACTTCATGCCGCGTCCCCCTCGCGCAACATGGTGCCAGAAAGTCTGGTTTCCGGGGGGACTTCGCGCTACAGACCAAGCCAGAACCGCAACGCGCGATCGACGAGCGCCATCCCGCCAGTGCTCAATCGGCCGATCGGCACTTCGTCGAGGTCCTTGGGACGGACCGTGCGAGGTCGCCGCGGCGCAGGCTCATCGCACCATGGACCAGTCTATGTAGTCCGCC
>CAZYVT010000130.1:0-4648 GCA_964651335.1 uncultured Enterobacteriaceae bacterium | reverse complement strand
GTCATCTTGCCGATGCGCTCGAGCGACAGGCGCACGATGCGCTGGATGTCCTCGTCGTCCTCGACGTAGCAGATGCGGTTCAGCGGTTGCGACGGCATGGCCCTGTCGTGTCAGTGCGGCGCGGCGACCGCCTCTTGACGCGCGGGAAGCTCGAAAGAGAACGAAGTCCCGCCGCCATCGCGATCGGCGAACGAGATCTCGCCGTCCATCAACTCGATCAGGCGCTTGCAAATCGCGAGCCCGAGCCCGGTCCCGCCCTTCATGCGCGTCAGCGCGGAGTCTGCTTGCGCGAAGCGGTTGAAGATCCGGCCGCGGAATTCCTGCGGGATGCCCGGGCCGCGGTCCTCCACCGAGACCACCACGCGCGCATCCGCGCACGCGGCGCTCAGCTCGACCTCGCCGCCTTCGGGGGAGAACTTTGCGGCATTGGAGATCAGGTTGGTCATGACCTGCAGGAGCCGTTTGCGATCCGCGCGAACCAGGACCCTGGGAGGGGCGGAGCGCAGCGTGAGCCGGACGCTGAAGCGGTCCGCGAACGCGCGGTTGAGGGCGAGCGATTCGCGGATCAGCTCGTCCAGCGCGATGTCTTCGGGTTGAAGGGAGAAGCGGCCCGACTCGATCTTCTCGATGTCGAGAATGTCGTTGATCATGTCGAGCAGCCGCTGGGCATTGCGCTCGGCCACGGCGGTCAATTCGGCGACATCCTTCTCCAGCTCGCCCAACACTCCAGAGTTGATCAGCTGCAGCGAGCCGATGATCGAGGTCAGGGGCGTGCGCAGCTCGTGGGACAGCGTGGACGTGAATTCCTTCTTCAGCCGCTCGGCTTCGAGCTGTTGCGTGATATCGCGGCACATGGCGATCACCGAGATCAGCTCGTGCGTGTCGTTCACCAGCGGGGTGAGCGAATATTCGCAGATGATCTCGAGGCCGTCGCGCCGCAGACAGCGCGCCCGGATGCCGGCCTCCGGGCGTTTGTGCGCCACGAAATCCGCCCACCAGCGCAGGTCGAGCGCCGGCTCGTCCGGCGGGATGAGCGTGCGCAGCAGGTTGCGGCCGACCAGCTCCGCGGACGAATGTCCGAATACGTGCTCGGCAGCAGGGTTCATGCCCAGAATCATGCCGCTGCCATCCATTTCGAATTCCGCGATCGGCAACCGTTCCACGAACAGCGCGAGCTTGCGGCCCGAGGCCGCGATTTCGCGCTGCGCAAAACCGAACTCCTCGATCTGCTCCTCGAGCCGGCGGTTGAGCTCGGTGTGGTGACGGTTAAGCTCGGTATGGTCTTCGGCGAGCTTTCCGTATGCCTGACGCAACCGGTAGCCCGTGAGGAAGACCTGATTGAGCCGGTATGCGACGGCCACCGTCACGCCGTAAAAGAGCGGCAGGGCGATCGCGATTTCGGTGAACTGCCGGCTTCCGAAAGTCGTGAGCACGTAGGTGAACGGCACCACGATGCTTGCGGCGTAGATCGCGAAGATCGGCCAGCAGGCCGCGAACGCCGGGATGCCGCCCGCGGTGATCCCCACCAGCAGCAGGGAGAGAAACACCTGTTCCTCGTGCGTGTGCGCACGGAAGAAGACCGCAGCCGCAAGGCCCCAGTTGACGCCGTTCGCGAGCGCGCCGATCGCCAGCCAGCGCAGCCAGCGGCCGGCTTCGGCGACCGTGTTCGAGGCGCGGCGGTAGGCGAAGTAAAGGGCCGTGGTCGCCGCCGTGACCAGCAGCACCAGGAGCCACCAGGCGAGCACCACCTCCTTGAACCGCGCATCCCAAAGCTCGTACGTGGCAAGCGCGCCGATGAGGAAGGTGGTCGCGACCCCGAAAGGCACCTGGCCATACAGATGGGCGACACGGTCGGCGAGCACGTTGGCCGCTTCGACTGTTTCGCTGGGGCGAATGGTTGCGGGAGCAGGGGCCTGTTCGGTCCCGGTGGTGGCGCGATTCATCGGCGGCAGGAGGAAGTTCCGGCCTGTCATTATATAGAGGGCCTCCGGCGCGGAGGCCCGGGGCTCAGAGCGACTTGCCGCTGCGGATCACGCCGACGCCGATCCCCTCGATGGTGAGCGGGTCGCGCCGCAGATCGACCTCGATGGGCTCGAAATCCGGGTTCTCGGGCAGCAGCTGCACCGCGTAGCCCCGGCGGCGGAAACGCTTGACGGTCACTTCATCGGCGAGCCGCGCGACTACGATCTGTCCGGAGCGCGCCTCATGGCTGCGATGCACCGCGAGCAGGTCGCCGTCGAGAATGCCGGCGTCGCGCATCGACATGCCGCGCACGCGCAGCAGGTAATCGGCGCGCGGAGTGAATAGATTCGGATCGAGCTGGTAGCGCCCCTGGACGTGGGCTTCGGCAAGAATCGGGCTGCCCGCCGCGACGCGGCCAATCACCGGCAGCTCCATCAGCCTGCCGAGCCGGGAGCTCGGGCGCGGGTCCAGCACGCGGATGCCGCGCGAGGCGCCCGCCAGGATGTCGATGACGCCCTTCTTCTCCAGCGCCCGCAGGTGCTGCTCGGCGGCGTTCACCGAGCGAAAGCCCATCGAGCGCGCGATCTCGGCCCGGGTCGGCGGAAACCCGGCCACTTCGGTGAGTTCGCGGATCAGCCGCAAGACTTCGGTTTGCCGGTCAGTGAGCGGGTCCATGGCGGTGTCGGGCCTCCGGTACTGTGTCTTCATCCATAAGTGGAATTATATCCAGTACTTGGCCGGGTGCAAGCTGCATTCCGGCAAGTGGAGGCAGGGGGTCGCCTGTCAGTCTCCCGCCAGCTCGATGAGCTTCTCCGATTCATTGCGCGCATTGTTGACCGCGCGGCTCACCCGCCGTACTGCGATCTCCTTCGGATCGCAAGGACGCAGTAGGGCGGCGGCGTCCGTTTCGGGTCTGCAGTCCAGCCACTGGCCGTAGTCGTCTGGCGCAACAATGACCGGCATGCGATCGTGGACCGATCGCATCTTTTCGTTCGCGTCCGTGGTGACGATGACGCAGGTCTCCAGCGGAGCCTGCGGCCCGTTCCATCTTTCCCACAGCCCCGCGAACGCGAACAGCTCGCCCGATACCGGATAGATGTAATAGGGCTGCTTGCGGCCAGCTTCCGCCTTCCACTCGTAGAAACCGCTCGCCGGAACGAGACAGCGCCGCCTGCGGTAGGCATCGCGGAACGCGGGTTTTTCGGCCACCGTTTCGCCGCGCGCATTGTTGAGCCTCGCTCCGATCGACGGATCTTTCGCCCAGCGCGGCACCAGGCCCCAGCGTACCCGCGCCGAATCGCGCACGCCCTCAGCCGCACGCACGACGAGCACCTCGGTTGTCGGCGCGATGTTGTAGCGCGGTGCGGTGTCGGGCGGCACAGCGAGCCCGAATTGCAGCGCGATCACCTGCGGATTGGCATGGAGTGCATAGCGGCCGCACATGGAAGGGATTATCGCAGGGCGGGTAGAATCCAGCGATGATCATCCGCTCGCTGCTCGACACCGACCTGTACAAGTTCACGATGATGCAGGTGGTGCTGCATCATTTTCCCGGCGCCCAGGTCGAGTACCAGTTCAAGTGCCGCACCGAAGGCGTCGATCTGGCGCAGCATCTGGATGAAATCCGCACCGGGGTGGCGGACCTGTGCAAGCTGCGCTTCGAGGAGCAGGAGCTCGCGTACCTCGGAAGCCTGCGCTTCATGAAGTCCGACTTCCTTGATTTTCTCGGCCTGTTCCAGTTCAACGAAAAGTACATCCAGATCCGGCGCAAACCGGGCTCGCAAACCGGCATCGACATTGCGATCCACGGTCCCTGGCTGCACACGATCCTGTACGAAATCCCGGTGCTGGCGATCGTGTCCGAGGTCTATTTCCGCCGCACGCAGCCCCGGCCCGACTTCGCCGAAGGCAGGCGGCGGCTCGGGGAAAAGATCGCCATCCTGCGCCAGGCCGAGCCCGTGCTCGAGTTCAAGATCTCGGACTTCGGCACGCGGCGGCGCTTCTCGCTCGCCTGGCACGAGGAGATCATCGCCACGCTCAAGCGCGAGGTGCCGGAGCATTTCGCCGGCACCTCCAACGTCTGGCTGGCGATGAAGAACGGCGTCACGCCGCTGGGCACGATGGCGCACGAATACATGCAGGCCTGCCAGGCGCTGGGTCCCCGGCTGCGCGACGCACAGGTCTACGCGTTCGACAAGTGGGCGCAGGAATACCGCGGCGACCTCGGGATCGCGCTTTCCGACACCTACGGGATGGAAGCCTTCCTGCGCGACTTCGACATGTATTTCTGCAAGCTCTTCGACGGCGCGCGGCACGATTCCGGGGATCCGTTCGAGTGGGGCGAGCGGCTGATCGCGCATTACCGCAAGAACCGCGTCGACCCGCGATCGAAGATGCTGATCTTTTCCGACCAGCTTTCGTTTCCGCTCGCGATCGAGATCGCGCGCCGCTTCCACGGCCGCGCGATCACGTCGTTCGGCATCGGCACCAACCTCACCAACGACCTTGGATACGAAGCGATCAACATCGTAATCAAGATGACCGAGTGCAACGGCCAGCCGGTCGCCAAGGTCTCCGATTCGCCCGGCAAGACCGTCAGCAAGGACGAGCGCTACCTCGCCTATCTGCGCCAGGTGTACGGCCTCGAGAAAATGGGGTCAGAGTAACTTTTCCAGGATCGCCGCCG
>CAZYVT010000129.1:0-4763 GCA_964651335.1 uncultured Enterobacteriaceae bacterium | reverse complement strand
TGCCGCCCTTGAGGCGGAAGATTTCGAAATCGGTCCGGTCGGTGGTGAGGATGCGGCGAACGCCGGTTTCGTTCGCCAGCCAGATCAGCGCCGCGTCCGCGAAATCGATCCCCTGATCGGCGTACTTCCTCAGCGTGAGCTCGATCTGCGGAAACGCGCCGACGGGCACTTCGACCATCGACACGGCACCGCGCCGGATCCAGGCAAGCAGGTCCGCCTTGATCGCAGGCCGGAGGAAGAAGCAGGCTTCTACGATCACCGCTCCCACGGTCACCAGAGGATGCTTGTGGTCCCTGAGGTAGCCGCACGCGCTGTCGCGTCGCAGATCGGTCAGTTCGAATAACGAAACGAGAAATCCGGTATCGACGATGACCGGACTCACCGGACCTTGCCCCTGAAGTGCTCCTGCAGGAGGCGTTTGCTGTTGAGGGCGATGTCCCGTTTCGGCGTGCCCTTGCGCTCGAAGAACTCGCGGCCCAGGTCATAGGGGGACGCCTTGCGCGCCCCTTCCTCCAGCATCCGATCGAGCGCACGTTTGACCGCCTCGCTCTTCGTCACCTTGTGCGACAGGCAGTACTCGGCGAGCTTCTGCTCAACGGGGGGCGGGAGGCGGACGGAGATCGGCATGAGGGCCTGCGTATGACAGACTGGTCAAGATTGTATGACAGCACCCGGGGTCCCGCAACGGAAAGAAGCTGACCGACGACGCGATCGCGCAAGCAGGCAATCTTGCCGAGTCGCGCGCGAAGCCGATGGACAACACCGACCTCGACCTGCGCTGGCGCAAGCACGTGGTGGCCGATTTCGTCGGCTATGCGCTCAGGGAACTGCGCGGCGAGGACCTGTCTGCCGCCGCCTGCGCACTGCGCGATAGGTATTATAAAAGGGAAACCATAATTTGCTAAGTCTCTATTAGTAGCGCATAATGAAAACTATGCTTTCCCTTGCAGAATCGACCGCGGTGCTCACCGCTTTCGGCCGGCGCCTGCGTGCGTCTCGCGTCGAGCGCAACCAGACCATGGCCGTATTTGCGGCGCGCATCGGCGTTTCCGTGCCGACTTTGCGCGCCATGGAGCGCGGCGCGCCTACGGTTCAGGTCGGCGCCTGGGCGAACGCCCTGTGGGCGCTCGACCGGCTGGAGGATTTCGCGACGCTGCTGGCGGAACGTGCGAGCGTGCTGGAGCGCGCGAGGGCTGCCGCGCAGGCGCCGCGCAAGCGCCCCTACACGCGGCGCGCGAGCGCGCGGTGATCGCGCTGCATGTCTGGGTCACGCTGCCCGGCGCCGATCGCGTCCATGCAGGCGATATTGCGTTCGGCGATCCGGACACGCACGGGAGGTCTGAATCCGAGTTCGAATACACCGATACCTGGCTGCGCCACCCGCGCGGGTTCGATCTGGATCCCGAATCGCTGCGGCGAGAGTCCGGCCGGATCCTGTATCGCGGCACGAATCTGCAGCCGCCGCTCGCCGTATTCGAGGACAGCCTGCCGGACGACTGGGGGCGGCGCCTTTTAATCTTCGACCGGAAATTGCCGCGCGGTGCACAGGGCGAACCGTACCTGCTGCGCGAGCTGGGCGCAGACGCGCTCGGTGCGCTTGCGTATTCGGAGAGGGATGAACCGCTCCGGCTTCGCCAGAGCGCTGCCGCCGTGCATCTCGCCGAGCTCGTTGAAGCTGCCGAACGCTTCGAAGGCGGAAACGCCGACGATCGCGCGAAGCTGCGCCGGCTGCTCGAAGCGGGGAGCACCCCGGGCGGCGCGCGACCCAAAGCGCTCGTCACCACGGAAGAGGGCGAATGGATCGCCAAGTTTCCGAGCCGCAACCGGGATGGCCGCTTCGATGTGGTCGGTCTGGAGGCCGCAATCATGGCGCTCGCGGGCAAAGCGGGTCTGGACACGCCCGAAACCCGGCTCGTGAGCGCCGGCAGCAAGCGCGTGCTGCTGGTGCGCCGATTCGATCTCACGCCGCAGGGCGGTCGGCGTCACATGATCAGCCTCAAAACGCTGTGCAAGGAGCGTCCGGGGCTCTACGTTCTCGCATACAGCGAAGTCGCGACGGCGATTCGCAAGCACTCGGCCTCGCCCCAGGAGGATGTCAACGCATTCTTCCGTCACATGGCGTTCAATGCACTCGTCGGCAATACAGACGATCACCTGAAGAATTTCTGGATGCTGCACGACGGACACGGCTTTCGCCTCTCACCGGCATTCGACCTGCTGCCCGACGTCGGCGAAAGGCGCGAGCACGCCCTAGTGTTTGCGGGTAGTCAGCGAGCGCCTTCCCGGGCTGATCTGCTCGCGCTCGCAAAGGCCTGGGCGGTCAAGGGCGCCGGAGAGATTCTCGATGAGACAGCCGCCGCCACACGCGGATTCAGGAGGGTGGCCCGGAAGCTCGGTGTTGCGGAAGAAAATGTCGCGGAGATCGGCGCGGACATCGATGCGCGCAGGGCGCGCTGCGGGAGGTGATCATGGCAGTCAAGCAGGTCGCGTTGATCGTAGACGCCGGCGACGCCACCGGCGGCGCGATCGCGCGCCGCTTCGCGCGCTCGCGCAGAGCATTGCGCGCGAACTCGGGCCGCTCGGCATCCATGTGGCGCACGTCGTGATCGACGGGGCGATCGATACGCCTTTCATTCGCGAGAATTTTCCCGAGCGCTATGCGCTGAAGGAGCGGGAGGGAATCCTCGACCCCGACGCCATCGCGGAGAACTACTGGCGGCTGCACTTGCAGCCGAAGAGCGCCTGGACGCACGAGCTCGACCTGAGGCCCTGGATCGAGAAGTGGTGAGAACCTCGCGTTTCCGCGCGCTGAGTCATGGATTCCTCCGATCGCTGCGTTTGAGCGGCCGTCGAGCGGATTTCCCGCGCGCGGCATCCCGTCTGCGCGCGGGCGCGCCAGGATCCTTGCGGCGAGAGCGCGCACCGCCCGCTTTCGTCGTCGTTCGCGAATCCGCCGCGCCTGTCATCTCGCTCGCAGCCATCTCGATCCCGAAAATCTCCCCCAGTCTCTCCTCATCGAGCACCTTCCCAGCCGCGGGGGCTTTCCCGGCCATCGGCAAAGCATTTCCTGCGCTGGCGATCAGGTCCTTCTCGTGCACCTTGCGAAGCTGGAACAGCAACTCGGGTTTCGCATCGAGACGCGCGCCGACCCCGTAGAGGGTCGCCGCGACGTGCTTGCACATCGAGGCCCAGTCCGGGCAGCTGCAGTCGAACCTGATTTCCTTGGGCGAGGGAAATAGGCCCGTACCCTCGCGGCAGATGCGCTCCATGACGCCCTTGGCGAAGCGCCCTTGAAGGAGTTCCACGAGCGAATCAATCCCGCCGGCGCAGTGCTTGCACAGTGCGCTCCAGTGCGCGCGGGGAACCGGTGAAACCTTGATCTTCACCGTGTAGAGCCTGGTTCCGCTCACGCGCGCGGCGACTTCGCCGGCGGCGATTTGCAGGTCGAGCACCGCGCCGTTACGCACGTAGCTCCTGCCGCGCGGCAGCCTGTTCGAGAAGTCGCTGTAGCGCTCGAGGTTCCGGCACCAGGACTGGCCCCAAAAGGTTTTGGCGATGGCGTGTCCCGCGAGCACAACCGGGGAGAGCGGCTCGCCCTTTTTCCGCGCGCGCGCAAGCGCTTTTCCCGCCTTGCGCCGGCGTTCGGCCACCGGCACGTAACGCTTCCACTGGTACCACATCGTTCATCCCTCCGCTGAAGCCGTGTGGATGTCGAGCGCGACAAGCTTCATCAGCTCCGCGTCGTTCAGTTCCGTCAGCATTTTCTCCGCGCCGCCTTCCAGCAGGTCTTTCGAGAGCTGCTGTTTCGATTCAATCATGGCGTCAATTTTCTCCTCGACCGTCCCCCGGCACACGAACTTGTGCACCAGGACGTTTTTCGTCTGACCGATGCGAAAGGCGCGGTCGGTGGCCTGGTTCTCGACCGCCGGGTTCCACCAGCGGTCGAAGTGGATCACGTGCGAGGCGGCGGTGAGATTGAGCCCCGCGCCGCCGGCCTTCAATGAGAGCACAAAAAACGGCACCGTTTCGTCCTCCTGGAATCGGCGCACGAGGTCCTTGCGTTTCCTCACCTCGGTCTCGCCGTGCAGCACCAGCCCCGCGCGGCCGAACACCGAGCCGAGGAACGCCGCGAGCGGCGCGGTGGTCTCGCGGAACTGGGTGAAGACGAGCGCTTTTTCCTGCTTCGCGGCGATCGTCTCGGCGAGCTCGCGGAGCCGCCCGAACTTGCCACTCTCGGATTCTTCCCATGCGCCGTCGCCCAGCCACTGCGACGGGTGGTTGCAGATCTGCTTGAAGCGCATCAGGAAAGCAAGAATCGCTCCCTTGCGCGCGATGCCCTCGGCACCCTGGACCTGCAAGGCCATGTCCTTCACCGCCTGCTGGTAGAGCGCCGCCTGCCTGCGGCTCAACGAACAGAACGCCTTCACCTCGATCTTGTCGGGGAGATCGGCAATGACGGATTTATCGGTCTTCAGGCGCCGCAGGATGTAGGGGCGCACCAATTCGCGCAGCGGCGCGTAAGGGTTGTGCGGCCTCCTGGCGAGACGCCGCGCGAACTCCGAAAAGGCGCGGGTCGAGCCGAGGAGGCCCGGGTTGATGAAATCGAAGATCGACCACAGATCGCCCAACCGGTTCTCGACCGGCGTGCCGCTGAGCGCGATCCGCGCGGAAGCGTCGAGTTTTTTCGTTTCCCGCGTCTGCTTCGCCGCTGGGTTCTTGATCGCCTGCGCCTCGTCCAGCACCGCGAGGCGCCAGGGCATGGC
>CAZYVT010000128.1:3414-4808 GCA_964651335.1 uncultured Enterobacteriaceae bacterium | reverse complement strand
GGCACTCGCCGCGAAAGCTCGTACCAATCCACCCGCCGCGTGGCGATCATCAGGCCGGCGAGCAATCCGAAGAGAAGGATCGAGCCCGCGAGGAGCGCGTAGTCTTCGGCGCCGAGGAGCATGTAGAGGACGCCGTAGAGCGCGGCCAGCATCGTGCCGAAGGCGAGGCCGGCGCGGGCGCTTCTCAAGACGTGCGCGACGTAGGCGGCGACGAGGCCGGTGCAGGCGAGCGTCGCGAGGGCGTAGGCGAGCGCGAACGCAAGGTGCTCGGAGAGCGCGGTCAGCAGCAGGAAGAATATCGCAAGCGCGAGGCCGACCAGGGTGTACTCGACGGGATGGATCGGGAGCCGCCGCAGGAGCTCGAGGAGCAGGAACGCGGCGAAGGTGAGCCCGACGAAGAGGAAGCCGTATTTGGAGGCGCGCTCGAGGCGCTGGTAGAGGCCGGCCGGCTCGATGAATGAGACGCCGAGCGCCTGCGCGGTGAGCGCCGGGCAGGGCTTGGCGCGCTCGCAGGCGTCGAGGCGCTCGGCGCCTTGCGCTGCGTAGCGCGAGATTTGCCAGCGGGCGCTGAAGCCCTCGGGTGCGAGCTCGTGGCGCGCGGGCAGGAATACGCCCTGGAAGGACGGATGCGGCCAGTCGGCGCGCATCGCGACGGCGGTGTCGCGCGCAAGCGGCGCGATCGCGAGCGCCTCCGCCCCGGCGAGCTCGAGCGAGAATTCGAACGCGACAGTCTGTGCCGCGCCCGGGCGCAAGCGTTCGAGCGGCGCGTGGATGCCGGCGGAGAGCGCCGCGTCGCCCGCGCCGGGGAGGAACTCGGCGCTCGCATCGCCGAGCGTAAGCGCGCTCACGCTACGCAGGCCGCGCGGGTCGGAGACGCCGAGGACGAGCCGCGGCGTGCCCCACTTGATGCGCGCCGAATCCTCGGCGAGGCCGAAGCGCTCGGGTAGCGCGAGCTGCCCGCGCGCCCGGATGCGGGCACTGTAGAGCCGCGCCTTGTAGATGCCGCGCGCCTTCTCGCTCGTCGCGGTCTCGACCGTCCACTCGACGCTCTCGGCGGCAAGCCGCGCAACGCGCGCCTCGGTGCGCTCGTTGCGCCGCTCGCGCGTGGTGCCGTCGACGACTTCGCGCGTGGTCTCGGTCCACGTGCGCTCGTAGGGCACGGCGAGGTACGGCCCCGCGAGCGTCTGACGCTGCCCCCAGCCGAGCGCGATCCCGGCGACCGCCTCATCGCGCCGCGCCTGCCGCTCGGCGATCAGGTCGCGGATCATCGACACCGGAACGAGGAGCGCGAGCGCAAGCGCGGCGACGATCGCGCATTTCAATGCGGTGGTGCGGTCCATCGGCCATCCCTGCGGTTGTTCGTATGGGCAGGGAGCCTAAGGCGCGATTCGGGA
>CAZYVT010000128.1:0-3314 GCA_964651335.1 uncultured Enterobacteriaceae bacterium | reverse complement strand
TCCCGCGCCATGGTCTCGTAGAGTTCGCGCGCCTTCGGCGTCGAGGCGTCCGGCAGCACGACCCGGATCTCGAGCAGCAGGTCGCCGGGCGGATCGGCCGGAATGCCTCTGCCGCGAACGCGCAATTGCCTGCCGCTCTGGGCGCCTGCCGGAATGCGCACCTTGAGCGTGCCGTCAGGCAGCTCCACCGGCACCACCGCGCCCAGCGCCGCCTCCCAAGGGGCGACCGGCAGCGTGAGCAAGAGGTCGCGCCCATCGGCGCGTAGCCGCGGATGAGGCTTGAAATGCAATTCCAGCAGCAGGTCCCCGGGCTTGCCTTCGCCGTGGCCCGCCGCGCCCTGGCCAGCAAGCCGGATGATCTGCCCTTCCCGGATGCCCTTCGGAATCTTCACGTTGAGAGTGCGCGTATCGAGCACCACCCGGCCCTTCGCGTCCATCCTCGGCATGCGCAGCGAAATCTGGCGGGTCGCACCGCTGAAAGCATTTTCCAGGTCGAGCAGGATTTTGGCGTGGTGATCCCCGCCGTGCGCGTGCGCACCGCGGGCGCCGCCCATGCGGCCGAAGAGCTCGGCGAAGAAGTCGCTGAAATCGGCGGCTTCCGCCCCAGAGAACCCGCGCTCGGAGAATTCGAACCCTGCATCCCAGTCCGGCGGCGGACGGAAATCCTGGCCGGGCTGGTAACCGCGGCCGAGCTGGTCGTAGGCGGCGCGCTTTTCGGGGTCCGAAAGGACCGCGTAGGCCTCGTTGACCTCCTTCATGCGGCTTTCCGCGTCCGGCTCCTTAGACACGTCCGGGTGGTATTTGCGCGCGAGCTTGCGGTAGGCCTTCTTGACCTCCTCGGCCGGGGCGTCGCGCGCCACGCCGAGCGCCTGATAGTAGTCCTTGAATTCCACGCGTTCCCAGCCTTTCGATTCGTCGTTACCGGCGCTTCGTCCCGAATCAGCAATATATCCGGGGTTCGGACCGGAAAATCAAGCTGTTGAAATTTAGGTGGCGTGACTCAGCGATCGGCCAGCACGTCGATGAACCGCGCGCGGCCGGCGAGGCGATAGACGGCGAAATCGCGCCGGTCGGCGGTGAGGATCTCGCGCACGCCGGTGCGGGTGGCGAGCAGCACCAGGGAAGCGTCGGCGAAATCCATCGGCTGGTCGGCATACTTGCGGGCGAGCCTTTCGATCGAACGGAAGTCGAGCGGCTCGCGGTCCACGTCGAGCAGCCCTGCGCGCGCCGCATCGCCGAGCCACTCCAGGCAGCGGGACTGCTGCACAGTCGAGAGCAGCGCCAGCGCCTCGGCGAGCACCGCCTCGGTGGTGAGGAAGCGCCCGCGGTAGTCGCGCAGGAACGCCCGGCAACGCTCGTGCAGGGGGTCGGTCTCGTCGAACAGCGCGATCAGGAAACCCGACTCAACGACGACGCTTCTCACGCACGTAGTCCCGGAAGCGCTGCTGGCGGGAAGGCCGCGCCGCGCGGCCAGGACGCGCCCTTGGCGCGTCGCGCCTCGGCACGGGCGGCAGGATTGCCTCGGCGAGGCTGCCGAGCGACGGACCGGATTGCGTGACGAGGTACTGCGCCATGCTCTGCTGCACCACTCGGCTGCGCGTCGCCCCGGTTTGCGCGCAATGGCGCTCGAGCGCCGCGGCGAGTGCCGGGTCGAGCCGGACCGAAAGCAGCGTGCGGCCCTTTGTCATACACTGAATCATAATGTATTACACGGGAACGGTCCACGGCGCCGCGGCGAAGCCGGGCGCTAGAATCGCCGCCGGAGCGACTCATGAGTGAAAGTCTCAGCGCGCGGCCGGAGGCGCGCTTCGCGCTCGTCGCGGGGATCGCGGGCGGGCTCGCTGCGGCGGCGATCTCGGTGAAGGGGATCTTCGCGTCCGCGAGTTCGACCGCGGCGATCGGATTCGTGTTCGTGCCGCTCATCGCCGCGGCGGCGGCGGTGCCGGCGGGCGTGTGGGGCCTCGCGCTCGGCTGCGTGTCGCTGAGCCTCCGGGGCGCGCGGCGCTACGATCCGGCGGTCCTCGTGATGGCGTGGGTGGTGGTGCTCGCGGTGCCGGCGGCGATCGGCTGGGAAGTCTGGCGCGGGTTGGCACTCGAGCGCGCGGTGGCGGAGGTGAATGGCATGAACGCGGCGCAGCTCGAAGAGGCCTTCGAGCGCTCGCCGTGGAACCGCGACGGGTTCTTCCTCGGCGCGATTGCCCAGCACAAGGGCGCGGGCGCTGCGCTGCTCGACCGGATCGCGCGACTGCCCGATCCGGAGCTCTACGAGAAGATGGGCTCGGTCTGGGACGTGATGGGCGCGAACCGCAAGGGCCTCGCGGTGATGCGGCTCGTCGCCGCGAACCCGAACGTGGGCGCGCCGACGCTCGAGCGCCTTGCGGGCGGGCCGCACGCCGACAAGGTGCTACACGACGTGCTGCGCAACCCGAAGACGCCGCTCAAGGTGCTCGAGCGCCACTTCGATTCGACCGACTACCTGGTGGAGTGGGGCCTCGCGCTCAATCCGAACACGCCGCCCGCGGTGCTGGAGCGGCTCTCGAAGAGCGCCAATCTCTATACGCGCATGAACCTCACCTACAACGCGGCCACGCCGCGCGCGCTCCTCGAGCGCCTGGCGCAGGACGCGGATGAGTCTCTGGCGCGCAACGCGCGTACCGCGCTGGAGCGGCGTGCCAAGGCGCCGGGGTCGTAAGTCGCTGGTTGCAGGCCTTCGCGCTTCGCGCTACCGCCTCACCGCTTCGCAAGATACCTGCGCCACGGCTTCCAGTAGTAGTTCTTCCAGCCTTTGTTCACGCCGTGGTAGTCGTGGTTCGGCACGTTGACGTGCACGAGGTCGATGCGCCCTTTCCTGCCCGCAGGCAAAAACCGCAGGATCAGCGTCGAATCGATGTCGCTCCAGTGGAAGGCGCGCGAGCGCCAGGCCTGCACGATGAGCCGCCCGGGCACGGTGTAGAGCGTGCGGCCGCTCAGCGCGCCGCCGAAGGCTTGGAACTTCGAGCCGGGACGCGCGCTGATGGTGATTTTCCCGCCGGTGATCGCGCCGTGCGCCCGTGGGCTCAAGTACATGGCGTAGAGCGCCTTGGGCGAGGCGGGCAGGACGACGGATTGCCTGACGATGCGCAGCATCGACTCCCTCCGGACGCCGCGCGAGTGCGGCGCCCGCCATGATACTTCGCGCACCTGCGATGGCGCGAACCCTCTTCGAACCGGGCGCGGTGTGGCGCGATCCGGAGCGCATCGAGGAGTGGATCGGAGAGGTGCGGCAGTCGGACCCGGTGTTCGTGTACTGCGCCTACGGCTTTCACGTCGGCTGC
>CAZYVT010000127.1:0-4845 GCA_964651335.1 uncultured Enterobacteriaceae bacterium | reverse complement strand
CGGGGTTGTTCTTCTTGATCGCGGTCGCTTTGGCCGTGAGCGTATAGCTTCCCGCCGGGACGTTCGTCCAGGTGATGCTGTAGGGCGAGCTCGTGTCGGTGGCGATGAGGTTGGTTCCCCCATAGAAGAACTCCACTTTACTCACCGTGTAACCCCCCGTGGCGCTCGCCGTGGCCGAGAGCGTGATACTGGCCGGGGCGTTGAACACCGCGCCGTTCGCTGGTGCGGTGAGCGACACGGTCACCGCCGCGTGGGCCGTAGCAAGCGCTAATGCCGCAAGCACCGCGACGCTGGCGACGACCAGGAAGCGGACAAACTTCGCTGCAGCCTGTCCCGGAGCCAAGGCGGCGAAAATGCCGAAATCGACGAATCCGCTCACTTCATATCTCCCGAGCTCGGCCAGGTCCCGGTCGTCGCGAAGCGCGCCGCCGGGTTGTCCAGGATCAACTCCGTCCGCGCAAGCGCCGGCGCACACAGCAAACCCGCGAACATCGCAAGGATCGAGCGCCCACGGCTATCGCGGCGCGCAGACGGCTTCCAGATCGAGCGCAAATTCGCAGCCAACCTGGGGCTCCCTTTCCCACAGCCGGGCATCCACCCTCGCGGTGCAGCCGGCATCCTCGATCAAGCCGGTGCGGCCATCCGCGGTGCAAAGCAGGACCGAGGAGTTCGGCCCTTGCCTGCGGACCCTGACGGTGAAGCTCCGGAACGGCTCGAGCAGCCCCGGATCGTGTCGCGTCGCGAAATCCTTAAGTTCCTCCTCGGAGAGCCGCTCTGGCGCCCCCTTGAAGCGGACCGCCGATTCCAGCGCTGCGGCGACCTTGGTGAGCGCCGACGCCTTGATCAGCAATTGCTCGTCGGTAAGCGCGAGATCACGCGCCGGGCCGGCGCATGCCCACGCCGCGACGAGCACAAAGAGAAGCAGCCTCGAGGGCCTCATGTCCAGAACACCAGCCGTCCGGTCTCGTCGCGGCCGGTATCGAGGTTCCAGTTGCCAAAGATCGATGCCTGCGCGGGCTCGTTCCCGAATACCGCGCGCTCGATCGCGCTCCAGACCCTGCCTACGCTCTGCATCGCCCGATCGAAGATCTGGTCGTAGTGAAGCCGAAGGCCGCCGGGCGCAGCGACATTAACGATGTACTGCGCGTCGACCTCGGACGCGAGCGGATAGGTCAGGCCGCAGTTCACCGCGACGTGCCGCGCGATCGGCAGCAGATGGTTTCCCTCCTCCCCGATCCGGTTCACCATCACGTCGAAGGCCCGGTGCCACTGATCGATCCGCGGCGGATTGCGCTGCGCTTCCTCGACGTGCGTGCCGCGCAGCATCCCCTCCCAGACCGCCTTGACCGCGCCGTCGACGACCCCGGGCGAACCCGGCTCTACGCAGCGCAGCACACCGCTGCGCAAGTGCTCGGCGAGCCCGATCTCGCCGAGGTTCATGCGCTGGAAGATGTGCGCATCCTGGTGCATCTCGCAGACCCGGTGCGCCCGCTTGTTCTCGGCGTAGGGCCCGACCCTGAGCTCCACCACCGGATGAATCGTCACGTCCGTCGCGACGTGCGAGGCGTAGCCGAGCAGCCATGCGAACGCCCTGCGCTTCGGCTCGGCGGCCAGCCCGCTCACGCCGCGGAGCCCGGACCTGATCACCTCTCCGGTGCGCTCGTAATGCATCAGATCGGCCCAGCGGCCGGCGTCGCCGTCAGCGATCGCGAGATAGGGGTAGTCGGGGCTCACCGCGCCCAGCTCGCAATGGCCGAGATAGTCGAGCACCGCCGCTGCGGCCTCATCCGAGAACCCGAGCCTCGCGAGACGGGCCGACTCGCGCATCAGGTTAACCATCGTCAGGTGAGCGTAGGCGCCGGGCATGGCGAACCGGGCTACTCCGCGCGCTTGGTCGCGAGCAACGCGGCGTTGCCCTTGAGCAGCTGAAGGTTCACGCCCTGATGCTTCGCGACGATACGCTGCGTTTCCGCGGTCTCGTTCGCCAGGGCCGACATCGCTTTGGTGTTGAGCAGCTCCGCCTCCTCGAAGCGCCTCTCCGCCACCAGCCGCGGGATCTCCCCTACGAAGTTGTAATGGACGGCGACGGCCTGTTCCTGCATCGCCTGGATATAGCCGCTCGGGGCGTACGCCTGAAGCAGCTTGGAGAATTCGGCGCTCGCTCGCGCCTCGGTCTGGTATTCGCGGATGTAGCCCTGCACTTCCTCGTCCATGCGAAAATACGAGTCCTTGGCGGTCGCCAGCGCGTATGCGGTGTCGAACCAGATTCGCGCGCTGCGCACCGCGACCTGGTGGCGCGGCTGCTTGACCTGGAACCGCCAGTTCCTGTGATAGGCGCGCGAGCGGAAGTACTTCTCCAGGAGGCTGTAGAAGTCGCCGCCCAGGGCCTCGATCGAATCCAGGACCTTGCGCTCGATCGACAGGACCTCGTGGTACACGCGAAAGCGCAGCTTGTCGGGCGACGTCGGCTTGAGCGCGAGATAGACCTGCTCGCGTCCGTCGGGCCAGCCCGCGACAAGGAGGTAGGGCCGGAAGACCTCGCTCGCGGAGGCAAGCTCCTTCGCGCTCGGGCGCGCCAGCACGCTGCGGTAAAGGCCGCTTGCGCCGTCCTTCCCCACGGCAATGACCTCCACCCCGCCGTCGCGCTGCAGCACCACCTCGGTCGGCGCGGCGCTCGAGCGGATGTCCACCTCGAGCTCGATACCTCCCTGCGCGCGCGCCGCGCCGGCGACCGATGCGGCGAGCCCTGCGAAAATGAGCAATCTTGGCAGCATTCGCGACGACCCTACGGCTTGTCCTTGGCGGCGTTCGCGACGCCGATTCCGAGCAGCGTCATCAAGTACATCATCAGCGTTTCCTCGATTCGCGCAAAGAAAGTCTTGGCCAGCGCCTGGTCGACGGACGCGCTGAGCCCCTTCATCGCCGCCTCGGTGCGCGGCATCTGGAACAGCACGTCGACGAATACGGTCGCCACGAACGCCACGAGCATGAACAACCCGAGCAGCAGCATCCACCGGCTCGGCCGCGCCCGGAAGGCGATGACCGAGATCGCGGTGACGATCGGCAGCAGGATCTTGTGGAACTCGTTGAGCGTCGAATCGGCGGTTCGAACGAAGGTCGCGAACCATTCGAAGAGCATGTGGTCCGCCTGGAAGCCTCGCGTCTGGATCGCCACCAGCCCGATGAGCAGGACGGGGAGTACGTAGAAGAGCAGGAGCACGAAGGCGATGCCCACCGCGAGGCCTTGGTAGCGCTCGACCCACCCGAGTCCCTGGGGAGCTGCGGTGGGGCCCGCGGCCGCTCCGCGCGCGGGGGCCGGCGGTGCCGGCGCGGGGGTTTCTGTGGCGCTCATGTGGGCTCCTTTGGTTTCAGCCGCCTTGCAGCGCGTCGAGATCGGAACGGACCTCCTTGAATGCCGCGAGGATCGGACCCGGCTTCGCGGCGGTCACCGCCGTCGCGAGCCCGACCAGGTCGGCCAGCAGGTCGAGGAAGGCCGTAATCTTCTGGATCGTTTTCAAGCGTCGCTTCGCTTCGCCGATGGTCTGGAGCAGCGCTTTCTGGCTCAGCTCGAGATCCTCGACCACGCACTTCGCGGCCTCGATGTACAGCGCGTTGGCCCGCTGGCGCAACGCAGATTCTTCCTGGAACAGCGATTGCGCCTGCGCCTGGGTGACCTCTTTTCTCTCGATCGCCTTCATCACGCGCTCGTGCGCCTCGTCGGCGCATTGCGTAAGGGCGTCGGCGGTCGCCTCCACCTGTGTAGCCGTAGCAAGTGCCATATTCGTCCCCCCGCTCTGAACGCCGGACCGTTACTGCTGGAGTGCCTGTAAGTTCCCGCGGATCGTCTTCAGGTCTTTCGCGATCGCCGCGAGCTGGGCGCGCGCCTCCGAGCCCGAGAGCTTGTTCACGTTCGCGAGCAGCTTCGCGTGCCCGTCGGCCACGAACCCGATCCCCTTTTCCAGCTCGGCGTACTTCGCCTCCGCCGCGTCGTAGTCCGCGGCCTTGCCCTGGAAATGCGCGCGCGCAAGCACCAGCAGCAGGCGGTCCTTCGGGGTGTCGGCGAAGGACTTCTCGACGTCGAAGAACCCGAGAACCGACTTGCGCTCGTTGGCCGAAGTCTTGCGGTAGTAGCGGACGACGTTTCCGAGGCCTGCAAGCGTCGCCTGGAGCGGCGCGGCCCCTTCCCTCACCATCTCGCGGATGGCGTGTTGCTGATAGGCCGATGTCGCCCATTTGGCGACGATCTTCGCCAGCGAAGCGAACGCATCCACGTGCTTGGCGTCAAGCCCGAGGTCGGGATGCGCCTTGATGCCCTTGGCCAGGCCGTCGATGCCCTTGGCCAGGTCGAACGCATCGTCGCCGGCGATCGTGGCGAGCGTCGCCATGTAAAGCATGACGTTGTCCTGAAGCCTGACCAGGTCCTGGTAGATCTCCTTGCGCGCGGCATCGTTTTCCTGCGCGATGCGCTCCGCCTCGCCGAAGAGGTACGGGCGCTCGCGCTGATAGGTATCGCGGAACCTGACGCTCAGGTCCCTGTATGCCGCAAGCCGCGCCGACTCGCCCGCGAATTCGCGCACCTCCTTGAGATTCGCGCAGCCGCTCGCGACTAGCGCCGCGAAAACAAGGATCCATCTCACCGCTTGACGTGCCATTCCACCTCCCCGCTGCTGCAGATGCATTTCCGTTTCAATTTCCCTGCGGGTCGCCGAGCCAACCTGGGTCAGTCATCAATGCTCTTTTGTCTACCTCGTATTTGTGCTTGGCGGTTCAGATGATCGGGGTGACGATACTTAGAACTTATCCGTAAATAGTGATACACTGGTTTCCCATCGAGTTTCCATGGAA
>CAZYVT010000126.1:0-5136 GCA_964651335.1 uncultured Enterobacteriaceae bacterium | reverse complement strand
TCTGGAGGGATGCATGTACGCGATCGTCTACAAGACCGACGGATTCCCTGTCTGCCGTCAGATTCCGGGGATCGAGCCCGACCCGGTCGTGACCTGGAACAGCGAGGCGGCTGCCAAGGCGTTCATCTCTTCCAAGGCCGGCGATGATGATTTTCAGCCGGTGCAGCTCACCGACGACGCGATGGACAAGCTTGCCGAAGCGATCGGCTGCCCGGTGCAGTCGATCACGTTCGACCCCTACCCTTCCTAGAATTCTCCTGAGCGGATTTCGGTAACCTCGCGTTTCGCAAGAGGTCGTGATCGGCTATCCCAGGTTGAAGAATTCACGCCGGCTCTTCATTCCGCGCACGCGTTCGACCAGCAGCTCGAAGTCGGCTTCCCGCGCGACGAAATTCAGGTTCTCGGAATTGACGATCAGCACCGGGGCCGCGGCGTAGTGATGGAAAAACCGCGCGTAGCTCTCGGCCAGCAGCGCCAGGTAGTCCTCCCTGATCCCGCGCTCGTAGCCCGCTGCGCGGCGCCTGATGCGCTCGATGAGGGTTGCGGGCTGCGCCTGAAGGTAGATCACCAGGTCCGGCGCCGGCGATTGCGGGCGGACCGCATCGTAGACCTTCTGATACAGCACGAACTCGTCGGAAGAGAGCGTCACGCGTGCGAACAAGGGGTCCTTTTCGATCAGGAAGTCGGCCACCACGGGCCGGGCGAACAGATCAGGCTGCGCCAGCGGTTCGAGCTGCCGCGCGCGCTGGAACAGGAAGAAGATCTGCGTCGGAAGCGCATAGCGCGGCATGTCCTGGTAAAAGCGGGCGAGGAACGGATTTTCCTCGGGCTGCTCGAGCACCGGATCGGCGCCGAGGCGCTCGGCGAGGCGCTTGGCAAGGCTCGTTTTCCCGGCACCGATCGGACCCTCGACTGCGATGTAACGCAGGCGGTCCACGGCTAGGCCTCCGTGCGTTCAACCGCCTGCGTCGCACAGGATCGGAGCAGCTCGGTTGCGTTCCCGCGCCCGGGAATCACGGCGCTGGGGTCCAGTTCGAGCAGAGGCACGAGCACGAACGCGCGTTGGTGCATCCGCGGATGCGGCACGGTGAGAGCCGGCGTATCGATGCGCTCCCCGCCATAGAGCAGGAGGTCCAGATCCAGCGAGCGCGGCGCGTTGCGGAACGAGCGCTTCCGGCCATGGCCGCGCTCGATCTCCTGAAGGCGCGCGAACAATTCCTCGGGCCTCAGGCCGGTTTCGAGCTTTGCGACGGCGTTCACGTAGTCGGGCTGATCCGGGTAGCCGATCGGCGCGCTGCGATACAGGCTCGATCTCGCAGTAACTCGCGTCTGCGGAATGCGCCCCAGCTCTTCGAGTGCGGCAAGCAGCTGCCGGCGCGGCTTGCCGAGATTTGCGCCAAGCCCCACGTAAGCGAGTGTCATGCCTGAGGCGGGGTTTGCGGCACCGCCTTCTTCCTGCGGCGCCGCCGCCGGCGCTTTTGCGGGGCGGCGTCGGGCAGGAGCATCGCGCGCCGCGTCTCCATGTCCCCGCCCTGGAAAGCACGCCACCACGCCTCGAGCTCGGCCGGCACTTCGCCGCTCGCCGCGCGCAGCGCGAGGAAGTCGTAGCCCATGCGGAAGCGCGGCGATTCGAGCAGACGGAGCGCACGCTGGCCGGACCGGTGTTCGAACCGCGGTTGCATCGCCCAGACCTCGCGCATCGTGGCCGTCAGTCGTCGCGTAATGGCGAGTTTTTCGCACTGCACCTCGAGCACCTGGTCCATTGCCGATTCGAGTGCCGGGAGCGGGTGTTCGCCGCGCTTTTCGCGCGCCTTCCAGGCTGCGAGCACTTCGTGCCAGAGCAGCGCGGCGAAGAGGAAGGCGGGCGAGACGGACTTCCCCTCCTGCATGCGCGAGTCGGTCTGCGCGAGGGCAAGAGTCACGAATCGTTCGCCGAGCGGCTGGTCGAGGATCACGTCGAGCAGCGGCAGCACTCCCTTGTGCAGGCCTTCGTCACGAAGCTGCCTCAGGCAGGCGCTGGCGTGTCCGGAAAGCAGAAGCTTGAGCATCTCGTCGAACAGCCGGGGTGGCGGCACGCGCTCGAGGTGCGCGGCGAGCCTGCGGATCGGGGCGCGCGTCGCCGCGTCGATCGAAAGTCCGAGCTTTCCCGCCAGCCGGACCGCGCGCAGCATCCGCACCGGGTCCTCGCGGTAGCGCGTCTCCGGATCGCCGATCATCCGCAGCATGCGCTTTCGCAGGTCCGCAAGTCCGCCGTGGTAATCGATCAGTTCTTCGCTGGACGGATCGTAGAACAGCGCATTGATCGTGAAATCGCGCCGGCGGGCGTCCTCTTCCTGGTTGCCGAACACGTTGTCGCGCAGCACCCGGCCGTGCTCGTCCAGCAGCCGAGCCTGCTCGTCGTCCTGGGCCGTGTCCGGACCTGCGGCGCGGAAGGTGGAGACTTCGACCGCTTCCGCGCCGACCATCACGTGCACCAGCCGGAAACGACGGCCGATGACGAACGCGCGTCGAAACAGCGGCTTTACCTGCTCCGGCCGCGCGTCAGTCGCGACGTCGAAGTCCTTGGGCGTGATGCCCAGGAGCAGATCGCGCACCGCTCCGCCCACGATGCAGGCTGCGAATCCGTGTGCGCTGAGGGTGTCGCAGACTTTGAGCGCGCCGGAACTGATGCGATCGCGTGCAAGGTGATGCCGGTCGCGCGGCACCCGCAGCGGACCTTCCTCCCGGAGCCCCAGCACACGGCGGATGAAGCGCTTGATCATGAATGCGGCGGATCCCGTTCCTGCCGCAGGGAGATCACCGGCCAGCCGCGGCGCCTGGCCTCGGCTTCCAGTTGCTGGTCAGGGTCGACCGCGACCGGTTGCGTGACGCGCTCGAGGAGCGGCACATCGTTGTGCGAATCGCTGTAGAACGTGCTCGAGGTGAAATTAGCCAGCGACAGGCCGAGCCCGTCGAGCCAATCGCCGACGCGCCGAATTTTGCCCTCGCGGAAGCAGGGCGTTCCTGCGACACGCCCGGTGAATCGGCCCTGTACCGACTCGGGTTCCGTGGCAATCAGGTGCGTGACGCCGAATTCGCGTGCGATCGGTCCGGTGACGAAGCTGTTGGTCGCAGTGACAATGGCGCAGAGGTCTCCGCCATCCCGGTGCCGGGCAACGAGAGCCCGCGCCTTGTCGCCGATCATCGGAAGGATGCGCGTGCGCATGAAGGCGGCATGCCAGCGGTCCAGATCGCCAGGTTCGTGTTCGGCAAGCGGCCGCAGCGCAAAGCCGAGGAATTCGTGGATGTCGAGCGAACCGGCGACATACTGCGCGTAGAATTCGCGGTTCTGCGCCTCGTACTCGGCCGCGTCGAGCACGCCGCGGTCGACGAGAAACTGGCCCCATTCGTAATCGCTGTCCCCGGCAAGGAGAGTGTTGTCGAGGTCGAACAGCGCGAGTTTCACGACGGGCGCTCCATGCACTGCAGCTTCATTCTTCCAGCGTCTTCAGCGCCTCGCGCACGAACGGCAGCGTGATGTGCCGTTTTTGCTCGAGCGAAGTGCGGTCCAGGAGATCCAGGATTCCGCCGAGCGTGGGCAGGTCGCGGCGCACACGGGCAAGCAGGTACCACACCACCTCGTCGGCGAGGCGCATGCCGCGGCGTTCCGCCTCGGTGGAGAGATAGACCGCACGCTCGGCGTCGGTGAGCGGCTTGACCTGGTAGACGAGTCCCCAGCCGAGGCGGCTTCTCAGGTCTTCGCGCACCGCGAGTTTTGCCGGCGGGGCATTGCCTGCGGCGAGCACTGCGCCGCCGGTCTCGCGCGCTTCGTTGATGCGGCGGAAAAGACCGATCTGTTGCGCTTCGTCCAGCGATTCGACGTCGTCGGCAACGACCACTCCCGGGCGCACGCAGGCACCGAGCAGGTGGCTGCGACCGGACCCTGGTTCGCCCCAGAGGTAGACGATGCTCTCGGCGAGTCGTCCCGCTTTCAACTCGCGCAGGTGCGCGAGCAGCTCTGCGTTTTCGCCGGGTACGAAGTTGTCGAGCGTCGGCGCCGGAGGCGGCGAGATTCCGAGCGCGAGCTGCCTCATCCCGCTGCGGCCATGTCGAGTAAAATCGAAAGAGATCCCGGACTTTAGCATGTCGAAGCACCTTTCCTATCGCGACGCTGGCGTGGACATCGACGCCGGCGATGCGCTCGTCGAAGCGATCAAGCCGTTCGCCAGGCGCACGCTGCGCCCGGAAGTGCTGGCCGGGATCGGCGGTTTCGGCGCATTGTGCGAATTACCGAAGAAATACCGGAGCCCGGTGCTCGTGTCGGGCACCGACGGCGTCGGCACCAAGCTCAAGCTTGCGTTTGCCCTGGGACGCCACGACACGGTCGGCATCGACCTAGTAGCGATGAACGCGAATGACGTGCTGGTGCAGGGTGCGGAGCCGCTGTTCTTCCTCGACTATTTCGCATGCGGCAAGCTGGACAACAGGGTCGCCGCAGAGGTCATCAAGGGAATCGCGCGCGGCTGCGAGTTCGCGGGCTGCGCGCTGATCGGCGGCGAGACCGCGGAGATGCCGGGCATGTATTCGGCGGGCGAGTACGACCTGGCGGGGTTTTGCGTCGGCGTGGTGGAAAAAGACCGCATCATCGACGGCCGCACGATTCGCCCCGGGGATGCGCTGCTCGGCCTCGCTTCGAGCGGCGCGCATTCGAACGGCTATTCCCTGATCCGGAAGATTCTCGAAAGTGAAAGAGCTGACGCTGCGCTCCTCGACGCGATCATGGAGCCGACGCGCATTTACGTGAAGCCCGTTCTTTCCCTTCTGGAAGCGGTACCCGTGAAAGGCCTCGCTCATATTACCGGCGGCGGCATCATCGGGAACGTGCCACGGATGCTGCCCGAGGGCACACGCGCCCTGATCCGCAAGGCGTCATGGCCGTGCCCGGAGCTGTTCGGCTGGCTGCAGCAGAAGGGCGGCGTCGTCGAGGAAGAAATGCACCGTGTCTTCAACTGCGGCATCGGCATGGTGGTCGCGCTCGCGCCGGAGCACTGCAAGCACGCGGTGGAGGTGCTGCGGGCCGCGGGGGAAACAGTCTACGAGATCGGCGCGGTCGAATCAGGGCCAGGCGGCGAGCCGCGGGCGGTCGTCACCGTCTAA
>CAZYVT010000125.1:0-5368 GCA_964651335.1 uncultured Enterobacteriaceae bacterium | reverse complement strand
TCTCGCATTACGGGATCCACAACGGGTATCTCCAATGGACGCTCGCGATCGTCGCTTCGGCGGCGGTGGCGCTCGCCATCGGCGCCGTGTCCATCCGCACGAGCGGCATCTACTTCATCATGATCACGCTCGCCTTTACCCAGATGCTCTACTACCTCGGCATCTCGATCGAGGAGTACGGCGGCGACGACGGCATGCGCATCGCGGTCAAGAGCCAGTTCCCGGGGCTGATGGACCTCGACAACCCGACTGCGTTCTATTACCTCGTCTTCGGGATCCTGGTCCTTTTCCTCTGGATTGGCACCCGGCTGGTGAACTCCCGCTTCGGCATGGTGGTCCGCGCGGCGAAGTCCAACGAGGCCCGCACCCGCGCAATCGGCTTCTCGCCCTACCCCTACAAGCTTGCTGCGTTCGTCATCGCCGGCGCGATGTGCGGTCTTGCCGGCGCCCTGCTCGTCAACCACACCGCTTTCCTCACTCCCGAGTTCATGAACTGGACCCGTTCCGGCGAGCTGCTGTTCATGGTGATCATGGGGGGCATGGGAACCACGGCCGGGCCGATCCTCGGCGCATTCGCGCTGCTGCTGCTCGAGGACGTGCTCTCGGCAATGACCGCGCACTGGCAGATCATCCTCGGACCGATTCTGGTGCTGGTGGTCCTGTTCGCGAAACGCGGGCTCGCCGGGCTGCTTCCCGCGGAGCAACGCGATGGCTGAAGCGCTGCTCGAAGTTCGCGCACTGTGCAAGGCCTTCGGCGCGCTGCGCGCCACAGACCGGGTGAGCCTCGACGTGCGCGAGGGAGAGTGCCATGCGGTCATCGGGCCGAACGGCGCCGGCAAGACGACCCTGATCGGCCAGCTCGCGGGCAACCTGCGGCCGGACGCGGGCAACATCCGCTTCGCCGGCGAGGACATCACCGCGCTTTCGGCGCCCGCGCGCTCGCACCGGGGCTTCGCGCGTTCCTTCCAGATCACGAGCATCTACCGCGAGTTCACCTCGCTGGACAACGTCGCGCTCGCGGTGCAGGCGCACGCCGGCCACAGCTTCCGCTTCTGGCGGCCGGCGCGAGGAGAGACTGCCTTGCGCGAACCGGCGCGCAGGATCCTCGAGAACGTCGGGCTTGGGGGCCGCGCCGATGTGCTTGCGGCGAACCTTGCGCACGGTGAGCAGCGCCAGCTCGAGATCGCGATGGCGCTCGCCACGAAGCCGAGGCTGCTGCTCCTCGATGAACCGGTCGCGGGCATGGGCATCGAGGAATCGCAGCGCATGGTGCAGTTCCTCGGCTCGCTGAAGGGCCGCGAGACGACCATCCTCGTCGAGCACGACATGGACGCCGTGTTCACCCTCGCCGACCGCGTTTCGGTGCTCGTGTACGGCCGCATCATCGCGAGCGGCACGCCGGAGGAGATCCGCGCCAACGCGGAAGTGCGCGCCGCATACCTCGGCGAGGAGGCCACTGCCTGATGCTCGCGGTCGAAGCGCTCGAGTCTTCCTACGGCCTGAGCCAAGTGCTCTTCGGCGTGGGCCTGCGCGTCGACGCCGGCCAGGTTGTGACGCTGCTCGGACGCAACGGCATGGGCAAGACCACCACGGTGCTCTCGATCATGGGCATCGTGCCCCCGCGCGCGGGCTCGGTCACGTTCGGCGGACGGCCGCTACGCGGTCTCGCCTCCTACCGCATCGCGCAGGCGGGGCTCGGTCTGGTGCCCGAGGGCCGGCAGGTGTTTCCGAACCTTACCGTGCGCGAGAACCTCGTGGCCACTGCGGCGAACCGTACCGGGCGCCCCGAGCCGTGGACGCTCGAGCGCGTGTTCACGTTCTTTCCCCTGCTGCGCGAACGCCAGCGCAATTTCGGCAACCAGCTCTCGGGCGGCGAGCAGCAGATGCTCGCGATCGGACGGGCACTCATGACGAACCCGAAGCTGCTGATCCTCGATGAAGCGACCGAGGGGCTCGCGCCGCTGATCCGGGCGGAGATCTACCGGTCGATCGGGCAGCTGAAGTCCGAGGGGCTGTCGATCCTCCTGATCGACAAGGACGTGAAGGCGCTTACGCGCGTCGCCGACCGGCACTACGTGCTGGAAAAGGGCCGCGTGGTGTGGAGCGGAACCTCTGCCGAGCTCTCGGCGAACGAGGACATGCAGCACCGGTATCTTGGCGTGTAGCATCTGCACTGGAGGACCACAATGAGCATTTCCCGCAATGTCATGTGGGGCGAACTGAAGGGCATGCGCAAGGTGGAGACGGTCGAGCAGATGCCGTCCGAATACCGCCAGACCCTGCTCAAGATCATCTACGCGCTCGCTTCCACCGAGTTCGCCTCCGTCGAGCAGCACCAGCCCTGGATCAACCGCGGCCCGACCGCCGAGGATCGATACATCCAGGCGCAGATCTGCGCCGACGAGGCCCATCAGGGATTCATCGACAGCCGGCTGCTGCGCGGCTTCGGCAAGGACGGCGAGGAGCTTGCCGAGCGGCTGCTCACGGCGAAGATGGGCGAGCACCCGCTGCACGTGTTCAACGTGCCGTTCGAGAGCTGGCCGGACCTTTGCGGCTTCTGCTTCCTGCTGGACCACGTCGCCTGGCACCACCTGCGCGCGTTCGAGGACTCCAGCTTTGCGCCGTTCGCGCGCGAGATGACGACCATGGTCCACGAAGAGCGCTTTCACGCCTCGTTCGGCGCGCGCCGCATCCGGGACCTGGCGCAGGACGCCCGCTACCAGAATCTCGCCAAGGCCGGGCCCGCCGAGGCGCAGAGGGCGGTCGACAAATGGTATCCGCACGCGCTCGACACATTCGGCTCGGCGCAATCGAAATTCAGCGAGCTCGCCGTGCTCTACGGAATCCGCCGCTGGGGCAACGAGCAGCTGCGGCAAATGTGGAAAGCCGATCTCGATCGCCAGATCGAGTCGATCGGGCTCGCCGTCCCCGACGCGTCCGTGGGACGGCTGATTCACTGATAACGGGAATGGCGGACACGATGATCGGCGCCGAGCAGAACGAACTGATGACACGCATCGGGCCGGGTTCGCCGGCCGGGAAGCTGCTGCGCAACTACTGGCAGCCGGTTGCGCTCGTGGAAGAGCTCGCCGGTCCACGGCCGGCAAAGCCGGTGAAGATCCTGGGCGAATCGCTGGTGCTGTTTCGCGACGAGCAGGGCCGCTACGGGCTGCTCGAGCGGCACTGCCCGCACCGCGGCGCCGACCTCGCCTACGGCCGGCTCGAGGAAGGCGGCCTGCGCTGTGCCTTCCACGGCTGGCTGTTCGACGTGACCGGGAAGTGCCTCGAGACGCCGGCCGAGCCCGAGGGCAGCCGCATGTGCGAGCAGATCCGCCAGCGGGCGTTCCCGATACTGGCGAAGAGCGGGATCCTGTTCGCGTACCTCGGCGCCGGCGAGCCGCCGGCCTTCCCCGATTTCGACTGCTTCATCGCGCCTGAAACGCACACGTTCGCCTTCAAGGGCTACTGGGACTGCAACTGGCTGCAGGCGCTGGAAGTCGGGATCGACCCGGCACACGCTTCGTATCTGCACCGCTTTTTCGAGGACGAGGACCCGGCGCAGAGCTACGGACGGCAGTTCCGCAGCGCGTCCAGCGGCACGAACATCCCGATGACCAAGGTATTGCGCGAGTACGCGCGGCCCGAGATCCGCGTCGAGCGCGCCGACTACGGGATGCGCCTTACCACGCTGCGCAGGATCGACGCTGCACGTACGCACGTCCGCGTCACGAACATCCTGTTCCCGCAGGCCTTCGTCATTCCGATGAGCGCCGAAATGACGATCTCGCAATGGCACGTGCCCGTGGACGACACCGGCTGCTATTGGTACTCGATCTTCACCAGCTTCGGCGCGCCGGTGGACAAGGAGACGATGCGCAACCTGCGGTTGAAGACCTACCCCGCTCCCGACTACCGGCCGATTTTCAGCCGGACGAACCAGTGGGGGTTCAACCCGGACGAGCAGCGCGCGGCGACCTTCACGGGCATGGGATTCGACATCAACATCCACGACCAGTGGGCGTGCGAGTCGCAGGGCCCGATCCAGGACCGCACCCGCGAACATCTCGGCAGCAGCGACAAGGGGATCGTGCTTTACCGGCGGCTGCTCGTGGACGCGATCCGGAAGAACGCGAACGGGGAGAAGGTCCTGATGCAGCTCGACGCGGATGCCGCCCGCGCGCTCACCGGCCCCGCCGTGATCGATGGGATCGGCCCCTCGGATCGGCTGGAGGAGTATTGGAAGGAGGCTGACTCGACCCGCAGGCGCATGGCGCCATGGGCGGCCCCCGCGGCGACCGAGCGCGCGGCATGAGCTTCGTAGAGCGCCATGCGCTGTGGGGCGAACCCCAGCGCGCGGCTGCGCAACGCGCGCTCGAAGAGATCAAGGCGCGCGGCATTCAGGTGGTGCGCTTTTCCTTCCCGGACCAGCACGGCATCCTGCGCGGAAAAACGGTCGCTGCCGCGGAGGTGACGCAGGCGCTGGAAAACGGCGTCACCCTCACCACGACCATGCTCGCCAAGGACACCTCCCACAAGACGGTGTTCCCGGTATTCACGCCCGGCGGCGGATTCGGGATGCGCGAAATGGAAGGCGCGGCCGACTTTCTGATGGTCGCCGACCCGGATACTTTCCGCGTGCTGCCCTGGGCGCCGCAGACCGGCTGGGTGCTCTGCGAGGCGTATTTCCCGAACGGAAAGCCGGTGCCTTTCTGCACCCGTCGCCTGCTTCGCAACGCGCTGCACCGGCTCGGCGAGGCCGGCTTCGACTTGCTCGCAGGGCTGGAGATCGAGTTCCATGTTTTCCGGCTCGCCGATCCGCACCTGCGGCCCGCGGACGCCGGCCAGCCGGGACAGCCGGGCGAGCCGCCCGAGGTGAGCCTGCTCACGCCCGGCTACCAGTACCTGACCGAGCAGCGCTACGACCTGATCGACCCGGTGCTCGAGATCCTGCGCAAGGATCTGTCGCAGCTCGACCTGCCGCTGCGCTCCTTCGAGGTCGAGTTCGGGCCGAGCCAGGTGGAAATAACGCTGGGCGCCTTGCGCGGCCTGGGATCGGCGGACGCGATGATTCTCTTTCGCAGCGCTGTGAAGCAGATCGCGCGCCGCCACGGCTATCACGCGACCTTCATGTGCCGGCCGCGCATTCCGAACGTGATGTCGAGCGGCTGGCATCTGCATCATTCCCTGGTGCGGCGCTCCGACAGCGCCAACGCGTTCATGCCGGACAAGACGGGGGAGTACCTGTCGGCGAGCGGGCGCCAATGGCTCGCGGGGCTGCTCTCGCACGCGCGCGGCGCCGTGGCGCTCTCGACACCGACGATCAACGGCTACAAGCGCTATCGCCCCTACTCGCTCGCGCCCGACCGCG
>CAZYVT010000124.1:0-5371 GCA_964651335.1 uncultured Enterobacteriaceae bacterium | reverse complement strand
CCCTCGCCGAAGCGTTCCGCTTCTGGCTGAAGCTCGGCTTCATCAGCTTCGGCGGCCCCACGGGGCAGATCGCGACGATGCACACCGAGCTCGTCGAGCGCAGGCGCTGGATCTCGGAGAGCCGTTTCCTGCACGCCCTCAACTACTGCATGGTGCTGCCAGGTCCCGAAGCCACGCAACTCGCTACCTACATCGGCTGGCTGATGCACCGCACCTGGGGCGGCATCGTCGCGGGCACCCTGTTCGTGCTGCCTTCGGTCTTTATCCTGATCCTGCTGTCGTGGATCTATCTCGCGTACGGCAGCGTGCCGCTGGTGGCGGGGATCTTCTACGGCATCAAGCCCGCGGTAGTCGCGGTCGTGCTCGCCGCGGCGTGGCGCATCGGCTCGCGCGCGCTCAGGCACCCTGCCCTGTGGACGATCGCAGCGGCTGCGTTCATCGCCATCTTCGCCTTCAACGCACCGTTTCCCGCGATCGTCGCGGCCGCCGCGGCGATCGGCTACCTCGGCGGGCGCCACGCGCCGCACGTGTTTTCCGCCGACCGCGCGCACGCGGCGGCGAAGGAGAAATACGGCCCGGCGCTGATCGACGACGGCATGCCGACGCCACCGCATGCCTTGTTCTCCTGGCGCACGCTTTGGCTCTATTTAGGATCCGGGTTGACGATCTGGCTGCTGGCCATGGGTGCGCTGGCAGCAGCATTCGGCTGGGATAGTCCGCTCACGCAGATGGGGTGGTTCTTCACCAAGGCAGCGCTACTCACGTTCGGCGGCGCGTACGCGGTGCTGCCCTACGTGTACCAGGGTGCGGTCGAGCACTACCAGTGGCTCACGGCACCGCAAATGATCGACGGCCTCGCGCTCGGCGAGACGACGCCCGGACCGCTTATCATGGTCGTGGCCTTCGTCGGCTTCGTCGGCGCGTGGACCCAAGCGCTCTTCGGCAGCGATGCGCTGTTCTGGGCCGGCGCCGCCGGCGCGCTGGTCGCGACCTTCTTCACGTTTCTGCCGTCGTTCGTCTTCATCTTCGTCGGCGCGCCGTTCATCGAGACCACTCACGGCAACCTGCGCTTCAGCGCCCCTCTCACCGGCATCACGGCCGCGGTAGTCGGTGTGGTGCTGAATCTGGCGCTGTTCTTCGCCTACCACGTGCTCTGGCCGCGCGGATTCAACGCCGGCTTCGAGTGGATTTCCGCCCTGGTCGGCGTTGCCGCATTCGTGGCGTTGTTCAGTTTCAAGGCGGGAATCATCCCGGTGGTCGGCGCTTGTGCTCTGGTCGGCCTGCTCGTGACCATCGTCACACCGCTGTTCTAGGCGATGTCTGGCGCGGCGGGGAAGGTATTCATCGCCCGGGCCATCCGCGATTTCGGCGACGGGTTTGTCGCAATCCTGCTCCCGGTCTATCTCACCGCGCTCGGCCTGTCCGCTTTCGACGTCGGGGTCGTGGCAACGCTGGCGCTGCTCGGGTCTGCGGTCCTCACCTTGGCCATCGGGTACCTGGGCGGGAGCCTCGGTCACCGCCGAGTGCTGCTCGCAGCGTCCGCACTCATGGCCGCAACGGGGCTCGCCTACGCGACTGCGAGCGACTATGCAATTCTGCTGGCGGTCGCCTTTGTCGGCACGATCAACCCCTCCGGCGGCAGCACGAGCATCTTTGTGCCGCTGGAGCACACGGTGCTCACTGGAGCGGTCACGCCGGCGGAGCGCACCAGGGCCTTCGCGCGCTATAGCCTGATCGGTGCGTTCGCCGGCGCCGTCGGGTCGCTGGCCGCCGCGACGCCGGAATGGCTCGCCTTGCTTGGCCTCGGCAAGCTGGAAGCCATCAAGGCGATGTTCCTCGCCTACGCTGCGCTCGGGGTTCTCGGCGGTATTGCGTACGGCCGGATTCCCGCCCGCACGCATGAAGCGCGGGCGCGGCCGGCTGCCGCCCTCGGGCCGTCGCGCCGCATCGTATACAGGCTCGCGGCCCTGTTCAGCATCGATTCGTTCGCCGGCGGCTTCGTCGTGCAATCGCTCCTTGCGCTCTGGCTGTTCCAGCGCTTCGAGCTGTCGCTCGCCTCGGCGAGCCTGTTCTTTTTCTGGACCGGCGTGCTGTCGGCGTTCTCGTTCCCGGTCGCAGCCTGGATCGGGGCGCGCATCGGATTGGTGAACACGATGGTGTTCACGCACATTCCATCGAGCCTTTGCCTGATCGGCGCCGCATTCGCGCCGTCGCTGGGCTGGGCGCTGGCGCTGCTGCTGGTGCGCGCGGCGCTTTCGCAGATGGATGTGCCGACCCGCTCGTCCTACGTCATGGCCGTCGTCACGGAAGCCGAGCGGCCGGCCGCCGCGAGTGTGACCGCGGTTCCCCGCAGCCTCGCTTCCGCGGCGAGCCCGGTGCTCGCCGGCGCGCTGTTCGCCGCCGGCTACCAGGTTTGGCCACTACTGTTGTGCGGAGGGCTGAAGATCCTTTACGACCTGATGCTGCTCGCCGCCTTCCGGCACATCAAACCGCCGGAAGAACGGGCCTGAAAAAAAAGGCGCCAGCGGCGCCTTTTCTCCAGATCCGGACCTCGGTCAGCTTCTGCGGATCACTGCGCAGGCGATGCGCGCGCCGGCGTTCCCGGTCGGTTGCGTCTTGTAGTCGTCCGGGTCTGCGTGCACGATCAGACCGCGGCCGATTACGCTTGCAGGACCCGGCGCTACGGTAATCACATCGAGCTCGAAGCTCGCCTCGGCGCGTCCGCTGGCGTCCGCTTTCAGCGCCGGCATGTCGCCTGCGTGCCGCTCCATCGAGCCGTAATGCGCATGCGGCTTGCCGTGCGGATTGAAATGCCCCTTGGTGCTCATGCCGTCGCCCGAGCCGCAGTCGCCCACCTCGTGCACGTGGAAGCCATGCTCGCGGCCGGGCTTGAGTCCGGTGATGACGGCGGCGACGCGCACCTTGCCGCCGACCTGCACGAAATTCACCGTGCCCGAAGTCTGATTGCCTTTGGTCGGTTGCAGGCTCGCGGTCGCGCGCGGCGCGTCCGACGGCACCGTCTGACAGCCCACGAGCGCGATCGCTGCCGCAAGAATCAGGGGCGTTCTCATCGAACGCCCCTATTTCTTGCCGGACTTGGATGCGGGCGCGGGCTTCGGTTCCTCGATGCCCTTGTTCTTCTTGTAATTCGCGACCGCCTTGTCGATGTACTTGTTGTTCAACTCGGCTTCCTTTGCGTTGGCCGCGGCAGCTTTTTCCGCCTCGGCGGACTTTTCGGCGTCGCTCTTCGGCGGCGGCGGCGGCAGCTTGGCGTGTGACGCAGCAATTGCTCCGATCAGGAGGCCTGCGGCGAGCGCGGCCGGAATTCCCCTCTTTTTCATGGTCTCCTCCACCCTCTTCAATGCTGTATCTGCGGCGCTGCGCCGGACTTGGCAGCGACCTTTCCGGACTTGACGTCGTTGTACCAGTGCTCGTGGTGCTCCTTCGCCCAGGTCTCGTCGGTTGCGCCGTCGCGCATGTTGCGGTAGGCGCCCTCCACGCCGATCGTGCCCAAGTAGATATGGCCAAGCCCGAACCCGATCACCAGAAGCGCCGCTATCGCGTGAATGATGCTTGCCTGTTGCATCGTGGCCCGCACCTGGTCGAAATTCGGGAACAGCAGGATCAGTCCGGTGACGCTGAGGATCAGGCAGAGCGCGACCACGCCGACCCAGAACCAGACCTTCTCGCCGGCGTTGAATCGTCCCGAGGGCATGTGCTCGCCCGCGAACATCTTCCATCCGTTCGCGAGCCAGGCGCCGTCGCCCTTCTCCGGCACATTGTCCTTCACGTACATCACGATGAAGATCAGCAGACTCGCGATGAACAACGGCGCCACAAAATTGTGCAGGTTCTTGCCGAGCGCCGTCAGCCACGCGAACAGCGTGTAACCGATGACCGGCAACAGCACGTGCTTGCCGAACAGGATAATGAGTCCGGTGATGCCGAGGACGACGAAGCTGATTCCCATGGTCCAATGGGCCCACCGCTCGGCGACCGTGAAGCGCTCTATCAGCCGCCCGCTCGGTTTTTCGTGCAGCTTGATCGGACCCTTGCCGAAATAGATCGCCGCGATCACCAGGCATACCAGCACGATCAGCCAGCCGCCGTAGAAGGTGACCGGGCCATTGCGGATCCGGCGCCAGGTGTCGCCCGCGGACTGCACCAGCACACCGGTCTCGCGGCCCTTGATGCTGGTGTAGTGCTCCTGTCCTTCCTTGCGCACGTCGCGCCAGACCGGCGCGTTATTGCCCGGTTGCGTCTGGACCCGCTCGCGCTGCGCCTTGGCCGGATCTTCAGAAGGCGCCGGCGCCTGGGCCTGCACGGCACCGGCAATCGCCAGTGCGCAGACGACAAGCGAAAGTCGAGCCAGCCTTGTGACGATCCTCATGTTGTTCTCCTCCTCGACGCCCGCGCGATAAACGGCGCTCTGCGTCCGTTTCATAGCACGGAGCTAAAGCGGCGGCCGCCGTTGCGGCCGTCCGCCTTTAGCTACTGGTAGATGCGCCTGTGCTCGTGCTGCGCCAGGTTGCGGTTCTTGATTTGCGATTCCCAGCTCGCCTTGTCGCCCTTGGTCCATTTCGGGCCCATGGCGAGCGGCTCGTTATCCCAGGCGCGCGTGTCCGGCTTGCCCTGGTATTTGCCCTGCTTGTAGACCACGACCTGCTCGGATTCGCCGCAGGCTGACAGGCCGAACGCGGCGAGCGCCGTCAGGGCAATCACGCATCGCTTCATGACTTCGCTCCGGCCGGTGGTTGGGCGCCCGGCTTGCCCGGGCCGTAGGCCGTGCCCCAGCCCCAAACCTCGGAGCCCTTGCCCCGGCGCAGCACGCGCTCGCGATAAATGTCCGCAATCACGTCGCCGTCGCCGCCGAGCAGCGCCTTGGTCGAGCACATCTCGGCGCAGGCCGGCAGCTTGCCTTCCGCCAGGCGATTCCTGCCGTATTTCCTGAACTCGGCCTCGGAGCGGTCGGCCTCGGGACCACCGGCGCAGAAGGTGCACTTGTCCATCTTGCCGCGCAGGCCGAACGCGCCCGCCTGCGGAAACTGCGGCGCGCCGAACGGGCAGGCATAGAAGCAGTAACCGCAACCGATGCACAGGTCCTTGTCGTGCAGCACCACCCCGTCGTCGGTGCGATAGAAGCAATCCACGGGACACACGGCCATGCACGGCGCGTCCGAACAGTGCATGCAGGCGACCGAGATCGATTTCTCGGCGCCGATCACGCCGTCGTTGATCGTAACGACGCGGCGGCGATTCACACCCCAGGGTACTTCGTGCTCGTTCTTGCAGGCGGTGACGCAGCCGTTGCACTCGATGCAGCGCTCGGCATCGCAGAGGAATTTCATTCTCGCCATGGCTCGCTCCTTAT
>CAZYVT010000123.1:0-5415 GCA_964651335.1 uncultured Enterobacteriaceae bacterium | reverse complement strand
GCCTGATGATCGCCACGCGGCGGGTGGATTGGTACGAGCTTTCGCGGCGAGTGCCGACGACGCGCGAAGCAAGCGCCGAACTTGCGGCCTGAATCAGATCAGCGTCGCACGACATGCTGCCGCGCGCGGTACCAGAGCTGGATCCTGATCGTGTGGCCTGTCACGCGATAATTGATCACGTGGCCGGTGTTCGGAATCGGGTAGCGGCGCTCGCCGCGCCGCGTCGCAGGCGTTCCAACCGACGGATATGACTGGATCGTCGCGAGGGACCGCTCTACCCGCTCGACGAACCGGCGCGCCGTGAACGAATCTTCCTCGGCGATCCGGGTTAGCGTCGCCAGGTAGGCGTCAAGCGCCCGCGGTGCCCATTCAGGCCGCTTTGCGGGTACGCCGGCGGCCATGGGCGGTGTCGATCACCTGCCGGGCCCGGCGCTGCGCCTCGTCGTTCGGCACCGCGCCGCGTCTTCTGGTGTCCTCGTCCGCCGCGCGGCTCTCGCGCGCTTCCCATTCGCAAAACTCGAAGCCGTCGCGCAGCACGAACCGGAACGCGTCTTCGGGGGAGCGCCCAGACTCTCGCGCGAGCGTCTGCAGCCGGCGCTGCTGCGCCGCGCTGAGCGTGAACGGTTTCATTGCATGGCTTGGCATCGAGTCGAAATAGTCTAGCACTCGGGATGGAGGGACTCTTTCGTCAAACGCAGCGACGCCCCGCTCGTTGACTCTCGCCCTCCTCAGCGGCGCGATCCTCGCCGGGTGGCGATTCAGCGACACCAACCTCGCCCGTGCGCGCCGCTTGCATGAAATCGAGCGCAGCTTCGGCTCAGTACGACCGGGTCTCGCCCGGCTTCATCTCCACCATGCGCGCGCCCAGGCCGCGCTTGTCGAGCGCCGCCTTGAACTGCGCCGGCGTGCCGGCGAGGATGGCATAGGTGCCGAAGTGCATCGGCACCACCTGCTTCGGATTCACCCATTCCACGGCCTGCGCGGCGCGCTGCGCAACGGCATCACCAGGGCCGAGGTGAAGGAGATCTTCATTCACGTTGCAACCTACTGCGGCGCGCCGGCGGCGCTGGATAGCTTTCGAGTTGCGAAGAAAGTACTGGCCGAAATGCGTCGCCAATGATCAGAAAACTACGGCTGCGGCACCCGCATGGGCGCGGTAAGCAATGTGTTGCAAAACTGCATCGCGCGCGCCCACAGGAGCACAAAAATCTTGACTACGCAATTTCATGCGACCAGAATGCGCGCCTCTTGCGTTGAGGAATAGATGAAAGCCGCAGAACTTTTGTTTGACGCGCATCGCACATCGCTGCCGCCATGCAGCGAGCGCACCGCGGCACATCGCCGGGACATCGGCGAGGACCGTGCGCGTCCGGAGGCGGAGATCGAGTAGCGTTTCGCGCTCGTATCCCGAGGCCCGGACCGTGCAAGCGCTCCGGGCCTTTTTGTTTCATGGAGAGTCAACGCGATCGGCGGCACGGCGTTTGAGACGACGATGAAGGACATGACGCGATTGCATTGCAACGAGCGGCGACCGAAAGCCATCGCGCTGCGCGAGGCGGATTCGCGCGCAGCCCAGGCGGAGGATGTTCCATAGCGACGACGACGTTCGCTCTCCTCCAAAGCCCGGGTTGCACCGCAAGGTCCCCGGGCCTTTTTTTGCGCGGCTCTCCGGTCCTCGCATTCGTGCCGAGTGCGCGGACCCGAACGCCCCGCTGGCGGAATCGGCATACGCGCGTGTCTCAGAAACACGTTGGTCCGGGTTCGAATCCCGGGTGGGGTACCAGACTGTTTATGCGAAAGCGGTGCACTTCCGCGTGCTCTTTTACAACTTGGATGTGGCAACAAGCCCCGCCGCGCGTGCAGCGAGCCGATCGGCCGCGCAGCGGGGCGGCGTGTTCCCGTCGTCTAATGGTGAGGACCGCGGCCCTTCAAGCCGCGCATGCCGATTCGATTCCGGCCGGGAACGCCAACGCTATTCGACTCGCTATAGCGCAGCCGGCCAGCGCGCCTCGTTCGGGACGCAACGCACGCGTGCGTTCCTTCGGGCCGCAGGTTCGAATCCTGCCGGCGAGACCAACCATGCCCCTGTAGCTCAGCGGAACGCAGAGCGCGCGGCTACGGACCGCGAGGCCGAGGGTTCGATTCCTTCCAGGGGTGCCAATCTTTACGGTGCGTAACTCAATGGCGAGAGTAGCTGACTCTTAATCAGAAGGTTGCAGGTTCAACTCCTGTCGCGCCGACCAATTGCTTCTCAAGCTGATCTGGTGATAGCGCCGGTTTGAAAGTCCGGAGAGCTCCGCTCGAAACGGAGGGGAAGCGCCAGCAATGGAGATCTTGGTGTAACAGCAGCACAGCGGAACGTGAATCCGCGGGTGCCGGTGCGACTCCGGCAGATCACCCCAGTTTCTGTTGCCACATCCAGTAGAAGGATTCGTCGTGAACGCGAACGCAGCGGGCGAGGCTCGTGAGTCCTCCCTGGCGCGCTCGGCCTGGAATATCGGCCTTGCGTGTACCGCGGCGCGCGAGCGGCGGATGTTGGGCTGGATAGCTCAGAGGATAGAGCAATCGGCTGATAACCGATCTGTCGCGGGTTCGACTCCCGCTCCAACGTAAGAAAGGCCTACAAAGCCTTTAACGCAGTGCCGGGGCCGGCTTCAGCGTGTGCGGCGAAACATCGCCGCACACGCACCGGGTGCCAGACCGCGAGCGCCGTGCGGCGCTCGCGGGCGAATCGGCAACAGCCGAGCGCGATCGGCGCAGCTCAAAGCATCGAGCCGTGCGAGCGCGCAAGGCGCGGCCGCTTCCCTCGCGCGCGCGGCGGAGCCCGTCGGGCGCCCGGGAGGCCGGATTCCCGATTTTTGTGATGCTGTTGATGACAAAAGCAAAGGAGAACAACAATGTTTCGCAAGTTCTATGTGAAGAAGGACGAACGCGCGCTCCTGTTCGACAAGGGCGACTTCGTCGAGATCCTGCGCCCGGGGGAGCACTGGCGCTTCGACCCACTGCGCCGCATGACCGCGGAGAAGTTCGCCCTGGCGAACACCCGGTTCGAGCACCGGCTGGCCGACTTCCTGGTGAAGGCTGAGCCGGAGGCGGTGGCGCGCGAATTCGAAGTGATCGAGCTGGGACCGACCGAGGTCGGCCTGCGCTTCGAGAACGGCGTGCTCGCCGAAGTGCTGGCGCCGAACACCCGCCGGCTGTACTGGAAGGGCTATATCGACCTGCGCTTCGAGCGCATCGACATCGCGGCCGACTTCGCCGTCGACGCGAAGCAGCTGCCGCAGCTCATCGCGGCGCTGGCGCGCGGGACCGTGAAGGTGGCCGGTGCGGACGGCATGCTCGCGGTGCAGGTGCCCCAGTACCACGTGGGCGTGCTGTACGTGGACGGCAAGGTGGCGAAGCTTCTGGAAGCCGGTATGCACTACTTCTGGAAGTTCGTGCGCGACCTGCGTGTCGAGACCGTGGATCTGCGCCTGCAGGTTCTGGAAGTGGCGGGTCAGGAAATCCTGACCAGGGACAAGGTCCCGCTGCGCGTGAACCTGAACGCAGGCTACCGCGTCACCGACGTGCTGATCGCGTACGCCAAGCAGGCGAAGCCGATGGACTACCTGTACAAGGAACTCCAGTTCGGCCTGCGCGGCGCGGTCGGCACCCGCACCCTGGACGAGCTGCTCGAGAACAAGGGCATGATCGACCAGGCGGTCGGCGAGCACATCAAGCGCCGCGTGGAGGGCTTCGGCCTGGAAGTCGAGTCGGTCGGCGTCAAGGACATCATCCTGCCGGGTGACATGAAGGCGATCCTGGCGAAGGTGGTGGAGGCCGAGAAGGTCGCGCTGGCGAACGTGATCCGCCGCCGCGAGGAAACCGCGGCCACCCGTTCGCTGCTGAACACCGCCCGGGTGATGGAAGACAACCCGACCGCGCTGCGGCTGAAGGAGCTGGAGACTCTGGAGAAGGTCACCGAGAAGATCGACAAGATCTCGGTGTTCGGTGGCCTCGACGCGGTGCTGAAGGATCTGGTGAAGATCCGATGAGGTCAGATACAAGTTGACAGGCCGAAGGCGACCCCTTCGGCCTTTTTTTTGACCCCCCCGGTCAGCCGGGCGCAGGCAGCTTGTCGAGCGCCGCGGCGACTGCTTTGCACGCCTCGATCAAATCCGCGACGAGACGCTCGTCGATATTGAGATCGCCCTCATACTCGCCAAGATTCCGTATTTGGTGGCACTTGGCGAGCACGCGCCAGACCGCCGGCCCGACCCCGAGCGTATGCGGCAGCACCTGGAAAACGATGTAGCGGTTCTCTGCGCGATACCCGAGCCGGCGCAGCGCCGCGAGACTCAATGCATGAGCCGCGTTGTAAGCCAGATCGAAGCGACCCTCCAGGGAATTCGATTCATTTTGAGAATCCGCGAGCCGCTTGCGGCCCGAACGCTTTAGCCCGGCGAGCTCCTTGGCATCCGGCGGCTCCGTGCGCAGCGGCTTCCCCGGACCGCACAAGTTCTCAAGCGGCGATGTCATCTTCCCTGCCGATCAGCCAGATCTTCGGCTGCGCCAAGACCCGCGTGACGAAAGCATTGTCCTGCTTCACGCGCTTCGCGAGTTCCCGCCGCGAATACACCGTGGGATTCACAGCACGGCCCAGGCGGGTGGTCGCCTTCTCCATTGCGGCGAAAAAATCGGCATAGGTGAGGCTGTCGCTGATCACCATCAGGTCGATATCGCTGGCTGCGGTGTCGCTCCGCTTGGCGATCGAGCCGTACACGAACGCCGCCTTGATCCGCTTCGCGAGCGGCGCCAATGCCTCCCGCAGCGGCTCCGCAAGCCCCACCGTCTTCTGCGCAATGCCGCACAGCTCCGCGTAGATCGGCGATTTCGGGTTCGCCTGATAGTGCTTCTGAGTACCCACCCGCTTGACCGTCACCAGCCCGCTCTCCGCCAGCCTCGCAACTTCCCGCTGCACAGCCCCCGAGCCTCCGCCCGCCAGCCCGATCAGCTCGGTGGCGAAAAAGCTGCGCTCCGGCTGTCCGAACAAGTACGCAAGCACCCGCTGTTGCGTGTTGGAAAACAGGGCGTCGGCCAAGCTTGTGCGCGCTGCGCCAGAGGAACCCCCGGATTTCTTGGTACCCATTTTGGGCATGTTACTACCCAAGTTGGGTATGTTCAAGCCCCAGCCCCCCTCAAGCGGCCTTTTTCCGGCGCAGCGCCGGCGCGATCATCACCGCGAGGACGAGCGCGGTGCCGAGCATGAAGGCGAGGCTCACCGGCCGGGTGAAGAAAAGCGAGGGATCGCCGCGCGCGAGCAGCATCGCGCGCCGCAGATGCTCCTCCAGCAGCGGCCCGAGCACGTAGCCGAGAAGCAACGGCGCCGGCTCGCACTCGAGCTTGGCGAGCACGGTGCCGAGCACGCCGATTCCC
>CAZYVT010000122.1:0-5664 GCA_964651335.1 uncultured Enterobacteriaceae bacterium | reverse complement strand
CGAAACGCGAATATTTCGTGGCCGTGTTCGATGTCATCACCGAACGCAAGCGGGCCGAGCAGGAGTTACGCGGCTACGCCGAGCGGCTGCAGGGCCTGTCGCGGCGCCTGATCGAGGTCGAGGAAGCCGAGCGGCGCGACATCAACCGCGAGTTGCACGATCGCATCGGCCAGAGTCTCGGCGCGCTCAATCTAAACCTCAACATCATCCGCTCCCAGCTTCCGCAGGAATCTCTCGGCCCGGTCAGCGCCCGCCTCCGGGACACGCAGACGCTGCTCGAAGAGACGGCGGCGCAGATCCGAAACGTAATGGCGGACTTGCACCCACCGGCGCTCGACGAGTACGGCTTGCTGGCGGCGCTGCACACCTACGTGGAGCTCTTTGGCGCGCGCCTTGCCGCGCCGATCACCCTGCACGGTGAAGATCTCGCGCCCCGGCTGTCGCTTGCTGCTGAGACGGCTCTGTTTCGCATTGCGCAGGAGGCGCTCGCCAACGCCGCCGCGCACGCGCGCGCGCAGCGTATCCAGATCACGCTCGCCGCGACCCCGGACCGGGTGACGCTCACCATCACGGACGATGGGGCCGGTTTCGACGTGGAACGCGCCGGCCTGGCGCGCGCGAGCTGGGGGCTCGCCATCATGCGCGAGCGGGCGGAAGCCGTTGGCGCCACGCTGCGCATCGACTCCGCGCCGGGGCGCGGTACCCGCGTCGTGATGGAGATCGAACGGGAGGCGGCGTGACGATCCGGGTGCTGCTCGCCGACGATCACGCGGTGATGCGCGACGGCCTCAAAGTGTTGCTGCAGCAGGCCGCCGACATCAGCGTCGTGGGCGAGGCGGCCGACGGACGCGAAGCCGTGCGCCGGGTGCAGGAACTCAATCCCGACGTCGTGATCATGGACATCGCGATGCGCGAATTGAACGGCATCGAGGCGGCGCGCCTGCTGCGCGAAAAATGCCCGGCCACGCGCGTCGTCATGCTTTCCATGCACTCCAACTCCGAGCACGTGTTCCGCGCGCTCGAGGCCGGCGCCGCGGGTTTTGTCCTCAAGGAGTCGGCGGGCGAGGAAGTGGCGGCGGCGGTGCGCGCGGCGCACGCCGGACGGCGTTATCTTTCCCGAGCCATCGCGGGGCTGCAATTAACCGCACCATCCCGCGCCGGCCGCGCGGGCCCGCTGGGCAGCCTGAGCGCACGCGAGCGCGAGGTGCTGCAACTGGTAGTCGAGGGACGCTCCAGTACGGAGATTGCCGCGACCGTTCACCTTTCGCCCAAAACGATCGAGACCTACCGCGGCCGGCTGATGACGAAACTCGGCGTCCCCGACGTGCCGAGCCTGGTGAGGTTCGCAATCGAGCATCACTTGACCCCGTCCAGCTAGGGGTCCGTTCCGCCGCGGGCCGCGCGGGCGTCTGATCCAGATCAAACGGGCGTGCATTTGCCCGCCCGCCGCCCCCCATTGTCAGGTTCTCCTGACAGATCGCCAATTGCCTCACGCCTAGAGTGGACCTCAGGAAAACGGATCGCGCGATTGCGTGCGACCGAATGTACCGAGGTCAACTGGCAGCAGACGAGGTAGTCATGGCAACGATGCAAACGATCAGGAAGCGGGTTCTGTTGTTGGCGGCCCTCGCCTGCGCACTTCCGGCCGGGACCGCCGTAGCAGACGGGCCGCCGCGCGCACCGCTGCAAGTCTGGGCGATCGGGCTCCCCAACGGCTACGTCACCATGGAACATCAGGCCAGCGCGCTCCATGTCTCCGCGGAAGATGTGGCCAGGGGCATGGTCGAGGTCCGCGGCGGCTCGCGTCTTGCGATTACGCTCGACTCGCCCGGGGGCTACACGGTGGATTTTCACGCTCGCGGCCCATTGATCCAGACCACCTGGATCGGAGGCATCGGCCGCACGGTCGAAATCGATTCCACGGGCGGAACGGTCGTGCAACGGCAAGCTGCTGCGGGCCGCCATGTCGTCGCGATCGACTACCGGTTCCTGCTCGCCCCGGACGCAGTCCCTGGCACCTATGCCTGGCCACTCGACATGGCGGTCCGCACACCGATTTCGGTGGACCGTGAGCGACCGAACGGCGCGCTCCGCCTGGTGTCGACCGGCACGCGCTGAACCGCGATCAGCATGACCAACTTGTCGCAGACGGGAAAGCGGATCGCCATGTTGATCGTGGAAGATCACGATTTGATGCGCCGGTTGCTGCGGGAATACCTGCAGTCCGCGTACCCGGACGCCGCCATCCTGGAAGCTGCCGACGGCGCGCGCGCGCTGGAACTGTGCCGCAGCCGAGGTCCGCAATTAGTGCTGATGGACGTGGGTCTGCCTGATGCCAACGGCATCGACCTCACCGTGCAGATCAAGGAGATGCTGCCGGAAACCGCCGTCATTATCGTTTCGCAGCACACCGGCCACGCCTACGTCGAACAGGCGCGCGCGGCGGGCGCTTTCGCCTACATCAGCAAGGACACGGTTTACCGGGAGCTGTTGCCCACGGTAAGCCGCGCGCTTGGCCGTGCGCCTCATGGTAGTGAACTTGGAGATCCAAAATGAACGTCGCGACCGAACATGTAAATCCGCCGAAGCGTGGAATCGGGGCCGGCGCCAGCGAATTCGTGATGAAGAAGAACCTGGCGCGGCTCGCACCCGCGCGGGAGCGCGAGCTGCGGGAGGAGGCGATCGGGGCCGATCACCAGCGTGCCGCAATCGAGCTGCGCAAGCTGTCCCTCGCCGTCCGGCAAAGCGGGACGGGGATCGTGATTACGGATCCGGCGGGCCTAATAGAGTTCGTCAACCCGAAATTCGAAGCGATGACCGGCTATTCCGCCGCGGAGGTCATGGGGAAGAATCCGCGTTTCCTGAAATCCGGCATAACGCCGCTGGAAATCTATCGAAACCTCTGGGAAACAATTACTGCCGGCAAGGAGTGGCGGGGGGAAATTCAGAACAGGAAGAAAACCGGCGAATTGTATTGGGAGAGCCAGCATATCTCGCCGGTGCTCGACGATAACGGCAGGATCCTGCACTTCATCGCCGTCAAGGATGACATCACCGAGCGCAAGAACATGGAGCAGGCGGTCCGCAAGGCGGAGCTGATGTATCAGGCGATTTTCGACAACGCCGTCGAGGGCATTTTCCTGGTGAATGCAGAGGGACGCGTGGTTTCCTCCAACCCGATGCTGGCCCGGATGCTCGGCTACGAATCCCGAGAGGAGATGGGCAAGGACATCCGCAGCGTCGCCCGCGAGGTCTATGTCGAGCGGGGCGCTCGCGGGCGCTTTCGCGAGCTAATCAATTCGAAGGGGGTGGTCGAAAACTTTGAAACCCAGTGGCGCCGCAAGGACGGCAGCACCTTCTGGGTCTCGCTCACCGGACGCCTGGTCGAACAGGAGACCGGAGGGCCGATTCACCACCTCGGAATGGCCAGGGACATCACCGAGCGCAAGCGGGCGGAGAACGGACTGCGCGAATCGGAGGAAGAGCTCCACGCCATCTTCGAGGGTGCGCGCGACGGCATTCTGGTGGCAGACGTCGAGACCAGGAAATTCCTGAAAGGAAACGCGGCCATCTGCCGCATGCTCGGTTACTCGCCCGAAGAGTTCACCCGCCTTGGCGTCTCGGATATCCACCCGAAGCAGGGTCTGCAGCATGTAATGGAGCAGTTCGAAAGAGCGCTGCGCGGCGAGATCGAACTCGCCACAGACTTACCGGTGATGCGCAAGGACGGTTCGGTGTTTTACGCCGACGTCAAGGGCGCACCCATTCGCCTTGGGGGCAAGGACGGTCTGCTGGGCATTTTCCGTGACGTCAGCAAGCGCAGGGAGGCGTACGCGAAGATTACGCGCCTTAACCGCGTGTACGCCGTGTTGAGCGGCATCAATGCGCTGATCGTTCGCGCGCGCGACCGCGACGAGCTTTTCAAGGAGGCATGCCGGGTCGCCGTGGAGGCCGGGGGATTCCGGATGGCGTGGCTGGGTGTGGTCGACCCGGAGGGGATCCAGGTGACGCCGGTCGCCTGGCATGGCACCGGAATCGAATACATTCAGTTGATGCCGGTGCGGGTAGGCAACCTCCGGTCCGGACCGCCCGGATTGGCAGGGCAGGCGGTCAAGGAACGCAAGGCGATGATCAGCAACGACATGACGCAGGACCCGCGGATCACGCTGAGAAAGGAGGCGCTTGAGCGCGGTTTCCATTCTCTGGCTGTGCTGCCCCTGCTGGTTGCAGACGAGGCCGTCGGTGTACTGGCCTTGTACGCCGGCGAAGTCGGCTTCTTCGACGAAGAAGAGATGAAGCTGCTGACCGAGCTGGCGGGTGACATCTCGTTCGCGCTCGACCATTTCGAAAAGGCGAGCCAGCTCGATTACCTCGCCTATTACGACTCGCTCACCGGCCTCGCCAACCGTACCCTGTTCCACGAAAGGTTGAGTCAGTATGTACGCTCCGCGCAGCAGGGCGAGGGCAAGCTGGCTTTGGTTCTGGCGGACGTCGAGCGCTTCAAGACCATCAACGATTCGCTGGGGCGGCAGGCGGGTGACGCGCTGCTCAAGCAACTGGCCGAACGGCTGGGGCGCGCCACGGATCCAGCCCGCATCGCGCGCATCGGCGGCGATCATTTCGCGATCGTTCTTCCGGAGGTGAAGGGACGGTCGGAGGTTGGGCGGAGCGTCGAGCGCATCTGGCGCGACTGCTTCGCACAGCCATTCCGGATCAACGGCACGGAGCTGCGGGTCTCGGCGAAGGCGGGGATTGCGCTGCTTCCGAACGACGGCGTGGATGCCGAGACGCTGTTTGCCAACGCCGAGGCGGCGCTGAATAAGGCGCAGGAATCCGGCGAGCGCCACCAGTTCCATTCGCGCGATCTGACCGCAGGGACCGCGGCGGAGCTCACGCTCGAAAACAAGCTCCGGCAAGCGCTCGAGAAAGACGAGTTCGTGCTGCACTATCAGCCCAAGGTCGAGCTGGAAACCCGGCGCATTGTCGGGGTGGAGGCACTGATCCGCTGGCAAAGTCCCGAGCTGGGCCTGGTGCCGCCGGCGAAATTCATTCCGCTGATGGAGGAGACCGGGTTGATCCTGGAGGTGGGCGCCTGGGCGCTGCAGCGCGCCGCGAGGGACCATGTTCGCTGGATGGAGCAAGGTCTGGCGGCGCCGCGCGTGGCGGTGAACGTCTCCGCGATCCAGTTGCGAAGGCGTAACTTCGTCGCCACGGTGGAACAGGCCCTCAAGCAGGGCGCCGTGCCGCCGGGGATCGATCTGGAGATCACCGAGAGCCTGATCATGTATGACATCCAGGGCAACATCGAAAAGCTGAAGGCGGTCCGGGGCCTCGGCGTGAGCATCGCGATCGACGACTTCGGCACCGGCTATTCCTCGCTCGGCTATCTCGCCAAGCTGCCGCTCCAGTCGCTCAAGATCGACCGTTCGTTCATCATCACGATGCTGAACGATGCGGACACGATGACGCTGGTGCAGACCATCATCTCGCTGGCGCACTCGCTCAGGCTGAAGGTCATCGCCGAGGGCGTCGACTCGGAGGAGCAGGCCAAGCTCCTGCGGCTGCTGCGCTGCGACGAGATGCAGGGGTACCTCTTCAGCAAGCCGCTGCCGCTGGACGAAATGACGGAATTGCTGGGCCGTTCGGGGAACCCGGTTCGGAACT
>CAZYVT010000121.1:3666-5813 GCA_964651335.1 uncultured Enterobacteriaceae bacterium | reverse complement strand
TCGCCCCGGCCTCGAGCGCGCGGTACACGTACTCGGGATTCGTATACATGGAGAGCATGATGACGCGCGTGCCGGGAATCCTGTCGTGGATGGCGCGCGTCGCCTCGATCCCGTTCATCCCGGGCATCGCCATGTCCATCACGACGATGTCGGGTTCGAGCTCGAGTGCGCGCTGGAGCGCCTCCTGGCCGTCGGCGACCCGGCCGACGACCTCGAAGTCGGATTGGGCGGCGATGACGTACTCCAGCCCTTCCGCCACGATCGCATGGTCGTCAGCGATCAGGATCCTGATTCGCATCGCTCAGCGGGGAATCAGCGCGCGCACCCGCGTCCCCTTTCCGGGCGCGCTGTCTATATTGAGCCTGCCGTTCGCCGCCTGAACCCGCTCCCGCATCGTGATGATTCCGAGTCCCCTCTCCGCATGGAATCCGGTGTGCTCGAAACCGACGCCGTCATCGGCCACTTCGACCCGCACCGCATCCGGTTCCCAGCCCAGCGTGATCTCGACTTGCCGGGCGCTCGCGTGCTTCGCAACGTTATTGAGCGCCTCCTGCACGATGCGAAGCATCGCGATTTCATGCTGGTGATCGATCCTCCTTTCGGTGCCCAGCACCTGAACGCGGACCGGGATCTCGGTCCTGCGGCTGAATTCATCCACGACCCAGCGAATCGTCGGTCCGAGTCCCCAATGGTCGAGCATCGGCGGCCGCAGATCGTCCAGCACGCCTTCGACGCACAGCGAGGTCGCGTCGAGCAGGGCGAGCGAATCCCGGAGGCGGCGCGCGGTATCTGCATCGGGCGCCGTCATCCGGCTCGCAAGGATGTCGAGGTTGATGCTGAGCGCGGTCAGGTTCTGGCCAACCCGATCGTGCAGCTCGGCCGCAAGCCGCCGGCGCTCGGTTTCCTCGGCCTCGACGAGGCGCCGGGAAAGCGCCTGCAACTGATCGGCCGCATCGCACAATGCCTCCTCGCGGCGCCGCTGCTCGGTGATGTCCAGGCACGTACCGATGAGCTTGGTGATCCGCCCGGCGTCATCTTTCACAGCCTCGCCGGACATGAGCATGATCCTTTGCGCGCCCCCAAGCGTCATAAGCCGCGTTTCGAATTCGTAGCTCGAGCCCTGCTCGATCGACCGTTCGATGATGGCACGGACGCGTTCGCGATCGTCCGGATGGATCATGTTCAGGCTCTCCTCCAGAGTCTGGGGCGGCAGACCGTCTGGAATCCCGAGCATGCGGCGCAGCCCGCGGGATCCTCTGGCTACGCCTGCTGCGAGGTCGCGCTCCCAATATCCCAGACCGGCGATCTCCTGCGCCCTCGCAAGCAGCCGGCGATTCTCGCGCAGTGACTGCTCCATGCGCTTGCGTTCGGTGATGTCGGCGACGACGCCCCCGATTGCCGCGATCTCGCCCGTGTCGTCCAGGATCGGAAACTTGTTCGCAAGGGTGGCGTGCATGCCATCGATGAACAAGACTTGCCCCTCGTCCATGACCGGGGCCCGCGTTGCGCGCACGCGGGCGTCGTGGTTCGAGAATGCCTCGGCCTGCTCGCGCGGAAAGACCTCGGCAGTGGTCCGCCCCAGAACCTTGTCGGCAGTCAGCCCGAAATTGCGCAGGAATTGGGCGTTGACATGGCGATAGCGCCCTTCCCGGTCCTTGATGAACATCGACACCGGACTGTGATCCATGAACGCGCGCAATCGCGCCTCGCTGGCCGCCAGGTGCTCTCTCGTTTCGCGCAACTTCGCTTCCGCGCGCAACTGTTCGGTCACGTCCTCGATCAGTCCAACGGTATAGCGGACGCTGCCATCGCCGCCGTGCACGGCGGAGGCGGTGACCCGCGCGCTGAGGAAGCTGCCGTCCTTGCGCAGGTACCGCCTGTTGGAAACGGTCCGTGTCCTCTTGCCGGCGATCAGTTCTTCGCGCAAACGCCGGCCCTCCGATCGTTCCTCCGGGTGGATGAGGTCCGCGAGCGTCATCTGCCGAAGCTCGCCCTCGCTGTAGCCGAGCATGCTCTGCAGCGCGCGATTCGCCTGGATGAAGCGCCCTGAGGTATCGCAGAGGGCGATGCCCTCCGGGGCATGGTCGAACGTCGCTCGCAGCAGTTCCTCGCGCTCGGCGAGCGCCTGCTCGGTGAGCTTGCGTTCG
>CAZYVT010000121.1:0-3566 GCA_964651335.1 uncultured Enterobacteriaceae bacterium | reverse complement strand
ATGTCCTTGCCGACCCCGCGGTAGCCGCGAAAGCGTCCCGCTGCATCGAAGATCGGACTGCCGCTGACGCTGACCCACCGGTCCTCTCCCGAGAGCAGGGGACGGTGGATCTCAAGGTCGCGGAAGCGACGATGCGCTTCGAGGTCCGCGCGGTGCTTCGCCCAGTCTGCGGGCGTGAGGTTCAAGGCGGGAATTTCCCAGCGCGTCTTGCCACGCACCTGCTCAAGGGGATAGGCGCGCGTATCGCTCGCCATGCCCGAGCGCGCAACAAACCGGAACTGCTCGTCCTGCTCCCAGTAATAATCGGAGGAGAGTTCAGTGAGGCTCTTGAAGCGCTCCTCGCTCTTGCGCAGCGCCGCTTCGGCACGCGTTTGTTCTGTAACGTCGTGCGCCATGCCTCGCACGACCGGCGCAGGAACGCCCTCGGTGCGCAGCGAGTTGGTGTATTTCCAGAGTCGATTTTCGCCGGTCCGGGTCTGCACCAGCATCAGCCCGCTGGCCACGCCGTCCTTCTTGAGCCGGCCGATGTAATCGTCGAACTCCGGCCGTCTTTCGGGCGCGAGGACATCGCGAACGTTCATGTTCAGCAGCTCCGCCAGCTCGTAGCCCAGGACTTTCGCGGCCCACGGGTTGACCGAGCCGATGCGCCCGTCCAGCTGGTGCGTGCAGATCAGGTCCTGGCTGTGCTGCACGAGGTCGCGGTAGCGATCCTCGCTTTCCTGCAGCGCGGCATGCGACCGGCAACGCTCGAGCGCGGCCGAGAGCAGGTTGGCCGCCGCCTGCAGGAACTCAGCTTCGCGCTGCTCGAAGCGGCGCGGCGTCCGGGAGTGCACGCCGAGCACGCCCCAGGGACCTTCCGTGCCTGGGATTACGACGCTCACGCCGCTCACCACGCCATGCTCCACCAGAAGCGGCGGGCCGGAAAACCGTTGTTCCTTCGACAAGTCGGTCACGATTATGGGTGCGAAGCCCGCACCGGCTCGTCGCTCCGCAAGCTCGTGCTCGCGAATCGTGTAGCCCGCCTGCGAGTCGAGGCCGGCGCCGACAACGGCGTGTCCCACCGCGCCCGGCTTCCAGCCCACGCCGGCTGCGAGCCTCAGCCCGGAGCGATCTGGCAGCAGCTCCAGCACCTTCGCGAGCTCGACGCGGAGCGTCTTCGCGACAATCTGCACCGTGCTGTCGAGCAGCGTGTGCGGGTTCGGCTCGCGCAGCCCGAGCAGCCCGAGCTCGATCAGCGCCCGGTCGCCATCCTGTCGCGCGCGCAGTTCGTACTCGACGCGGCGGCGCTCGGTGACGTCGCGCCCGGTACCGCGGTACCCGGTGAAGCGTCCGACGGCGTCGAACACCGGCTCGCCGCTCAGGGACTGGAAGCGTTTCGTGCCGTCGACCGCGATGCGCACATACTCGAAGTCGCGGAACGCCAGCCGCGCCTCGAGCACGGCGCGGTGCGCGTCCCAGCTCATGCTGAGCGGCGACGCGCTGGAGAGCTCCCAGCGGCGCCTGCCGAGAACCTCCTCCCGCGACATGCCCGATTTGAGGAAGAATCCCTCCGACACGGAACTGAAGCGCAGCTCCGCGTCCTGCTCCCAATACCAATCCGAGGACAGGTCTGAGAGACTACGGAATCGCGCTTCGCTCTCCTGCAGCGCGGCATGCGACCGGCACCGCTGGAGCGCAGCCGACAGCACATTGGCCATCGCCTGCATGAACTCGATCTCGACCGGCTCGAATCGCCGCAACGTGCGGCAGTTTGCGACCAGCGTTCCATAGGGGCGTTCGGCGGCCGGAATCACGACGCAGAGACTGCTGACCACTCCCATCTCGCGCACTCGGAACGTGTTCTTCAAGTGTTCGTCGGCCCTCAAATCCTCGATCGCCACGGACGGGGGCGCCTCCAGCGCTGGTGGGCCGATGCGCCGGTAAAGCTCCAGCGCCCGTCCGCACTGGCTGTCCGCGCCGGCGCTGATGCGCATGCCAATACGGTGCTGCGGCCAATTGTGTCCGGCGACGAGGCGGAGTGCCTTGCCGTCCGGCTCGAGCTCGAGCACGTGCACGAAGTCGATCTGCAGTACCTCGGCGACATGCGTCACGGCGCGCTCGATCACGCTGGCCTGCTTGGCCTCGCGCAGGGCGAACAGGCTGAACTCGGCGAGCGACTTCAGCCCGCGCAGCGCCGCATCCAGTTGCGCTCCGGCGCGGCGCTCCTCCGTGACGTTGCGTCCGACGACGACGACGCCGGCAATGTCGCCGCCCTTGTCGCGGATCGCGCTGCCCTCGGACTGCACCACGTGCACCGTGCCGTCGCGCGCCAGAAGCCGGTACTCGACGCGATATCCGATGCCGGTGCGCACGGTTTCGCGGAAGATCTCGCGGACGCGCTCGCGGTCCCCGGGGACGATGTCCCCGAAAGAGTCGCTGCCCACGAGGTTCTCCGGGTCGCCCAGCAGCGGGGCGTAGGACGGGCTGTTGTAGACGCGCCGCCCCTCGGTGTCGAGAAAGGCGATCAGGTCGCTCGCGTTGCGGACGATCAGCGGGATGAGGGCGGCGGTCGCATGAACGTGCGTCGGATCGCCTTTCCCGCCGGGCGCGGCCTGCTCGCGATCGCCGCCCGCGGACGGCTCGGACACTTCGTGTTTCGCGGCCATACGGTCAGCGCAGCGCCTCGCTGCGGCGCTTCATTCTGGCGACGATTGCGTCGACCACGTCCTTGGCCGCGGCGCGTTGCACGACTTGGCCCATGTGACGAGTCTACGCCCTTCGCGGGAGGCGCTGAACCGGAAGCGCTGGATCAACCCCGCTCGAATGCTTTGGTGTACTCCGGTCTTGCCGCTTATTTCGACTGTGCCACGATGTAGTCGACGGCCGCCTTGACCTCGGCGTTGCTCAGCGCCGCGTTGCCCCCTTTGGCCGGCATCACTCCCGCGCTCCCCTGTACCCCATTGATGGCGCTGGCGTAGAGGGCGTCCAGGCCCTTGGCGATACGCGTCGCCCACAGGCCGCTATTACCCACCTTCGGCGCGCCGGCAATACCGGCACCGTGGCAGGCGACACAGACGTTTTCGTAGACGTGTTTCCCGTTGACCTCGGCCGGTGCCGCAGCCGCGGCCCGGACGGGCTCGCGCTGGGTTTCCGCGGAGGCGCTGTTGATCTGGCCTGCAGCTCTAGTTCCCTCGGCTACGCTCGAACCGGTGCGCAACAGCGCGTTGCGCTGCTGCCGGATCTGGTCGGGGGTGCCGCGGTGATGGGACACCAAGACATAGCCGAACAGCGTCATCGCGACGCCGATCCCGAGAAGGATCCAGAAACTCTTCGCCCAGCGCTTGTCAGTCATTGATCGTCGTTGTAGTGAGGAACGGGTCCGTGATTCGGTGAGCTCGCCTCGGCTTGATCCCGGTACGCCAGAATCATCCCGCCCCGAAGAATGTGCCCCGCGTAAAGAAGGTGTAGTCCGCTTCCAGCGCCCCGATGCTCAGAAGTACCAGCAACAGCAGCGTCGGGACCAGAATGGCATACATCAAGGCCAGCCGCTCCCAGAGCATGTGCATGAAGACGGCAACGATCAGCCC
>CAZYVT010000120.1:0-6585 GCA_964651335.1 uncultured Enterobacteriaceae bacterium | reverse complement strand
ATCGATTACGCCGAGCGCCTGACGCGCGCGGCGCTCGAGAAGCTGCCCGACGGCGAGTGGAGCTTCGAGGACTGGATCGACGACGATGGCGTCGACTACGGCAAGCCGATCCGCCTGTTCGTGACCTTACGGAAAAAAGGCGGCCACATGGTGGTCGACTGGACCGGCACCGGCCCGCAGGTGAAAGGCGCGATTAACAGCACGCTTTCCTTCACCAAGGCCGCGTCCTATACCGGCGTGCGCTCGGTGCTGCCGCAGGGCATTCCGAGCAACGAAGGAGTGTTCCGCGCCATCGAGGTGATCTGCCCACCGGGAACCGTGGGCAACGGCGTGCTTCCGGCCGCCTGCGCCGCGCGCGGGCTCACAGGTTTTCGCATGACCGATTGCATGTTCGGCGCCCTCGCGATGATGCTGCCCGACCGCGTCAAGGCCGCGGGCGACGGCGGCAACACCGGAGTCTCGATCGGCGGCTACTCCGCCGAACGCACGCCCTTCATCTACGTGGACTTCACCTGCGGCGCATGGGGGGCGCGCCCGTGGGCCGACGGGCTCGACGGCAACTCGCACATGTTCGCCAATATGGCCTCGCACTCGGTCGAGGTGACCGAGACGGAGCATCCGATCCAGCTCCTCGCCTACGAGTTTGTGCCCGACAAGGCGGGCGCGGGAAAATATCGCGGCGGCGTGCCGTTCCGCCGCGACTACCGTTTCCTCGAGGAGGAAGGCATCCTGCAGGTGCGCTCCGACCGGCGCACCCACCGGCCCTTCGGCCTTTACGGCGGCAGCCCCGGCATGCCCTCCGAGAACTACCTCAATCCCGACGGCGAGAACCGGATCCTGCCAAGCAAGTTCACCATGACCATCCGGCGCGGCGACGTCTTCCGCCACGTCCTCGCCGGCGCAGGCGGCTGGGGCGACCCGCTCGAGCGCGATCCCGCCGCAGTGCTGCGCGACGTGCGCAACGAGCTCCTCTCCCCCGCTAAGGCCCTGGCCGATTATGGGGTTGTGATTATTGAGGGAAAAGTCGACGCCGCGGCCACTGCGAGGCGGCGCGCCGAGATCCGCGGCGCGCGCGGCTGGCGCGAGGTGCCGAAGGTGCAGTGGGATGATCCGCTGCCGCTAGAGCGCGCCGCCGCCTAGGCATGGCGAGTTACCGCGTCGGTGTCGACGTCGGCGGCACCTTCACCGATATCGTGCTGCTCGGCTCCGACGGCACGATCCACACCAAGAAGATCTCCTCGAGCGTGGAGAACTACGCGCAGGCGATCGTCGAGGGCCTCACCGAAGTGTTTCGCGAGACCGGCCTCGGCGGCGAGGCGATCGAGGAGATCCGCCACGGCACCACCGTCGCGGCGAACGCCATTCTCGAGCACAAGGGCGCGCGCACCGGGCTCATCACCACCCAGGGCTTTCGCGACGTGCTCGAGATCCGTACGCTGCGCATGCCGCGCATGTACGACATCACGTGGACCAAGCCGGCGCCGCTCGTCGAGCGTTATCTGCGCCAGGTCGTCGACGAGCGCATCGATGCCGCGGGCGCGGTGCAGCGCGCGCTCGATCCGCGCGACGCCGAGCGCGCGGTCGACGCGCTGCTCGCCGAGAAGGTCGAGGCGATCGCGGTGTGCCTGCTGCACTCGTTCACCAATCCGGCGCATGAACTCGCGATCAAGGCGCTCATAGGACGGAAAGCGCCATCATTACCCTGCTCCATCTCCTGTGAGGTGCTGCCGGAGATCAAGGAGTACGAGCGCACCTCGACCACCGTGGTGAACGCCTACGTGACGCCGATCGTCGCACGCTACCTCAAGGCGCTGCGCAAGGGCCTCGACGACTCGGGCGTGCGCGCGCGGCTGCTCCTTATGCAGTCGAACGGCGGCCTGACCACCGACGCGGCGGCGGTGGAGCGGCCGATCCATATCATCGAGTCGGGGCCCGCAGGCGGCGTGGTCGGCGCGCAGGCGCTGGCCCGCGCCAAGTGCCTGCCGAAGATCATCACCTTCGACATGGGCGGCACTACGGCGAAGGCCTCGATCGTGGAGGACGGCGACGTGACGCGCGCTGCCGAGTACTCGGTCGGCGCCGGCATCATGATCGGCTCGCGGCTGCTGACGGGTGCCGGCTACACGCTCAAGGTCCCGGCGATCGATCTCGCCGAGGTCGGCGCCGGCGGCGGGTCTCTGGTGTGGATCGACGCCGCAGGCTCGCTGCAGGTCGGCCCGGAGAGCGCCGGCGCGTCGCCCGGCCCGGTGTGTTACGACAAGGGCGGCGAGATGCCGACGGTGACCGACGCCAACCTGCTGCTCGGTTACATCAACCCGGCGCACCTCGTCGGCGGCGCGCTGAAGCTGAACGCAGAAAAGGCGCGGCGCGTGTTCGCCGCAAAGGTCGCCGCGCCGCTCGGCATGGCGATCGAGAAGGCGGCGCACGGCGCGCATCTCATCGCGGCGTCGAACATGATCCGCGCGATCAAGGCGGTGTCGACCGAGCGCGGCCGCGATCCGCGCGAGTTCGCGCTGTTCGCCTTCGGCGGCAACGGGCCGGTGTTCGCCTGCGGCATGGCGGCGGCACTCGGCATGACGCGCATCGTCGTGCCGCCTTCCGCAGGGCTTTTCTCCTCGTTCGGGCTCCTTTACGCCGATGTCGAGCACCACTATTCCCGCACTTTCCGGCGCCTGCTGCGCAAGGCGGATGCGCGTGAGATCGCTCGCGCCTGGGACGCGCTCGCCAAGCAGGCGCTCGATCAACTCACCGCGGAAGGTTTCACCGGGGAGCGCGCGCGCCTGCGCCGCTCGGCGGCGTTGCATTACCAGGGACAGAGCTACGAGCTCACGGTGCCGCTTCCCGACGGCCCGATCGACGCTGCCGCGCTCGCCCATCTCGAAGAAGCCTTCGGTCGCGAGCACGAAAAGACCTACGGCCACCGCGCCGGCGCCGACGAACCGGTCGAACTCGTGTCGATCCAGGTCGTGGGCCAGGGCCTGCGCCAAGGTGATAGCGTTCCCGAGCGCGTGCGGCCGAGCCGGCCCGAGCCCGCGCCGCCGCCGCCGCGCCGGGCTTATTTCGGCGCGGAAATCGGCTGGCTCGAGACGCCGATCCTGCGCCGCTCGGATCTCTCGACACCGCGCTCCGGTCCGCTGATCGTCGAGGAGTACGACGCGACCTGCGTCATACCGCCCGGCGCAATGGCCGAGCTCGATGCCGGCGGCAATATCCTCATCGAGCTCGGGTAAGAAGCGCTCAATCCGCCGCGACGCGCGGCAGCCACAGGGCGAGATCCGGCCAGTACGACAGGATCGCGATCATCAGGATCATCGTGACGACGAAGGGCGACGCGCCGATGATCACGTCATCGATCTTGCCGCGCTTGCGCAATCCCTGGACGACGTAGAGATTGATGCCCACCGGCGGCGTGATCATCGCGGTCTCCATGAGGATCACGATCAGCACGCCGAACCAGATCGGGTCGTAACCCGCCTTCACCATGATCGGGGCGATGATCGGCACAGTGGCGACCATCATGGAGAGCGTCTCCATGAAGCAGCCGAGGATCAGGTAGAACACGATCACCGCGAGCAGGAGCGCGGTCGCGCTCAAGCCGAGCCCGGTGATCAGGCGGTTCACCTGCCCCGTGAGGCCGATCGAGCTGATCACGAAGTTGAGGAAGTAGGCGGCGATCAGGATCGCCATGATCATGGCGGTGGTGCGCATCGTTCCCTCGAAGGCGTGCAGCAGCATGCGCAGGCTCAAGCTGCGGTGCCAGGCGGCGACGCCCAGGGCGGCGAGCACGCCGAGCGCGGCGGACTCGGTCGCGGTCGCCAGCCCCGCGTAGATCGAACCGATTACCGCGATGAAGATGATGAGCGGCGGAATCAAGTCGGGCAATGCGCGGATGCGTGCCCTCCAGTTGGTCGTCGTGCGCCTGCCGCCAAGCTCCGGCCGCAGCAGGCAGATGAGAAGCACCGTCAGGCTGAAGAGGCTCGCCAGCACGAGGCCCGGGATGATGCCGGCGAGATAGAGCTTGGGGATCGACGAATCGGTCAGCACCCCGTAGACGATCAGGTTGATCGATGGCGGGATCAGGATGCCGAGCGTGCCGCCCGCGGCGATGGTGCCGAGGAAAAGACGCTCGGAGTAGCCGTGCTTCTTGATCTCGCCCATCGCCACCGTGCCGATGGTCGCGGCAGTGGCGACGCTCGAGCCCGAGGTGGCGGCGAACATCGCGCACGCCGCGATGTTGGAGTGCATGAGGCCTCCGGGAAGCCAGGGCACCCACAGCACGAGCGCGTTGTACATGCGCTCGGCCACCCCTGAGCGCAGCAGGATCTCGCCTAGCAACACGAAGAACGGGATCGCGACGAGGAGAAAGTTGTTCGACGTCGCCCAGGCGACTTCGCCGATCGCCAGCGTAAGCGGCAGCTTCGAGTACAGGTCGGAGAGCACGACCCCGAGAAAGCCAAGCCCCGCGGCAACCGGCACGGCGAGCGCCAGCAGCCCGATCAGGATCGCGAGCGCGCTCCACAGCATCAGCGCTCCTTCAACTCCCGGATCTCGTCCTCGACCTCCTCCATCACGGAGCGCGTGCTGATGGCGCCCGCCGCAGCAGCCGCGTTGCCGCGCGCGATCAGCATCAAGGCGTGCGCAAGCAGCGCCACGCCGATCACAAAAAACACCGCGAGGCCGGCGACCCAGAGCGATTGCGGGATCACCGTGGGCGTGGCGAGTGCCGACTGGCTGCGCGATCCCGACACCCAGGACTGCTGCGCCACGCTCCAGCCGTGCCGCGCGATCAGGCCGAAAAAGGCGAGGAAAAGCCCTATCCCGGCAAAATCGAGCGCAAGGCGAAGCCAGCGCGGAAACAGCACGTACAGCGAGTCGATGCGGATGTGCGCGCGGTCAAGCAGCGTCGCGCCGAGCGACCAGGCGGTACTCAGCGCGAGCGCGTAGCCGGCGAGCTCGTCGGCGCCGCCGATCGAGGTGTTGAAGAACTTGCGCAGCGTCACGTCGACGCCGATCAGCACCGCGGCGAGCAGAACCAGCGCGCCGCCGAACCACAGCCCGAACCGGGTGACGCGGCGCGCGAGACTCATCACCGCGTCCATGCTGCGCTGCGCGGCTTAGTTGACCGGCGCCTTGAGACCGAGGGCCTTGCCCACGGTGTTGTTCCACTCCGCGGCGCACTCGGCGCCGCAGCGCTTCGCCCAGCCGGCGAGCACCGCGCCCTCGACGAGCTTCTTGTGCACCTCCGCCTCGGCCGGCTTCACCGGCACGATCGTGATGTTGGCGAGCTTGCCCATCGTGCAGGGTTGTTTTCCGGTGTTGCAGTTGTCGGCCTCGGCGGTCGCCTTCTTCAGCGTGTCCCACATCTTGTTCTCGTAGACCTTCAACTGCTCCAGCATGAAGCTCTGCACGCGGCTGTCCAGCCGGTTCCAGCTCGTGAGGTTCACGGCCAGCACGTTGATGCTCCAGCCGAGCGACATGGGATAAAGCGATTTCGTCACCTCGGGCCATCCCGCGGTGTTGCCCGACAGGCTCCCCGTGACGCCGCAGTCGACGACGCCGTTGTTCAGCGCCGGCACCACTTCGGCGAACGCCATGCTGACCGCGGTAGCGCCGATGCCGGAGAGGAAGTCGCGCATGGTGTTGTTGAAGACGCGCACCTTTTTGCCCTTGAAATCGTTCAGCCCCCCGATGACGCTGCGGCACCAGAACACCTGCGGCGGGTTGCCGCCGAAGGCAAGCAGTTTCGCGTTCCAGTTCTTCTGCATCTGGCGGTCGATCACCGCGCGATAGGCTTCGCACCCGGCGCGCGCCTTGTCCGCATCGAGGGTGATGCCGGCGAGGTCGCAGCCTTCGAAGCGCGGGTCGTCGCCCGCCATCTTGGAGATGTCCATGGCCGCGAAGTCCATGACCCCGAGGCGCAGCAGCCGCAGCATCGTCTTGTCGTCGATGCCCATCTGGTCGAGCGGCGTGATGTCCGCGGTGATCGCCCCTCTCGACGCCTTGGGCACGGTGTCGCGCCAGAACGGCACTTCGTCGAGGAACGACACCACCGTAGGGCTGTTGAGACCGATTACCTTGAACTGCGCCTTAGGCAAGTCCTGCGCGTAGCCGAATGAGGCGAGGCCGAGCGTAACGAGCGAACCGAGTGCGATTGCACCGAGCGATCGGGTTAGCATTGGTGGTCTCCTCCTTGTGACACATCATACTACCCTCGTCCTCACCGAACCCCTGCCCGGACCGGGGATGCGCGTCCTCGAAGCGCGCCCGGATGTGCGCGTACTCGTTCTGCCCGCCCCGACCGAGGCCGGGCTTGCGCGAGCGCTGCCCGAGGCGGATGGCGTGGTGATGGTGATGGAGCAGCCGGCGCTCACCGCCCGGCTGATCGACCTCGCGCCGCGGCTGCGCATCGCCTGCCGATTCGGCGCGGGCTACGATAACTTCGACGTCCCGGCCCTGACCCGCCGCGGCATCCCGCTCGCCACGACCGGCGATGCGAACGCCGGCACGGTCGCCGAGCATGCGCTCTACCTCATGCTCGCGCTCGCCAAGCGCGGGCCTGCGCTCGAGCGCGCGGTCAAAAGCGGC
>CAZYVT010000119.1:0-6620 GCA_964651335.1 uncultured Enterobacteriaceae bacterium | reverse complement strand
TGCCTTCCCGGTTCTCGTCATAGTCGCGCACCAGCGTGGAGACGTAACGGGAATCGTAGGCGCGAGCGTGTTCGCGACCACCATGGTGCTGCTGTATCTCACATCCACGCTCTTTCACGCTTTGCCGGGGTGCCGCGCGAAGCGCGTATTCCAGATTCTCGATCACTCGGCAATCTACATCCTGATCGCCGGGACATACACACCGTTTACGCTCGGTGTGCTCCGCGGTGCCTGGGGCTGGACGCTGTTCGGGCTCGTGTGGTGCCTGGCCGTCGTCGGTACAGTGCTGAAGGCCCTCGGCGGCGTTCGGTACACGACTATCTCGACGTGGGTGTATCTCGCGATGGGCTGGATGATCCTCATCGCGGCCGATACGGCGTGGACTCTGGTGCCCAAGTGGGGGATTTTCTGGCTATTTGCAGGCGGTATCGCTTACACGGCAGGTGCGGTGTTCTTTTTGGCGGAACGAATCAGGTACTTTCACTTTGTGTGGCACCTGTTCGTTGTCGCGGGCACGGCGTGTCACTTTATCGCGGTTCTGTGGTACGCGGCCTAACCAGGGCGCTGCAGCCGACCGCTGGAAGCGGCGGCTGCACGAACGTTACGTGCCAGGAGGGCGTTCCGGTGCGGATCGTGATCGGCTTGCTCAGTTTCCTTCTTGCGAACGTGTGCGGCTGCTCGCAGCATCAAACAGCCTCCCCCAGCCGCTCAATTTCGCAGGCCCGGGTCATGGCTTGGCCAAAGGACTGGTCCGGCCATGTCGGGCAGACGGTGACACTGGAAGGCAGGGCTGTCGATGCCAAGATTGGGGCTCTCCTGCAAGGGCAGGGAGGCGCGATCTGGATTGACGGCCTCGATTCGTGGCCGGAGGGGTTCTACTCTGGCGGCGACCAGGGTAAGCGCCTTCGTGTGACCGGCACGGTCATCAAGAAGGACGATTTGCCCGTGATTGTTCAGAAGCCGGGTGAGCTTCCGAGAGCCGGCATTCCGGTCCAATCGGAGGAGGAACTGGAAAGGGCGAAGTGGCGCTATCTCCTGAAGGATGCGAAGTGGACTGTTCTTGAGTGAGGGCACCTGACACGCGCTTGCACCCGACGAGGCCGCGGGTGCGCGCCGCCGCTCGGTCGATCATAAACGGCGCTGAGCTCGTTCCGCAGCTCGGGCTTGTTCAGATCGCGCGGCCTCGCAAGTGAAGCGCAGCGTTGGGCGTCCGACGATAGGAGTATTGAATATGCGACCACTACCTCGATTTCTGGCGTTTCTCGGCTTCATCCTTCTCGCAGGATTAGCGAGCGCGCAGGGCTATCCCTCGAAGCCGGTTCGTCTGCTGGTGCCGTTCCCGCCCGGAGGCTCGGCCGACCTGGTGTCGCGCACGATCTCGCCGAAGCTCGGCGAGCTGCTCGGCCAACAGGTCATCGTGGACTACAAGGGCGGCGCGGGCGGCAGCATCGGCACGGCCGAGGCAGCGCGCGCCGCGCCTGACGGCTACACGGTGCTGATCGTCTGGGACACGCACGCGGTCAATCACCACGTCTACAAGGTGCAGTACGACTTCGCCAAGTCGTTCGACCCGATCAGCCTGTTGGTGCAATCGGCCGGGATCCTGGTGACCCATCCCGGGTTCGCGCCCTCGAGCGTGAAGGCGCTGATCGAGTACGCCAAGGCCAACCCCGAAAAGATCACGTACGGCTCCGCGGGCGTCGGCAGCTCGAACCATTTGTCCGGCCTGTTGTTCAGCCAGATGGCCGGCGTGAAGATGACGCACGTCGCCTACAGGGGCGGCGGGCCGCTCATCACCGACCTCCTTGGCGGGCACGTGAACATCGTGTTCGGCACGCTGCCGCTGTACGAGCAGCACGTAAGGTCGGGCAAGATGAAGGCGATCGCGATGCTGGCGAAGACGCGCATCCCGCAGTTCCCGGAGCTGGCGGCCGCGACCGAAACGGTGCCGGGCTTCGAGGCGAAGACCTGGTTCGGGCTGCTCGCGCCCGCGGGCATGCCGAAGGAGATCCTCGCGCGCCTGCACCAGGAGGTGGTGAGAACGCTCGCCGATGCAAATGTGAAGGCGGCGTTGACGGGCCGCGGCTTCGACATCGTGGCGAGTACGCCCGAGGCGTTCGCGGCGTTTCTCAGGCAGGAATCGGACACCGCCGGCCGCCTGGTGCGTGAAGCGGGCATCAAGCCTGAGTGAATCTGGCAACCCTGTCTCGGCCCGGCTGGCCTGATGTCGTTTTCGCATTTCACGAGATTGATGGGAAGAGGACGATAGAGTGAATGACGCTGCGGTTTGATTTCCTGATGAATCTCGCCGTGGACGTTGGCGAAGTCGTGTCGATGGGCGCGGCGCCACTCGGCGAGCGTCGTGTGGTCAGCATCCTGGGCGGAACATTCGAAGGGCCCGGGATGCGTGGCGAGGTGCTGCCCGGCGGCGCCGACTGGCAGATCGCGCGCAAGGACGGGGTCCTGGACCTCGACGCGCGTTACGCCTTGAAGGAGCAGGCCGGAGGTCTCGTCCGTGTGGTAAGCCAGGGCTACCGTCACGGATCGAGCGAAGTTCTCGCGGCACTGGCACACGGCGAGGACGTGGACCCGGCGAAGTACTTTTTCCGCACGATCATGCGCTTCGAGACGGGGGCGTCGTACCTGGAGTGGCTAAATAGGACGATCGCCGTGGCCACCGCCGAAAGAAAGGCGCGGAGAGTCCTGCTCAGCGCGTACAAGCTACTGTGAGCCTGCAGACACGGGAGATATGAGCGGCCGGGGGAGATCGGTGACAAAAACGGCGATCGACACGGCCGCCTGGCAAGCGCTGCTGCGCGCGCTCATTCGCGCGGGTCACCGCGAACTCTAGACCGCACCGCACACATGCTTCACCATCTGTCTTTCGGCGTCACAGACCTCGCCCGCTCGGCCGCCTTCTACGATGCTGCACTCTCTGCGCTCGGCTACGTCCGCGTATGGACCGACAATACAGCCGTAGGCTATGGCCGTCCCGGCGGCGGTGACAAGCTCGCAATCAAGCTTCGATCAAGCGGAGTGGTTGTGCCCGGCCCCGGCTTTCACGTCGCTCTTGCCGCCCCGTCACGTGAGTCCGTGGTGCGCTTCCACGAAGCAGCGCTGCAGCACGGGGGGAAAGACAACGGCGCGCCCGGGTTGCGGCCAGAATACGGCGAGCACTATTACGCCGCCTTCGTTGTCGACCCGGATGGTTATCGGATCGAGGCGGTCGTCAATGAACCAGTCTGACCCTTCGACCGACGGCGGCGCGCGGCAGGAAACGCCGCGCGCGCCTCATTCGGATCGTTGGGCCGACAGAAAGGCACCGTGCCGATGACTTCACGGCAAGCTCTCGCATTCATTCTTAAGCGCGGCGTCGTACTCGAGGCAGCGCAAGGGCCGGTCCCGTCGCTTGCCGAGGTCATCGCTGGAGAGCCGGTGTGGGGTAGCTGGTGGTCTCATCCGAAAAGTCAGGAGATCTTCGCGGTCACGCGAGCAGTCCGGGACAACGACGATGTCCTCGTGTGTCGCCTGATCAGGGGCAAGGTCACTTTTGTCCATCGGCGGCTGTGGCCTGCCCTTGTGCGCGCGGCGGGCCGACTTCCATCGGATCGCCTTGCGCGGCTGCGCGAGGTCCACACGAGTTCGGGACGCCACGTGACCAAAGAACTCCCCTTCCCCGATTGGGTTCCGTCGGGCGTCCGCGCCGCTGCCCGAAGCCTCTCCGAGGAAGCGGCGCTCGCGGAGTTCATCGCCTGGATCGAATAGCAACGCGCTGCAAGCGGCCAGCGTGATCATGGAGCGGAAGCTATGACGTGCGTGCGTCCTGCCATGCGGATCGCTGTGAGGCCGTGGTGAGTATTGCCTCCGACCCGATCCGCGAAGCATGGGCGGCCCTGCGAAGCCACCTGGAATCCCGAAGCAGGGAACTGAACGAGGAAATCCGTCGTTACCCGACGCCGATCGCGCGCTGCGACGAGCAACTCACCAAGCTCCTCGAGCAGCGAGCGCAGGCGCTGACCCAGCTCAGTCTCATCGACGAGGCGGGACTCGAGAAGTTGCCGCAATCCGACCGCCCCTCGCTTTCGTCCGTCGAGAAGATCATTCGCTCGTACGCTCCGGGCGATGATGAGGCCGGACTGGCCTTGGTCTCGCGTCTGAAGGCGGCGCTCTCAGCGCGGCGCGCGCACCGCTGACGCGGATCGCCAGCCCTTGATGTTCGGCACTCACGACTTTCTGCTGTTCGTGGCCTCTGGCGTGCTGCTGAATATCACCCCGGGGCCCGACATGCTGTACATCATCGGGCGCAGCACCGCGCAGGACGGGCGAGCCGGTGCCGCTGCTGCGCTGGGCGTCGGCGCCGGCTGCCTGGTGCACGTCACGGCGGCGGCGCTCGGGCTTTCGGCCGTACTTGCAGCTTCGGCGACCGCGTTCACGCTGTTGAAATTCATCGGTGCAGCCTACCTGGTCTACGTCGGCTTTTCCCTCATTCGCTCTTCAGGCGCCTTGCATCCGACGGTGAGGCCGCCTGCGCTTGCGCCCGTTGCGCTGCGCACCGTGTTTGTGCAGGGATTCCTGACCAACGTTCTGAATCCGAAGGTGGCTCTGTTTTTCCTCGCCTTCCTGCCCCAGTTCATCGACGCGGACGCTGCGAACAAACCGCTTGCGTTCCTGTTCCTCGGCGCAGTGTTCAACCTGAACGGCACGCTCTGGAACCTGTTCGTCGCCTGGTCCGCGGCACGGCTTGGCGCGGGTTTCGAGCGCAGCAGGCTCGCGGCATGGTTCACTCGATGCATTGGAGCCTTCTTCGTCTATCTCGGCATCAGGCTCGCCTTCGATCGGCCGGACTGACCCGGCGCCCTGCCCTGTCCACGAAGACTTGATCTGGATTAAAGCCGTCCGCCGCCGGCACACTAAGCTGCGCGGGCAGAACGACTTTGATTCGCAAGGAGGATTCATGCGCAACCGTACCCTCGTCCGCGGCGCCGTCCTGGCCGCCCTGCCCTTCGCCGTGGCAACCGCATTTGCCCAGCCGACCCGGCCCGAACGCTTCCCGGTCACCGAGCCGGAGATCCGCTACCAGGCCGGAGGCTCGCCGCTGGCGACCGAGGACATGTACCAGGACATCAACCCGAAGGCGCCGCCGATGACCAAGGCGGAGTTCGACAAGGCGCGCGTCATCTATTTCGAGCGCTGCGCCGGCTGCCACGGCGTGCTGAGGAAAGGCGCCACCGGCAAGCCGCTCACACCTGAGATCACCCTCGCCAAGGGCACCGAGATTCTCAAGGTATTCGTCAAATACGGCTCGCCCGCCGGGATGCCGAACTGGGGCACCGCGGGCGAGTTGAACGACGCCGAAGTGGACCTGATGGCGCGCTACATCCAGAACACGCCGCCGACCCCGCCCGAGTGGGGCATGGGGCAGATGAAGTCGACCTGGAAAGTGATCGTCCCGGTCGACAAGCGGCCGAAGAAGAAGGAAAACAACTTCAACATCGACAACATCTTCGTCACCACGCTGCGCGACACCGGCGAAGTGGCGCTGATCGACGGCGACACCAAGCAGATCATCAATATCGTCAAGACCGGCTACGCGGTGCACATCTCGCGCACCTCGGGCTCGAAGCGCTACGTGTACACGATCGGGCGCGACGGCCGTCTCAACCTGATCGACCTGTGGATGCCGAAGCCCGACAACGTCGCCGAGATCAAGATCGGACTGGAAGCGCGCTCGGTCGAGACTTCCCGAGCCAAGGGCTACGAGGACAAGCTCGCGATCGCGGGCGCCTACTGGCCGCCGCAGTACGTGATCATGAAGGGCGACACGCTCGAGCCGCTCAAGATCATGGCCACCCGCGGCATGACGGTGGGCGACCAGGAGTACCACCCCGAGCCGCGCGTCGCATCGATCGTCGGCACGCACTCCAAGCCCGAGTTCGTCGTCAACGTCAAGGAGACCGGCAAGATCCTGCTCGTCAACTACAGCGACATCAGCAATCTGACGACCACCGAGATCGAGGCCGCCAAGTACCTGCATGACGGCGGCTGGGACTCGACCAAGCGCTATTTTCTGGTCGCGGCCAACCAGTCGAACAAGATCGCGGTCGTCGACACCAAGGAAGGCAAGCTCGAGAAGTTGATCGATGTCGACAAGATCCCGCACCCCGGGCGCGGCGCCAACTTCGAGCATCCGAAGTTCGGGCCGGTCTGGGCGACCGGGCACCTGGGCAGCGAGAAGATCGCGCTCATCGGCACCGACCCGGTGAAGAACAAGGGCAACGCCTGGAAGGTGGTCCAGTACCTTGACGGACAGGGTGGCGGCAACCTGTTCATCAAGACCCATCCGAAATCGAAGAACCTGTGGGTCGACACGCCGCTCAATCCTGATTCGAAGATTGCGCAATCGGTCGCGGTATTCGACATCGGTAACCTCGACAAGAAACCCGAGATCCTGCCGATCGCCGAATGGGCCGGCGTCACCGAGGGCGCCAAGCGCGTCGTGCAGCCGGAGTACAACAAGGCGGGGGACGAGGTCTGGTTCTCGGTCTGGAGCGCGAAGAACCAGCAGTCGGCGCTGGTGATCGTGGACGACAAGACGCGCAAGCTCAAGCACGTGATCAAGG
>CAZYVT010000118.1:2318-6706 GCA_964651335.1 uncultured Enterobacteriaceae bacterium | reverse complement strand
CTGTTCTCGCGCTTCCAGGACGACGGCGTGATCGAGGTGCAGCAGAAGCACGTGCGGATCCTCGACATCGAAGGGCTGCAGGCGGTGCTCGGCGACTGAACTATGGCAAGCTGCTACTGCATTGCGCTATAGACCATGGTGCGGTAGAGCATGCGGTAGTAGCTGCGGTTCCCCACCGATTGCATCATCCAGATGGCGATCAGCTTTTCCTTTGGGTCCACCCAGAAGTACGTTCCGCCATACCCACCCCACCAGTAGTCGCCCACTGAACCCGGCGTGTTCGATTCGCCTGCTGCAGTGCGTACCGCGAATCCGAGACCGAAGCCATGGCCCGGCCCCGGCAGATACGCCGGCCCGCGTACGGCGCCAAGATGATCGGAGGTCATGTACTCGACGGTTTTGCGCGAGAGGAGCCGCACGCCGTCCAGCTCGCCGCCGTTCAGCAGCATCTGCGTGAACCGGAAATAATCTTCGGCCGTCGACAGCAGTGCGGCGCCGGCTGAGAGGCGCTTGCGTGGCGAGCGAACTTGCTCCCAGTGCATTCCCTTTGCATCGGAGTCACTTGCCAAAGCCTCGGCAATGCGCCCGTGCTTTGCCGGCTCGACTTGGAACGCCGTGTCCTTCATGCCCAGCGGCTCGAGGATGCGCGCCTCGACGAATCGGTCAAGCGTGCTGCCGGTGAGTCGCTCGATGAGGTGTCCGAGCACGTCCGTAGACAGGCTGTATTCCCACGTGCTGCCCGGTTGGTGGTGCAGCGGGACCTTGGTCAGACGCTGCACGAACTCGGAGTTCGTCTGATCCCAATCGTCCACCTTGTTCGCCTTGTACGCGTCCTTCACCAGCGACTTGCCGAAGTAGTCGTAGGCAATCCCGGACGTGTGCCGCAGCAAGTCCTGCACCGTCATCTCGCGCCTCGACGGAACCAGTTCCAGAACTGCTTTGCCGGTAGCATCCTTCGTCTCGACGCCTACTTTGAGGCCCTTCAATTCGGGCAAGTACTTCGACACCGGATCGGCGAGTTGCATCCGCCCTTCCTCGACCAGCATCATCGCGGCGACAGACACGATCGGCTTGGTCATCGAGTAGATGCGGAAAATCGAATCCTTCTGCATCGGCGTTCCGCTCTTCGGATCCTGCATGCCGACCGCCTCGAAATAGGCGACGCGGCCGTTGCGCGCGACCAGCATGACCGCACCGGGAATGCGTTTGTCCTGAACGTCGGCTCGCACCCGGGCGGCGAGGGCTTCCAGCCGCTCCCTGGAGAAATCGGGCGATGAAGCTTTCTGGTCTATTCCTGCGCAGCCGGCGAGAACAACCGCGGCGAGCGCGATGAGAATATTCCTGATCATGGTCCCCCTTTGTCGGCATTCTGTTGGACCCGCATCAATATGGCATGAAATTCGAGTACGGCGTTGGCCGGGCCCGCGACCACGGTTCATCGCGACGAATTACCGCGACCCCGGCGTATTCACTGCGGGACACGCCCCCGAACCGCCCAGGCGCGCGCGACCAGTGCGATGGAGCCGTCGTCAGCAATCGGCAGGCGGGAACGAATGTGCTCCCGGAGGGCGCCGCGGCGCTCTTCGCCGAGCGACATCGCGTAGCCCGGCGCCGGAGCCTGGCCCCCGAGGAAGGGAGACCAATAGTCATCGAAATCGCGGAACCGCGTCGCAACGTCAATCGGCCGTATTTCGACTTCGCGCAAGCCGGCATCCTTGAACAGATCGCCAAGCGGTGCGGGCGCGCAGACCGGAAACCGGCGGCCTTCATCGAGGTCGAAAGCGCTCGCGTCCAGGGCCACTGCCGCATCCCAGAAATAGCGCATCAGCTCCATCTTTCCCGCATAGTCCCAGACGTATGCGGCCACGGTGCCGCCCGGCCGCACCGCACGGGCCATCTCGGCGACGGCGCGGGCCGGCTGCGGCACAAAATTGAGGACCAGGCCCGCGACGGCGGCGTCAAAGCTCGCCGTACCGACCGGCAAGCCTTGCGCATCTCCAACGGTAAAGGACGCGAGTGAACTCGAAGTGCGCGCCCGCGCGTACTCGATGAATCCTGCCGAAGGGTCCACGCCCCTTACGGCGCGAGGCTCGCACACTGCGAGAATCACTTGCGTAAGAGCGCCCGTGCCGCAGCCAACGTCCAGCCAGTCCTTCTCCGCCGGCACGGACAACCAGCCGAGAAATTCGCGCGCCACGAGCCTGCTCCAGCGTCCAACGTAGGGCTCGTAGAGGTCGCCTGCCGCCCAGACGTCTGCAGTCACTCGATCACCTGATGCGCCCGCAGCAGCTTGCCAGGGCTCATGAGCTATCTCCCCGGCCGGTCATACGGAACGTCGTCAAGATTCGGAGCGCTCGACAACCACCAACCGTCGCCCGCGAACCAACAGTCGATATCCCGCGTCGCTGCACCGAAATGCAGGGACGATACATTTTCGGTGCCTCCTCTGGAGAAGGCCTCGCGGAGTTTCGCCTCCATCCCAGCATGAGAGCCGCCATCGCAAGGGATGAATGAGCACGTACAAACGAAATCGGCGTCATATCCGTTCGCATGACGGGTGACCTTCAGCATTCCTCCGTAGTCCCACCCCGGCGTCAAGGGAAACACCAGCCTCCCGCCCGGCAATAACGCGTCGGCCCAAATCTTCAGTGGCTGGGTACAACCGGCGCTCACATAGATCACGTCGCTTTCCGGGATCGGCGAGACCGTGCCCGATCGACAGCCAACGGTGACATGAGCCCAGCCGCGCAGGTTTTGCGTGGCGGCCACGGCAAGGGGCTGTTCTGTATCCCAAGCGATGACGGATCCGTTCTCCGTCACCAATTCGGCGAGTAGCGCCGTGTAATACCCGGATCCGCAGCCGATGTGAAGAACGCGGTCGCCGGCCTGGACACGGGCGGCGGCGAGGCATCGAGCATGAAGACTTGGCTGACCGTTATTGATTCGCTTCTGAGGTTGAAGCGCGACGACGACGTCCTGGTACAGAAGTGTTGGATCGGCAGAGGCGGTCTCGACGTAGCCGCTGGGCGTGAAAATATTCCAAGGGCCGTCCCTAACGAAGCGCTCCCTCGGGACAGTGGCGAACGCCTGCATCACTCGCGGATCGTCGACGCCTTGGCCCAAAGTGATCGAAGTGGCATAGATGGCACGGCTCTTGGCGATCCTTGCTTGGTCCACCGCTCGTCCTCAATGAGCCCAGCGCCTAGCTTCCGCGGCGCAGTCGGCGGAAGGCGGCCGCGTCCACTGCAACCGCCTTGGGCCGGTCAAAGCGCGCGGACGAAGGCGCACAGCGCCGGCTGAAAAGCATCGCTCTCGGGCCGGGGTCAGGCTGACGGTCGCACACAAAGAATGAGTAACCCTCCGATTGCCTCAAGGGCAAACATGGCCAGCAGCAGACCTTCCGGGGGACCAAAGCGGACAAGCGCAAACAAACGCCCTGCGGGCTGCGCGAGGACGAACATCGCCACGAGGTCCCCGATGAGCGGCTGGCGAACGCGAACCGCCGCAAAGACCGCGAGTATGGCAGTCGCAAGCCAGATGCCAAGGTAGATGGCATAGAACTCACTATAGCCATTTGACCCGATCAGGACGTAACCCAAGCCAGCAGCCATCTGTTCGGGCGCAAACACGGCGCGCACGGCGATAACGAGGAAGATCAGCGCCGTGAGGCTCAACAGGACGCGTCGGGCGTTATCGCTTCGGATCAAGTATTCTCAATCCTTTCTACGGCAGCCTGACGTCCGTCGTGAGCCGCGCGCGGCTGCTCTTGCCGCGCGTCGTTCTCCACCACGCGATTAGAGCCCAGCCATCGACCGCTCACTTATGGGCCTTCATGAAGGCCCTGAGCAGAGCGTTCATGCGCGACTGATAACCGCGACCCTGAGCCCGGAACCACGCCAGGACATCCGAGTCCACGCGCAGCGACAGCAGAGATTTCGTCTGCGCCGGCTTGAGACCTTTTCGGATAATCGCGCGAGCAAACATCTCGGGTGTCCACTCTGGAGCATCCTTGTCGATGACGATTGCAGAGTCCTTCATCGACTTCAGGCGTTTGACGTCAGTCCGGGACTTGTGAGAAGTAGAAGCGTGTTTCATGTTTTGGCGCCTTGCGAATTGAGATAATGTGATCGTCGTCCTTGCGCGGAGTGTGCGTTACGGAAACGACTTCTCCGTGAAGCAAGCCCAGCGTGAGGAATCGCTGTTCACCGTAGCCCTCACGGGTGTCTTCAGCTGTCGCCGTGTAGCCAGCGAAGATTTTCTCGGCGTCCGCGAAGTCGATACCGTGTTTTTCCAGGTTCTCCTTTCGCTTGGCGTTGTCCCAGGTGAACATATGGACATTGTAGCTACATATCGCAGCTACGGCAAGGCCGATCTTGCTGGGCTCTAAC
>CAZYVT010000118.1:0-2218 GCA_964651335.1 uncultured Enterobacteriaceae bacterium | reverse complement strand
CTAACGTTCACGATGGCCAGCCGTTTGCTGGCGGCAGCGCCGCTGGCAAACGGTCTGGTCGATCGTGCGGTTAGGCACCACGAACACCGGTGCGCGCGATGTGCCCCTCGATTGGCTGAACAAGCTGCGCCTCTAAATCCTTTGGAAGTTCAACACGTCGCACAATGTTTGGCCAGAGCTCAAGCGGCGGTGCCTTGATCAGCGAGCTGTCGAGCGTGACATCGTCGAGATCGTCATGCAAGAAAGCGCGGCGTCCACAGTGCCGTGCATCGCAGGACGCTCGGATGCCAGGGCGACACTCGCGCCAGTGGCAGGTACGGCCGATGTAATTACCGGCTGGATCGGCAAGAAATATGTCTGCGCCTCTGTTTCTGCTTTGGGCTCGACCCTTTAGTCTTCGACCGGCGGACGCCAATGGGGTGAGATCGGCATCGGCATCCACGGTGACCAAAACGTCCGCGTCCTTTGGATTGTCCTTTTCTCTCGTCAAGGAGCCGACGACAGCGATTCGCAGGACACCTTGCTGAGTGCGAGCGCAGTTCACGAAGCGCAGGACTTCGTTGAGCAAGAAGCCACGAATCGACGAATCGGTGTCTGCCATTCGCGCCATTTTGTGGTGCTTAACGTGTTGTTCTGCGGCGCGCCACGATTACGCTTGAATCGGCGCCGCGCTGGCGGCCCGTCCGCAGCAATGATGGGATGGACTCCCCCCGGTCTTGTTTTTCGGCATCATCGTGCCCGCTGGCCTCATGTGGTGTGGGGTGTCAGCACTCAACCAAAGGGGAGTCCGAGATGAATGCTACCGCCGCTTTGCCCGTCGTGGGAATCGATGTCGCCAATGCCGTGTTCCAGCTCGCCGTGGCCGATGGCAACTGGCGCGTGACCGAAGAGCACCGCCTGACGCGCACCCAGTTCGAGCGCTGGTTCGCCAACCGCGCCGTTGGCCTGGTGGTCATGGAGGCCTGTGGCTCGGCGCATCACTGGGCGCGGTGGCTCAATGCGCTCGGGATCGAGGTGAGGCTGCTTCCCGCACTGTACGTGCGCGCCTACGTAAAGCGCAACAAGACCGATGCGGTCGATGTCTGCGCGCTGCTGGAAGCCGCGCACTGCGCCGACATCGTCCCGGTGAAGGTGAAGTCGATCGAGCAGCAGGCGCTCCAGGGGCTGCACCGCACGCGGTCACTGTGGATGGGTACGCGCACCTCGCGCATCAACGCGCTGCGCGGATTCTGCCGCGAGTTCGGCATCGTCATCGCGCAGGGCGCGCGCTTGGGCGTGGAGCGCATCGCGCGGGTGCTCGCGGACCCGCACTCGGGCGTGCCCGAGCTCATCCGTAGCACCATGAAACTGCTCGTCGAGGAGATCCGGCTGCTGGAGGCGCGCGTCGCGCAGCTCGAGCGCGAACTGACCGTCGTCGCGCGCGCTTCGGACGCCTGCACACGGCTGCTCACCATCCCCGGCGTGGGGCTTCTCACCGCCACCGCCATGGTGGCCGCCACCAGCGGGAGCGTTCGGCACTTTCGCGATGCGCGCCACTTCGCCTCCTGGTTCGGGCTCACGCCCAAGGAGCGCTCCACGGGCAATACACGCATACTCGGGCGCATCTCCAAGCGCGGGGACCGGTACTTGCGCATGCTGCTGACCCACGGCGCACGCTCGGTGCTGCATGCTTCCGCCCGCGCAGTCACCGCCGGAAAGAACATCGACGCGCTTCGCCACTGGGCCCTCGGCGTGCAGGCGCGCTCCAAGCACAACAAGGCCGCCTGTGCGCTGGCCAACAAGCTCGCGCGCATCTGCTACGCCACACTGCGCGACGCGCGGCCCTACGGCGAGCCAGTGCGCCGCCCGAACAAGAAACTCGAGCGCACCAGCTTCGAGATCGCCGCCTGAGATCGCTTCACCAATGAGAACTTCTTCCTGAGCCTTGCCAAGAGACCGATCGCCCATCATGGCAAACCGGGTCGCCCCCACACCGATTGACGCCGATAACTCTTACGGCAGCTTCACGCCTGCCGCTCGCAGCGTCTGGCGCTCGGTGCGCAGATTCCATGTCGGCACGGGCCGCATAGAGCCCACAACAGATGCCGGATATACGCCTGCAGGCTCGCCCCTACCGCCAGAAAAAACGATCAGCCTCTTCCTTCTCGGGGGGAGTCCATATAGGAAGGGTTAGGTGTCTTCACCGCGTTTCGGGAAGCTGGCCCAGCCGTTGCAGAAT
>CAZYVT010000117.1:0-6859 GCA_964651335.1 uncultured Enterobacteriaceae bacterium | reverse complement strand
TTACGGTGTACGTCTGGGAACTGCCAGGTTGGCCCCAGTGGACATGGGATGAGCGGCAAATCGCCACCTCCCTGGCCGCCGCACGCCACCAGCAGGGGCTCCTGCTCGGCCGCATGCGGGCACTCGGCTTTCAGTTGCGGGAAGAAGCGACTCTCGCGACTCTGACTGAAGACGTCCTGGAGACAAGCGAGATCGAAGGCGAGAGACTCGACCGTGCCCAGGTCAGATCGTCCCTCGCGCGCCGCCTCGGCATGGATGTGGCGGGCCTCGTGCGCGCGGATCGACACGTGGAGGGCGTGGTCGAGATGATGTTCGACGCAACCCGGAATTTTGCGCGCCGGCTGACCCGGCGGCGATTATTCGACTGGCATGCGGCGCTCTTTCCCACCGGACGCAGCGGCATGCGCCGGATCGCCGTCGGCGCCTGGCGCGATGACCGTGAAGGGCCCATGCGGGTCGTCTCCGGACCGATTGGCAAGGAAAGAGTCCACTTCGTCGCGCCGCCGGCGGAACGGGTAAACGCAGAGATTGAAGCGTTCCTCGGCTGGTTCAGCCGCGCGTCCGGGTCTGATCCGGTCCTGACATCGGCCCTCGCGCACCTGTGGCTGGTCACGATTCACCCGTTCGACGACGGCAATGGCCGCATCGCGAGAGCGGTTGCTGACATGGTACTGGCCCGCTCCGAACGGAGCACGCAGCGCTTCTATAGCATGTCGTCCCAGATCCGGCGGGAACGAAACGACTACTACGAGATCCTCGAGCGAACGCAAAAGGGGACCCTCGATGTGACGGCGTGGCTCGAATGGTTCCTCGGCTGCTTCTCCCGCGCCCTGAGCAATTCGCAGAACATCCTGCAAGGCACCCTGAACAAGGCGCGCTTCTGGGAGGCGAACGCCACTCAGCGCATCAACGAGCGCCAGAGGAACGTCATCAACCGGCTGTTCGACGGGTTCGAAGGAAAGCTCACCAGCGGCAAGTGGGCGAAGATGAACCGCTGTTCCCAGGATACCGCTCATCGCGACATCACGGATCTCGTGGAGCGCGGAATACTCAAGCGGGAACCCGGGGGCGGACGGAGCACGAGCTATTCCCTCGTTACAATCCGGACTCCATGAAAACGATCCTCGACCCCATCACCCTCGCCGTCATCCAGAACGGCCTGCAGCAGGTGTGCAACGAGATGGATCTCGCCTTCTGCAGGGCTGCGTTCTCGCCGGTGATTTCGGAGGGCATGGACCGCTCGGACGGGATCTATGCGTGCGAGGACGGTTCGCTGATCGCGCAGGGCGATCTTGGACTGCCTGTCTTTGTCGGCACCATGCAGTTCTCGACCCGCATGCTGATCGAGCGAGCGCGCGCGAACGGCTGGACGCTCGACCCCGGGGACGTGTTCATCGTCAACGACCCGTACCTCGGCGGCACGCACTTGATGGACGTGCGCTTTGTGAAGCCGTTTTTCTACCGCGGAAAGCTCTGGGCCTGGCTCGCCAACACCGGGCACTGGCCGGACCTCGGCGGCATGGTGCCGGGCGGGTTCTCGGCCAACGCCACCGAGGTCGAGCAGGAGGGGCTGCGGCTGCCGCCGGTGAAGCTCTACAAGAAGGGCGTGATGGACCAGGAAATACTCGCCATCATCCTTTCGAACATCCGCATTGCCGACCAGCGCATCGGCGACATCAAGGCGCAGGGCGCAGCGCTCGCGATCGGCGAGAAGCGCCTCACCGCTCTCCTCGACCGCTATGGCGCCGATACGGTGGAGGAAGCGATCGCGGAGCTGCGCCAGCGTGCCGCGCAGCAGATGCGCGCCAAGATCGCGCGGATTCCCGCGGGGACCTACGAGGGTCACTCGATCGTGGATTCCGACGGCGTCGTCGATGAACCGCTCCATATCTGGTTAAAGGTCACGAAAACGCAAGACAACGACCTCACCTTCGACTTCACGGGCTCCTCGCCGCCTTGCCGCGGCCCGATGAACTCGGTGATTGCGACCACGCTTTCATCCGTCTACCTCGCCGTAAAGCACGTCTTTCCCGACGTGCCGATCAACGCCGGCACTTACGAGCCGCTCAAGGTGATCGAGCCGGAGGGCACGTTTCTGTACGCGAAGTACCCGCGCCCGGTTTCCGGTTGCGCCGCTGAAGTGAGCCAGCGAATCGCCGAAGCGGTATTCAACGCACTCACCAAGGCGATCCCGCAGGATCTGTTCGCGGCGCCGGCGGGCACCTCGGGAAATCTCGCCATCGGCGGCCACGATCCGCGGCGCGACCGCTCGTACGTGATGTATCTCTTCACCGGCGGGGGCTACGGCGGGAGTCCCGTTTCGGACGGCATTTCCAACGGCTGCTCGACCATCGGCATCTCGAAAATGCCGCCGATCGAGGTGATGGAGCAGTACTACCCGGTCCTGTTCGAGGAATTCGCGCTCAACGAGGGTTCCGGCGGCGCAGGAGAAGCGCGCGGCGGATTCGGCGTCAATTACGCGATAAGAGTGCGGCGCGGCGAGGCGCGCGCTTCCATGGTGATGGATCACGGCCGCACCGGTCCGCTCGGCGCGCTGGGCGGTGCGAACGGCGGCGTGAACAGGGTCGCGATCGAGCGCGGCGGCGAAGTCTACCGACCGCTGCACCTCTCGAAGGACCAGGACATCCAGATGCGCCCCGGGGACGTCGTTCGCGTCTCCACGCCCGGCGGTGGCGGTTACGGCGATCCGATGAAACGCGATCCTGCGAGGGTCGCGCGCGATGTCATGCGAGGGTATTACTCGAGAGAGCAGGCCGAGAAGATCTTTGGCGTGAGCTTCAAGCCCGACGGCAGCGCCTACCGTCCGGCTTGATCACCGATCCCCTCTTCCGGGTCGCCGCGGTGCCGGGCGTGCTTTTCCTGGAGCCTACCCGCCGCGGCGCAGCAGCTTCTCGAACTCGTCATCCGCGCCGAGCATGTAGCGGCCGAGGTCGTCCGACAGGTCCTTCAATTCGTCGGCCGCGACGCGGCACTGTTGATTGCCCGGCCGCCGCACGTTCTTCAGTTCCACGGTGACCGTGCGAGCGTCGTAATCGGCGCGCAGGTCCAGCTCGCACAGCAGGCCGCCGCTCACCGTGAAGGCGGCGCCCGTCGCCTGGCCGAAATCGTTCTTCGCCACGACTCGCGTCCGGAAAGCGGTTTTCATCGCTTTCAGATAATTTTCGCAGTGAAGGATGTCGTCCTTCTGCAGGGTGACGCTCGCCGGCGGATCAGGCCGGATGCGGTACTTCAACATGACGCGCTCGCAGCAATCATTGCCCTCCACGCGGCGAGGCCGGCTGTCGGACCACGCCTCCGCAAGCGAGACGGCGGGCAAGCGGCCGAGATACAGGTAATCGTACGGACGCGCGGCGCGCGGGCCGATCGAGTTGATCTGCCGCGCAAACTCGGCAAAGTACTGAGCGGCCGCGCGCATGCCCTGGTCGAGGAACGCGATGGCCTTGGCGCGGACGATCGCCTGGTCCTCTTTTGGCGGCAGGGTCGCGGCCAGATTCCTGAGCATGTCGAGCGCGCCGCTGCGCCGTCCCGGCGGCTCCTGGGCCGCCGCGCTCGCGGCACGCGCCTGCTCCGCGCGCCGGCGTTCCGCGGCCTCGGCCTGCAAGCGCAATTCCTCCTGCCTCCTCCTGCGCTCCTCTTCCACTGCCTGCTTGCGTGTCTCCGCCTCGCGATCGAGCTTGCGCTCAAACGCGACGATGTCCTCGACGAGCTGACTGTGTGCGCCCGGCTGCGGCGCGGGCCGTACTTGCAGCGCCACCGTCGCCTCATAAGCGGTGGCGCTCGAGCGATCGAGGCTGCGGTAGTTGCGCAGGTCCTGCGCCAGGTCTCCCGCGCGCTGGTAGCGTTCCTCGGGCCGCTTGGCGAGCGCACGTTGCAGGATCTGATCGAAGGCCGCGGGAATTCGGGGATCGATCTCGCGCACCGGGACGTGCGGCTCACGGGCGATCCGGTCCAGGACCGCGAGCACGTTGCTGTCCTCCGGACGGTCGAAAGGCGTGCGTCGCGCCAGCATCTCGTACAGCACCACGCCGAGCGAGAACACGTCCGAGCGCGGGTCCACCTTCAGGCCGAGCACGTGCTCGGGCGACATGTAGCGCGGCGAGCCGAGCGCGGTGCCGACCTGCGTCAACGTCGAGGTGGACACGTAGGCGACGCCGAAGTCGGTCAGCTTGCTGCGCCCGGAGGGCCCGACCATCACGTTTGCCGGCTTCACGTCGCGGTGCACGATGGAATGCTGGTGCGCGTGCTCGAGCGCGTCGGCGACCTGCGCGGCAAGCTCGGCAGTGGTGTCCAGCGGCAAGGGCTCGGGATCGCGCAGCATCTGCTGGAGCGAACGGCCCAGCAGCATCTCCATCGCGATGTAGGCGACGCCCTCCTGCTCGCCCACGTCGAAGATGGTGACGATGTTGGGGTGATTGAGCCGGCCGGCCGAGCGCGCCTCGCGCAGGAACCGCTCCCGCACTTCGGCCATCACGTCCTCGGGGAGGTTCGGCAGCAGCGTCTTGATCGCCACCTCGCGCTGGATCAGTGGATCCACCGCGCGATACACCGTGCCCATGGCGCCGCGCCCGAGCTCGCCTGTGATCCGGTACCGGCCAAACGTCTTGTCCAACTTCCCCCCGAAAGTCGTGGACGATGATATCTGGTTAGGGAAGCCTGCTCCAGTCGTCGGGGAACCGCGGATCCGTGAACAGGAGCGACCACTTGCCGCGATCGAAGCAGTAGCAGCCAAGCACTTCGACGTCCTTCATCGTTCCCGGTCAGAGAGGGTCACGCAGCAACAGTGTCGGCCGCGAGCGTGACCGTCTCGTACTCCACCTTCGAAGGCACGTCGGGCGCAACGTGCATCACGCCGCGCGCAAGTTCCATGATCACGGAAGCGACCGATTCGATGCGTGCCTCTTCGGGAAGCGAGGGATCCGGGCGGCGGCAAACCGAAAGGAATCCGTCGGTCTCGTCGCGCAGCAACGCCTGCAGCTCCGCGATGCCAAGTTTCGCACGCGAGGCGGCATGACGTCGCGCGCATTCCAGGCGCGGCCGCGACGACAGGCTGGGCGGCAGCGCAACCTCGGACGGCTGCGCGCCGGGCGCGAGGAAATGATTGGTGTGGCAGAGCGTTCCGCCGGCGTCGCGCACGACGTGCATCCCGGCCGGCGCCAGTTCGAGCGAAGCCGCGTCTCCCGAGGTATCCGCGCAAAGAACGTTCGATGAGGCGCCGGCGCGGATCCGGTACGCGAATTGGATCGCATCCTGCACCGACGCGCACCGGAGCAACGCACGCAGCAGCACGTGCACCGGAACGTCCGGTCGCGCGCCATCGTCCTCGGAGCGCAGGATGTTGAGGCAGACGCCGAAGCCGCGGTCGTTCAAGCCGATCTTCGCGAGCATCCCCGCCTCGGTGAGCGTGAGACAAGCTGAGCCGTTCGTTTCGCGAATGCGCAGCAGGACGAGCGCCTCGCGCTGCGCGCCGAGCCAGTCCCAGTTCTGCGCGAGAAGCGTTCCGCCGGGCGCGCTGCGGTCCGGGGACACCGCGATCGCCGTGCATTCGCCGAAATCGGCCGGACAGCCCAGACGCGAAGCGAGCCATTCGGCGGTGGGTTTTCCGGGAAACGTGGGCGGCAGGATCTCGGTGCGTGCGTTGAGCGCGAGAATCTCGGCGGCGGCGCGGCCGGCCCCCGCTGCAATGCCTTCGATCTCGTCCAGCAACTCCGGATCGAATTCGCCGATCACCTCGCGGTACGTTTCACCCTGGCGCTGCGCGTCGTTCCAGCCGATGCCGCAGTGACCGAACAGGCTCGCGTAGTTCTCCACCGAGCGCGCCACCTGCTCTTTCGCCACACGGCCGTGCACCCGCCCGCGTTCGAATGCCGTTCCTGATACCTCGATCACCGGAAACATGTTCCGCTCCTCAGGGCTCGATACCGGGTTTTACCGGATACCCGGCCTCGCGCCAAGCCATCATTCCGCCATCCAGCGCCACCGCGCGCGTGAAGCCCATTTCGCGCAATGTCGCCGCCGCCAGCGTGGATACTTTGCCGAAATCGCAATACACGAGCACGCGTCGCGTCGGATCCGGAAGCTCGCTGTTCACGCGCAGTTCCAGCTGGCCGCGCGGCATCAGCTTCGCACCGGGGATATGCGCGTCCAAATAGGCGTCGCGCTCGCGCACGTCGAGCACGAGCAAGCCGCTCTCGGCCGCCTCGATCCGGATTTTCAATTCTTCCATCGACATGAAGGACACCTTGGCGGCCGCTTCCGCGAGCAGTTGCGCGACGGTCTTGCCCCCGCTCATGTTGGTGCGCAAGGCCTCGGTGAGGTGCGTCGGCATGCCGAGGTTGAGGCTGCCCATCATTTCGACGAACGCCGCGCGCTCGCGCTTCTGCAGCCGCGGGTTGTGGGCAAGCTCGTGTTCCAGCGTACTGTGTCCCTGCTTTTTGTAGTCGTGCGCCGGGTAGATCAGCAGCTTCGGGTCCAGCCGCAGGATGCCGTCGAACAGGCTTGCGTGCAGCGCCTCGGGGTCCCCGGTCGGCAGATCGGTGCGGCCGGTACCGCCGATCAACAGCGTGTCGCCGGTGAGCAGCCGGTCGGGCAGCAGTAGGCAGACCGAGTCGCGCGTATGCCCGGGCGTGTGCATTACGCGCAGGCGCAGGTTGCCGACGATGATCATCTCGCCGTCGTCCACCCGCATGTCGACGAACGGCGCCGGGCTCTGGCGATGCATGACGACCGGAATTTCGAGACGCCGCGCCAGTTCCTGCGTGGCGGAGAAGTGGTCCGCGTGGGTGTGGGTATCGATCAGAAAGCGGATGCGCAGGCCATCGCGCGCCGCCAGCGCGAGGTA
>CAZYVT010000116.1:2046-7023 GCA_964651335.1 uncultured Enterobacteriaceae bacterium | reverse complement strand
CCTCGGCCTCGCGAAAGCGGTAGATCGACTGCATCGGGTCGCCGACCACGAAGAGCGTCTTCGCCTCGTCCGGCTGCCAGCCTGCGGTGAGGCGCACCATCAGCTCCCACTGCGAGAAGGAAGTGTCCTGGAACTCGTCCACCAGCAGGTGGTGGATGCGGTAATCGAGCGAGAGCATCAGGTCGGTGGGATCGTCTGGCTCGCCCAGCGCCCTCAGCGCCCCATGTGCAACTTCCGTGAAATCGCACTGCACGCGCTCGGCGAACACGACTTTCAACTGCGCCACCGCGGGGGCGAGGAGCGCGAGGATCGCTTCCAGCGCCGCCCATTGCGCCTCCGAGTAGGCCGCGGGCGGCATCGCAAGCATCGCATTGAGCGAAAGGCGCAGCGGCTCATTGCCGGAGAGTGCCTGCGCCTGCTGGTTGCGCTTGCGCCATTCGCCTTTCTGCGTCAAGACTTCCGCGGCGAACGACACCACCCCGTCGCCTTCGGCGACTCCCCTCCTCAGGGAGGAGGGGAGCAAGGATGCGGCGTGCGCGATCAGCCGGTTTCTCTCCGACGCCATTGCGGCTTCGAGCTCGGCCCGCGTCGGCGGGACGCCGGTCTTGCGCATCCACTGGTCGCGCTTCGCGAGCATGTTCGCGATCTGGCTCGCGGCGGCCGCTACGTCGTTATCGAGGTGCGCGAGCAGGCGCTCGACTGGAGGAGAAAGCTCATTCAGGGCCCGAAAAGCGGCCTCCCGGTAAAGCTCACTCGCGTCCTGCACGATCTCGGGCGGTGCACCGAATTTCGCCAGCACGGGCATCTGGCGGGTGAGCGAGGCGCACAGCGCATCGATCGTCTGGATACGAAGCCGCGGCGCAAGCTCGGGCGCCACCTTCTCCAGCACGCGCTTTTTCATCTCGGCGGCCGCCTTGCGCGTGAAGGTGATGGCGACGATCTCCTCGGGCTTCTGCACCACTTCGAGGAGCTTCAGGTAGCGCTGCACCAGCAGCTCGGTCTTCCCCGAGCCCGCCGGCGCCTGCACGATGAACGAGCGCGTGGGGTCGAGGGCGGTCTCGCGCTGATCCTGATCAGCCATACGTTCTGTCATGCGAGGCGGGTCTCGAACGACGTATCATCGCCATGGAGACCCGAACCACCATGAGAGTCATTCCTACCGACACCATGCCCGCGCTCGATGCCGAGCTCGTGGGCGGCGGAACCTGGCATCTGGCCGGGGAAAAGCCGGAGAAATTGTCCCTGGTTGTGTTCTACCGCGGGCTCTTCTGCCCCGTGTGCCGCACCTGGGTGGCCGACCTCGACCGCCTCGAGCCCGAGTTCGAGAAGCGCGGCGTGCCGGTGATCGCGCTTTCCTGCGATCCGCGCGAGCGGGCGGAGAAGGCGGTAAACGACTGGGGCCTGAAGAATCTGCGGGTGGGCTACGCCGTCGATCCCGAGGACGCGCGCAGGGCGGGCCTGTACATCTCTGAAGGGCGCGGGGTGAATCCGGTGAGCAACACCGAGGAGCCAATGCTTTTTTCCGAGCCGGGCGTGTTCGCGGTGCAACCCGACGGTACGTTGTACGCGGCGTGGATCCAGTCCACCCCCTACGCCCGCCCGCAGCTCGGCCAGATCCTCAGCGCGGTGGAGAACTTCATCTCGAGGAACCTGCCCGACCCCAGGGGAGCGGCCTGAGAGATTCATTCGCCCTCCCCGGCTTCTTCGTCTTCAACCAGCGCCGCAAGGCGCTCATGCACGCGGCACAGCGGCTGCAGGTCGCAAGTGCGGCAAGTCTTGAGGCCGTCCTTCGGATCGACGCGCGCATCGCCGGAGGCAAAGCCGCGCGCAAGCGACTCGAGCTCCTTCCTCCAGTCCGAGAGCAGGTCGTCCCACGAATCGTAGCGCGTGAGCTTCGGCACCGCGTCCTTGTCGCGCGCGTAGCCCATGAAGCGCATCTCGCCGTGGCGCAGCTTCGCGAATGCGACCGCGGAGATGTCTTCTTTCGCGGTCACTGCGTAGAGCGGGAGCTGCGGCTCGTCGGGCCGCTCTCCCATCCACCGGCGCGGCGAGAGCTGCCTGCCGGTTTTGTAGTCGATCAGGAGGTGCGAGCCGTCGGCGAGGCGGTCCAGCCGGTCGATGCGCCCGCGCAGCGCAAGTCCCGCGACTTCCAGCTCGCGCGGTTCTTCGGTCGCGAGCACTTCGAAATCCTCCCTCGCCTTTTCGACTTCGAGCCACTCGCGGGCGAGCCTTGCGAGGCGCTCGCGCTCGAGCGCCGCGAACCGCCCCTCGAGCCTCGCCTCCGCAACCGCCGCGGCGGCGGCGCGCTCGATCGCAGGCGCAACGCCGCGCTTGAGTGCTGCGCTCGTTTTCAGCTCGCTCCAGAGCCGCGCCATCAGCGTATGCAGCAGTTGCCCGCGCGCGATCGCATCGGGTCCTGCGGCGGGGGCTTCCAGCCCTTCCGCGCCGAGACGGTGGCGCGCGAAGGCGCGGAACGGGCACGCGGACTGGTCGGCGAGCACACGGGTGCCGCCGCGGACGCGCTTTCCTGCGAGAGCGGGGGCTGATCCGTCAGGAATCGATTCGAGACAGCGGACGGCAAAAATGACATCTCGATAGTGCTGGGGTTCCATGGTCTCGGCCGTTCCTCGAGGAACGGCCGAGATGAGGGGAACTTCGAAAATCAAGGGACTTGGCAAAAGCTCCCGATCTCCCTCGATCTTCGGGTATGACACGATCACTTCGGATGCGGCGCCGAACCACCCCTCCGTGATCCGCCGGTCGAGCGCGAGCGAGCCCTCGGCGGACGCTTCCGGGATTCCGGCCTTCTTCTGCAGCGCGACCGGGATGAAGGGATTGGAACGCGCGTGCATCGGCCAGGCCTCGTCGGTTAGACCGCTCACCCAGAGGCGGTCGAATTCGAGGCCCGCCGATTCGAGCACGCCGAGGACTTGCACGGGAGCATCGGGAGACTCGGGCTGGAAAAGCGTGGCTGCGTACATCCGCCGCAGGCGCGCGAGCGCGCTCGCGAAGTTCATGGGCTGCGCGACGCGCTCGAGGCGCGCGAACCCGGCGAGCGTTTCATTGAATTTCGCGCGCGCCTGGTATTCGTCCGAATCGAGCGCGCGCTCGCCTGGGAATCCGGCCGCTTCGAGGAGCGCGGTACAGTGCGCCGCCCAGTCGTGTGTGGTGCGCGTCCCGGAGGGATGCGCTTTCGCGCAGGCAAACAGCGCTTCCAGCCGCGAGCGCAGCGCCGGGCACCGATCGACGAGCGCGACGAGTTTCGGCAGCGTCACCCGCGCAGGCAGTTTCCGCCGCAGCTCGGCATCGAGCCGCGCGCGCGCCGCCCTCTCGCTTTCGGCGCCGCCGATGAAGGGCGAGCGGATAAGACCCGAGGCGGTTGCGAATTCGATCTCGCGCGAAGACAGCTCGAGGACGCAAAGCGCCGCCTCCACGAGCGGGACATCCACAAGCGGCGCGCCGAGCGAGACGTTGAACGGCATCGGCTGCGCCTTTGCACCCGGCAGGTGGCAGCCGGGCTGCACCACGCGCGAGAAGACGCGCACCACTTCCCTCCACCGCAGTTGCAGTTCCGGGACGACGACGCCGATCCGCCCGCCGCCCGCTTCGAGCCGCGCGCGCGCCCATCGCGCCGCCGCCTCGAGCTCCTCGCGCGCCGAGGCGCACGCAACGCGTACCGGGTTCGCGTTTTTTCGCACCGGACCGCAGTTGCCGAGCTCGATCCCGGCATCACCGCAGGCGCGAAAGAAATCCCCGGTCTGCGGCGGCAGGATGTCGAAGGCGTAGGCGACGAGCTGTTCTGGTTTTCTCAACGCGCGCTCGCCGACGAGCCGCGCGACCGCGTCGGGCAGTCGCGCGGCGTCGATGTCGCCCGGCGTTCTTGCGAGATAGGCCCTTGACCATTGGGCGAATGCCTCGGCATCTTCGTTTCCCGGAAACTTGCCGAGCGCGCCCGCGATGCGCCAGGCGTGCGCCAGGCGCCAGGCGTCGGCGCACTGGGCGGCCGCCTGCGCAGGCGCGAGGAGCTTGCCGCCCCATTCGCTTTCCGCAATGACCTGCTCCCAGCAGTCGCGCTCCTGCTCGGGTGCAAGCAGCGCGGGCATCCCGCCGGCGATCTCGGAGTAGAGCGCGTCCTCCCACAGGCGCTCTGCGAAAGCGCCAAACGGCAGGATGTCCGCGTCCTCCCAGACCGTGAGGCCGTTCGCGATCTGGAATGCGTCGAACTCGCGCGCCAGTTCCTGCGCGAGACGCCGGTTCGGCGTGACGACGGTGACCGCCGCCGCGTGCCCTGCGGCGAGGCGAACGAAAAGTTCCTGCTTCGGGAGTGCGGCCGCGGGCATGCGGCCGCAGTGTAGACGAGCTACGAGCCGCTGAACCAGTTGTAGCCCTGGTCCTCCCAGTATCCGCCGGGGTACTCGTTGGTGACGAAGATCGCACGGACGTGCTTCGGATTCTTGAAGCCGAGCTTGGTCGGCATCCGCAGCTTCATCGGGAAACCGTACTTGGCGGGAAGGATCTGGTCGGCGACGCGAAACGCGAGCAGCGTCTGCGGATGCAGCGCGGTCGCCATGTCGATGCTGGTCGCGTAGTCGTCCGAGCACCTGAAGCCGACGTACTTTGCCGTGAGGTCGGCGCCGACGCGCTGCAGGAATTCGGAGAAGCGCACCCCGCTCCACTTGCCGATCGCGCTCCAGCCCTCGATGCAGATGTGGCGCGTCACCTGCGAGACCTGCGGCAGCGCGTAGAGCTCGGGCAGGCTCCAGGGCTTTTTCTCGCGCACCAGGCCCGCGAGCTCGAGTTGGTAGCTCTTGCCGTCGACCTCGCGCACTTCGTCCTCGTCGTAGTAGGCGTTGAACGGGAACGGCTCGGTGATCATGCTCTCCGGAAACTCGGGCGCGAGGCGGTTCGGGTCGAACAGCCAGCCCTGCACGCGGTCGTTCCAGCGCGACATCGACCACAGCACCTTCTGCACGCCCT
>CAZYVT010000116.1:0-1946 GCA_964651335.1 uncultured Enterobacteriaceae bacterium | reverse complement strand
TCGCGCACGTCGCGCAGCAGCGCGGGGAGCGTGATCGGCAGGAGCTTTCTGCGGAAATGGCCCGAGACGATGCCGTAGCCGACGTAGATCAGGCCGTTCAGGGCGAGCAGCCACATCGCGGCGAAATGCCACTGGATCGCGCCGGCGAGCCAGCCGCCGAGCGTGATTTCCCTGGGAAAGCGGAACTCGAACAAGGGCGAGGCGTTGTAGATGCGCCAGCCGCTCGTCAGCATGACGAGGACGGCGAGCACGTTCACCCAGTGCGTGATGCGCACCATCAGCGGGTGGACTCTGACCCATTGCGCCGGGACCGATTGCCGCGTTGCGTCCATGCCGTCTTCTCCAGTGCTGGCGCTCATCGCCGCCCCTTGGTCGGGCCAACCCGCCGCTCCTTACGCACCGGCCATCATGCGCCCGTCGCACTGCAGGCGCCAGCATGCGGCGCATAATGAAACCCATGGAGGGCAGCGACGTCCTGATGCTCGCTCGCGCCCAGTTCGGGCTCAACATCGCGTTCCATATCCTCTTTCCGAGCCTGACGATCGCGCTGGCGTGGGTGCTCGTGTACTTCCGCGCGCAGTACGCGCGCTCCGGCGCTCCGCAGTGGCTCGCGATCTACCGGCTCTGGACCAGGATCTTCGCGCTTTCCTTCGCGATGGGCGTGGTGACCGGCATCACGATGTCGTTCCAGTTCGGCACCAACTGGCCGGGGTTCATGCTCAAGGTCGGCAACATCGCAGGGCCGTTGCTCGCCTTCGAGGTGCTGACTGCGTTCTTCCTCGAGGCGACGTTCCTCGGCGTAATGCTGTTCGGCATGAACCGGGTGCCGGGCTGGATGCACATGACCGCCACGGTGCTGGTCGCCGTCGGCACTTCGCTCTCGGCATTCTGGATTCTCGCGCTCAACTCCTGGATGCAAACGCCCGCCGGACACGTGATCGCCGACGGCGCGCTGATCGCCGGCGACTGGCTTGCAGTGATCTTCAATGCGTCGTTTCCCTACCGCTTCACCCACATGATGCTTGCCTCGGGACTGACGGCCGCATTCGTCGTCGCCGGGCTTTCGGCATGGCGGCTGCTCAGGGCGCCGGCGGACGGTTCGGCGCACAAGACGCTGCGCACAGGCATCGTGCTCGCCGCGGCGCTTGCGCCGGCGCAGATCCTGGTCGGCGACCTACACGGCCTCAATACGCTCGCGCACCAGCCGGCGAAGATCGCGGCGATCGAGGCGATGTGGAAAACGGGCAAGGGCGTGCCGCTGGTCCTGTTCGCGGTTCCCAACGAGATCACCCGCTCGAACGATTTCGCGCTCGAAGTACCGGCGCTCGCGAGCCTGGTGCTGAAGCACGACGCGCAAGCCGAGCTCAAGGGCATCGACGCGTTCGCGCCCGATGCGCCGCCGGTTGCACCGGTTTTCTTCGCCTTTCGCGCCATGGTCGGGATCGGCGTCGCGATGCTGGCGTTGGCGTGGCTCGGCGCGTGGATGACGCGCGGCGGGCGTGCCGCGCCGCGCAGGCTCCTGTGGGTGTTCGCCGGCTTCACCTTCTCGGGCTGGATTGCGACCCTCTGCGGCTGGCTGGTGACCGAGATCGGACGCCAACCGTGGCTGGTCACCGGGGTGCTGCGAACATCCGATGCCGCGGGGCGCGTCGGCGAAGCGCAACTGGGCGCAAGCCTCACCGGCTACGTGTTCACCTACGCGCTCATGTTCGTCGCCTACATCGTGGTCCTCACTCATCTCTCGGGAAAGGGGGCATCGCCATGAGCATCGACCTGCCGCTGGTGTTCGCGGCCCTGATGGCGCTGGCGGTGCTCGCCTACGTGCTGCTCGACGGCTTCGACCTCGGCGTAGGCATGCTGATGCCGGGAGCCGATGAGCGCGAGCAGGACGTGATGGTGGCCTCGATCGGACCGTTCTGGGACGCGAACGAGACCTGGCTCGTGCT
>CAZYVT010000115.1:0-7332 GCA_964651335.1 uncultured Enterobacteriaceae bacterium | reverse complement strand
CCACGGTCGCCGGCACACCCTTCTGGTAGTGCTTGAGCCAGGGTTTGGCGAGGTATTGATCGAGCGCGCTCATGGTTTCCTCCCGTTACGATTCTAGCCGGAGAATCCCGCTTCCCCCTCGATTGTTCTAGGATGCTGGCAGGCGGGCAACGAATCCCGATTCCGTCAGTGTCCGATCTGATTTCCATCAGCCGCAAGCTCGCGGTGCGCGTCGCACGCCTGAAGTTCTCGCCGCCGATCACGCACGTGTATAACCCGCTCGCGTACGCCCGTGCCCCGTACGAGTGCTATCTCGAGCGCTACGGCCATCCGCCGAAGGAAGTCGTGCTCTTGGGCATGAATCCGGGACCATTCGGCATGGCGCAGACCGGGGTGCCGTTTGGAGACGTGCGCATGGTGCGCGACTGGCTGGACGTCTTGCGTCCCGTAAAGCGCCCGAAAGGCGAGCACCCGAAGCGCCCGGTGCTCGGATTCAATTGCGCGCGACGCGAAGTGAGCGGAACGCGCCTGTGGGGCTGGGCGCGCGAGCGCTTCCGCACGCCCGAGCGATTTTTCGCGCGCTTCTTCGTGCTCAACTATTGCCCGCTTTGCTTCATGCAGGCGTCGGGCCGGAATTTCACGCCGAACGCGCTGCCTCCCGCTGAGCGCGAGAAGCTGTTCGAAGCCTGCGACGGGGCGCTGCGCGATTGCGTGACCGCGCTTCGACCCCGATTCGTCGTCGGCGTCGGCGCTTTCGCTGCGCAGCGCGCGAGGATCGCGCTCGCGGGATCCCGCCTCACGATCGGCAGCATGCTGCACCCCAGTCCGGCAAGTCCGAAGGCCAATCGCGGCTGGGCGCGGATCGCGGAACGCGAGCTCGCGGCGCTCGGCGTTCGCCTCGACTAGCGCCTCGATCGGGCAAGCGCTATTTCGCCAGCCGCTTCTCCACCAGCCGCGCAAAGAAGCTCGCGCCGTAGGGCAGCGCCTTGTCGTTGAAGTCGTACGAAGGATTGTGCACCTCGCACGCGCCTTCGCCGTCGCCATTGCCGATGTTGATGTAGCAGCCGCGTACTTCGTTCAGCATGAAGGAGAAGTCTTCGGATGCCATGATGAGCGCCGGGTCGCGCCGCACGCTCTCCGCGCCGACGATCTCGGTGCAAATCGAGGCGGCGAAATCGGCCTCTTCGGGGTTGTTGTGCAGCGGCGGAAAAATGGCGCGGAAGTCGGTCTTCGCCGCGGCGCCGAAGCCGGCGGCGACGCCCTCGGCGACACGCGCCATGCTGCGGCCGATCAGTTCCATCACCTCGTTGGAGAACGCGCGCACCGTTCCCGAGAGGCGCGCGGTCTGAGGAATCACGTTGTAGGCATTGCCGCCGTGGATCTGGGTCACCGACACCACCGCAGTGTCCACCGGCCGCACGTTGCGCGACACGATACTTTGCAGCGCCGCGGTGACATGCGCGGCGACCAGCACCGGATCCACGCCCGCCTCGGGGCGCGCACCGTGCGCGCCGAGGCCCTCGATGTCGATGTCGAAGAACGCACCGCCCGCCATCATTGGGCCCGAGCGCACGGCAAACTTGCCGAGCGGCATGCCGGGGCGGTTGTGCATGCCGAAGATTGCGCCGCAAGGAAAGCGTTTGAACAGGCCATCCTCGACCATCGCCTGCGCCCCGCCGAGACCTTCCTCGGCGGGTTGGAAGATGAAGTGCACCGTGCCGTCGAACTTCCGCGTTTCGGCGAGGTATTTCGCGGCGCCGAGCAGCATGGTGGTGTGGCCGTCGTGGCCGCAGGCGTGCATGCGCCCTTCGTTCGTGGAGCGGTGCGCGAATGAGTTGGCTTCGGGAATCGGCAGCGCGTCCATGTCGGCGCGCAGGCCCACGCTACGGTCCGAGGAGCCGGCGCGAAGGACACCGACCACGCCGGTCCTGCCGATGCCGCGGTGCACCTCGATGCCGAACTCGGCAAGTTTCGCGGCCACGAGCTGGGACGTACGCTGTTCCTCGAATCCAAGTTCGGGATGCGAATGGATGTCGCGCCGCCAGGTGGTCATTTGCTCCTTAATGGCGGCGATGCGGTCGATGATCGGCATGCGGGAATCCTGAGTCGCGTGCGGAGGCGGGAAATCTAGCACGCCTTGCCAGCCGTGGCGGCTCTCCTGCGGTCTTGTCTCAGCCTCCGAAATTCTTGCTATGAGGCAAAAATTTCGACGCGAAGTTCTGCGGACGGGCAAGAACTCACTTCTACGCCCGTCCTCTTCGCGGCATAACGGTGCCTATAACGAGCCGACGAGGCCGAATGGCCGAGGGAACCGCATACTCCGCTTGCGGCGGTCCGGCTGATGGGCTTGTTATGCCTCATCCGTGAAGCCTAATCTGCTTGTATTGACGAAATTTTTCATCGGCCAAGGCCGAACCACGAGACGAATACTTCAGCGAGTCGAAGAAACGCCGCAATCCTTCCTTTCCGCCGCGTTCAATAGCAACAACCTCAAGAATTGCGCCAATAATAAAGCCACTATCGATCGGTTGCTGAGGCGAACTGTAATCAGTCAGACGCGAAGCTACCGATGCGTGCTTCTTGACGAGGCCGTCCAGTTCACGAACGGTTTTGATACCGAGAATTTGAATCTGCTCGTTCAGCCAAGCGGATTCGCTATCAATGCTTTGCAATTTGAGCCCTCGGCGCTCTGCGATTGTTCGAGTTAGGCCGAGCGGGCGCGGGTGTGAATTGGCATATGCGAACAGCGTACCTGGATCAAGTGGGCTGGCTGGTGCCCTGGCGAGGCTTTTGACATGCGACAGCCATCCTGGATTTCGTTTCTCCCAGAAGTACACCACGGCAGCGACTCCGCCCAACAGCGTGGCTATGGAGAGAAGGACGTCCATTAGTGCGACTTCATGAATGAGGCATAAAACGACCAAGCTCAGCAGCCGGGGCCGCTGGAGTGAAAGCATACCGTGAATAACCGTAATGCGGTCCTGGTCTGCTGCAGCGTTTGGTTTGGCACACGCAGGATTGCCCATGGATGAGCGACACGACTGACGTCAAGCGTCCCCACGATTGCTTGCAATCCCGGCGATCGCCTCGACATCCCGCGCCGTGAACGATGCGAAGGCCTCTTGGACCTGGGCGACCAACGAGTCGCACTCGACAAGCTCTTCCAGTCGTTCGGGAATAGGAATCTTGATTTCCGCCAGCCCGACCGATCCCGATTCCCAATCGGGAAATGTGGTTAACTTGTTTCCGCGGCCCAGAATGCGGACCACCTCATCCTCGGCTCGGCGACCGCCGTAGCACCAAACCCAAGGGATCAAGACCGCTTGTTTCGGTTCGATACACACCCCGATCCAAAAGTGCCTGTCCGTAGCGTCCCTCGGCGCAACCTCAAACTCGAGTTCCCACATATTTTTTTTGTAGATCCTCTGGACGGTGCTGATTGCACGGAAGTGTTCATCGATCCCTGGCACAAACGTTTCCAGGAACGCGGCCACTTCCCGCTTCGCCGTGTCGGCAACCAGCTCGATTTTTTCCCGGACCTGGTCGGGGTTAAGCAGTCCTTCCACCTTAGGTACCTTCGCCTCGTATAGTCGTTCCATCTCCGCGGCGTACTTCAGATAAAACAGCACGCATTTACCGAGATTGGCCATAACCATCCTCCGTTTCACCAATGCCCAGCACCGATTTCAAGTAGTCAACGGCCGTGTAGGGATTCTTAGAGTCCGACGAGATGAGAACCGGCAACCTGCAAATGTCCCGCAGCACGCCTGTCAGGTAGTAGCGCAGGAAATGATAGCCCGGTCTGTCCTGCAAGCCTGAGACGCGGCGAAAAACACTCGCTAAATCCACGAATTTCAGGATTTGCCATTTGGCCGAATTCGTCCGGGGCGCTCGGCCGTCCGGCGTCAGGAAGACGCGAAATACCTCTGTTGGTTGGGGACATCGCTCAAGCCAGTCATCGTATTGGGACAGTTGCTCTTCGCCTTCCTCGGCATCGATCTTGGCCTCGATCACCAGTAGCCAAGAGTTTTCTTTCCCCATCTCCTCCCAGCGGCCCTCGGCGAGGACATCAATCCGGCCGGCCTCAGCGCGGGCCGGTCCGTAATTGACCGGATATTCGCTCTTCACCCGGTCCACGTGGGTGAGGCGAATCCGCCTGCCTTTCAGCAGATGAAGCAACAGGGCTTCGAGCAACTCGAAGCGGAACCCATGCTCCCGGTCGTCGAGCATCCACGCCAAGGCTCGTGTATGGGCGGTTTCCAGGCGAGCGTAATCCATCGTTCCGAATAGGCTGACTGGCCCGAGCAGTGGGTCATCGGAAGGAAGCTGAGCGAGGTATTGCTGCAAAAGCCGCTGGTGGTGACTGCGCCACGTTTTCAGATCCTCCGCCAGGGAGATGAGATCGGCCACGGAGATTACCGGCTGTTGCAGTGAAAAGGCCCGGGCATGCGCGTAGACATCTTCCAGGTCTTTCATGAAGGTCAACGGCAGCTTGCCGTCGCCAGCTTTGGGACAAACGATATCGAGATCGGCCAAGAACGCGGCCGAGATTCGGGACTGCATGGCCATTACGGTGGTCTCGCTATTCTTCCTCGCTAACAACAGAGCTCACTTGCCGGATCGCTTTCGCGCGCCATCACGTTTTTCCCCGCGTGAGCCCATAACAAGGACATCCGGCAGATGTACGCTGCTGCCGAACAACACGTTCAAGAGCGGACAAGACGCCGAACACGCGGATCAGCTGCGGACGTCCGTCGCTTGCGCCGCGCCCGTCAGCTGCATCCATTTGTTGGGCCGCTTCTCCATCTCCGCGAGGAAGGCCTCGTAGTCTTGGACCCTGTTCATCTTCGCAAGGATCCGACCGGTGAGACCAGAATCCATTGACTTCCGAAACGAGTTGCGCCCAAAGCCGTCATAGCCCACTTCCTGCTGGGCGCCCGCGGCAAGGGCGCGGCACCAGCATCGGATCTGCGCCACATACGCGATCAGCTCCTCCCGCGAAAGATACTTCGTGGTCAGCTGACCATGGAAGATCTTGTTCCTGTGCTCGATTGCCTCGTCGAGGACGGCACGCAAGCGATCGTGGTCTGGTCCCATGAGCTCCTTCAGGGGCCGCGGATAGAGCTTGTCCCACGCAGAGAGAAAGTCGCGAAAGTACACTCGACGTGCGGCGAGCGCGTTTCGCAGGGCTTCCACATGGCCGGAGTCAAATGACCCAGACTGAAACACCAGGTACGTAAACAGCTTCCGCATCTGGCGCTCGGCCTTGATCAGGGCAAGGGCAAACGCGTCGACACCCCGCGTCTCGGCGTCGGACGCGAGCAACGCATCGATCGTCGCGAACTCCTCTTCGAAGCTCATCGCCTCAAGTCGGCCCAACGTTGTGGTGGACGGCGGGCGCGCACGGTCTCGCGTCTTGACACGCTGCTAATGGCCCGTCTGTTGCACCTAGAGTTAGCCGACGTGTCGGTCAACATATTCAATAACGGAATCGATGAGCTCCAACGCTTTCGGCCTGGACAGGAAGTCTTTCATTGGAAGAGGTCCGTTGTGCATTGATCGTTCAAGGGTCATCCCTGACCATGTCACCGGTAGAAAGTTGAGGTCGCTGGTCGTAAAGCGGATCTGCATGTCGTGGGACAAGCAGTTGCGCACTATGCGAAGGAACTGGTACCAAGGCGCTTGCTTGAAGCATGCCGCTTGATCCGTTGCGTCGCCGTATACCTTGACCAGTTCGAAGGTCTCCTTTAGGCAATTTCGAAGAACAGCGTTTCGCAGTTCCTTTGTCGCGTGCATTAGCAAATCATCACTCTCGAGTACATATCGGATGTACCCGAACGAGCTTGCCTCGGGGTGATCTTTGACAATTGCGAAGGTCGAATCGAACCGCTCAAGAGCGTCTGTCTGCGCCAAGAGCGCTATTCCAGCTTGAATGAGTGCGAAGTTGTTCTTCACGGTCTGGAGCTGGCCGCGGAGGAGCGCTTTGTCCATGCGTGGTCGGTTAACGTTGCCTTCAGCCGCGCGCTTCAGCGCGGCGGCTGCAAGGCGCTGTTATGTTGCGTTCATTCATCTGGTATTCGCAACGGCGCTGCCGGCGGCAATTGCGTATTAGTGGCGCCAAATACGAAGAACGCCTCGACCCCGCCGCCTGCTTGCCCGAACGCCCGAGCGACGGTGCCAAACTCAACGAAAGTTCCCGCCGCAGCCTCGATGACGTAGTGATTCGACGCGGGGTTGACGTTGGGCAAGGCCAATCTTCCAACAGCGGCGAATCCAGTTGGGATAAAGGACACCTCGGAGTCTGGAACGGCGTACGAGCCTGGAAGAAGACTGCCGGTCGCTGGGTCGATCCGACGGTCCGGATTGAACGCCGAGTAGCGATGAAACGTCCGACGCGCGGCAAGCTTCGTCTTTTTGACCAAAGTGCTCGCCTGCGCGACTTGGGGAGTCGCGACGGCAGGTCGCACTTGCGCCGCCGGGTCTCCTACCCGAGTGCCGAGCAACACGAAGTTCTTCGGCGCAGGCGCCGAAAAGATCGTTCGTGTCGGCTCAATGCCGCGCAAGGCTTCCATCACCCGTAGCCCGTTAGCTAAGATGATCGCCGGCTCGGCTCCCGCCTGCAACTCGATCCCGGTGAGGTCCACCGCCGCTTGGGAGTTCAGGACCAGGAACTGGGTCGATCGTCCCAACGCTTGCGCGGTGACCCATTGGAAGCCCATGCCGGTTTCGGGCAGTCCAAGCAACTGTGAGATTGCATCGTCGTCGAGATTCCAGAGCGTCATGGACTCCGCCAATGCAGAAGCAGTCTAACTTATGTAGAGAGCCTAAAGCGCGGACCGCATCCCGCCGTACGCCCCGCGGCGGCGCCAACCACGTGCAGAATCAACGCGCTGGAGCAACTGCACGGATACCCTGTATCTTGTTCAGCGTCATTCGGAGATATCCGCATGGCGGAAGAGCATACGCCCCGACTGCCGCACCTCCAAGACCGCGCGCCAGGGTGCGGCAGGCAGCGCTGCGCGGCACGCGCAACGCGACGCGTTCAGCGGCAGCCGAGCCTGCGTTCCTTCGCGCGCACCAGGGCGGTGATTGCCTCGTTCACGGGCGCGGCGACCCCGACTTCCTTTCCCACACGCGGAATCGAGCCGTTGATCACATCGATCTCCGATTTGCGCCCTGCCATCAGGTCGAGCAGCACGGACGGGCGCGCGTTGGGAATTTTCGAGCCGAAGTCGCGCACGTAGGCGACGGGGTCGGCGAATCCGAGCTTGACGCCCTTGGCGCGCGCGACCTGGAACGCCTCGGTCGCGCAGGCGGCCGATACGCCCGAGAGGTCCGGATCGTTCATCACTT
>CAZYVT010000114.1:5877-7480 GCA_964651335.1 uncultured Enterobacteriaceae bacterium | reverse complement strand
TCGGTTCGCCACGCCGCGTATAGCAGCGATGCATCGGCGAAATCGCACGGCAGGTCGGCGTATTCGGCCATCCGGGCGCGCATGAACTCGAGCCCGTCGTCGATCGACACCACTTCGATTCCGCGCAACCCCATCCAATCAAGCACGCGCCGCTGCCGATCGCCGGGCATCATCGAACACGCCTCGGCGATCACCGGCCACGTCGTCAGCAGCCGGCCTTCGTAATTCTTGAGCAACTCGGTAATCTGCGCATGGAAGTGATCACCGCGGCTCAGAATCGCGACGATCGCCCCCGCGTCAACGAGGACGGTATTTCGCACGCAGTGCGCGGCGGAGGTATTTTCGGCGGTTCCGGGCGAGGTCCGGCGGACCGTCAATACATCCGATGATGCCGGCCTTGAGCGCTGCTTCGTACGCGCTGAGGCGCTTGGTCGTCTCGCGCCTGGTGGAAGTGGACTTCACGGCGATACCTCAGTTCGGGTTGTTCCCGGAGGCCGTCATTATGCGTGAAATCCCGGTCCAGGCCCGTTCTTGCCGGCGGCACGCCGCGCCGGGCACGGCGCTTCGGGGTCGCGGATTTCTCGCCTGCGGGGTGGAGTCGACGAGCTCAGCCCCGCGCCTTGCCTTTCGCCGCCTGCCACCGCGCAGGCTTGGGTGGGACAGACCCTGAGTTCGCGAAAATAGGGGCACCCATCAGCCGGCCCGAACCCGGATCAGACTGGTCTATAATCTGGTCTATTCCTTCGAGGAGACCCCGGCATGAAAATCGAAATCGGCGCCTATGAGGCCAAGACCCGGCTGCCCGAGTTCTTGCGGCAGGTCAAGGCGGGGAAGCGCTTCACGATCACCAACCGTGGCAAGCCGATCGCCGATCTGGTTCCCAGCGAAACCGCCAGGCCGAAGGACAAATCGGCCGCGGTCGAAAAGTTCAAGGCCTTCATGCGCAGGAACCCGGTGCGCGGCGTGGCGAACATCAGGAAACTCATCGACGAAGGCCGCGCGTGACGTTCGTCCTCGATGCTTCGGTGACGATCTGCTGGCTGTTGCGCGATGGCAAACCCGCAGCGCGCGCCCATGCGCTGAGTGTGCTGGACACCATGAAGCTGGCCGAGACGAGCGCGCGGGTACCGGTCACCTGGGCGCTGGAAATCTCCAATGTGATCGGCAAGGCGGAAGCAAGAGGCCTGCTCCGTGAGGCGCAGAGCGAGGCCTTCCTCGAACTGCTTGCGAGCGTGAACATTTCCGCAGATCCCGCAACGTTTTCAAGGGCGCTGTCGGATACGCTTCAGATCGCGCGCCGCCACGGGCTTTCGGCCTATGACGCATCCTATCTTGAACTCGCCATGCGGGAAGGATTGCCGCTTGCGACTCTCGATGAAAACCTCGCCAAGGCCGCAGCCAAGGCGGGCGTGATACGGTTCGCCGTGAAATAGGCCGCTGGCGATGGGCTGGAATGCCCCCTGCTCGCACTTTCACCGGCAGGAAGATAGGGACACAGGCCCCAATTCCCCGCCCTGCCCTCGCTAGAATCCAGACTTCGAACCGTCGCCCGCACTGCTTCCTGATGCCCTTACTGCTCCGCTTGTTCGCGCTGTTGTTCGCG
>CAZYVT010000114.1:0-5777 GCA_964651335.1 uncultured Enterobacteriaceae bacterium | reverse complement strand
GACCTTTCTTCGCGCCGCAAGCGCATCCTGAAAGACAAACTCGGTGGCAAGACCGAGGCTGCTCGTTGATTCCGGTGGCCTCGTCGCCATCGCCAACGAGAGAGACGGTCTGCATCGGGCGGCCCTTGCGGCTCTTGCTGAGTTCTTTGGCGATTTGGTGACAACCTGGCCCGCGGTGACGGAAGCCTGTCACATCGTCCCGGCTCACCTGAACGCGCCGCTGATCGACAAGCTGGTATTTCCGTCTCGGCGAGCCCCTTCGGCGTCAGAGTGGGACGGCACGAGGCCGAGGCCGCGGTGCCGCCGACGCGCCTTCTATCTCTGACCCGTACTCTTTTTCTATGCCGCCCGCAGCGCTTTCTCCACGGCGCGCGGCGCCCGGCCGATGACCATCAGGTAGGCGCGCGTCGGCCCCTCGGGCAGGCGCTTGCCATGTTCCCAGTGGCGTAGTGTATTGACGCTGAAGCCGAAGCGGGCCGAGAACTCCTCCTGTGTCATCCCGAGCTTCCTGCGGATCGCTCTTACATCGATTTGCTCCGGCACATGCACGCGATAGCGGCTCGTGTCCGCCTGCCCCCGGCTGTACGCCACGGCTTGTTCGAGACCGCGCCGAATGCTATTGGCTACCTTGCTCATCGTCTTCTCCTTGCATAGCTCGTAACCAGCGACGTGGTCAGCCGCGAGCGGAGCTTGCGAACGCCGCCAGCGGCCCCACTTTTCAAGCGTCCGGAGGTCGATCCGAAGAGCTCCTGCCAATCCCTCCCGCCACAAGCGCCGGTGGCGGAATGGAGATCAGCGCATCCGCTGAAAGTACGCCCGGCGCTGGTGCAGCACCCGTACCACGCGCACTTTTGAAGAAGTCCCCCGGTAAACGATGGTGTAGGGGTATTCGCCCACGATCTTGTATCGAGTGCCCGGTTTGATGCCCTCGGGCCCCAGAAACGGATAATCCTGCAGCATCTTCGCCGCCGCCAAAATCCTCGAAATTACGCGGGCGGCGGTCGTTTCCCCAAACTGGGCATACCAGAGGTCCATGGCCGAGAGGTCTGCGCCGGCCCGGGCCGACCACTCAAGCCGCCGCCGAGCGCTTTCCGCCACGCAAAGCCCGCTGCTTTTCGATGACGGAAAGCACTTCCTCGCTGCTCATCGCTCGCCCGGCCTTGAGATCGGCGTCTCCCTCGTTGACCCGGCGCACGAACCACTCCGTGTATTCGAATCCATCGCGCAGCACTGTTTTCAGGATCTTTTGAGGCGTGGAGCCTGCCTCTTCGGCAAGGCGCTCAAGACGGCGCAAATCGGACTTGGACAGGCTTGCGGCGTGTGACATCACTTTCCTCCGGTACTGTACCTTGAAACATTTTACGGAAAACAAACGAAAATAGGGACAGACTCTAATCCCCCGCCCCGCCCGCGCTAGAATCCGACCTTCGCACCGTCGCTCCATCGCTTCCCGATGCCACTATTGATTCGAACGCCCTTCGCCCTGCTATTCGCTCTCGCCGCGGTACTCGCCACCCCCGCGCACGCGCAGACCGTGCTCCAGTCCGGAGGAACGTTCTGCGCATATCCCGCACCTGGCACGTCCGGCACGCAGGCCCTCCCGCCACAAATGCCGGGACCGCCGGTGATCACCAACGTGCCCGGGCGTGAAACGCCGCGGCCGGGTCAGCAACCCGCCCAGCAACAGCTCTTCGTCCCGGTGCAACCGGGCTTTCAGCCACAACTCCAGGCCTTCCCGGAACCCGAAGAAAAGAACGAATTCCAGGAATTCATCGCCGCCTCCACCGGCCGGCCACTGCAGATCTTCGGCCAGTCGCTGTTCCGCGACGTCCCTTCCACCTTCGCGCCGGTCGAGAACATCCCGGTCACGCCGGACTACGTGATCGGCCCGGGCGACGAGCTCTACATACGTGCGTGGGGCCAGATCGACATCGACTACCGCGTCACGGTGCACCGCAGCGGCACCTCTCGATCCCGCGCGTAGGCGTCATCAACGTCTCCGGCATCCGCTACCAGGACGTGAACGGTTACGTGAAGAACGCGGTGGCGTGCGTCTTCCGCGGCTTCGAGCTGACAGTGACGATGGGGCAACTGCGCTCCATCCAGATCTTCGTCGTCGCCTAGGCGCGCAACCGGATAACGCGCGAATACTTGGCGTCTTCGACCAGGATCATGCGCGGCACAACCGGGGCCACGCCAGGGATTACGTCCAGGCGCGATGCCGATCTTGCAGCAGCCGCAATCCAACCACTTCGTCATCCCGATGGGTGGGTGGGACAGGGTACGGGTGTTTGTCGAGCATGCCGCCGCAGGGCCCGACATAAAGCTGATCTGGTGACAGCATTATGAGAAACATCCGCTTTTACTTCGATCCGGAAACGGGCGCGCCGCACATCTATAATCACAACGTCGATGAAGATGAAGTTGAAGACGTTCTGGGTACTCCCGGAGAAGATCGCCCCGGCCGTGAAGGTTCCCGCATCGCCATCGGCCAGACCCGCGGCGGGCGGTATCTCCGGGTGATCTATGTGCCTGATCCTGAACCCGATAGTGTTTTTGTCATCACGGCATATGACTTGAAAGGCAAGCCCCTGAGCGCTTATCGGCGCCGACGCAAACGTAAACGAGGCAGATGATGAAACAGAGCAAATTTCCTGCAGGCTGGGATGAAGCACGAGTCAAACGTGTTCTCGCTCACTATAAAGCGCAGACCGAAGCGGAAGCCGTGGCAGAAGATGAGGCGGCCTTTGAGACTCGAAGCCAGACCGTGATGGAAATTCCGAAGAAATTAGTGCCCGCGGTTCGGGAACTGATAGCCAGACATCAAGTTGGCAAAAAGGCTCGCGCTTGAAAACGCACTCACTTCGGACGTGTCGGCTGCCGCGTCACTCTGGTTAATGCGGGCAATCATCCCGCGACCAGCTTCCTTCAGCGAGGTCTCCGAATATCGGGTTCCGCGGCCGATTTTCGCTACAATTCCTCCTCCCACAGATCGTAACTCCGGTATGCAATGCCGCTTCCTTACGCCTTCGCGAAGAATAAATGGGGTCAGAGTAAGCGTACTCTGATCCCATTTATTCTTACTCTGACCCCAATTGCGCCCATGCTGCGCACGACTTTAGCTCTCCTATTCGCCCTCGCGGCTGCGCTCGCCACGACAGCGCCAGCCCACGCCCAGGACCGCTCCTTCCCCCAGCCCGGAGGCGCGTTCGGAGGCTATCCCGCGCCCAGCACGTCCGGCGCCCAGCAGTATCCGTCGCAGGTGCCGATGCCCCCGGTAATCACCAACGTGCCGGGCCGCGAGCAACCGGGTGCGCGCGATTTCGGAAGGCCCGGCCAACCCCCCGTCTTCGCGCCCGGGCAACCCGGCTTTCAGCCGCAATTCCAGGCCTTCCCGGAGCCTGAGGAAAAGAACGAATTCCAGGAATTCATCACCGCCTCCACCGGCCGGCCACTGCAGATCTTCGGCCAGTCGCTGTTCCGCGACGTCCCTTCCACCTTCGCGCCGGTCGAGAACATCCCGGTCACGCCGGACTACGTGATCGGCCCGGGCGACGAGCTCTACATACGTGCGTGGGGCCAGATCGACATCGACTACCGCGTCACGGTGCACCGCAGCGGCACCTCTCGATCCCGCGCGTAGGCGTCATCAACGTCTCCGGCATCCGCTACCAGGACGTGAACGCTTACGTGAAGAACGCCGTGGCGCGCGTCTTCCGCGGCTTCGAGCTGACGGTCACGATGGGGCAGCTTCGCTCGATCCAGATCTTCGTGGTCGGGCAGGCGCGCCGGCCGGGAAGCTACACCGTGAGTTCGCTCAGCTCGCTCGTCAACGCCGTCTTCTCCGCAGGCGGCCCTTCCAACCGCGGCTCGATGCGCAGCATCCAGTTGAAGCGCGGCAACAAGACGATCACCGACCTCGACCTCTACGAGCTCCTGGTGTACGGCGACAAATCCAAGGACGTGCCGCTCCTTCCCGGCGACGTGATCTATTTCGCCCCGATCGGCCCGCTCACCGCGGTCGCGGGCAGCGTCAACTCGCCCGCCATCTACGAGCTGAGGGGCGCAACCACGCTCGAAAAGCTCATCGAGTGGTCGGGCGGCCTCGCGACCACGGCGCAGACGGGTATCGCCACGATCGAGCGCATCGACGAGCGCCGCACCCGCGTGGTCGACAAATTCTCCCTCGACAAGGCGGTGCTCGCGCGCCCGATCCGGGACGGCGACCTCGTCACGGTGTTCCAGGTGGCCCCCCGCTTCGAGAACGCCGTGACCCTACGCGGCAACGTGGCCGTTCCGCTAAGGCATCCGTACACCGAGGGCATGCGCATCCGCGACCTGATCCCGGACAAGGAAGCGCTCATCACCTACGACTACTACCGCAGGCTGAACCGCACCGTGCAGACCGAGTTTCTGCAGGAGCGGGTGCGCAGCGGAATCGAAACCGCTGGAGGCGCGCTGGAAAGAAGGGATCTCCGTGACGACCGGAGAGACTTCCGCGATCCGCGCAGGGAAATCCGGGACGACCGCAGGGAATTCCGCGACGACCGCAGGGATTTGCGCGACGACCGCAGAGATTTCCGGGATGACCGCAGAGATGCCCGGGACATTGGCGACCCGAGAGACCGCCGCGCCGAGCGGCGCATCAGCCCGGAGAAGCTGTTCTCCGAGATCAACTGGGACTACGCGGTGATCGAGCGCCTGAACGAGGAGGATTTCTCGACCGTCCTCGTCCCGTTCAACCTCGGCAAGGCCATTCTCGAGACCGACCCCACGCACAACCTGCTGCTCAAGCCGCGCGACATCGTCACCATCTTCTCCAAGGACGACATCAACGTGCCGGTCGCACGGCAGACCAAACTCATACGCTTGGAGGGCGAATTCAATTCCGCGGGGGTCTATCAGGCGCAGCCCGGCGAGTCGGTGCGCCAGATCATCGCCCGCGCCGGCGGGCTCTCCCCGGGGGCGTACCTCTTCGGCGCCGAGTTCACGCGAGAATCGGTACGCATGCAGCAGCAAAGGAGCTATCAGGAAACGCTCAATCGCATCGAGCGCGACATGCAGTTGCAATCGGCCGAGCGCGCGCGCAGCACGATCAACCCGGAGGATGCCGAAGCGCTGAAGGTCTCGATCGCCTCCCAGCAGGCCACCATTGCCCGCCTGCGGGAACTCAGGCCCACGGGCCGCATCGTGCTCGAGCTTCGCGGGGACGCCGCTCTCGCCGACCTGCCCGATCTCGCGCTCGAGGATGGCGATCGCGTCTTCGTGCCTGCGCGCCCGGCCATGGTGAACGTGTTCGGGGCCGTGTTCACCGAAGGCTCGTTCCTGCATCGTTCGGGCCGCAGCGTCTCGGACTATGTCGCGCTTGCGGGCGGCACGACCAACCGCGCTGATACCTCGCAGATCTTCCTGCTGCGCGCCGACGGCTCTGCCGCGGGCCAGGGGGGAAAATTCTTTGGCCTTGCCGGTGCAGGAAGCGCTGGCGTGATGCCGGGCGACACGATCGTAGTGCCCGAGGACTACTACCGCACCACCTTCATGCGCGACCTGAAGGACTGGACGCAGATCTTCTACCAGTTCGGCCTCGGCGCTGCCGCGCTCCAGGTCATTCGCAACCGCTGATCGGCCTCAGCTACCCTGATGGACGAGGCGAAAGACCTAGCTGCTCAGCCGGTGCAACATGAGGACGACGAGATCAGCCTGCTCGATCTCGCGCTCGTCCTCGCGGAGAACCTTCGCCTTCTAATCCTGGTTCCGCTCGCAGCCGGCCTCGCGGC
>CAZYVT010000113.1:0-7574 GCA_964651335.1 uncultured Enterobacteriaceae bacterium | reverse complement strand
TGCGGTTGAGGGAGCCGCCTAAGGCCTGATCCCGCCGGCTCGCCTGCAGCAAATAACACCCGATCGGGGGGCGCGCGATTCTCCTGCACCTGGGCCGCCGGCAGCCCAAGCCCTCGGAACGCGCACCGCCCGTGCCCCCGAGCGCCTGGCCCGCACCTGCGAGCCTGCCACGCACTGACCATCCCCTGCCCGACTGCCTGAACGGGGCGAATCCCGGCAGCATTCGGCATACCGCCGATTGCGCACGCACCGAATGTGGCAGAAGGCGATCGCTCAACCGTAACAGGGGGGAGGCCGGGCAGTTTGACGGCAGGCGGCCTTGAAGATACTATCCGACCAGTATGTTCGGCGCCGAAAGGACCGCATCCGTGGAAAACCCGCCTGCCGCCGGGCGCCGCGTCTTCAAACGCAACGACCCCGACATGCCGGACGAGTTCCGGCAGATGCTCGTCAAGTTGCTGCTCAACGAGCATCTCGAGAACAACGGCAACCCCGAGTATCGGAAAATTCTCGCCAACATCGCCAGCGCCGGGCTGCGCTTTGCCCCGCACGGGCGGGCGATGGAAATGGAAGCGGAGATCATCCGGCAGGAGGTCGCTCATGGGCAGATCGTCGCGGATCTTCTCGAAGGGCTCGGCGTCGACCCCAACCAGGACATGCCGATCAAGCAATACGCCTTTCATATCCCGCTCGAGGACTGGATCGATCTCGCCTGGTTTCATGCCCTGATCGACCGCGTCGGGCTGTATGTCGGAATCGAGTGGACCGGCAGCCCCTACGAGCCGCTGGCGCAGGTGTCGCCCCGGCTCGAGGCCGATGAAGAGTTCCACACCAAGGCCGGATTCCTGCACCTGACGGAGATCTGCGCGACGCCCGAAGGCAAGGCCGCGGCGCAGGAGCGGCTCAGGAAATGGTGGCCGGCGGCGCTCGACATGTTCGGCCGCTCGAGCTCGGTGAATGCACCGGTGTATGTGAAGTGGGGAATCAAGATGCACACCAACGAGGCCCTGCGCCAGCGCTACATTGCCGAGGCCGTGCCCGAGATCGGGAAACTCGGTCTCGAGGTTCCCGATCACCTCGCCAACCGGCGCTTCCTTTAGAAAAGACTTCGACAACGAAAGGTTTCCATGGCCATCGACTTCACGATTGAAGACGGCGTCGCGCTGATTTCACTCAACCGCGGGCCGGCCAACGCCTACGACATGGGCATGCTGAAGGAACTGATCGACGCCGTCCAGCGCGTCCGCGAGGATGGCGCGATCCGGCTGGCGGTGATCCGCAGCGCGTTGCCGAAGTTCTTCTGCGCAGGCGCCGACATCTCCACGCTGCAGGGCGCCGGGCGCGCCGGGTTCGCGAACTTCCTGACCGTCGCGCACGAGACGGTGGACATGATCACGCGCACGCCGAAACTGTTCATCGCGGCGATCTCGGGGCATTGCATCGGCGGCGGCCTGGAGTTCGCGCTGGCATGCGATTTCCGCTTTGCCTGCGCCGGCAAGTACCGCCTGGGCCTCGGCGAAGTCAATCTGGGCCTGTCGCCGGGGATGGGCGGCACGCAAAGGCTGCCGCGCCTGATCCAGAAAAGCCGCGCGCTGCATCTCATGGTGAGCGGAGAAACGCTGCCGGCCGAGGAGGCGCTGCAGTGGGGCATCGTGGACAGGGTTTTTACGGAAGAGGGTTTCTGGAGCGAGGTGATGGACCGCGCACGCAAGCTGGCCGCGGGTCCGAGCATGGCGCAGGGCTATATCAAGCTCTCGGTCAACTTCGGGCTCGAAGCGAGCTTGAGCGAAGGATTGGCCATCGAGCGGGCGCATCAGAATCAGCTGTTCGCGTCCGAGGATGTGACCGAAGGATTGAAGGCGTTCCTGGAAAAGCGGCAGGCCAGGTTCGCGGGCAGGTAGGCGTTGCCTTATGACTTACGAGTTCCTGAAGCTTCAGGCCGACGCCGGGATTGCCGTTCTCACGCTCAATCGCCCGGATACGCTGAACTCCTGGAACCAGAAAATGCGCGGCGAGATGCGCGACGCCGTGCGCGATCTGGTGGCCGACGATGCGCTGCGCGTTCTGGTGATCACCGGCGAAGGCCGCGCGTTCTCCGCCGGAGAGGACGTGCGCGGAATGCAAGGGCTCGCCGAAGTCGGCACGCGCAGTTACCGCCGTGCGGTGCGCAACATCCACAATGTTTTCGACGAGTTGGAAGCGATCGAGGTCCCGGTGATCGCCGCCATTAACGGCGTGGCCGCCGGCGGAGGGCTCGAGCTGGCGCTGTCATGCGATTTCCGGATCGCTGCCGATAGCGCGAAACTGGGGTTCCCGGAATCCAACGTCGGCCTGATTCCCGGCTCCGGCGGCTGCTCGCGCCTGGTCAAACTGGTTGGCATCGCAAAGGCGAAGCGCCTGGTCATGACGGGGGAGATGATCCCTGCGCAGCGGGCCCTCGCCATGGGCTTGGTGGAGGAGGTGGTGCCCGCAGATCAGCTGATGCCGCGTTCGATGGAGCTGGCAAGGCAGCTTGCCGGCAAGGCGCCGCTCGCGCTCGGCCTGGCGAAGATCGTGCTCAATGCCTGCGTCAATGTGGACCCGGACACCGGCCGGAACCTCGAGCGGCTAGGACAGAGCATTCTCAAGAAGACCGAAGACCATCTGGAGGGCGCCAAGGCCTTCGTCGAAAAAAGGCGGCCGGAGTTCAAAGGTCGTTAGCCGGGACGGCTGCACGCAGAACGAGTGCAATGGCGTGAGAATCAAGCATGGCTGATTGGCGGCCTGTCGCAGCAGCGCCCGAGGTGCACGAGGGCAGGATCAACAAGGCGGGCGTCGCCGGCCTGAATCTGATTGTGCTCAAGGTGGACGAGGAACTGCTCGCCTACGAGGACGCCTGCCCCCACGAAGGGCACCCGTTGAGCCTGGGGAAGCTGGAGGCGGACGTCCTGATCTGCGCGAAACATCTCTGGGAGTTCGAGGTGAGGACCGGAAAGCACGTCAGCCGCATCCACCGCCCGGAATGCAACCTGAAGCCGCTTGCGGTGCGCGTGGTTGGAGAACTCGTCGAAGTGGATGTCTCGGGCGCCGGGGAAGCGGGCAATGAAAAAAAAGACCGAGCAGCGGCGGGTCAGCGTTGAAAAACTTCTCGCCGTGGCGCTGCGGCTGTTCGTGTCGCAGGGCTACCGCTCGACGACGCTCGATCAGATCGCGACGGCGGCGCGTTTGAGCAAAGGGGCGGTCTACTTCTATTTCGGTAGCAAGGAGGCGGTCCTGATGGAGCTGCTGAAGCGCGTGCGGACCGTGGTGGTGGATGACGCGATTCGGGTGGCCGCGCACGCGGGCGCGTCCGCGATCGACCGGATCGTCGCCTTCCTGCACAACCAGGCAAAGCTCGGGGTGAGCCGAAGCGACGACGTATTCCTGTTGATCCTCATGTCCCTGGAATTCAGCCACCGCCGGGACAGGATCACGCGATGCATCGACGCAATCTACCGGCGGCTGCACAGGTACGTCGAGGTCTTGATACGGTCGGGGCAGAAATCAGGCGAGCTCCGCACGGACGTTCCGGTGCGCGAGCTCGCGGCAATCGTCATGGCGAATCACGACGGGGCATTTCTGGAGTGGTACCGAAGGGCCGCGTCGCTGAACGGCCCGAGCCTGGTGCGCGCACTGCGCTCGGTCGTTCTATATGGCGTCGCTCGCCCGAAGGCGTCGCGGCGATTCAACAGTAGAATGCGTCGCAATCCTGATGAATTGCAGCGGCGGGCGAAGCCTGCCGACAGGCTGAGAGCCTGATTCGAAAGGCGTGCGTGGCGCAATGACGGCTTCCGTGAATACCTCTGCACCAGGGACGCGCAGCGTGCGGTCCGCGAGCCCGCCCGACGCCGCCTGGGTGAAGCGCAGGGCGAAGGAGCTGGGCGCCGACCTCGTCGGCATCGCGAGCGCGGCGACGCTGAATGCCTTTCCTCCCGACCCGCGCTGGCCGCAGACGCCGGAACGCATCTCCCGGTACTGCAAGAGCGTCATCGTCGTTGTGCAGCGTATCCCCAGCGGGGCTTTCCGCTGCAAGACCAATACGCCGGTGCAGTATCTCGACATGCTGGTGCTGCGCAAGATGGACAGAATTGCCCATCGCTTGTCCGAGGAGCTGGAGCGCGCAGGGCACCCGACGTTTGTCACCGCCGGGCAGGAGACCGAGTGGACGTACAAGCGCGGGAGCTACGGGCGCCTGTCGACGCGGCACCTCGGCGTCGAGGCCGGCCTTGGCACGCTCGGGCTCGAGGTCAACATCCTCACGCCCGAGTTCGGGCCGCGCGTCTATCTCACCGGCGTCCTCACCGAGCTCGAGCTCGAGCCCGACGAGCGCATCACCGAGCAGGTCTGCATCGGCGAATCCTGCAGCCGCTGCCTGCATTCCTGCCCGGCCGACGCGGTGCTGCACTGGGGCATCGACAAGCGCGGATGCGCCTCCGTGGCGCAGGAGTTCGGCTTTGCCACCATGCTCGGCATTTTCGAGCGGCTGTTCGCGCAGCCCGGGACCGCGCCCGAGGTTTTCCGCTCCCGCGATTTTTTCGGTTTCTGGCAAGGGCTGCTGCGCGTCGTGGGCTCGTTCGGCGACTGCCCCCGATGCCTCGCGGTGTGCCCGGTCGGAAACGACTATCACGCGCATTTGGCTGACATCCAGAAGTTCATTCCCGAAAAAACGCCGGCGAAGGTCGCGCTCGCGAAGCAGTACAAGGACAACCGCGCAACGCACGAGCGGGGCGACGGCGACAGGCTCCCCGGGTTGTCGGCATGGAACCGGCGCTGGGTCGGGGCCGAAGGCTATCAGGGCATGGTCGCCAGGCAGATGCAGGCGTTCAAGAAGCTGCAGAAGCAGCGTGCCGAAACGGAGCCGGAGAAGGGCTGAATGGTCGACCTCTTCAGGCAACCCCTGACCGCCGCGCAGATTAAGCACAAGGCGCGCTCGCTCGGCGCCGATCTCGTCGGCATTGCCGACGGCGCCACGATCGAAGCCCATCCACCCGACCCGGCGAATCCGCGGCGCCCTTCCGACATCACCGAGCACGACGGCGGCCGCGTGATCGTGCTCGCCAAGCGTTTTTCGGCGGGGGTCACGCGCATCACGGCCTGGGACGACCGGCACAAGTACTACAACGACGAGCTCGCGCTGACGATGCTCGAGGAGGCGTCGCTCGATCTCGTTTACTGGCTCGAGGACGCCGGCTACCCCGCGGTCATCGTTCCGCCCACGCACGTCGATCCATGGCGTTACCGGGGCAATCCGCGCGAACACCTGGGCACGCTGCTGTCGCTGCCACACGCGGCGGTCGAGGCGGGCCTCGGCACTCTGGGTCTCAACCTGCAACTGCTCACGCCGGAATTCGGTCCGCGCGTGATCCTGACCGCGGTGCTGTGCTCGGTGGAGGTCGAATGCGACACGAAGATGGAGCACTCGCTCTGCCTCGGGCCGTCGTGCGGCCGCTGCCTCAAGACTTGCCCGGGCGACACTGTGAAACATTGGGATCGCGACTGGGAGACCTGCGACACCTACCGGTCGCCCTACGGCTTCGCCAAGCTCACCGGCCAGATCGAGGCGCTCATCGAGGCCGATTCGCCGGAAAAGAGAAAGGAACTTCTGCGCTCGGAGGCGACGTTCAACCTCTGGCAGAGCATCCTGCGCGGCGCGGGCGCGATCAACGGCTGCAGGCGCTGCGCCGACGTCTGTCCGGTCGGCGCCGATTACGAGCCGATGCTCAAGGACGCGCTCGATTCCATTCCCGAGAACACGCCATCAAAGGAACAGCGGCTTGCCGGCATGCTCCGGGCGGAGGCCTCCGCCGAACCCGTCCCGGGTTACCAGTCGCAGCGCCGCTGGATCGGCGAGCGCGTTCTCGCGCGGTCAATCAAATAGGAGAGCGGCCATGCGCGTGTCGCGTTCGGTGCAGTGAGGTTCGTTGACCGGTATGCGAAAGGTGGAGACGCCCGAGCAGATGACCGGCTTCATGCTTCCTACGGCGCGGCCACTTCCAGCTGCAGCGAGCTGGCGATCGCCCACGGCATCCGCCGCTGGGGAAACGAAGAGCTGCGCCAGATGTGGCGCAAGGACATCGACCCGCAGATCGAAAAGCTCGGCTTGAGAGTGCCCGGTCCGGAACAGGGCCGGCTGATCCGTTGACTGATTGAGTTCCCGCGAAATCGAAGGAGGGGTGCGCAATGCCGTACGTTCAGCCGTCGGTGCTGGGCCGGGAGGCCCGCGAAAGCCGTTTCTGGAACAAGGCCACCGAAACGATGCCGCGCGAGCGGCTCGATGCGCTGCACCTGCACCGGCTGCGCGCCGTGGCGCGGTACGCGTATGACTTCAGCCCGTTCTACCGCGGGAAATTCGACGCGGCCGGAGTGAAGCCGGAGGATATCCGCACGCTGGAGGACTTCAAGCGCAAAGTCCCGCTCACCGACAAGAGCGAATTCATCGACCGGCAGCTTGCCGCGCCTCCGTACGGCCCGACGCTCGCGCTCCCCGAGGAGCTGGTCGTGCATCATTGCGAAACCTCCGGCACCACGGGCAAGCCGCTTGCGATCCCCTACTCGATGTACGACACCGTGCGCTACGGCGAATCCTGGGTCTACGGCTTCTGGGCGCTCGGCATCCGGCCGATCGACTCGTTCTACTTCGCCTTCGGCTGGGGCAACTTCGCCGGCTTCTGGAGCTGCTACTGGGGGGCGCGCCGGCTCGGCTGCCGCGTGATCTCCGGCGGCGGGCTCGACACCAAGGGGCACATCCAGGCAATCATGAGGCTGAAACCCACGGTGCTGATCTCGACGCCGACCTTCGCGCTGCGCATGGCCGCGGTGGCGGCCGAGATGGGCGTCGATGTCTCCAAGTCGTCGATCAAGTTCACCTACCACGCCGGAGAACCCGGGCCGACGGCGCTGCCGGCGATGCGCGCGAGAATCGAGAAGGCCTGGGGCGGCACCGCGGGCGAGCTGCTCGGCATCGCCGAGATCGATGCGATGGCGCCCGGCTGTCCGAACGGCGATGGCGTGCACCTGAACGAGATGAATGTCTTCGCCTGGTCGATGGATCCGGCCACCGGCAAGGAGGTCGGCGAGGGCGAGATCGGCGAGAACATCGTCACGAGCTACGCCAATACCGCGCAGCCGCTCCTTAACTACCGCAGCCATGACCTGGTCCGCCGGCGCCTGGAGTGCTCCTGCGGCCGTACCTGGACGAAGTTCGAGGGTGCGGTGCTCGGACGCACCGACTTCATGGTGACCGTGCGCGGCACCAACGTCTACCAGACCGCGGTCGAGAACCTGATCGGCGAGATGCCCGAGGTGAGCAACGCCTACGAGCTGGTGCTCACACGCGAGGACGAGAACGACGTAATGACCGTGCGCTTCGAGCCGGTGAAGGCTCTGGCCGACAAGAAGGATCAATGGAATGAAATCGCGCGCTGGCTGAGCGACCGGATCCACGATGCGCTGCACGTGCGCCTGCGCTGCGTGCCGGTCGAGCCCGCCAGCCTGCCGCGCTACGAGCTGAAGACCAAGCGCATCATCGACCAGCGGCCGAAGGAATTCCGCCGCGC
>CAZYVT010000112.1:0-7857 GCA_964651335.1 uncultured Enterobacteriaceae bacterium | reverse complement strand
ACGAGGACATCCAGCGCATCGTGCGCCTGTCGCTCGAGCGCATCGGCAAGATGACGGTCGAAGTAGTCGGCGATCCGACCCTGGCGATCGATCGCATGATCGCCTTCAAGCCGGACCTGGTGATGCTCGACTGGATGATGCCGGGCCTGGACGGTCCCACGCTGTTCAGGAAAATGCGCGATGTTCCGGCGACGAGCGCGTTGCCGGTCGTGTTCATCACCGCGAAAGCCTCTGAGCGCGAGCTTGCAGAATTGAAGGCTCTCGGCGCCGCCGGAGCGATCTCGAAACCGTTCGCCCCGAAAGACCTTCCGGATCAGTTGCGCGCGATCTGGAACGCCCTGCCCTGAGCCTCCCGGGGAGCGCGGATCACAGGAACAGGTCCTGCGCGCTGACGCCGGAGCGGCCGTATTCCAGCGTGCGACGGATCCGGTAGACCTCGTCCGCCGTCGCCTTGGGCGAGCGCGACAGATCGAGCAGCTTGTGCGGGTGCACCGGGTTGCCGCTGCCATCGCGCACCACCAGGACCCGCGGCTGCAGCCGCCGTACCGTGTTCTGCGAGATCACGATCCCGATTTCCCCGGTGTTCAGCTCGACCTCGCTGCCGACCGGGAACACGCCGATGCAGCGGATGAATTCCTCGACCAGCCAGGAATTGAAAGTCTTGTCTTTCCACTTGTGCATGATTCCCAGCACGTTGGACGGCGAGATCGCATCCGCATACGGTCTTTTCGTGGTCATGGCGCCGAACGTGTCCACGATCCCCGCGCACGCCCCGATGACCGCCGTCTCGGGACCGCGCAACCCGCCGGGATAACCGCTTCCGTCCTCGCGCTCGTGGTGCTGCGAGGCGATCTCCGCGATCGCCGCCGAAGTTCCGGACGCAAGGATCGTTTCCGCACCTCGCCGGACGTGCGTGCGAACCAGGCTGATCTCGTCCGGCGCGAGCGGACCCGGCTTTGCCAGCACCGCTTCCGGCATCAGCAGCATGCCGACGTCCTGGAGCAATCCCACCACGCCGGCGCGCTCGATGTCGGCCTGCTCCATCCCGAGAAAGCGGGTGAAGGTGATCATGTAGATCGAGCAGTTCATCGCACGGTCCAGAAAATAGCCGCCGCGTTCCTTGAGCGCCGAGAACAGCATCAGGGCGTCGGGATTGCGCATGATGCTTTCGGACATCTTGGAAACCGCAGCCTGCACCGTCGTGGCATCGAGCGCACCTCCGGCCTTTACCGTTGCGAACGCTTCCGCCACGGCCGACTCCGCGAAGACGCGGGCGTCGCGCGCCGGCTCCAGCTCGTTCTCCACCTCCACGTGCTCGACGTGCGTAATCTGCCGCGTACCGGGAAGCGGCCCTGCCGGGCGCTTCGGCGCGGCCGCTGCCGCCGGCGGGCGGCCCGGATCCTGGGTGCTGCGCTCGGAATCCACATAGACGTACTCGCAGCACTTCTTCAGCACCTCGAGCTGCTGCTCGGTGCGCAGATTGAATCCCTGGAACATGAACGGAGTCTCGATCCACGGGCGATCGAGCTCGAACACGTACATGCCGAACTGCAGATCCTGGACCGCGACCTTGTTCTTCATGTGCGCTGGTTCAGCCCGCGGCTACTCGCACCGCCAGCACCTCGACCGGCGCGGCCTTGCCGCGAAGCGTCAGCTCGCGCCGGTCGAACGAGTTCGGGTGCCCGAGCACCGGCTGCAGCGATTCCATGGCGCGCGGACCGATCAGGATCTCGTTCGTGGACGCCATCTGCATCAGCCTCGCCGCGACGTTGACGGCATCGCCGATGATCGTATAGCTCATGAAGGACGGCGACCCGACATTGCCGACCACCACTTCTCCGGCCTCGATGCCGATGCCGATCCCCACCGTCAGTCCGAAGTCCGATTTCCAGCGCCGGGCGATCGGCGTGAATCGCTGCACCATGGTGCGCGCGGTCGCAAGCGCGCGCTCCGCCGCATCGGGTTGCGTCACGGGCACATTGAAGCCCACCAGCAGGCTGTCGCCCGCCATGCTGAAGATCGTTCCCTCGTTCTCATGCGCTGCCGCGGCCAGCTCGGCAAAGAATTCGTTCATCATCGGGACGACCCTGGAGACGGGGACGGTCACCGAAAGCCGCGTGAATCCGCGCAGGTCTGCAAACAGCGCCACCACGGCCGTCCGGTCGGTCAGGTCCCGGAACACGTCGGCACCGTTCTGGCTTTCGCTGAGGACTCTTTCCGTGAGACGCGGCGAGATGTAGCGCGAGAACGCCTTGCGGATCGCCTCCTTGCGATGGACCTCGGCGGCGAGCCTGCGCTGCTCGAGTTCCTTGCGCGTCTCGTGCAGCCGGCGCAATGTCCTGATGCGCGCCAGAAGCTCTTCGCGCTTCACGGGCTTGGACAGGAAGTCATCGGCCCCCGCCTCGATGCCACGCACCCGGCTCTCGCTGTCCTCGAGCGCGGTGATCAGAACGATGGGAATGAGCGCAGTCGCCTCGTCGCCCTTCAGCCTGCGGCAGATCTCGAATCCGCTCGTTCCGGGCATCATCACGTCCAGCAGGACCAGGTCCGGGGGCGAATCCGAGACCAGGGCAAACGCCTGCTCGCTCTCGAACGCCGCTTCGGTCTCCATGCCCTCGGTCCTCAGGAAATGCGTCAGATACGCCACCATGTCCGGATCGTCGTCGACGACCAGCACGTGAAACGCGCGTTGCGCCGCGCGCGTTGCGCGGGCGTCACTCATAGACGACCTTGACGCGGGCCAGGTATTCCGCGTACTCCGCGATCCGGGCCGCGAGCGCGGCGCGCAGGTTTTCCAGCTCCCTGCGCCGGTTCTCTACAAACACCGGAATCAGGTCTCCGAGGTCTTTGGCTACGGTGACGGTATAGGCTTGTTCCGGCATGGCGAGGTCGCGATGGCACCGGAGGATTGCATTATAAGGAGTGAGGCCGGGATCAGTGGAAATCCCGCGAGCGCGCCGCGAGGCGCCCGAGCAGGCCGCTATGGTCGCTCAACCGCCGCGCGACCAGATGAACCACTTCGCCGTCGCGCTCGATCCGCCCCTCGACGCCGAGCAGGCGCGCGCCGAGCAGGTCCCTGCGTTGCCGCTCGGCCAAGTCGCGCCAGACGACGACATTGATCGTCCCGGTCTCGTCCTCCAGCGTGACGAACACCACTCCGCTCGCGGTGTCGGGGCGCTGCCGGCAGGTCACCAGCCCCGCGGCGCGCGCCATGCTGCCGGGGGGCCGCATGCGCAGACCCTGCGCACTGAGGAGCCCGAGGCGCTCGAGGCGCTTGCGGAGCAGCGCGAGCGGATGCCGGCCGAGCGTCAGGCCGAGGCTTGCATAGTCGGCAACGATCTCCTCCCCTTCCGAGGGGGCCGCGAACGCGGGAGCGGCGTCCGTGACCGGCACGCCCAGCGCGGGACGGCTTTCGGCCCCGGAGGCGAGCCAATGGGCAAGCCGGCGATGGCCGGCCAGCCGCTGCAATGCGCCCGCGGCCGCAAGGCATCGCAGGTCCTTGCGGTTGAGCGCCGCACGCTGCGCGAGATGGGCTACCGATTCGCACAGCCGCGCCGCAACGATGCGCCGCGCGGCAGCCTCTGATAATCCACCGACCATGCGCAATCCCAGGCGCACGGCCCCGCTCTCCAGCGTGCAATCCCAATCGCTCACGCACACGTCCGCCGGCCGCACCTCGACGCCATGGCGCCTCGCATCCTGCACCAGTTGCGCCGGCGCGTAGAACCCCATCGGTTGGCTGTTGAGCAGCGCGGCACAGAACGCTGCCGGCTGGTGGCGCTTGAGCCATGCCGACACGTACACCAGCAGCGCGAAGCTTGCCGAGTGCGACTCGGGAAAGCCGTACTCGCCGAAGCCGAGGATCTGCCGGTAGATGCTTTCCGCGAACTCGCGCCGGTAGCCGCGCTCGAGCATGCCGCGGATGAGGCGCTGCTCGAAATGCTCGAGACCGCCCTTGCGTTTCCAGGCCGCCATGGAACGGCGCAGCCGATCGGCCTCGCCCGGCGTGAAGCCGGCGGCGACCATCGCGAGCTGCATCACCTGCTCCTGGAAAATCGGCACTCCGAGCGTGCGCTCGAGCACCTGCTTCACCTCCTCGCTCGGGTACGTCACCGGTTCGAGCCCCTGCCTGCGCCGCAGGTACGGATGCACCATGCCGCCCTGGATCGGGCCGGGACGCACGATCGCCACCTCGATCACCAGGTCGTAGAAATCCGCCGGCTTCAATCGCGGCAGCATCGACATTTGCGCACGCGACTCGATCTGGAACACCCCGACCGTATCGGCCTTCTGAATCATCTCGTAGACCGCCGGGTCTTCCGCAGGCACGTCCTGCATTCTCATGCCGACGAAGTCCAGCGCGCGGCGGAGGGCCGAAAGCATGCCGAGCGCGAGCACATCCACCTTGAGGAGCCCGAGCGCCTCGAGATCGTCCTTGTCCCACTGGATCACGGTGCGCTCGGGCATCGCCGCGTTCTCGATCGGCACCAGCCCGGCCAGCGGCCCGCGCGAAATGACAAAGCCGCCGACGTGCTGCGACAGGTGCCGGGGAAAGCCGATCAGTTCCGCGCCGAGAGCGAGCAGCCGCGCGACGGACGGGCTCTGCGGATCGAGGTCCGCCTCCCGCAGGCGATCCGCAAGCACGGTCCCGCCGTCCCACCAGGAAAGCGACTTCGCCAGGCGATCCAGCTCCGCAGGCCCCAGGCCGAGCGCGCTTCCGAGATCGCGCACCGCGCTGCGCGCGCGGTAACAGATCACGGTGGCCGCCAGCGCGGCGCGCTCGCGGCCGTACTTCGCGTACACGTACTGGATCACCTCCTCGCGCCGCTGGTGCTCGAAGTCGACGTCGATGTCGGGCGGCTCGTTGCGTTCCCTGGAGACGAAGCGCTCGAACAGCATGCTCATCCGGCCCGGATCCACCTCGGTGATCCCGAGCGCGTAGCAGACCGCCGAATTCGCGGCCGAGCCCCTGCCCTGGCACAGGATCTCCCGCGAGCGCGCGAAGCGCACCACGTCATGCACGGTGAGGAAGAACGCCTCGTAGCCGAGCTCGGCGATCAACGCCAGTTCATGCTCGACGAGTTCCTGCACCTTCTGCGGAACGCCTGAAGGGAATCTCCAGTTCAAGCCCTGCGCGACGAGTTTTTCCAGCCACGAGGACGGCGTCTCGTTCCCGGGCACCAGTTCCTGCGGATACTCGTAGCGCAGCTCGTCGAGTGAAAAATTGCACCTCTCCGCGACCCTGACGGTCTCGGCGAGCAGCTCGGGCGGATAGAGCTGCGCCAGCCGCGCGCGCAGCCGCAGGTGCCGCTCGCCGTTCGGGAAGAGATTCCGGCCGCAGCGCGAAACCGGGGTTCCCAGGCGGATCGCGGTCAGCGCGTCCTGCAGCCGCCGGCGCGAGCGCACATGCATGTGCACGTCACCCGCCGCGGCGAGCGGCAGCCCGCTTGCGGCTGCAAGTTCGCGCAGCGTCGCGAGCCGCGCGCGGTCGTTCGGCCCGCAGAGAAGCTCGGCGGCGATCCACGCGCGGCCGGCGCAGCGCCCGGCGATCCAGCGTGCGTGTTCGGGATCGGGATTCTCTCCGGGAACGAGCAGCGCCAGGATCCCCTCTCCGCAAACTTCCTCGAGATCCGCACGCAAAAGCGAATAGGCTCCCTTCCGGCTGCGCCTCCTCCCGGCGGTGATGAGCGAGGAAATTGCGCCATAGGACTTTCGCCCGGTCGCAAGCAGCACCACCTTCATCCCCTCGTCGAGTGTCATCTCCGTGCCGGCGATCAGCTTCAGTCCGCGCTCCTTCGCCGCCACGTGCGCGCGCACGATGCCGGCGAGCGAGCACTCATCGGTGAGCGCGAGCGCCGAATAGCCGAGCGCGGCAGCGCGCCCGATCAGCTCCTCCGGGTGCGAGGCGCCGCGCAGGAACGTGAAGTTGGAAAGGCAGTGCAGCTCCGCGTACGCGGGCAGCTCAAGCGAAGATGCCATGCAGGAACCAGCCCCCCTCGCGCTCGCGATAGATCCACACCAGCGACCCATCTCCGGTCCGGGCGATGAAATAGTCGCGCCGCGCCTCGTCCCCGTCCCACCAGCCCGACTCGATCCGTTCCGGCCCCGCGAGCAGCACGAAATCCCTTTCCCCGATGCGGCGCGGCGTCTCGAGCAGCCACAGCGGCCGAGGTTCGCGCGAAACCTCCTCCGGAGACGCTTTTTCCCAGGGAAAAACGGCTCGCCACGCCCGTTCCGGTCGATGTTCCGGATGCAACGCCAGCCCATGCACCGCGCCGCCGCCGAGGCGTGCGACGAGGCGTTCGACGAGCCGCATCCAGTCTTCTCCTGCGGCGCGCGCGTCGCGAAACAGGCCCGCCGTCGTTCCGGGAAGCGACTCGATCTCGCGGGCCTCGAGCCGGATCGCATCGACCGGCGCGGCGAGCGCGATGCGCTGCAGGCGCTCGCGCGCGAGCACGGTGAAATGCGTCGCGTCGCGCGACGGCGCGGCAAGTCTCACCGCCGCGAGCGTCGGCTGCGCGCCGGGATGCTCCATCGCCAGCGTGAAGCCGCGCACGCCCGCCTGGCGCGCGGCAAGGAACCCGTCAAGCTGCGCCAGCAGCCGCCGCGCGGCGAAGAGCACGCTTCCAGCCTCCGTCACTTGCGCCGGGAGCTCGAGCCGCGCGGCAAAGTGCGGCGGCGGAACGAAGAACATGCGCGGCTCGGGGACTTTTCCGAGCGCACAATCCAGATCGCAGAGAAGCTTGCGGCCGAGGCGCAGCGCGACGCCGTCGCGCGGCAGCCGCATCAGTTCGCCCAGCGTCCTCACCCCGAGGCCGCGCAAAAGAGCGAGCGCCTCCGGTTCGAGCCCTGCGACTTCGACCGGCAGCTCCTCGAGCGGAGCCCCGTCTCCCGCCGCCCGCCAGAGCGCGGCGCGCGCCGTGGGCGCGAAGGCGAGCGACGCCTCGAAACCGATCTCTGCCAGGCCGGAATGAAGCCGCACCTCGAAACGCTCGATGCCGCCGAACAGGCGCAAGCTGCCCTGCACTTCCGCAGCCACGCCCTGCGGCGGCTCGAGCGACACCCTGGGGGTGAACTGCCCCAGCCAGACGGCGACCGCTGCGAGCGCTTCCCGCTCCGCCTCAGGCGGTGCATGCCCGCGCGACAGTGCCTGGCGCCGGAACTGCGGGAAGTGGAGCGCTGCCCAGAGCATGGACGGGCCTCCTGACCGGGATGCGGAGCGGCGCTGCGAGGGGCGCGCCGCGGCGCTTGAGGATCCGCGCGGCAAGCCGGCCGCCGCAGCATTCGAGCGCGATCCGGAGAACCGCGGGCGAGGCCTCGCTTGCCGTCTCGGGCGGGCGGAACAGCGCGGCGAATCCCGGGCTCGCTTCGGCCGCAACCGCGAGCCGCCGCAGCTCGGCGTAGCGCACCGACGGCAGCCACGCCAGCAGAGCATGGCACGCCCCCGCGCGCAGCACCTGCTCGGCCGCCCACAGCGCGTCGCGCCTGCCTGGCGCCCTCACCACTGTCAGAAATTCGAGGTGCACGCCCGCGGCGGCGAGCGCGGGCGCGTAAGGCAGATGCGGCGGGGCGAGCCAGGCGACGCGCCGGCCCTCGGCAGTGAGGGCGGCAAGCGCGGGCAGCACGAGCTGCAACTCCCCTACGCCTTGGCGCGCGACGAGGATCTCGGTGAGCGCCCCCGCCGGCCACCCGCCGCCGGGCAGCTCGCGGTCGAGCGCCGCAAAGCCGGTCGGCACCGCGGGCGCAGCCGAAACGGAGGGAGCGCCGCCGCGCCAGACGGGCTGCCGGCGAAGGATGTCCTGAAGGGTCGCCACGGATACTGTATTTTTATACAGTATCGCGGCGGTTGGCAAGAGG
>CAZYVT010000111.1:0-8114 GCA_964651335.1 uncultured Enterobacteriaceae bacterium | reverse complement strand
AGGAGACGATGAAGGCGCTGCTGGTGCACACCAGCCTCGAGACGCGCGTGCCGGTCAACCTCACCTGGCTCGGGCTCGATGGGTTGCCCGAAACCAAGGGCATCGTCGAGGTGCTGCGCGAGTGGGGCGAGTTCCGCATCGGCACGGTGCGCCGCCGCACGCAGCACCGGCTCGAGACGTGCGAGGAACGCCTGCACATCGTGACGGGCCGCCTGATGGCCTACGTCCGGATCGAGGAAATCGTCCAGCTGATCCGCGCATGCGAGGACCAGACCGGGGCGAGGCAGAAGCTGCGCGAGAAGTTCAGGTTCTCCGAACGCCAGGCCGAAGACATCGTGAACCTGCGTCTCGGCCAGCTGACGAAGCTCGATGGCGTGAAGCTCGACGACGAACGCAAGGCCCTGGAGCGCGAAAAGACGGACCTCAAGCGGATCCTCGGCAACGAGAAGACGCTGGGAAAGCTGGTGGTCCAGGAGCTGAGCGAAGACGCCAGGAAGTACGGCGACGAGCGCCGCACCCTCATCAAGAGCGAGGAACGTGCCGCGATCGAGCGCACCGTGCTCGAGGAGCCGATCACTGTGATCCTGTCGAAGAAGGGCTGGGTACGCGCGCGCAGCGGTCACGGCGTGGACATGAATACGGTGGGTTTCAAGGACGGCGACGGTCGCTGCCTGGAGCTCGAATGCAAGACCACCGACTCGATCACGGTCCTCGGCTCGAGCGGCAAATGCTTCACGCTCGATGCCGCGGCGCTGCCGTCGGGCCGCGGCGATGGCGCCCCGGTGAACACGCTGGTGAATTCGGGGTCCGACGAGATCGTCTGGATCGGGATCGGGAGCATGGAGACCGGGCTGCTGATGGCGCACTCCGGCGGCAACGGCTTCCTGTGCAGGCTCGGCGACCTGGTGACGAAGACGCGGCAGGGCAAGGATTTCGTGACCGTGCCCGAAGGGGCGAAGATGCTGCCGCCCGTTGCGGTGGACGAGGAGAAGTTCGCGGCCGTGCTCTCCTCCGACGCGCGGCTGCTGGTCTTCCCGCTGGACGAAATCCCCTCCCGACCGAACGGCGGAGTCGGCGTGCAACTGCTGGCGCTTCCGGAGAACGTCACGCTCGCCTCGTTTGCAGTCAGCGACGACCGCAAGCTCCTAGTGTCCGGTGTCAGGCGCAAGAACCGCGCCGTCGAGACTCTGGAAGCCGCGCAGCTGGCCGCGCACCGGGGCAAACGCGCGCAGCGCGGCAAGCTCTGCGACATCGGTTTCCGGCCGGACCGGCTCGGCGGCTGACGCAGTCCGACGTTGGCCTACCGGCCGCTTCCCTGGCTCCAGCCGGTCATCGCCCCGGCGCTCGTCCTCCTCGCGGCGGTGGTCGCGCTCGCAGCCGGCCCGTCGCTCCCGCCCTCGCTCGCGGGCCTGAAGGAGTTGGGACCCTACGGCGCGTTGCTGCTCGCAGCCGTGGTGGCGTTCTGGTTCAACCGCGGCCGCGCATTCGTTGCCGCGGCCTCGCTCTTCATCGCCTACGCCGGCTACCGGATCGCGTTCGGCTATGGCGCCGCGAGCTTCACGGCGGCCGCGGTCTACGTCGCCATCGTGGTGCTGGTGCCCTTGAACGTGCTCGCCGCGCTGCTCCTGCCCGAGCGCGGCGTCTCGCATCACTACAACTACCGCTGGCTGCTGGCGGCGCTCCTCGAGGTGCTGCTCGTCGCGTGGGTCGCAAGCGCGGGCAAAGTTGCGATTTCCGGCAACGTGTGGCACGCGGTGCTGGAGCACTGGTTGCTGCGAAGTCCGCCCACGCCGTGGCTCGGCAGGATCCTGTTCGCTGCGGCGTTCGTTGCCGCGATGTGGCGCGCAGGGCCGCGGCATGCGCCGCTCGACGTCGGGATCGCTGCAATGCTCGCTGCGTTCTTCATCGCCTGCGAGTGGGCCGGGAAGCCCGGCGTATTCGGCGTATTCATGTCGGCTGCCGGGATCGTGCTCGTGGTCGCAGTGATGCAGGAATCGCACCGCATGGCGTTCCGCGACGAACTTACCGCGCTTCCCGCGCGCCGCGCGCTGGAAGAGGCGCTCGCAGGCCTCGGGCCGGTGTATGCCATCGCCATGGTGGACGTGGACCACTTCAAGCAGTTCAACGATACGCATGGCCACGACGTCGGCGACCAGGTGCTGAAGCTCGTGGCCGGGCAACTCGCCGCGACCGAAGGCGGTGGGCGCGCGTTCCGCTATGGCGGCGAGGAGTTCAGCGTGCTGTTTCAGGGCGCTACCGTGCGCGAGGCGCTGCCGTATCTCGAGAAGGTGCGCAAGGAAATCGAGCACTACGGCATGGCCGTGCGCAGCGACGACCGCCCCAAAGGCAGGGACCAGGGATCGGTGCGGCGCGGCGAGGGCGCATCCGAAACGATGCTCTCGGTCACCGTTTCGATCGGAGTCGCGGGCTCCGGCGCGCGGACAGACGCTCCGGGAAAGGTCATCAAGGCCGCAGACGAAGCGCTCTATCGCGCCAAGCAGGGCGGCAGGAATCGCGTCAGTCTCTAGGCTCGCAATGCCGCCCCGCGGGCCGTCAGCCGACTGTCAGCAGCTCGACTTCGAAGAGCAGCGTCGCATCGGGTGGAACGACATTGCCTGCGCCGCGCGCGCCGTACCCCAGGGCGGGCGGGATGGTGAGCTTGCGCTTGCCGCCGGTTTTCATTCCGGCGACGCCCTCGTCCCAGCCGCGGATCACGCGCCCCTTGCCGAGCGGAAAAGCGAACGGGTCGTTGCGGTCCTTGCTCGAGTCGAATATCTTTCCCGCCTTTCCTCCCTCCACCAGCCAGCCGGTGTAGTGGACGGTGACGGTCTTGCCGGAAAGCGCTTCGTCGCCGCTGCCGAGGACGACGTCTTCGACGATCAGGCCTGCAGTCATGGCAACCTCGCGGTCGGAAGGAGGCGCCATGGTAGCCGATCGGTGCGGCTAGAATGAGCAGCATGACCCGCCGCGCGCGCGACGACATGGCGCTCTTTCTCGAGGTGCTCGCCTTTTCGGCGCACAAGCACCGGGCCCAGCGCCGCAAGGATCGGCACGCCTCGGCCTACATCAACCATCCGATCGCGCTTGCCCGGGTGCTGCACAACGAAGGCGGCATCTCCGACCCGCTGACCCTGTGCGCCGCGATCCTGCACGATACGATCGAGGACACGAAGACCAAGCGCGCGGAGCTGGCGCGCGCATTCGGCGCCGGGATCGCAGGCATCGTGATGGAAGTCACCGACAACAAGCGCCTGCGCAGGCACACGCGCAAGCGCCTGCAGATCGAGCATGCGCCGCACCTCTCGCGCCGCGCCAAGCTCGTCAAGCTCGCCGACAAGATCTGCAATCTGCGCGACATCCGGAACAATCCGCCCCTGGGCTGGTCGCGCAGCAGAAAGCGCGAGTATTTCGACTGGGCACGGCGCGTCGTGGACGGCTTGCGCGGCGTGCACTCCGGCCTCGAGCGCGCGTTCGACCGCGAGGTTCGCCGCCGGCCGGGGTAGGCCGATTCTCCTTTGCTTTTCCGCAGCCAGACGGCATACTTTGCGGTTATTCAAATACAGGATGTGACGTGGCCAAGGAAGAACTGCTCGAAATGGAAGGCGTCGTCGAAGAAGTGCTGCCGAACACGCAGTTCAGGGTCACGCTCGCCAATGGCGCTACCGTGCTCGCCTATGCCGGCGGCAAGGTGCGCAAGAACCGCATCCGGATCCTCGCCGGCGACCGCGTGACGCTCGAAATCTCCCCTTACGACCTTACCAAGGGGCGGATCAACTTCCGCCATCTCGACGAGCGCCCGCCCTCGGCGCCGCGGCGGCCCACCTACCGCACGGCGGGGCGCCGGCGCTGAGCGCCACGAGTAGCTGCTGAAGAGCGGCGAGCCCGGCCGCACGCGATCACCCCAGGCGCCCGTCATGCGCCCGCCGCGCAATCCGCGCGAAAGTTCCTACCGCGAAGAGGCGCTCAGGGTCCTGCCGTGGATCTGCACCCGCTGCGCGCGCGAGTTTCCCGCCTCGCGGCTGCGCGAACTCACCGTGCACCACAGGGACGGCAACCACGACAACAACCCGCCCGACGGCAGCAACTGGGAGCTGCTGTGCATTTATTGCCACGAGAACGAGCACGCCCGCGTGGAGGATTCCAGGGCCGGAGGAATTCCGGGCGCGGGCGAGCCGCACAAGCCGCCCGCCACGCACAAGCCGCTCGCCGGGCTGGCGGATCTGCTGAAAGGCAAGCGCGGCGAATGATGCGGCCCGGGTAACGGCCTTTGCGAAAATTCAAAGGCGACGCTGCTGACCCCCGTTTCCGTTCTTCCGCAGGTCATCGCCGCCGTCGAGGCGGAAGGCGAGCAGTTGCGCGCCGAGTTCCACCTGCCAGGCGGGCCGCGCGGCTCGGGCGCGAAGGCGCCGATCGACCTCGAGATCGAAGAGCGCCTGCGGGCAATGCTGCAGGCGCTCGCGCCGTGCGATTTTCTCGGAGAGGAAACCGGGCTGACGCCGGGCACGCTCGCGGGCTATCGCTGGCTCGTCGATCCGCACGACGGCACCAGCGAATTTCTCAAGGGCCGACGCGGCTCGGCGATTTCAGTCGCGCTCCTGCATGCGAACGTCGCGGTCCTCGGTGTCGTGCACAGTCCGCTCTCGCCCGACCGCGGCCCCGACACCATCGCATGGGCAGAGGGCGCCGCGGCGATTTTCCGCAATGGCGCAGCGGTCTCATCCGACCTCTCCGGCCGGCGCCTCGCAGCGGGCGAATTCGTCTGGGCGAGTGCTTCCTCGGCGCGGCGTCCCGAAATCTTCTCGCGGGCAGTCGCCCCGGCGCGCTACATCGCGCTAACGAGCATCGCGTATCGCCTCGCGCGCATCGCTGCCGGCGATGGCGTCGCAACCCTCTCGACGCATGGCGTGCACGAATACGACATCGCTGCGGGCATGGCCCTGGTGCGCGCATCGGGTGGCGTGCTGCTCGATGCCGAAGGCCGCACCATCGTGCTCTCCGGCGGCGTGAAGGCCCGGGTGAGCGGCTGCTTTGCAGGGGCGCCGGAAGCGGCCGGAAGGCTCGCGCAATTCGACTGGAGCGAATTGGAGCAGGAACCGAAACGGACCGAGCGCGTCGTGCTTCGGTTTCCGCGGCGCGCAGACGACGTGCGCCTCTCCCGCGCTCAAGCGTGCCTTCTCGGCCAGTTGATCGGCGACAGCCTCGGATCGCTGGTCGAATTCCGGAGCGCCGCACAGATCGCAGAGGATTACCCGCGGGGTGTGCGCGACCTGGCCGACGGCGGCACCTGGAACACGATCGCCGGGCAGCCGACCGACGAAAGCGAGCTCGCGCTCACGCTCGCCCGCACGATCCTGGCCCAGGGCCGCTATGAAGCCGCGGCGGTATTCGAGGCCTACCGCAGCTGGGTGATCTCGCGCCCCTTCGATATCGGCGCCAGCACGCAGCGCGGCCTTCTTGGAAATCCCGATCCCGTGACCCAGTCGAACGGCTCGCTCATGCGCGCCTCGCCGATCGGCATCTGGGCCGCGGGCGACCCGGGGCGCGCGGCCAGCGCCGCGCGCGAAGACTCGGCGCTCACCCACCCGAACCCCCTGTGCCTGGATGCCTGCGCCGCCTACGCCGCGGCGATCGCCGCGGGAATCGCCGGCGCGAGTCGCGAAGCGATGCTTCGCGCTGCTCTTTCGCACGCCTCGAAGACGCATGCCGCGAGCCGCGCGCGCGATGCGATCGAACGCGGCGCTGCGGGCGAGCCGCCTGCCGACTTCGAAACCAGGAAGGGGTGGGTGCTGGTCGCGTTGCAGAACGCGTTCCATCAGCTCATCCGCGCACCGAGCCTCGAGGCCGGGCTCATTGCCACCGTGGGTGCGGGCGGGGACACCGATACCAATGCCGCGATCGCCGGCGCGCTGCTTGGTGCGGCGTGCGGGATCGAAGCGTTTCCCTCACGCTGGATCCATCCCATCCTTGCCTGCCGCCCGCTCGCCGCGGTGGGCGCGGTCAGGCCCCGGCCGTTCAACTACTGGCCGGACGACGCGCTCGAGCTGGCGGAGGCCTTGTCGACGGCCGGCCCGTAAACGAGGCGGCCGAGCACCACGAGCGTGTACCGGTAAATTCCCGGATCGTTCGAGAGTCTCGGTCCGGCGACGTTGAGCGTGCCGATCCGATGCCGCTTGATGAATGCAAGCATCGCTGCCGCACTGTCAGCACCCGGACAGGCGTGCAGCCACGGCCGCCCGAGACGCTCCGCGCAGCGCGCGGTGTACTCCGAGCCTCCCGAGAGCACCGGCGCGCGCGAAACGATCAGCGTCCCGTGGCTGTCGCGCACATTCCAGCGCGTGCGCTGCGCATATTCGTGCGAGGGTGTCTCCTCGAGCAGGTAGCGTTCCGCAATCCGCCCATCTTCCGCCCGCCGCCCGCGCGGGCACCATCCGCCGTGCGGAATCCCGTGCGCGATCGCCCAGTCGAGCGCGGCGCGGTCGGCGCCGGTTTGGCCGCCGGAGACCACCTGCTTCACGACCGCGCGCGGGGACGCGGCAACGGGCTTTCGGGGGTGCGGCATGCACGCGATTATGGCGGCAGGAAGAGGGCCGGGCGGTCTTGAAAGCGCAGCAGGTCTGATCGAGTCGTAGCGCTCAGCGCCGGCGCGCGGGGTACGCCGGCAGCGTGCTCAGGCGCGCATCGTCCACCGCACCGCCGGCGGTGAAGTGGTACAGGCTCTGGAACGAGGCGTCCGAAACGCCGAGCAGCCCGTGCATCTCGTCGTCGAAGAAGCAGCCGATGCCGGTGCCCGCGATGCCGCCTGCGCCCGCCTCGAGGTAGAGCGCCTGCCCGATCAGCCCGCACTCCCAGAAGCGCTCGCGGTAGCGCCACGGCGCCTCCGCAAGGCCTGCGAAATCGGCCAGCATGCCGAGCGCGAAGCACGAGTCGGCGGCGATGTCCTGGTGGCAGGAGACAAGCTTCGCCGCCTCGCGCAGGTCGTGGGGCAAAAGCAGATAGAGCGGCAGCCACTCGGGCCCCGATTTGCGCCACAGCCACTCGGGGCGCAGCGCCGCCTTCAGGCGAGCGAGCGCCCCGGGGTCGCGCGCCAGCAGGTAAAGCCCCGGCTCGAGCCCGTCCACGCGGTGCACGAAGAGCGCGAGGTGCACGCGCGGCGCCTGCGGCCATGCTTCCCACGGCGGCCGCCCGCCGGGGAGCGTTGCCTCGAGCATCGCGTAGAACGCCTCCGCCGCGATGCGCGTCTTGCCGTCGAGCGCCACCGCGCTGCGCCGCTCGCGGATGAGCGGCGCGGCGGGCGGATCGAGTGCCGGCACGCTGTGCAGCGATTCCTCCGGCGGGCGAACCTGGGGCGTCGCACTGGAATCTTCCGGCTTGTGCGCGATGCGCGCGACCGCGTCGATCTGAAGCCACTCGACATGCTCCGGGCTCAAGCGATTCGCGCGCCCGCGCCATTCGGCGCGATCGAGCGCGGCGGCGAGCGCATCGAGCGCGGGCGGCGCCGCGCCGGCCGAGATCCACAGCAGGCATTCGGGCGCCTCGGGCTCCGCCTCGCCGCGATCGGCCTCGCGCTCGACCCCGGTGATGCGCGCGACCGTCGCGTCACCCGGATCGGCGAGGAACTGCGCGCGCCAGCCGAGCGCGGCTGCCGCATAGGCGAGCGCGCCGATCGCGTGCCCGCAATCGTGCTCGCAGTAGCGGAACGCGCGCATGCCGTACTTCCACGCCTCGCGCCAGTAGATTGAGGTGAGCGCGACGAGGACGCCGCCCTGCGGCGCGGCCTCCGCGAGCCGCGCGCGGCGCTCGAGCGCGTGGTCGCGGCTCACGTAGTGATAAACGCCCGCCTGGAGCCCGGGCAACTCGCCCGAGACCAGGTAGCCCTCGGTCGGATGCAGGTTGCCGCTCGACGGATTGGTGCGCAGCGCCCAGCGCGTGCCGCCGGCCGCCTTCCACGCCGAGACCGCGAGCGAAAGCTCGAACAGCAACCCGGCCGAGTCGCGATCGAATGTGCGCGGCGCGCCGCGCCTCCCTGCGCGCAGCTCGCGATAGCGCAGCTCGAGCTTCTCCGCCCCGAGCGGCAGCAGCACGCGCTCCGCGCCCTTGTAGGTGCGAAACGGATC
>CAZYVT010000110.1:0-8140 GCA_964651335.1 uncultured Enterobacteriaceae bacterium | reverse complement strand
GAAGCGCGGGCTCATCGGCGTCTTCTCCTCCGGGAACTGCACCGTGATCTTGCGCTTGAACAGATGCCGCCCGGTGAGCGCCAGGCCCCGGAACAGCTCCAGCAGCAGGAACGAGCGGAAGAATTCGATCATGCGGGTCATCGCGGACTCACTTCCAGATGTTCCAGGGCGTCTGCATCCAGAGGCCGATGAACGCGATCCACACCAGGGTCAGCGGGATGAACACCTTCCAGCCCAGACGCATGATCTGGTCGTAGCGGTAGCGCGGAAACGTGGCGCGGATCCAGAGGAACATCGAGACGATGATGAACACCTTCGCCAGCAGCCACACGATCGGCGGCACCAGGCCGAACAGCGCCGAGTCGATCGGCGCCTGCCAGCCGCCGAAAAACATGATCGCCGTCAGCATGCTGATCAGGATCATGTTCATGTACTCGGCGAGGAAGAAGAGGGCAAAGGTCATGCCCGAGTATTCGACCATGTGGCCGGCGACGATCTCCGATTCGCCCTCGACCACGTCAAAGGGGGCGCGGTTGGTCTCCGCGACGCCGGAAATGAAGTACACCAGCAGCATCGGCGCGAGCGGCAGCCAGTTCCAGGACAGGAAATGGACGCCCTTCGACGCGAAGTAGCCCCTGCCCTGCGCCGCGACGATGTCCGAGAGGTTCAGGCTGCCCGAAACCATCAGCACCACCACCAGCGCGAAGCCCATCGCCAGTTCGTACGACACCATCTGCGCCGCCGAGCGCATCGCGCCGATGAACGCGTACTTCGAGTTCGAGGCCCAGCCGGCGATGATCACGCCGTAGACACCGAACGACGTGACCGCCATGACGTAGAGAAGCCCGGCGTTGATGTCCGAGAGCACGACGTCGGGCGCGAACGGAATCACCGCCCAGGCGGCGAGCGCCGGCAGGATCCCGAGCATCGGCGCGATGATGTACAGCGCCTTGCTGGCGTTGGTCGGCAAGATGATTTCCTTGAACAGCAGTTTCAGTCCGTCCGCGATCGGCTGCAGCAGGCCCAGCGGGCCGACCCGGTTCGGGCCGATGCGAATCTGCATCCAGCCGATGAGCTTGCGCTCCCAGAGCGTCAGGTAGGCGACCGCGAGAAACAGCGGAATCAGGATCGCGACGATGAACGCCGCGGAAGTAACCAGCTCGTACGCCGCCGGTCCCCACGTCGGGCCGAGCTTCGACTCCGAGAACGCGAGCAGCGCATCGAGCATGGTGCTGAACGTCATCTAGGCCGCCTGCTCCAGATCGACTTTCGCGACCGAAAGCGTGCCGAACATCGCGCCCAGGCCGGAAGTCGCGGGATGCCCGGCAGCAACCCGCACGCAGCCGTCCGGAAGCTTCTCGTCGAGCGCCGCGTCGAGCTGCGCCTCGCCGTCACCCTGCCTCACCAGCACCGGCTGGCCGGAAGCCGCACCGACGCTCTGCATCAGCTGCGCGTTCATCCAGCAGCGCGGCGGGCGGGCGTCCTTCGTCCTCTGCAGCGACGGCGCGCGCCGCACGAGGGCGTCGGCAGAATAGATCGGCACATCCGCGATCCGCTTCAGTCCGGTGACGGGGATGACCGGTTTTGCGACCGCAACGCGAGTCCGGTTCGACAGCAGGGCGGCAGGATCCTTGCCCCGCAGGCACTCTTCGCGCACCTGTTCGACGGTGTCGTACTCGAAGCCGGAAACGCCGAGCAGCCCGGCGAGCACGCGGAGCACCTTCCAGGCCGGGCGCGCCTCGCCTGCGGGACGAACCGCCGCGTTGAAGCGCTGCACCCTTCCCTCGGTCGAGACATAGGCGCCTGCGGTTTCGGTGAACGGCGCGATCGGCAGCAGCACGTGCGCGTACTCCGTCGCACGATGCCTGAACGCCGAAAGTGCGACCACGAAACGCGCCTTGCGCATCGCCGCCATCGCCGTGTGCGGATCGGCGCAGTCGAGCTCCGGCTCGGCGTTGAGCAGAAGAAACGCTTTTTTCTTCAGAATCGAGTTCAGGTTCCCGCCCGCAGGGAGCCCGGCGAGGTAGCCTCCCACCGAATTCGCCGCCTCGCCGAGGAATCCGAGCTTTGCCGTCACTGCATCTGCCAACTGCTGGGCCAGCGCATGGATCTGCGCCGCAGCGGGGTGCTGCTGGGCGAAATTGCCAAGCAGGATCGCACTGTTGCGGCCGGACCTGAGGCTCTCGCCGATCGGCCCGTCGCCCGCTGCCGCAAGCGCGGCGGGCAGCTCGGAGGGCGCGACGATCGTCCGGTTCGCCACCGGCATCAGCAGGTCTTCCTCCACGGAATGCAGGACGCTGATCCGCGCACCGCGCTTCGCGGCCTGGCGCAGCCGATGCGCGATGAGCGGCTGGTCCTTTCTCAGGAACGAGCCGATCACGAGCACGCGATCGAGGTTGTTCAGCTCGGCGATGGGCATCCCGAGCCACGGAATTCCTGCGAGCTGGCCGTCAGCCGAGAAATCGGACTGCCGCAGGCGGAAGTCGGCGCTCGCGTCCAGTGCCTTCGCGAGCCTGCCGGCCAGATACAGTTCCTCGAGGCTCGAGTGCGGCGTGGCGAGGATGCCGAGGTCCGGGGCGGCCGGCTTCAGCCCCGCCGCGACCGCCTCCATCGCCTCCTGCCAGCCGGCTTCCTGCCAGCGGCCGTCGCGCTTGAGCATCGGCACCGTCAGCCGGTCAGGTGAATCGAGAGCCTCGTACGAAAAGCGGTCCTTGTCCGAAAGCCAGCACTCGTTGATCGCCTCGTTCTCGAGCGGCAGCACCCGCATGACCTTGTTCTGCTTCACCTGCACCACGAGGTTCGAGCCAAGCCCGTCGTGCGGCGAAACCGACTTGCGGCGCGCCAGCTCCCAGGTGCGCGCCGAAAAGCGGAACGGCTTCGAGGTCAGCGCGCCGACCGGGCAGAGATCGATCATGTTGCCGGAGAGTTCCGAGTCCACCGTCTTGCCGACGAACGCCACGATCTCCGCGTGCTCGCCGCGGCCGATCATGCCGAGCTCCATCACCCCGGCGATTTCCTGCCCGAAGCGCACGCAGCGCGTGCACTGGATGCAGCGGCTCATTTCCTCGGCGGCGACCAGCGGCCCGATGTCCTTGGCGAGCACGACGCGCTTTTCCTCCTGGTAGCGGGAAGCGCTGCCGCCGTAGCCGACCGCAAGGTCCTGCAGCTGGCACTCGCCGCCCTGGTCGCAGATCGGGCAGTCGAGCGGGTGATTGATGAGCAGGAATTCCATCACCCCGTTCTGCGCTTTCTTTGCGCCGGGCGAATGGCTCCGGACTTTCATGCCCTCGGTCACCGGCGTGGCGCACGCGGGCATGGGCTTGGGCGCCTTCTCGATCTCCACCAGGCACATGCGGCAGTTGGCGGCGATCGAGAGCTTGCTGTGGTAGCAGAAATGCGGGATGTAGATGCCGAGGCTGTTGGCCGCGTCCATCACCGTGGCGCCGTGCGGCACCGCAATCTGCCGGCCGTCGATCTCGAGATTGACCGTGCTCATGCCGCTTCCTGCATCGCGTGCGGTGTGTGCGCTCCGGCACGCCCCCATTTCGGCTCGCTGTCCGGGCCCCGCACCAGGCAGCGCCTGTGTTCGATGTGGTACTCGAATTCGGAGCGGAAATGCTGGATGAAGCTCTTCACCGGCAGCGCCGCGGCGTCGCCGAGAGCGCAGATCGTGCGGCCGGCGATGTTGTCGGAGACATTGTCGAGCAGGGCGAGGTCTTCCGGCCTGCCCTTGCCGGTCTCGATGCGGTTGACGACCCGGTAAAGCCATCCCGTGCCTTCGCGGCAGGGGGTGCACTGCCCGCACGATTCCTCGAAGTAGAAATACGACAGCCGCTCGAGCGCCCGCACCATGCAGGTGGTCTGGTCCATGACGATCACGGCGCCCGAGCCGAGCATCGAGCCCGCCTTGGCGATCGAGTCATAGTCCATGTCGGTCGCCATCATGATCGCTGCCGGCAGCACCGGCATGCTCGAACCGCCGGGAATGACCGCCTTGAGCTTGTTCCCGGCGCGCACCCCGCCCGCCATCTCGAGCAGCTTCGCGAACGGAGTCCCGAGCCTTACCTCGTAATTGCCCGGCCGATTGACGTGCCCGGTGACCGAGAAGATCTTGGTGCCGCCGTTGTTCGGCCGGCCGAGCTGCAGAAACGCCTCGCCGCCGTTGCGGATGATCCAGGGCACCGCGGCGAAGGTTTCCGTATTATTGACGGTGGTCGGCTTGCCGTACAGGCCAAAGCTCGCCGGGAACGGCGGCTTGAATCGCGGCTGTCCTTTTTTCCCTTCGAGCGAGTCGAGAAGCGCGGTTTCCTCGCCGCAGATATAGGCGCCGTATCCGGGGTGCGCGTGCAGCTCGAAGGAAAAATCCGAGCCAAGGATATTCTTGCCGAGGTAACCGGCCCTGCGGGCCTCTTCGAGCGCGTCCTCGAACTGCTCGTAGAGCTCCCAGATCTCGCCGTGGATGTAGTTGTAGCCGACGCCCGAGCCGGTCGCGTAACCGGCGATCGCCATTCCCTCGATCACCGCGTGCGGGTTGTAGCGCAGGATGTCGCGGTCCTTGCACGTGCCCGGCTCGCCTTCGTCCGAGTTGCAGACCATATATTTCGCGCCGGGAAACTGGCGCGGCATAAACGACCACTTGAGCCCGGTCGGAAAGCCGGCCCCGCCGCGGCCGCGCAGCGCGGATTTCTTCACCTCTGCGATCACGCTTTCCGGCGGGACCTTCCCGGAAAGGATCTTCTTCAGCGCCGCGTAGCCGTCGCGCCGCTCGTAATCGGCGAGCCGCCAGTTGCTGCCGTCGAGGCCCTGCATCAGGATCGCGTCGGGTCCGTAGTCGAGCATGGTCATGTCTTCCTCAGCTCGTTCACCAGCGCGTCGAGCTTCTCTCTGGACATATAATCGTGCATCTTCTTGTTGTTGACGAGCAGCACCGGCGCCATCGCGCAGGCGCCCATGCACTCGCCCTCCTTCAGCGTGAACAGCCCGTCGGGCGTGGTCTCGTCGAAGTCGATTCCGAGCCGCTCCTTGAGGTGGTCCGCCGCATCGAGTGCGCCCTGCAGGCCGCAGGGCAGGCAGGTGCAGACCGTGAGCTTGAACTTTCCGGTCGGCTGCAGGTTGTACATGTTGTAGAAGGTGGCCACCTCGTACACCGCCACGGGCGCCATGCCGAGGGTATGCGCCACGAAGTCCATGGTCTCCGTGGACAACCATCCCTTCTCGTCCTGGGCGATGATCAGCGCCGCCATCACCGCCGACTGCTTCTGATTAGCGGGGTACTTGCCGACTTCACGGTCGATTTTCGCCAGGGCCTCCGCGGTCAGCATCAGCGGTCGATCTCCCCGAATACGATGTCCAGGGTACTGATGATCGCGACCACGTCCGCAAGCATGTGTCCCCGCGACATTTCGTCCATTGCCGAGAGGTGCGTGAACGCCGGCGAGCGCAACTTCATGCGGTAGGGCTTATTGGCTCCGTCGGAGATGAAATAGACGCCGAACTCCCCCTTCGGGCCCTCGACCGCGGCGTAGGCCTCGCCTTCGGGCACGTGCATGCCCTCCGTGAAGAGCTTGAAGTGATGGATCAGCTCTTCCATGTTCGCCTTCATTTCCACCCGCGACGGCGGCGCGACCTTGTAGTTGTCGGTGATTACCGGACCCGGGTTCTTGCGCAGCCAGTCGATGCATTGCCTGATGATCCGGTTGGACTGCCGCATCTCCTCGACGCGCACCAGATAACGGTCGTACGTATCGCCGTTCTTGCCGAGCGGGATGTCGAAATCGAGCCGGTCGTACACTTCATAGGGCTGCTTCCTGCGCAGGTCCCAGGCGATGCCCGAGCCGCGCAGCATCGGCCCGGTGAAGCCGAGCGCCAGCGCGCGTTCCGGAGAGACGACGCCGATTCCAACCGTGCGCTGCTTCCAGATGCGATTTTCCGTGAGCAGCGTTTCGTAGTCGTCCACGCACTTCGGGAAGCGAAGCGAAAAATCCTCGATGAAATCGAGCAGCGATCCCTGGCGGTTGGCGTTCATCTGGGCCAGGGTGCGGGCATTGCGCGAGTGCTGCGCCTGGTACTGCGGCATCGAGTCCGGCAGATCGCGATACACGCCTCCCGGGCGATAGTACGCCGCATGCATGCGCGCCCCGGACACGGCTTCGTAACAGTCGAGCAGGTCCTCGCGCTCGCGGAAACAGTACAGGAACACGGTCATCGCGCCGAGGTCGAGCCCGAGCGTCCCGAGCCCCAGCAGATGATTCAGAATCCGCGTGATTTCGTCGAACATCACGCGGATGTACTGCGCGCGGATCGGCACCTCGATCCCGGCCAGCTTCTCGACCGCCATCACGTAGGCGTGCTCGCTGCACATCATCGAGATGTAGTCGAGGCGGTCCATGTACGGCAGCGACTGGATCCAGGTCCGCGACTCGGCGAGCTTCTCGGTTGCGCGATGCAGCAGACCGATGTGCGGATCGGCGCGCTGCACGACTTCGCCGTCCAGTTCGAGCACCAGGCGCAACACGCCGTGTGCCGCCGGATGCTGCGGGCCAAAGTTGACGGTGTAGTTGCGGATCTCGGCCACTACTCGCGCTCTTCACCGTAGTGCTCTTCGCGCACGATACGTGGCGTGATCTCGCGCGGTTCGATCGTGACCGGCTGGTAGACGACCCGCTTCTGCTCCGGGTCGTAGCGCATCTCGACCGTGCCGGAAATCGGAAAGTCCTTGCGAAACGGGTGCCCGACGAACCCGTAATCGGTGAGAATCCGCCGCAGGTCGGGATGGCCGTCGAAGACGATGCCGAACAGGTCGAAGGCCTCGCGCTCGAACCAGTTCACGCTCGGCCAGACTTCGATCACCGAAGCAAGCAGAGGAAACTCGTCATCCGGGCAGAATGTCCGCAGGCGCAGCCGCCAGTTGTGCTCCACCGAGACCAGGTGCAGGACCGCCGCGAAGCGCTCGCGCTCCCGCGGCTGGTCGCCGTAGGTTGAATAGTCGACGCCGCACAAGTCGATCAGCTCCTCGAACCTCAGTTCCGCATGGTCGCGCAGCGTTTGCGCAACCGCGCGGTAGTCGGCAGCCTTAACTTCGAGGGTCAGTTCGCCGAGACGCTCGACGGGCTTCAGCCCCAGAACCCTTTCGATCGCATCGCTCAGTCGCTGCAGCCGGGGCGTCATCGGTACGGTGTGCGCCGCGCGTTACCGCGCGATCGTGTTGGTCCGCTTGATCTTGTTCTGCAGCTGCACCAGGCCATAGAGCAGGGCCTCGGCGGTCGGCGGGCAGCCCGGCACGTAGATGTCCACCGGAACGATGCGGTCGCAACCGCGCACCACCGAATACGAATAGTGGTAGTAGCCGCCGCCGTTGGCACACGAGCCCATCGAGATCACCCAGCGCGGCTCCGTCATCTGGTCGTAGACCTTCCTCAGCGCCGGCGCCATCTTGTTGCACAGCGTTCCGGCGACGATCATCACGTCGGACTGTCGCGGGCTCGGCCGGAACACGATGCCGAAGCGGTCCAGATCGTAGCGCGCCGCACCCGCGTGCATCATCTCGATCGCGCAGCAGGCAAGGCCGAAGGTCATCGGCCACATCGATCCGGTGCGCGTCCAGTTGATCAACTTGTCGGCGCTGGTGGTGACGAATCCCTGCTTCAGGACGCCCTCTACTCCCATTCCAGCGCCCCCTTCATCCATTCATAGACGAAACCGACGACGAGAATGGCGAGGAACAGCATCATGGACACGAAGCCGAACAGGCCGATCTCGTTGATGACCGAGGCCCAGGGGAAGAGGAACGCGATCTCGAGGTCGAACAAGATGAACAGGATCGCGATCAGATAATAGCGGACGTCGAACTTCATGCGCGCGTCCTCGAAGGCCTCGAACCCGCACTCGTAGGGCGAGAGCTTTTCCGGGTCCGGACGGTGCGGCCCGAGCAGCGCGCCGAGCGCGACCGGCGCCACGCCGACGACGACGCCAACCAGGAGGAACAGCAGGATCGGAAAGTATTCCGCAAGCATCGGCTTCAAGTGTCGCTAATCACTGCCCTCGCATCTAGGTTGGTGCCCACGAGCAGACTCGAACTGCTACGGCTGATTAGGCCACTAGCCCCTCAAGCTAGCGTGTCTACCAATTTCACCACGTGGGC
>CAZYVT010000109.1:0-8256 GCA_964651335.1 uncultured Enterobacteriaceae bacterium | reverse complement strand
CTCGAAAGGCCACAGCGCCGGGGCGACCGGCGTGTCCGTTTCCAGCAGCCGCTTAACGCTTTGCGGAAGCGTTTCATCCGGCGCCGCTCGCGCAAGCGCCGCGCTGGAATCCAGCACAAACGGCATCAGCGCCGACCTTCGCGGATCGCGGAAAGGATCTCCTCTTTCGAGATTTTTACTCCACGTGCGCGCAGGCGCGCGCGGCTCTCATCCAGCCGTGCCAGTGCCGCTCGCAGTGCAGTGCGATCCGTGTTGGCGACAGGCCGCAGCTCGGCAATGGGCTTGCCTCGCCTGGTGATCGTAATTCTCTCGCCGCGCCGAACCCGTTCCAGCAGTTTGGGCAGGTGCGTCTTGGCCTCGTAAGTGCCGACTTCCATCCGCAGGCTCCGATCTGGTCTGATAATAGACTAGTTTAGACTTGACACAGCGGAAGGTAAAGCGGGCCACCTGCAACGCGCGGAATGGCAGGGTCATCTGCCGCTCGACCAGGAACCCGCACGGCGATCCGATTTCCCAGAAACGCGAGCTGATCCATTCGAGCGAGGAAGAAAAGCGCTTGCAGTTGAAGCGCCTGCGGGAATTCCACCAGCGCCACGCGAAGGAGGCGCCCGCGATGCTCGAGCGGCTGCGTCAGGCGGTGATCGCGAACGAGAACGTGTTCGCCGTGCTGATGGACGCGGTGCGGGTCTGCTCGCTCGGCCAGATCACCCACGCGCTCTTCGAGGTGGGCGGCCAGTGCCGAAGAAGCATGTAGGCGACTAGCTTTCGGTTAGCCAGCTGATATTGCCGCCATCCGCCTTTGCCCGGTACATCGCCCGGTCGGCTTTTTGCTGCAGCGTCGCCGCATCGTGCCCGTCGAGAGGATAGAGACTGATTCCGGCGCTCAGGGTTACTCGGACGAAGGACTTGCCGAGCTGGTGAAATTCACAACCCCTAAGGAGCAGCTTGTCGGCCGCCCTGCGAGCGTCGTCCGGCCTTTCGACCCCGCCCAGAATTGTTGCGAACTCGTCGCCTTCCAGCCTTGCCAACGTGTCACTCTTTCGCAGGGCGCGCGACATGCGTTCAGCGGTCTCACGCAACACCTTGTCGCCTGCATCGTGTCCCCAAGTGTCGTTGATCGCCTTGAATCGGTCGACGTCGAGATAGCACAGAGCGAAACGCGAGCCGGTGCGCTCGCCCGCCAGCATCGCTCTCAACAGGCGTTCCTTGAACAGGTTGCGGTTGGGCAGCCCGGTTAACGAATCGTAGTAGGCCGGAGCGCCCGACGAGTCGGCGCGATGAATGGCGCTCAGATCCTGCAGGAAATGGATGAAACAGGCGACGCCATCGGTGTCGTGCGTCGGGAAAACGGTCTCAAGCACGCAAATCTCGGTCCCCCCGCGACTGTGAAATTTCGCCTCTCCCTGCCAGCGCTGTGCGTCGCGAAGGGTCGGCGCGCAAGACCGCCGGAACGCCGCCAGCTCCCTGCCGACGAGCGATCCGTCGGATTGATCGAGGAGTGCGTGTAGCCGGGAATTGGCGTATTCGATATTGCCGTCAGGGCGCGTGACCGCCACCCCGATTGGAATGTGTTCGATGACCCCGGCGAGGGTGAGCTTATGCCAAACCATGCGATACCGCTTCGATGACGGCAGATGCTACTACCAGTTTCACTTTCTGCCAACTGATAGTAGCCATCGGCGACAGCGCTTGGTGCTACTGTCCCGCGATGACACTTGCCGATGAAAAACAAGGCTTTGGCAAGCGCCTGCGCGATAGTCTACGTCGTGCCAAATCGGATGCGCGGAGCGCGTCGAGGGTCGCGCGGGAATTCAATCTCCGCTATCACGGCACGCCGGTAACGGCGCAGGCGGTGCGCAAATGGTTAGCAGGAGAATCGCTCCCCTCTCAGGACAAGATCCGCGCGCTTGCCCTGTGGCTCGAGGTCTCGCCGCAATGGCTGCGATTCGGCGAAGGCGATTCGCGCGCCGCCCGGTACGGTGTGCTCCGGCAGGAGGTGCCAGGCTACCGTGTTGAGCCGGCATGGCTTGCAAAGAAATTCGAGGCCCTGAGCGAACCTCACAAGAAGACAGTGGTCGAGTTGGTGGTCGCCCTGCTTTGCCTGGAGAGTAAGAGCTGAAGCAGCAGGAACCGGTTGAAGCCGATGCTCGAATCGAGCAGGTGGTAGAAGGTTGCGCGCGGCATCAGCGCGACGCGCGAGTTGCGGAGCGCCACGGCGTCATAGCGGCGCGGTTCTGTTCGCAATAGCGAACCCTCGCCGAACCAACCGCCCGCAGGTACCCCCGTCAGCGTGGCCATCTTGCCGTCCGGCGAACCGATGCTCAGCTTGAGCAGGCCCTCGATCACTCCGACCCAGTGCTCCACGGGTTCGCCCCTGCTGCAGATGTAAGCGCCCGCGGGCACTGCTCGCTCGATGGTCTCGGCTCGCACGCGTCCGAGTTGCTCCGCGCTGAGGTCGCGCCCCCAGATCGAACCTGCAAATACGTCCGCGATCGTCGGCACGGGATTGTCGTTGCAATGACAGCAATGAGCCGAGAATCGGCTACAGTTCCGCCCTCGTCAAGCGTATGTAAGAATACGCTCGCGAATCGTCCCGGGCGGAACGGGACTTTCCGTGCGCCCGGTCGGGCGCGCGCGAGGAGAGGCCTTTGGAGGGGGGTGAGCATGGCGGAAGATCTTTCCGGCCGCGATACGTTCCCGAAGCTGCTGTTGCACCACGCCCAGGTGCGTGGCGACCATCCCGCGATTCGCGAGAAGGACCTCGGCATCTGGCAGACCTGGACATGGAAAGCCTTCGCTGATGAAGTGCGCGCGCTCGCCTGCGGCCTCGCGGAACAGGGGTTCAAGCGCGGCGACCACCTGGCGCTCGTAGGCGACAATCGCCCGCGCGTGTACGCAACGGTGTGCGCGGCGCAGTGCCTGGGCGGCATCCCGGTGCCGCTCTATCAGGACGCGGCGGCGGCGGAGATGGCTTTTCCGATCCAGAACGCCGAGATCACGCATGCGGTGGCCGAGGACCAGGAGCAGGTGGACAAGCTGCTGGAGATTCTGCCGCAGTGCCCCTCCCTGACGCATATCTACTACGACGACCCCCGCGGCATGCGGCACTACGCGCAGCCGCAGCTGAGGAGCTACGAGAAGCTTCTCGAGCTCGGGCGCGAATGGTATCGACGCGACCCGGCGTTTCTCGAGACCGAGATCGCGAAGGGCTCGGGCGCGGACACGGCGGCCATGTTCTTCACTTCCGGCACGACCGGTGTGCCGAAGGGGGTCGTGCTGACGCATCACGCGCTCATCGACCGTGCCATCGCGGCGGGTGAGATGGAGGGGCTGAACGACCGCGACGTGGTGCTCGCGTATCTGCCGCCGGCCTGGATCGGCCAGAACATCTTTTCCTACGCGCAGCCGTTCGTCACCGGGTACTGCATCTGCTGCCCGGAATCGGCCGCGACGATGATGAACGACATGCGAGAAATCGGCCCTACGTACTACTTCGCGCCACCGCGCGTGCTCGAGGCGCTGCTGACCCAGGTCTCCATCCGCATTCAGGACCTCTGGTGGGGCGGACGCAAGTCGTATGACTACTTCATGGGAGTAGCCAGCCGGGTCGGCGGGCGGATCCTGGACAACAAGCCGGTCCCCATGAAGGATCGGGTGCTGTACTTTCTCGGCAACGTGTACCTGTACGGACCCCTGCGAAACGTGCTGGGCATGAGCCGGGTACGCGTCGCCTACACGGCGGGCGAGGCGATCGGCCCCGATCTGTTCAAGTTCTTCCGCTCGATCGGCATCAACCTGAAACAGCTCTATGGCTCGACCGAGACGAGCGTCTTCGTGTGCATCCAGCCGAACGGCCAGGTGAAAGCCGACACCGTCGGACCGGCGGTGAAGGGCGTCGAGCTCAAGTTCACGCCTCAGCGCGAGCTGCTGATCCGTTCACCCGGGTTGTTCAAGGAGTACTACAAGAATCCGCAGGCGACCGCTGAGGCAAAGGACGCCGAAGGCTGGTTTCACACCGGCGACGCGGGCTACTTCGATCCCGACGGGCACGTGAAGATCATCGATCGTGTCAAGGACGTCGGCGAGCTCAGCGACGGGACGCTGTTCGCGCCCAAGTACCTCGAGAACAAGCTCAAGTTCTTCCCCTACATCAAGGAGACGGTCACCTTCGGGCACCAGCGCGACCGGGTGTGCGCCTTCATCAACATCGACATGGACGCGGTCGCCAGTTGGGCCGAGAAGCGCAACCTTGCCTATTCCGGCTACACCGACCTCGCCTCGCGCGGGGAGGTGTACGACCTGGTGCGCGAATGCGTCGAGAAGGTCAACGCCGATCTCGCGCAGGAACCGGAAGTCGCCAATTCGCAGATACAGCGCTTTCTCATCCTGCATAAGGAACTCGACGCGGACGACGGCGAGCTGACGCGAACCCGGAAGGTGCGCCGCGGTTTCGTCGCGGAAAAATACGCGCCGCTCATCGACGCGCTCTACGGCGGGAAGAACCAGTGCCACATCGAGTCCCAGGTGCGCTTCGAAGACGGGCGCACCGGCATGATCAGCGCGGATCTCAGGATCATGGACGCAAACGTATCGCGGCCTCTCGCCCGGGCGGCCTGACGACGCGCGGCGGCAGCGGACTACTCATGACCGAGCCGAACTTCAAGGACCGCCTTAGCTTCCACGACGCCATCGAAACGATGGAGGTGGATTTCTCGAACATGACGTTCGCGACGCCGGGCGACATCGACCCGGTGTACGACGAGATCGACCGGCGCGCGACCGCGACCGGCAGGCGCTGGTACTTCATGGTGAATTACACCGGCTGCGTCATTGCGGCTGGGGCCTGGGAACGCTTTGCGGCGCGCGGCAAGAGCGCCAACATCAACTACGGTCTCGGCACCGTGCGCGTCGGCGCAAGCGCCCAGACACGCGAGGCGATCCGCGAGGATGCCGGACGTGCAATGTTTCGCGCCAACATCTTCGAGACCCGCGACCAGGCGCTGTTCGCCTTGGGAGAGATGCGCAAACGCCGGGCGCTCGCGGGCGAGCAGTCTACCGACGCCTACCTGCGCGTGGAGGACGTGCACCTCAGCTTCGGCGGCGTCAAGGCGCTGACCGCGGTCGGCTTTCACATCAATCGCGCCGAGATCTCCTCGATCATCGGCCCGAACGGCGCCGGCAAGAGCTCGATGCTCAACGTGATCAGCGGCTGTTACCGGGCGAGCCGCGGGCAGATTTTTTTCGAAGGCAAGGACCGCACCCATCTTCGCGCCGACGAGGTGGCGCGGCTGGGATTTGCGCGCACGTTCCAGAACATCGCCCTGTTCAAGGGCATGAGCACGCTCGACAACATCATGACCGGCCGCTCCTACCTGATGAAGGGCAATTTCCTCACCGACGCGCTGTACCTGGGGCCAGCGCGCAGGGAGGAGATCCGGCACCGCGAGGAGGTCGAGCGGATCATCGACTTCCTGGAGATCCAGCCCATCCGCAAGACACCGGTCGGGAAGCTCCCCTACGGCCTGCAGAAGCGGGTCGAGCTGGCGCGCGCTCTGGCGATGGAGCCGAAGGTGCTGCTGCTCGACGAGCCGATGGCCGGGATGAACCGCGAGGAAAAGGAAGACATGGCGCGGTTCGTGCTCTCCGTCAACGACGAATTGGGAACGACCATCATCCTGATCGAGCATGACATGGGAGTCGTGATGGACATCTCGACCCACGTTATCGTGCTCGATCACGGCGAAAAGATCGCCGAAGGAACCGCCGACGAGATTCGCGCCGACCCGCTCGTCATCCGGGCGTACCTGGGCGAAGCGTAGAAGGGGCTGTCATGCAATTCTTTTTCGAGGTTTTGTTGGGCGGCCTTCTGGCAGGGATCATGTACTCGCTGGTCGCGCTGGGGTTCGTGCTCATCTACAAGGCCTCGGGCGTGTTCAACTTCGCGCAGGGCGCGATGGTGTTCTTCGCCGCGCTCACCTTCGTCTCGCTTCTCGAGCGCGGAGTCAACATCTTCCTGGCCATGCTGATTACGCTCGCCGCGATGGTGCTGATCGGCATCGGCACCGAGCGCGTGGTGCTGAGGCCCCTGGTCAATCAGCCGCAGATCACGCTGTTCATGGCGACCATCGGTCTGACCTTCTTTCTGGAAGGTTTCGCGCAATTGCTGTTCGGCTCGCAACCGCATGGTCTCGAGCTGTGCAACCGCACCGAGGAGCCGCGCCGTTGCATCCGCGATGAGCCCATGACGTGGTTCTCCGAATTGACCGGAGGCATCAACATCAGCCAGTTCGACGTGTTCTCTGCCTTCGTCGCGGCGGCGCTGGTGACCGCACTTGCGCTGTTCTTCCAGAAAACGCGCATCGGCCGGGCGCTGCGCGCAGTGGCGGACGATCACCAGGCCGCTTTGGCGGTCGGCATTCCGCTGCAGCACATCTGGGCGATCGTCTGGGGAGTTGCCGGGTTCGTGGCGCTCGTCGCCGGAATGCTGTGGGGGGCGCGGAACGGTGTTCAGTACGCGCTCACGTTCCTTGCGCTGAAGGCGCTGCCCGTGCTCCTCATCGGGGGCTTCGAGTCGGTGCCCGGTGCGATCCTGGGAGGCCTGATCATCGGCGCCACTGAAAAGCTCGCGGAGGTCTATCTCGGGCCGTATTTCGCCGGTGGCGGAATCGAGAACTGGTTCCCGTACGTGTTCGCGCTGGTGTTCCTGCTGTTCCGGCCGCAGGGGTTGTTCGGCGAGAAGATCATCGAAAGGGTGTAGCCATGTTGTATCGCGAGGCCGGTCAGTTCCGCTCCAGTTACGCGGAGGACCAGCAGATCTTCCCGATCCGCCAGGACCGGATCGCGGTCGCGGCGATGCTCGTCATTGCCTTCCTGGTCGTTCCCTTCGTCGCCAACCAGTACTGGCTGTCGGCGCTTCTGACCCCGTTCCTCATCTTTTCGCTTGCCGCGCTGGGCTTGAACATCCTTACCGGCTACGCCGGGCAGCTTTCTCTCGGCACCGCGGCGTTCATGGCGGTCGGCGCGTTCATGACCTACAACTTCGAGCTGCGCATTCCCGGGATGCCGATCCTGGTCTCGTTCGCCCTCGCCGGGGTGTGCGCGGCAGCGGTCGGCATCGTATTCGGCCTGCCGAGCCTCCGGATCAAGGGCTTCTACCTTGCGGTGGCGACGCTTGCCTGCCAGTTCTTTGTGCTCTGGGCACTGCAGCGCTTCGGCTGGTTCTCCAACTACAGCGCCTCGGGGGTGATCACCGCGCAGAAGATCGTGATCCTCGGCTATACGTTCGAGTCGACCGAGAGCAAGTATCTGCTCACGCTCGCCGTCGTCGCGGTGATGGCGCTCGCGGCAAAGAACCTGATGCGCACGGGAACGGGAAGAGCGTTCATGGCGGTGCGCGACATGGACGTGGCCGCCGAGGTCATCGGCATTCCGATCATGAAGACGAAGCTGCTCGCCTTCGCGATCAGCTCGTTCTATTGCGGCGTGGCGGGCGCGCTGCACGCCTACACCTACCTCGGCACGGTCGAGCCGGAGGCCTACAGCCTGGATCTCTCGTTCCGCATCCTGTTCATGGTCATCCTCGGCGGCGTGGGCTCGATCCTCGGCTCGTTCCTCGGCGCGGCGTTCATCACCCTGCTGCCGATCTTTCTCAACCTGCTCTCGGGCGCGTTCTCGCACCTTACCGGCATCGAGGTCTCGCACGCGATCCTTTCCAACCTCGAGGCGATGGTCTTCGGCGCGCTGATCGTGTTCTTCCTGATCGTCGAGCCGCACGGGCTGGCCCGGCTGTGGCAAATCGGCAAGGAGAAGCTCCGCTTATGGCCCTTCCCGCACTGAGGGGGAAAGGAAAAACGGGCTTGTCAGGGGAATTGGAACGGCTATACTCGTGTTCTGCCATTTGAAACAGACCCTTAACGGTTTTCGCAAGGAGGAGGCAAGTCCCATGAAACGCACTCTGTTGGCGCTGGCCGTCGCGGCGGCCACCGCGGGCTTTGCGGGAGGCGCGCTGGCGCAGGCAAATGAACAATTCATCCCCGCCAACTTCTACTGGGTCGGACCCTACGCCCCGGGCGGCTCGGGCTTCGGCGGCGGCATGATCGACTATTTCGCCATGCTCAACGCGCGCGACGGCGGCATCAACGGCGTCAAGCTCACCTGGGAGAAATGCGAGACGGAGTACCGCAACGACCGCGGCGTAGAGTGTTACGAGCGCTCGAAGAAGAAGGGCCCGACTGGCGCGACGGTGATTCACCCGCT
>CAZYVT010000108.1:4210-8279 GCA_964651335.1 uncultured Enterobacteriaceae bacterium | reverse complement strand
AGCCCGATCCTCCGAGACATTCAGAAACTTTGCCCGAGATCAAGAAATGGGGTCAGACCCCATTCTCACGCCCCTGTTCTTACAGGCACGGGACCCAGGCGGCGGGGCTGTCGTGAACGAGCGACCCTCGCGTGACAGGAACGCCGTTGAGGGCGTGCGGAAAACGCCCGGGATCGTCGATTCTCACTCCGATCCTGTCGCTACCGACCTCTGCGACCACGCCTCGAATCCAGTCCCGCTCGGCGATTCCCACCTGCATCGTGCGGCAGACCTTTGCCCCGGGCTTCGCCACAGCAGCCTTTGTCGCGGTTTCAGTGATAGCGCGCGCGAACTGCGGGTCGAACGCGGGTGCTCGCACTGGCTCGCTCGTACCACAGGCGGCCACCGCGACGACCGCCATACCCGCGAGCAACGCGTGCAAATCGCTTGCGGACGCTCTCACGTCAGAGGCGCAACGCCGCAAGGTCGGGAAATCGCGCCTGTCCCGGCTTTTTGCTTCCGACGAGAACTCGCGCGACTCGTTTCCTCTTGTAGCCGCGGATGAGGACGTCGGCCGGGAGATCCAATGCTGTTGCGAGCCTCCGGATCATCTCCAGCGTCAGCGGGCGCACGCGATGCAGCACTTCCTGATTAGCCGGCGTGTTCCATAGCGAGGATTCGCTTCGTTACGGCACGTGGAAATTCGACGAACAGGAAATGGCTCTTGTGGTACAGGTAGTCCTCGCCGTTTTCATCTACGATCCTCACGAAGTCATCTCTGGCGGCCTTCAGATCAGGAATCATCCGGTAGACCTTGCCCGGAATGAGCGACGCCTTGTAGTCGGTGTTGTCGATACACAGGGCAAATGGCTTCGTCGGTGTTTTCATCTTTCGTCCAGGTACCTTTTGATTTTCAGATCTCGCTTTCCGATCCCATGGGCTTCGTACCAGTGTAACTCTACCTCGCGCTGCGCACCGTTTGGCAGACGAACTGTGGCGAATCCTTTAAGAACAAATGGGGTCAGAGTCACTTTTCCTTGCCATGGCGCGCGAGAAACTCGGCCGGTGTCAGGACTTCGATGTCCATATAGCGACCGACGCGCCGCACGGCCTTGTCGCCGCTGACGATCGCCTTCGCCCCGAGCGCAACGGCGCATTCGAAGAGCATGTTGTCGTCGGAATCGTCCCGCACAATGCTCAACGGGCGCGTCGAATCCGCGAAAATGAGATGGTAGCCCGTCGCCCACAACTCCAGCATCTCCTGCAACAGATCTTTCTGCAGCGCGAGCCGGTTGAGCACCTCCACGTACTCGTCGATCAGGCTGCGAGATACGCAAAGCGTGATTCCTCCGCGCCGCCAGCAGTCGATCACCGCGCGGGGCGATCCGCCGAAGAACGACGACACCATGACGTTGGTGTCAACGACGACCCGCATCCCGGGTCCTGGCTTTTCTCGCCTCGCGGACCGCTTTCGCGACGTCGCCGGCTTTGACCCCGGCCGCGCTCAGGCTGGTGCCGATCCGGTCCCACAGGGTTGCGATGTATGCGGGCATATCACGTTGCCTGACGTAGTCCTCGATCAGGTCGCGCACCACCTGCGTGGATGTCTTGCCCTCCAAGGTGGCGGCCCTGGCCAGCTTGCGTTTCAGCTCGGGGGCGACCCGAATCAGGAGTTGCTCGCTCATGGTTTGCCTCCCGGTCTGATTCCTCAGATATCCTAGATATACAAGATAGCGAAGTCAACGGCCGGAAGCCCCGGTCGCCGGCTCGCGAAAATCAGGATTTGACTCTGACCCTGATTTCGGCACCCTGATTTTGGCGCGGAAGCCGGCTCAGCGCGCCTTCGGTGCGCGCATCGAGTCGATCAACCGGCACGCGACGTCGATCGAAGCCCGGACGCCGTCCAAGTCCCCGACGTAGCCCTCGAGTGCCTCTTTCGCCCGCTTGCGCAGCGACGCGGAGTCGATCAACCCCTCTTTCGCCATGATCTCGATGTCCGCACGGTCCTGCTCCGAAAAGCGCGCGAGCTTGGTCACCGCAAGGTCGACCGGCGCGAGCACCCGCACCTCCACAGTCCCGTGGTCGGCCCCCGGAATCGCGATCGGGGGCGAGTCCCTGTAGGCATTTTGGTGAAGCAGGCCCAGCGTATCGTTGTAGTTGCGGTCAAGATAGAGCAGCCTCGCCCTGCCGTCGGCGTCCCGATACGACACCTGGATGTCCTCGTTCAGGATGAGGCGCCGGGAGAACACCGCATCGATGTCTTCCGACACGCGCGCGCCGGTCGTCAGGTGCAGCGCCGCGCCTCCCGCTACGTACATCCGGATCGGAAGCACGCCGGATCGTGTTCCTGCCACCTTTTGCGAAATCCGGGAAACGATCTGTGCGAACGCGCTCAGATACTCCTCGCGAACCCTCTTGTCCGGCTTCAAGCGACCGCCTTGTTCTTTCTCGTCATGGGCAAGAACCGCGACGGTTGCACGGGGGAGCGGTCGAGCCATGCCCCGAACACCTCCGGCGCGCAGATGCCGGGGTGAAGCGCCTCCGCAAGACGCAGATAGCGTTCGCGATCGAACCCCCGCGCACCGGCAACAAGGACCGCGAGGCCGCCCATGAAGTACGCCGGCCCGTGTGCAAGCCAACGCTCGGCCTCGGTATTGCCGGATGCGCACAGGCGAGCGAGCGCTTCCTCGTACGCCCGGTCGAACGACGCCGGCATGTGGACGCCGCCGCCCCGCACGCTCGGCACCGCCACCAAGGTACAGCCGGCCGCATGCGCCAGGGCGCCGAGCGTCCTCAGGTCGCAGGAGGGGTTCTTTTTCAGGCGCGACAGCGTCTCCTTCGGCAGGCCGCACGCCGCCGCCCAACGGGCGTCGCTTGCAAACCGGGTCCGTGCTGCGGCTGCCATCTGCGCCAGCAATAGCCCAGGGCGGATCCATTCAGATGAGATCATCAACGTATATTAAATACAGTTGACGAATACATCAACTAGAACGAATCTGCGGCTGCGGAGCAGGCAGGGCGCCTGGTGCAGGAAATCGCCCGGCCAGGCATCCGACCGACCCCCACGGCTCTTCTGCAGACCAGTCGGACCCTGCTCGTGGAAGCTGCCAAAAGTGACTATACTATCTGCCAAGTGGCAACCAGCGGAGTGCAGTCATGGCGAGTCCGGCAGTGCCTGTTCCTGAAACGTCCCGGTCTGTCGAGAGCCTGCTCGGCGGGCGCAGCGTTCTGCGCGCCAATCCTCATTCGGCGCTCGAGTGGATCGACGTCATCCGGCGCGGGATTCCGGCTGCCGCGGTCGAATCCATGCGGCAGGCGACGAAGGTTTCGCGGTCGGAGCTTGCCCGGGCCTTGGGCATCCCGGAACGCACGCTCGCGCGGCGCAAGCGAACCGGCGTTCTGAACAGCGAGGAATCGGCCAAGCTCGTGCGGCTGGCTCGAGTGGTCGGGCGGGCGAATCAGGTCTTCGAGGATTCCGATGCCGCGCTTGACTGGCTCAAATCGCCCAATGCCGCGTTTGCAGGGAAGACTCCCTTCAGCCTGCTGGATACCGATATCGGTGCAGAGAGCGTACTCGACACGCTCGGACGGATCGAGCACGGAGTGTTCGCGTAGCGGCGGTCATGCTGACCGTCTGGCGGCTCACGACCGCTCGATTCGCCAGATCCGCGTATTCCGGCGAGGGCGCGCGGCTCTACGGGGGCAGGTGGAACCGCAAAGGCATCTCCCTCGTCTACACGGCGGCGAGTCAATCGCTCGCCATGCTCGCAATGCTGGTCCAGGACGAACCCCTGCGCGCGCGCTACGTCATGATCGGGGCCCGCTTTCCGAAGGGGATCGCGACCTACCGGATCGAGCTCGAGGATCTTCCTTCGGACTGGAGAGACGTTGCTGCCCGCGAGAAGCTGCAGGCGATTGGATCGGAATGGGCGACGAAGCGAAGCAGCGCGGTTCTTGCCGTACCCAGTGCCGTGATCCCCGCAGAAACCAATTATTTGCTCAACCCGATGCATCCGGACTTCCGCCGCATCAAGATCGGCAAGCCCCGGAAATTCGAGACAGATCTTCGCTTGATCAAGACATGAGCAGA
>CAZYVT010000108.1:0-4110 GCA_964651335.1 uncultured Enterobacteriaceae bacterium | reverse complement strand
TCGGCAAGCCCCGGAAATTCGAGACAGATCTTCGCTTGATCAAGACATGAGCAGAGACTTCAAGCCGACGGCGCAGCCTGGTGCCGTTCGCGATCAGCCGCATAAGCCAAATAAATTGGGGTCAGAGTAGATTTTCCCAGCCGAAAACAGGGTCTGGCCCCAATTACGCGCCGGGTAAAGAAATGTACTCTGACCCCAATTATTCTTCCCGCTCGACCGTGATGAAATTGTCCCGATGTTTCTCCCCTCCTTGCCAAGGAGGGGTGGCTCCGCAGGAGCCGGGGTGGTTGGGGAGGTCACTCCAGCTCCCACGCGAGCTTCACTCCCGAGCGATCGAGAAGCACCCGCGGCACGCCTTTGCTCGGTGCGCGGGAGGATTCCCAGAACAGCCGTCCGATGGCGTAGCCGAGAAGGCTCCCGGCGACGGTGTCGGACACCCAGTGCTCGCGGCTTCCCACTCGCGCGAGATTGGAAATCGCCGCGACGCCGTAGAGCCAGTTCGCGCCGTACTCGAGCGCAAACGGCGTCGCCACCGCCCACGCCACCGAAGTGTGCCGCGACGGGAAAGCGTTGAAGTCCTGATCCGTCGAGCCGGGCTTGAAGTTGCTGTTCCCGAGCCCCGCTTCCGGGCGCGCGCGGCCGAACGCATACTTGAGCCCGGTCGCCGCAAGGAACGCGGTGGCGCCCGCTTCGGCCGCCGTGTAGCCCGTCTTCGAGCGCCGCGGGTCGCTCCCGTCCAGCGCCGCGAGCGCCGCGCCGCCCAGCCCCAGCCACGGCAGCGCGTTCCCCACGTTGGTCACGCCCTTCAACCAGCGGCTGTCGGCATGGTCCTTGGCGAAGCGAAACGCCCTGCGATCGAGCGCCGCGCTTGCAAGCACCATCCCTGCGCCGAGCGCGCCGGCCCCGACCCAATCCACCCGGGTGCCCGCCTGCGCCGCGCCGGACACATCCTCCGCCACCCGCTTCGCCGGACGCGCATCGGGCAATAGTTCCGCGAGCTTCGGTGTGTCGTCCAGCGTGTCGAGATCGCCCAGGCGAGCGAGCGGATCCGGTTCGCGCACGGCCGGATTCAGGTACTCGACCGCGATTGTGTCCGCAATTTCTTTCCTTCCGATCGCGCCGCCGAAGTAGCGCTCGAGCCGCACCGCATCTACGAATTCGTAGGTCACGACGGGATCCGCGCGCTCCGCGAACGTGACCCGGATCTCGCGCGTCTCGAGCGGCGCAAACCGCAGCGCGGTGCGCGCCGCGCGTCCCACCGCACGGCTGATCGGACGCACGCTCTCGTTCGCAAGCGCAATGTTCAGCCGGTACGATGGATCGAACGTTACGCGAATGTTCCGGAAGCGTTGCTGGTAAAGCGCCTGGACGAGCGCGTGCTCGTAGCGCGCATCCGCAGTCCATTGCGCAACCGTCGGCCGCGCTTGCACGCGCACGTACGGCTCCGGCTTCTCGGGCACGGGCGCCCATGCCTCGCGGCGGTCGGACGGAATCGCGGAATCATTCGGCAGCGGCGCGGGGGCGGTCGACAACGTCCGGTCATCGCGCAGCCTCGTGATGTTGTAGAGCGTCTCGGAGCGCGAGAGCTTGGCCCCGCCGTCGCGCGTGAGCGGCCGCCACCCGAAATTCGCCACCGAGCCGCTCGAGCGCGTGAGGATCGTATCGAACGGAATGCTCACGTAAACGCCCTTGTCGAAGCTTCCTTCGCCGAACTGCGCCGCCGAGACATTCGTCTTGGTCGCGAACGCGCCCACCGTCACCCCGTTCTGGAAAACGCGCGAGAGATCGAGCGTCACGCCGAAATCCTTCGCCAGATAGCGCCCGGCGCTGATCGTCGCCTGCAACCCGTGCCAGCCGGTGTCCCAGTACGCGGTCGCGTGGCCGGTGAGCACGCTGTAGTCGCGGAATCCGAAGTCCTGCTTGAAATCCCGCGCCTTCACCGCGTTCAGGTCCACCCCGTACGCCACGCGGCTCGCGAACGGCCGGTACAGCCACTCGCCGCCGACGCCGCCGAACATCTCCTCGAAGTACCCGCCATAGACGCTGTAGTACTGATTATTCGTGAGCTTCCCGACGTGCGTGAGCTGCAACAGCGGCATGGTGAAGCTCGAGGTCGTGAGGTACTCGCGCAGGAACGTGCGCACCCGCGGCAGGTTGCTCGGCCCGGTGAACTTGAACTTATCGTAGTTGTTGAGTAGGGCGAGCCGGAAGATCCCCCGAAGCCAGGTGTCGTCGCGGATCCGCAACGTGGAGCGAAGCGCCCCCGAGAACTGGTACAGAGCGAACGCATCCGGGCCGCCGAGCGTCTGCTGGAAATCGAGCCCGAGGCCCGTCTCGAACCTCGGTTGACTTTTCTCGTAGAGCGCGAATGCGGGTTCGCCAGCATTTGCGTCGCGCGCAATCACCGGTTCGCGGCGCTCGCCGGGAGGCAGGAGGCGGGTTCGTTCTGCGACCCACGCGTCGCGGTCGATCACGTGTTCGGCGACCTCCACGCCGCGCTGCCGGTAGGCGAGGGCGAACCGGTCCACCGATGCCGGCGCGTCCCGATGCAGCACGGCGGCTGTCCGGTCCACGCGCTCGCGCCAGTGCTGGGAAGCGGCGTCGTCCAGCGTCACGCGCAGCTCGCGTCCATGCTGCTCGATGCGTTCAACGTACCAGTCGGTCTGGCGCAGGATCTCGGCGCTTGTCGCTGTCCAGTCGGGCGTTCCCACCGGCCGGCCTGCGGCCACCCGCACGCGCGGCGGGTCGTTGAGCTTGGGCATCCTCAGCGTGTCGAGCCCAGTGAAGAGTGTGACTCCGAGCATGAGCGTGTTGCCGCGCTCCACGCCGAGCGACACATCCGCCCAGCGACCGCGATAGACCAGCCCGAAGTTCCACGGCGACTTCACCCGCTGGTTGTTCGCCTGCGGCTCGTGCTGATAGTCGTTGCCGTCGTACTCGACCTTGAGGATCAGCGGCTCCCACGGCGTTTGATACTGTACGCCGCCGAAGAGCGAGGTCGGTCCGCGGAAATAGCTGCCGAATGCCAGAGCGCCAGTCTGTACAGTGCCTGCCTTGCGAACGTCAAATGACTTGCTGATGCGACCAAGAGGATTGCGAATATTTCCGCGTCCTCCAACGTTGCCCCAGCCGAGGCCCAGGCCCCAGTCGAACGCATCAATGCGTTTGTTCGCGACCAAATATTCCCCGGAGAACAATCCGGTGCCCGCGAGATCACGGAAACCGAGCGCCACCTGAGGCAGCCAGAACGATTCGTCCCACAGCTTGAATTTCGCATCGAAACTTTTGTCCTTGTAGCTCTGTGCCGTGTTCAGTGTTCCGGTTGGGTCGTACGGACGATTGCTCACGCCGCTGTATCGAAATCCCGCCTCCAGCCAATCGAACGGTTGAACGAAGATGTTGCCCTGCGAGTACGGTTGCACGCGCGTGTAGTTGAAGCTGAACGTCCCTGCCTTCGCCATCCGCGCACTCGGGGTCTGCAGCAACCCCACGCTTCCCCAATCGCTCGCCGTCACCTGAAGATTCCTGGGCTCGGTGGAAAGGAAAGATCTCCCCTCCCCCCCAAAGAAGTTTGTCCCCTCCTCCCCGAGGAGGGGAGCCCCGCTATGCGGGGCGGGGTGGTGGGGCTTGCCGGGGTAGTCTGCCGGCCCTTGCGTCGCAAGGAACCTGATCAACCGCTCCGAAAACAACTCGGGCCACCCACTCCCTCTCGCCGGCCCCCAGATCCAAGCCCCGGGCGCCGGCTCATCCTGCGTTTCCCGATTCCAGAGAGCGACTCCGAAGCGCTGCACCCGTCCGTCCGGCTGCGCGATCCACGCCCAATCAACGCGCTGTCCGCCGCACGACTCGATGTAGGCAAGCGCATTGCGCCCGTACGAGTGCGTGACCGCGCACAGTTCGCCCTTCTCGGTGACGACAGTCACGGTGCGCGGCCGCGCGGGCATCACCACCGTGTGATGGGGTTGAACCACAGGATCGCGTGCTGGATTCGCCTGCAACCAGCGCGCGTCGGCCACTGCCACGGGAACGCGACCCGTGGCCGGGAGCGTGCGCAACCACTCGCGCATCCGCGCGACCGCCTCGGGATCCGCGGCGACCTCCCGATCGAAT
>CAZYVT010000107.1:0-8431 GCA_964651335.1 uncultured Enterobacteriaceae bacterium | reverse complement strand
GAAGGGTTAGGTGTCTTCACCGCGTTTCGGGAAGCTGGCCCAGCCGTTGCAGAATGAACTTCGCCACATCGTCGGCGCCGAAGGCTCTTGCGTCGATATAGCCATCGATTGAGAGAACGCCATCAACGGGGGCATCGTCGAAGCGAACGAACATAACTCGGTCGTCTTCTTTGGACTTGATGATGTCGCGGACGGCGCGCCACTCCAAGCCACACCATTGCTTTTGGGGGTACTCGGCGCAAAGGAACACCACGATCAACTGGCTCTTGTTGCGATAGATCTCTTGGAGAAGCGTGTCGAGGTTAGGTCGAGCAAGCTGAGCCTGGTAACGTGAATTGGTTGACAACTTGATCGACAGATCGGTCGAGTTGCAAACCGACCAAGATGTAACGACGGCCCTCATTCTTCCTTCCCTCCAGTACGTTACGCGCAGAAAGGGCGCGGAGCAATTCAGCCATTTGGGTGATGCACGCTGCGCCACTGGACGGTCCGAGGAATCCACACCACCCCGTCGCCTCTGGCGACACCCCTCCTCAGTGAGGAGGGGACACCTTCAGGTACGCCGCGGGCGCAGGAGCTTGTAGATCTCGTACCAGAGCACACCCGCGACGCCTGCGGCTGCGGCAACCGCAAAATCGCCCAACGTCAGCGGCGCGAATCGGAAGATCGAAGCGACCGAAGGAACGTAGATCACCGCCGGAAGCGCGGCGAGGGTGCCGCCGGTGACCCACCACAGCGCGGCGTTCGGCCTGCGCAGCGAGCCCAGCATGGTCAGGTCGCGCGAGCGCGTGGCGTGGATCATGGCGACGTTGGCGAACACGATCGCCGCGAAGCCGAGCGCGCGCAGCTCGCCTTCGTCTCTTCCCGCGCCGACCGCCCACCAGTAGACGAGTAACACCGAAACGAGCGCCGAGCAGCCGAGGGCGAGGCTCACGCCCAGCATCCCGAAGTTGAAGAGCGGCTCCTGCGGATCGCGCGGCGGCCGCTGCATTGCGCCCTCGTCGCTCGCCTCCGCCTCGAATACGATCGAGCAGGCCGGGTCGATCACGAATTCGAGGAACACGATGTGCACCGGAAACAGGAACACGGGCCAGCCGAAGGCGACCGGCAAAAGCGACATGCCCGCGGTCGGCACGTGCACCGCGAGGATGTAGCGCATCGCGTTGCGGATGTTCTCGTAGATCCTGCGGCCGAGCCGCACCGTCCGGACGATGGAATTGAAGTCGTCCTCGAGCAGCACCAGCGCGGATGCTTCGCGCGCGACATCGGTGCCGCGCTTTCCCATGGCGACGCCGATGTGCGCCGCCTTGAGCGCCGGGGCATCGTTCACGCCGTCGCCGGTCATCGCCACGATTTCGCCGTCCGCCTTGTACGCCTGCACCAGCCGCAGCTTCTGTTCCGGCCGGATGCGGGCGAACACGTTCACGCGCCGCACCGCCTGCGCCAGCGCGGTGTCGTCCATCGCCGCGATCTCGGCGCCGGTGAGCGTGCCGCCTTCGGCATCAAGGCCGGCCTGGCGGGCAATCGCGAGCGCGGTGGCGGGATAGTCGCCCGTGATCATCACCACGCGGATCCCCGCACGGCGGCAGAGCGCCACCGCCTCGGGCACCTCACCGCGCAGCGGATCGGCAAGCGCGACGTATCCCAGCCACCGGAAGCGGTACTGCCGCGGATCGTCCGGCCAAGGCGCATCGTCCCAAGTGGCTTCCGCGACCGCGAGAAGCCGCAAGCCCCGCTCCGTCGCGTCCTGCGCCTGCCCGAGCGCGCCGCCGTCCTCGCCGCACAGTGCGAGCACGGTCTCGGCGGCCCCCTTGATCGCGACCCGGCGCTCTCCCGCAGGCGAGCGCCAGGCATGGCAGACGGCGAGAAACTCGGGCGTCAGCGGGTAGTCGCGCTCGAGCGACCAGGTAGTGCGCAGCCGGTGCGCGTTGGCGCCGGCCGCACTGACGATGGCGCGCTCCATCGGGTCGAACGGCTCCGGCTCGCAGGCAAGCGCCGCGGCCTCGACCACGCGCGCAGGCTCCACGCCCGCCGCGATCGTCTCCGCCAGCGCCATCCGGTTCTCGGTGAGGGTCCCGGTCTTGTCCACGCACAGCACCGTCGCGGCGCCCAGCGTCTCGATCGCCGGCATCCGGCGCGTGAGCACGCCGTGGCGCGCGATGCGCCAGGCGCCGAGCGCGAGGAACACCGTGAGCACCACCGGAAACTCCTCCGGCAGGATCGCCATCGCGAGCGTGAGTCCGGCGAGGATGCCGTCGAGCCAGTCGCCGCGCGTCGCGATGTAGAACGCCGCGAGCAGCAGGCACAGCGCGATGGCGGCCGATGCGACGATTTTGACGATGCGCGCGGTCTCAAGCTGCAGCCGCGTCTTTTCCGGTTCGAGCGCAGCGAGCGAAAGCCCGATCTTGCCGAATTCCGTGCGCACGCCGGTCGCGGTCACCTCTGCCCTGCCCTGCCCCCTCACGACCATGGTTCCCGAGTACACCGGCATGTCGGCGCGTTTCTCGACCGGCAGCGATTCGCCGGTGAGCAGCGACTCGTCCGCCATCAGGTCGTTCACCGCCAGCAGGCGTCCGTCGGCAGGCACGCGGTCGCCCTCGGAGAGCAGCAGCAGGTCCCCTCGCACCACCTCCGAGCCGGCAATGCGCTGCGCGGCGCCGTCGCGCATGACCAGGGCGCGCGGGCTGGACAGGTCCCGCAAGGCTTCGAGCGCGCGCTCGGACTTCCTCTCCTGGATCACGGTGATCGCCATGACGACGACGATCGAGGCGCCGAGCACCAGCGCTTCGCGCACGTCGCCGAGCAGCATGTAGATCGCAGCCGCCGCGACGAGCAGCAGAAACATCGGTTCGCGCAGCACCTCGAGCGCGATCGAGAGCGTGCCGCGTCGCGTTGCCCCGGGCAGCAGATTCGGCCCCTCGGCGGCGAGCCGCGCTGCGGCTTCAGCGGCGGAAAGTCCCTGTTGCGAGTGATTCATTCCGGCGAGCATAATGCGCGCACCGCTTTCAACAGGAGGTCAATCATGGCAGTGCGCATAGGCGACGAGGCGCCGGATTTCACGGCGGAGACGACCGAAGGACCGATCCGCTTCCATGAATGGGTCGGCAGCGGCTGGGCGATCCTGTTCTCGCATCCAAAGGATTTCACGCCGGTGTGCACCACCGAGCTGGGATACATGGCGCGGCTGAAGCCGGAGTTCGACAAGCGAAGCTGCAAGGTGGTCGGTCTGAGCATCGATTCGGTCGGCGATCACGCGAAATGGGTCAAGGATATCGAGGAAACGCAGGGCCACGCGATCAACTATCCATTGATCGGCGACACCGACCTGAAGATCGCCAAGCTCTACGACATGATCCATCCGAACGCAAGCGGCGCTGCATCGGGCCGGACCGCGGTGGACAACGCCACGGTGCGCTCGGTGTTCGTCGTCGGGCCGGACAAGAAGGTCAAGGCGACGCTCACCTACCCGATGAGCACCGGGCGCAATTTCGACGAGGTGCTGCGCCTGCTCGACTCGGTGCAGCTCACGGCGAAGCACACGGTCGCCACGCCGGTGAACTGGAAGCCGGGCGAGGACGTGATCATCCCCACCTCGGTGAAGGACGAGGACGCGAAGCGCAAATACCCGGAGGGTTTCAAGACACTCAAGCCCTACCTGCGGGTCGTCAAGCAGCCCAGGTAATCCGATCGCAGCCACAGCGGGCGATACGGCCGCCCGCTGTCAGGCCGCACCAAAGAGGCGCCCGCTCACGCGCCGTTTCACGGCCTCGACCAACGCGAGATAGAGCGCCACGAGAAGCGCGACCGCGGCGAGCAGCGCAGCGGGCGGCGCGGTAAACCCGAACCAGGACGCGAGCGGTGAGAGCGGAATTGCCACCGCGAGCGCCAGCACTCCGAGCGCCGCAGCGACCAGGGCCGGGTGCGGCCGCGCCGCAAGCAGGCCGAGCCGCGTGCGCACCGCGAAAATGACCAGCACCTGGCTCGCCACCGACTCGATGAACCAGCCGGTCCGGAACAGCTCCGGGCCTGCGTTGAAAACCCAAAGCAGGACTCCGAAGGTGACGAAATCAAAGATCGAGCTGAGCGGGCCGAACACGAACATGAAGCGGCGGATCGAATCCAGGTTCCACGGCTGCGGGCGACGCATGTCGGCTTCGTCCACATGGTCGAACGGTAGCGCGGTTTCCGAAAGATCGTACAGCAGGTTGTTCAGCAGCACCTGGACCGGCAGCAGCGGCAGGAACGGGAGAAACAGGGTCGCGCCCGCCATGCTGAACATGTTGCCGAAATTGGAGCTGGTGCCCATGCGCAGGTACTTCGTCACGTTGGCGTGGCTGCGCCTGCCCTCCGCGACGCCGGCCAGCAGCACCGAAAGGTGGTGGCGCTGCAGGATCACGTCGGCGGCCTCCTTGGCGACATCGACTGCGCCGTCCACTGAAACGCCGACATCCGCAGCGTGCAGCGCGGGCGCATCGTTGATGCCGTCGCCAATGTAGCCGACCACGTGGCCGCGCCGGCGCAGGGCGGCGATCACGCGGGTCTTTTGCGCCGGCGTCAACCTGCAGAACAGCGTCGCCTGCTCGGCGGCCGTAGCGAGCGCCTCGCCTTCCAGCGCCGCGACGTCGCGGCCGAGCAGCACACCCTCGACGCGCATGCCGAGTTCCCGGCACAGGTGCTGTGCCACGTTCTCGTGATCTCCGGTGAGGATCTTCACCGTCACGCCGCGATCGGCGAGCGTGCAGAGCGCCTCGCGTGCGTCCGCTCGCGGCGGGTCGAGGAACGCGGCGAAGCCGCACAGCACCAGGTGCTCCTCGTCCGCGATCGCGGCGCTGGTTCGCGCCGGATCGGCTTCGCGCCAGGCGACCGCGAGCGCCCGCAGCCCCTGCGCGCTCAAATCCTCGAACAGCGCCAACGCGCGGCGGCGCGCCGCTTCGTCCATGGGCTCGACGCGCTCTCCGTCGCCGGCCTCGCAGCGATCGCAGCGCGCGATCAGCTCTTCCGGGGCACCCTTCACGATCAGCAGCCGCCGGCCCCTGGGCTCATCGGCCAGCACCGACACGCGCCGCCGCTCGAAATCGAACGGCACTTCATCGATCTTGTGCCAGCCACTGACATCGAGGTGCTCGTGACGCAGAATCGCCTCGTCGAGCGGGCTGCGCAGGCCGCTCTCGAATACGCTGTTTACGTATGCGAATTCGAGCACGCGTGCACTTTGCCTGCCGTCGACGTCCAGGTGCCGCTCGAGCTCGATGCGCCCCTCGGTGAGGGTGCCGGTCTTGTCGGTCGCGAGCACGTCCATCGCCCCGAGTGCGTAGATCGCGGCCGGCTGCTTGACGATCACTTCTTCGCGCGCCAGCCGGAGAGCGCCGCGCGCCAGCGTCACCGAGACGATCATCGGCAGCAGCTCGGGCGTCAATCCCACCGCAAGCGCGACCGCGAACAGGAACGATTCGAGCAGCGGGCGCTGAAACCACGCATTGACCAGCACCACGAACAGCACCAGAAAGAGCGTCAGCCGCAGCAGCATCACCCCGAAAGCGTGCGCACCCTGCTCGAGCGGGTTCGGCTTGCGGCGTGCGGCGACCAGTTCGGCGATTCCGCCCAGCTGCGTCGCCGCCCCGGTGCGGCAGACCAGCAGCGCCGCGCTTCCGCTCACGACATGGCTTCCGGCCACGACCGCACCGGGTGCTTCGGCGGCGCTGTCCGCCGCGCATCCCGATTCGCACACGCGCTTTTCGACCGGATAGGCCTCGCCGGTGAGCGTCGCCTGGTTGACGAACAGGTCCCGCGCCCCGAGCAGCATGCCGTCGGCGGGAGCGAGGTCTCCGGCGGCGAGCAGCACGACGTCGCCCGGAACGACCTCGGAAGAAAGAATGTCGCGTTCCGCGCCCGCCCGGCGAACGCGCGACGAGAGCCGCACCATCTCGCGCAGCCGTTCGACCGCTGATTCGGCGCGCCGAACCTGGAGGAAGTCCAGCGTCACGCTCGCGAGCACGACCAGGACGATGATGAGCGCGCTCGGCGCGTCACCGGTGGCCGCAGAAATCGCCGCGGCGGCGACCAGAAGCAGCACCAGCGGATCGCGAAAGCGCATCGCGAATACCACCAGTCCCGGTCGCTGCGTCCGCGGATCGAGGCGATTGGCGCCGTAGCGCCGGAGCGCGGCGCTCGCGGCGGCATCGCTCAGACCTTGTGCGCCGCTGCCCAGCGTGGACTCGAGCGCGCCTGTGGGGCTGCGCCACCACTCCGCGAGAATCGCGGGTGCTGCGTCAGTGCGTATCGTCGAATCCATGCCGGCACCGCCGGCGCCTCTCTGCCTTACTTCTCGAACCGGTAGTGGCTGCGGTTCAGATACTCGGCGAGATCGTCGAGGTCTTCAAAGGTGAATGAGCGCCCGGTCTGTTGCGCCCGGCGCACCACTTCGACGCGCAGTTCGGCGTGCGACTTCACGAGCGAGCGTTCACGCGCCCGCTGGTGCACGCGCTCGTAATGGCAACCGCCACAGTGCGTTTCGTACAGTTGTTTGCCGCGCTCCGGGTCCTGGGCGGCGGCGAGAAGCGTTGCGAAAACGAACGCGAACAGCAGGCTCGCGCGCATCATCGGACAACCTCATCGCCGGACCGCTGCAGGAAGCAGGTCAGCGCGCTCGAAGCGGCCGCGAACAGCCAGCATAAGAAAAACCCGATGGAGTACACCGCGAGCCGGCTCAGGCTCGCAGGCTCACCGAACAGGTAAAGCTCTTTCGGGTCGAAAACGGTGAAAAACAGCACCTCGCCGATGCCGCCGACGATGAACGACGGCCACAGGATCCACATCGCGCTCTTCATAGCCCCTCCTTCACGATCCGCCATTCGCCGCGGGGGTCCTGCAGGATCAGGCGCCAGTGCCCGCGCGGCAGCGGCGGCAGTACGGCTTCATAGACGCCCGGCGCAACGCGCGCCATGCGCAACCGCTGGTCGTATCCGGCGCGTGTCGGGTGCACGAGCTGCGCGAAGACCGCTTCGGGCGCCGCGCCGGCAAGGTCCACGCGCAGAAGGGCGCGTTCCCGCGTGACCCGCGCTTCGATGCCGCGTTGCACAGCCCGCTGATCGCGCTTCAGATCCAGGTTGATGGCGAGGCCGCGCTTGTAATAGTCGTCGGCCACCAGACCGTCGGACGTGGAGACGGCAAGCCAGACGGTCACCGCCCCGGCCACGATCACGGCCGCCGGACCGGCCATCAGGATCCAGGGCCAGGGCTCCCGATACCACGGACGCGAAAATGGGGTCAGAGTGACTTTTCCGGTCCGCACCATCGAGTCGTCCTGTCGCATGTTCGAAAAGTCACACTGACCCCATTTTCTTTCACCTCACGATGAAGACCGATTTTTCCCGCACCGCCACGTCTTCGATGCCCACCGCGCTGACCGCGAAGTCGATCCTGTGCGTACCCGGCAGCGCCGCCCGCGGCTCCACGCGCAGGCGCACCGGGACGATGCGGCTGGTGGTCGGGTCTAGCTCTACGCGATGCTCGCCCACTATCTGCAGGGTCGGGAGCCCCTCCGCCCGGATCTCGAAGGTGCGGGTGCTCTCGGCCGTATTCATGATCTGCAGCCGATACACATTCTCGATCTTGCCGTCCTCGACCTCGCCGGCGATCGCCGCGCGGTCGCGAATCACGTCCACCTTGAGCGGGATCCGCACGTAGAGTCCGATCGCGGCCGCGATGATGACCGCCCACACGATCCCGCTGTAGACCAGCACCCGCGGCCGGAATGCGTGCGCCAGCGTCTGCGCGCGCGTGAACTTCTTTTCCACCGCGTTCTCGGTGGAATAGCGGATCAGGCCGCGCGCATAGCCCACGCGGTCCATGACCTGGTCGCAGCCGTCCACGCAGGCGGCGCAGCCGATGCACTGGTATTGCAGGCCGTTGCGAATGTCGATGCCGGTCGGGCAGACTTGCACGCAGATGCCGCAGTTGACGCAGTCGCCCAGGCCGGCGCGCTCGGCGCTTCTGGTGCGCACCCCTCGGGGTTCGCCCCGCTCCCGGTCATAGGTGATGACCAGCGTGTCCTTGTCGAACATCGCGCTCTGGAAGCGCGCGTACGGGCACATGTAGATGCACACCTGCTCGCGCATCCAGCCGGCGTTGCCGTAGGTGGCGAAACCGTAGAACAGGATCCAGAAGGCTTCCCACGGGCCCAAGGCGGGGCTGGGGCCCCCGCCGATCCACTGGAAGAGCGTCATCACCTCGCCCCACAGCTCGCGGATCGGGGTGACGTATCCGACGAAGGTGAAACCGGTCCAGAGCGCGATCGCGATCCAGACCGTGTGCTTCGCGGCCTTGAGGCCGAGCTTGCGGGCATCCCAGCGGCCGCGATCGAGCAGGATGCGGCGGTTGCGGTCGCCCTCGATGACGCGCTCCACCCACAGGAAGATCTCCGTGTACACGG
>CAZYVT010000106.1:0-8535 GCA_964651335.1 uncultured Enterobacteriaceae bacterium | reverse complement strand
AGCACCTCCGAGAAGCCGATGATCGCGTTCAAGGGCGTTCTCAGCTCGTGCGACATGTTGGCGAGGAATTCCGACTTGTGGCGGTTGGCCACTTCGAGCTGGGCGCTCTTGTCCTGAATTTCGTTGAACAGCCGGACGTTCTCGATCGCAATCGCCGCCTGGTCGGCGAAGGTCGTCATCAGGGCAAGCTGCTTGTCGGTGAATGGCCTATCCGATTCGCTCTTGGTGAACGTGATCAGTCCGCGCGGCTCGCCGTCCCGAAGCATCGGCACGGCCGCGATCGTTCGGTAGCCGCCAACTTCGAGCAGGTCCTGGCGTCCGTAGTCGGCATCCGCGCGCACGTCGGGCACGTGGATGACCCGCCGCTCCAGGAGCGCGCGCCCGGCGATCGAATCCCGTCCCGGGCGTATTGGATGGCTGCGCAAGCGCTCGAGCACCTTGGAGCCCGCGGGCTGGTTGTAGGTGACGGCGGGGCGGTAATTCCCTTCGCCGTCCGGGCGCATCAGGTAGGCGCTCTCCGCGCCGCTCAGCCGCGTGGCGCTCTCGAGCAGCGTCTGCAGCACCGATTCCAGGTCGAACGTCGTGCGGCTGATTGCCTTGAGTACTTCCGCAGTCGCTGTCTGCTGCTCCAGCGCCTCGGTGAGGTCCCGGTTGCGCGTCTCGAGCTCCTTGAACAGCCGCACGTTCTCGATCGCGATCACGGCTTGGTCGGCGAAGGTCTGGAGCAGGGCAACCTGCTGCTCAGTGAACGCGGCTGGCTCGCTCCAGCCGATCGTCATGGCACCGATCGGCTCGCCCGAGCGCAGCATGGGCAGGGAAACCTGGCTCCGCGTTCCGAGCGCCTCGATCATGCGGCGGGACAGCGGGGGGACGTCACGGTCCTGCTGGACGTCCGTGACGTACGCGGGCCGCCTCGACAAGATGACCCGCCCCACGATGGTCTCGTCGTCCGCCCCCCGCGGAAAAACGCGGCGGAGCTCTTCCATTCCCGACACGCTCAGGCCGTGACTCGCGACGGCGTCGATGATGCCTCCGTCGTAGCGGTAGACGCGGCCGAAGCGCGCGCCGCAGAGTCGCACGGCGCTGCGAACGATGACGTCGAACACGGGCTGAAGGTCGGTCGGGGAGCTCGAGATGACCCGCAGGATCTCTGCAGTCGCCGTCTGCCGCTCGAGCGCCTCGGTCGTTTCCTGATGCGCGCGCCGCAACTCCCGCTCGGCGACCTTGCGCTGGGTGATGTCGCTCGTAGCGCCGACCAGCTTCGTGGCCCGGCCTGCGTGGTTCCGCACCGCAATGCCGCGGTCGTGCATCCAGCGGTACTCGCCGCTGGCGTCGCGCACTCGCATCTCGTGCTCGAGGAACGGAGTGCCGCCCTTGAGGTGCTCGATAACCGCCTGCCGGTACGCCGGATAGTCCTCCGGATGGATGCGCGCGATCCAGTCGTTGTTCTTCAGCGCTCCGTGGGGAAGACCCCACGACTCTCTCGACCAGTCGGTCAGGTACAACTCTCCGGTCGCGATGTTCCACTCGTAGATGCCTTCGGTGGCGGCGCGCGTCGCGAGCTCATAGCGCTGGTCGCTCTCCTTCAGCGCTACCTCGGTTCGCTTGAGCTCGTTGATATCGCCGGTGGAGCCGATCATCCGGATCGCGTGCCCGCGCTCGTCGCGCAGTGCGATACCGTGCTGCCGCGCCCAGCGCCAGCTTCCGTCGCGCGCGCGAAAGCGGTAGTCGCACTCGAACCGGTCAGTCTGCCCCTTGAAATGGGCGACGAGCGCAGCATCGTATTTCGGCAGGTCCTCCGGATGAATACGATCGCGCCAGCCTTTCGCAGTTGTGTAGTCGTCCGGCGACAACCCGACCGCGCTGTACACCCGGTCGGAGTAGTAAATCGTGTCGTTCGCGATGTCCCAGTCGTAGATGCCTTCGTTGACGGCACGCAAAGCGAGGTCGTAGCGTTGCTCGGCAAGGCGCGCTTCTGTGACGTCTTCGTAAGTGACGAGCAGATGATCCGGCGGGACCGGCCGGCTGGAAATCCGGATGACGCGGCCGTCGGCAAGCCGTTGCTCGCGCTCCCGGCGCGCCTTGCGCCGGACCGTCTTCAGCTCCTCGCCAACCACCGCCAGCGTTTCGCCGGCGCCGTACTCGCCGCGCTCGGCATTGAACTGGACAAATGCCTCGATCGGCGTGCCTCTCGCGAGGAGCCGCTTCGGATAGCGGCAAATCGAGGCGAGTCCCGCATTCCATGCTGCGAGCCGCAGCTTGGCATCGAACAGCGCGAATGCGACCGGAAGCCGGTCAAGGCCGGTCTGGAGGGCGGTTGCGACCGGCGCGCGGCGGTGCGCGCCGTTACCCGATTTCGGGCGCGCCCTGGTTTTGGAACTGCCGCGCGAAGACCTCGCTGCCAAGCTCTCCCCCGTACACGCTGCAGACTGATTTGAGTCTAGCACTCCCGATCGTGCAGGGGCTCGCGGGACCAGTCGTCCGGTTCAGCGCAGCGCGGCGAGGTCTTCGGGCGAAAGCATCAAGGTCGCGGCTGCGGCGTTCTCCTCCAGGTGGGTGGGGGAGCTGGTTCCGGGAATCGGCAGCATCATCGGTGACTTCGCAAGGAGCCACGCCAGCGCCACCTGAGCCGGGGTCGCCCCAAGTCTTGCCGCGACCTTCTTCACGCGCGCCGAGCGCAACGCCGCACCGGCCCCGAGTGGATACCACGGAAGAAACGCGATTCCGAGCTTCTCGCACGCCTTGAGCACATCCTCCGAGCGGCGGTCTTCGATGTTGTATTCGTTCTGCACCGAGACGATCGTGCAGATGCGGCGTGCTTCCTCGAGCTGGCGCACGCTGACGTTCGAGATGCCGATGTGGCGGATCTTTCCGGCCTTCTGCATTGCGGCGAGCGCGCCGATGGACTCCGAGAACGGCACCTTCGGATCCGGGGCATGGAGCTGGTACAAATCGATGCGCTCAAGCCTCAGGCGCCCGAGGGTGGCCTCCACAGCGCGGCGCAGGTGCTCGGGCCGACCGTCCCTGTCCCAGCGCGGCGCGCTCGGACGCACCAGTCCACCTTTGCTGCCGATCACCAGGTCCTTCGGGTAGGGGTGTAGCGCCTCAGCGATCAAGACCTCGTCAACCTCCGGACCGTAGCTGTCGGCGGTGTCGAAAAAATTGTGTCCAAATTCGTAGGCGCGCTGCAGCACCTTCAGCGCGTTGGCGCGGTCCTTCGGCGGTCCCCAGACCTGTGGCCCGCAGAGGCGCATCGCGCCGAATCCGAGGCGATTGACCTTCAAGTCACCAATGGCAATGAGCGCAGCCGGCATGGACGGAGGCAGTGTAACGCGCGCGGCGGGATGGGAGTTGGAGGCGGGCCGAGTGAAATCTCTTGTAACAATTTCTTACGATCGCACAGCGAGGATGTGCGTTCTAATGAGTATCGCAAAAAAAGGAATCCGTCATGAGAACGTTCGCCATTCTGCTTGCCGCACTCGGCCTTTCCGGTTGTATCGCGGTGCCCGTTGCCGAGGCACCGGGTATTGGTGTTTATGTTGGTGTGCCTGTACCGGCTCTCGTGGTCCGGCCCTATTATGGGTACGGCGGCTACGGCGGCTACCGCAATTACGGCGGTGATCGCCAGCGCTGGCATTGATTCGCCGTCCGCCAGCGAACAGGCGATTTGTAACAGTCCTGTGGCGCGGAATCGGCCGCATCGGGAAGCCCGCGTAGCCGCGGCCCGCGGGCCGCGCGGGCAGAGACGTTACTTCTCGCCGAGCAGCCGCTCGATCTCGACCACGAGCTTGCGGTCCTCCGGCGTAACCTTGGTTCCAAAGGCGAGGACCCTTTCGCCGCGCCGGTCGACGAGATACTTGTGGAAGTTCCACTGCGGGCGGCTGCCGGTCGCGCCGGCGAGCCTTTCGTAGAACGGATTGGCCGCGCCCGCCGCGACGCTTGTCTTGCCGAACATCGGGAAACTCACGCCGTAATTCTGCTCGCAGAACTTCGCGATCTCCTTGGCTGAACCCGGTTCCTGGGCGCCGAAGTCGTTCGACGGAAAGCCGAGCACCACGAGTCCCTTGTCCTTGTAGCGCCTGTATAGCTTCTCCAGCCCTTCATACTGCGGCGTGTAGCCGCAGCGGCTTGCCGTGTTCACCACCAGCAGCACCTTGCCGCTGAACGTGCAGAGCGTTGTATCGTCGCCAGTCAGCATCGGCATCGTCTGATCGAGCAGCGCAGGGCAGGCGGCATGCACGTTCAAGGCGGTACACAGCGCGAAGAGCGCGAAACCGCGCAATAGCGGGATTCTCATCTATTCACCTCCTGTGCGAGACTACCACCGATGGAGCAACATCGCGACATGCTCGACCCCGCGCGTGCATGGGTAGAGGGAGCACGGCGCGTGGTCGTGTTGACCGGCGCAGGAATCTCCACTGACTCCGGAATCCCCGACTTCCGCGGCCCGCAGGGCGTCTGGACCCGGAACCCAAAGGCCGAGAAGCTCTCCGACATCCGCTACTACATGGCGGACCCGGAAGTGCGCAAGCTCTCCTGGCAGAGCCGCCTGGACCACACGGCGTGGAGCGCAAGGCCGAACGCTGGTCACCACGCGCTGGTCGCGCTCGAGCGGCGCGGCAAGCTGCACGCGCTCATCACCCAGAACATCGACGAGCTGCACCAGGTCGCAGGCAACTCGCCGGAACGGGTGATCGAGGTACATGGCACGATGCGCAAGGTGGTGTGCATGAGCTGCGGCTGGCGCGGGCCGATGCAGGAAACGCTCGATCGCGTGCGGACGGGCGAGGAAGATCCGCCCTGCCGGCAGTGCGGCGGGATCCTGAAGAGCGCGACGATCTCCTTCGGCCAGGCGCTCGTGCCCGAGGTCATCGACCGCGCGATGCGGGTCGCGGAGGAAGCCGATCTCTTTCTTGCCGTAGGCACCAGCCTGCAGGTCTATCCGATTGCCGGCGCAGTGCCGGCTGCGAGAGCCGCGGGCGCCCGCATCGTGATCCTGAACGCGCAGCCGACACCCTTCGACGACATCGCCGACGCGGTGTTTCCCGGCTCGATCAGCGAGATCCTGCCGCGCATCTGCGAGTAGTCTGACTCGCGTCAAGAAAACCCCTTTGCGCTCGTGCCGCTCAAAGGGTACAGTGGCATCAGGCAATTGTTTGGGGCCCAAACAATGAGTGTTTCCATGGCACGGCGCGCACCACCGGCTGCGCACCTGCGAATGCACGTGAACGGCGACGAAGTCGAGGTTTCGTTTGCGCCTTACAAGACCCTGCTCGAGGTGCTGCGCGAAGACCTCGGCCTGACCGGCACCAAGCACGGCTGCGAGCTCGGCGAATGCGGCGCGTGCGCGGTGCTGGTGGACGGCGAGCCGCTGCTTTCGTGCCTCACGCTGGGGCTCGAGTGCGAGGGCCGGGCGATCGAAACGGTGGAAGGCCTGGCGCGCGGCACCGAGCTGCATCCGCTGCAGGCGGCGTTCGCCGACCTCGGCGGCGCGCAGTGCGGCTATTGCACGCCCGGGTTCCTGATGACCGCGAAAGCGCTCCTCGACCAGGAGCCTAACCCGAGCCGCGAGCGGATCAAGGAGGCGACTGCCGGAATTCTATGCAGGTGCACCGGATATCAGCAGATCGTGGATTCGATCGAGGCCGCAGCGAAGCAGTTGCGCGAAGAGCGAGCGTGAAGTCCGGGAACAAGCTCGAGGTGCTCGGCCACGCGCGGCGACGCGTCGATGGCCGTTCCAAGGTCACCGGGCAGACGCGCTTTGCCGACGACATTGTCCTGCCGCGGATGTTGCATTGCAGGCTGCTGCGCTCGCCCCACGCGCATGCGCTGATCGAGTCGATCGACGTCGCGAAGGCCCAGGCTCATCCGGGGGTGCACCTGGTGCTCACCGGAACGGACTTCCCGATCACTTTCGGCATCCTGCCTGTGACCCAGGACGAGTACGCGCTTGCGCCGCGGAAGGTGCGCTACGTAGGCGACCCGGTCGCAGCGGTGATCGCAAAGGACGAGCAGACGGCGACCGAGGCCCTGGACCTGATCGACGTGAAGTACCAGGTGCTCGGAACGATTGCCTCGCCCGAGGAAGCGCTCGCGACGCCCGAACCGCGCATTCACGACTACGGCGAGCAGGGCAACATCCATCGCCTGCAGGCCTATGCGTTCGGCGACGTCGAGGAGGCTCTGGCGCGGTCGGATCACGTTTTCGAGGATCTGTTCTTTTTCGAGGGCAACACGCACCTGGCGATCGAGCAGCACGCCGCGGTCGGGGCGATCGACGGCGAGGGCAAGCTCACGCTCTGGTCTTCGACCCAGGTGCCGCACTACGTGCACCGCGCATTGGCGCGCGTCCTCAAGATGCCCGCGGCGCACATCCGGGTGATCGCCTGCCCCAACGGCGGCGGCTTCGGCGGCAAGACCGACATCTGCAACCACGAGATCGTGGTGGCGAAGGCCGCGCTGATGCTCGGCCGCCCGGTGAAAATCTGCCTCAACCGCGAAGAAGTGTTCTACATGCACCGCGGCCGGCATCCGGTGCTGATGAAATTCCGCACCGGCGTGACGAAAGACGGCAAGCTCACCGGGATGCATCTGCAAACGCTGGTGGACGGCGGCGGCTATGGCTCCTACGGCGTCGCGAGCACGTTCTACACCGGCGCGCTGCAAACCACCACGTACGAATTGCCGCGCTACAAGTTCGAAGCCTGCCGGACGTTCACCAACAAGCCGCCCTGCGGACCTAAGCGCGGGCATGGCACGCCGCAACCGCGCTTCGGGCAGGAGATCCAGCTCGACAAGATCGCCGAGAAGCTCGGCATGGACCCGGCGGAGCTGCGCCTCGGCATCGTCGCAAAGCCGAACACGCTGACGGCGAACTGGCTGCGGATCGGCTCGATCGGCCTCGCCGAGTGCATCCGCAAAGTGGTCGAGATGTCGGGCTGGAAGGCAAAGCACCGCAGGCTCGCCGAAGGCCGCGGCGTGGGAATCGCGTGCAGCGCCTACATGTGCGGGGCGGGACTGCCGATCTACTGGAACAAGATGCCGCAGACCGGCGTGCAATTGCTGCTCGACCGCAGCGGCCAGGTGACCGTGTTCTGCGGCGCGACCGAGGTCGGGCAGGGCTCCGACGACGTGCTCGCCGCGATCGTCGCGGAAGTGCTCGGCATCGATCCCTTCGATGTGCGCTGCGTCACGGGTGATACCGGACTCACGCCAATTGATCTTGGTTCGTATTCGAGTCGGGTTACGGTCATGATGGGCAATGCCGCGATCCAGGCAGCGGAGCGCGTCAAGGCGCAGTTGATCGAGGCCGTATCCGAGCGGCTGGAGACGCTGCCCGATCGCGTCGTGTTCTCGCGCGGTCGTGCCACGGTCGCAGGAAATCCGGACAACGCGATGTCGTTTGCCGAAGCAGTGGTGTGCGCCGAAGAGAAATTCGGCACGCTGGGGGCGGTCGGGTCCTACGTTCCGCCGAAACCCCCGGGCAAATACAAGGGCGCCGGCGTCGGGCCGTCGCCGGCGTACTCGTACAGTGCGTGCGTGGTGGAGGTCGAGGTGGACCGGGCGACCGGGTGGATCCACGTTCCCAAGATCTGGATCGCGCACGACATCGGACAGGCGGTCAATCCGGTGCTGGTGGAGGGGCAGGTCATCGGCAGCGTGTACATGGGCCTTGGAGAGGCGCTGATGGAAGAGCAAGTCTTCCGGCGCCTGCCGCCCAAGCTCTCGCACGCGCTCGTGCACCGCATGCCGTCGCTGCTGGAGTACAAGAGCCTCACCGCGCTCGACATGCCCGAGGTCGAGGTCGCGCTGATCGAGGACCCGGATCCGAACTGCCCGTTCGGCGCCAAGGAAGCGGGACAGGGACCGCTGCTGCCGGTGATACCCGCGGTGGCCAACGCGATTTACGACGCGGTGGGCGTGCGGATCGACGAGATTCCCATTACGCCCGATAAGGTACGGCACGCGCTCGAGTTGAAAGCGCAGGGGAAGAATCCGCGCGTAGGGCCGGCGAAATTCCCGCAGGTTCCTTATCCTGAACCGATGGTCGTGCCGCCGCCCTGGGAAGGCGGCGACGGTAGCGCGGTGAAGGAACCGGCGAGAAAGCCGAAGAAAGTTCTAGCGGTGGCGTCATGATGCGGCTGCCGTGGTTCGAATTCCGCGCGCCTGCTTCGCTCGCGGAAGCGGCGCGGATCATTGCGGGTGAGGGACCAGGCGCCATGCTGATCGCGGGCGGCACCGATCTGCTGCCGAACATGAAACGGCGCCACCAATTGCCGAAAACGCTCGTTTCACTGCGCCGCGTGGACGAGCTGAAAAAGACGGCAAACGGTTCGGGACTCAGGCTCGGCGCCGGACTGACGCTCACAGAGGTCACGCAAGTTGCGGCGGTTAAAGAGCAATACCGGGGCTTGTGGCAGGCAGCGATGCAGGTCGCAACACCGCACCTGCGCAACATGGGAACGCTCGGCGGCAACTTGTGCCTCGATACGCGCTGCACCTATTACAACCAGAACTACGAGTGGCGCAAGGCGA
>CAZYVT010000105.1:1420-8716 GCA_964651335.1 uncultured Enterobacteriaceae bacterium | reverse complement strand
CGAGATCCGGCAGGAGCTCGCCGCGGCGAGCGCGCGCAGACCCTAGCGCAGCGCCATGGGTCAGCCGCTAGCCCGTATCGGCCGTCACGCGTAGGCGCACACGGGTCCTTTTCTGCAGCGCCTTGACGATGCCGAAGAAATTCTCGGCGCTCGGATTGCCGTGCGGCGCGAGCATGCGGTGCAGGCTCTTGCTGGGCCTCTTCACTTCCGCCGCAAGGCCCTCGAAGCCGACCGTCGCATTGACCAGATCGCGCAATACGGCCTTGCCCGTTTGCGTGTCGCCAGCCAGATAGGCGTTGATCGCTTCGGTGAAAAGCGCCTGGCGGAACTTCGGATCGCGCTGCGCGCGCGCCGCCACGGTCAGCCTGAAATCACGGGTCAGTGCCATAGTCCTTGCTACCTATATAGTAACGTATAGGTTACTATAAGGCAAGCGCCCCTGCGCGGCATAATAGGCGACGGACAGATTGATAATCGGTAAGCCGCACCGCGAGGGAGGCGCGTGTCGGAGATCGTTCTGGAGAAGGTGTCGAAGCGCTTCGGCGGGGTGAAGGCCGTCGATGACGTGAGCTTTCGCGCCGAGCAAGGGAAGTTCGTGGTGCTGCTCGGGCCGTCGGGGTGCGGGAAGTCGACGCTGCTGCGGCTGATCGCGGGGCTGGAGGAGGTCGGCGAGGGGAAGATTCTCATCGACGGGCGCGATGTGACGCGCCTGGAGCCCGACAAGCGGCGCGTTTCGATGGTGTTCCAGTCGTATGCGCTGTTTCCGCATCTGACGGTGGCGGAGAACATCGTGTTCGGCCTGAAGGTGCGCCGTACGCCCGAGGCGGCGCGCGCGAAGCGGCTCGCGCGCGTGGCGAAGCTGGTGGGGCTCGCGGAGCAGCTCGAGCGGAAGCCGCAGCAGCTCTCTGGCGGGCAGCGGCAGCGGGTGGCGCTCGCGCGCGCGATCGTGGCCGAAAATCCGATCTGCCTGATGGACGAGCCGCTCTCCAACCTGGATGCGCAGCTCCGCCACGAGATGCGCATGGAGATCCGCGCGCTGCAGCAGCGCCTGGGGATCACGGTGGTCTACGTCACGCACGACCAGGTCGAGGCGATGAGCATGGCGGACCGCGTGATCCTGCTGCGCGAGGGGCGCATCGAGCAAGAGGGATCGCCGGCGGAGCTGTACGCGAGGCCGGCAACGACGTTCGCGGCGCGCTTCATCGGCACACCGGCGATGAACCTGGTCGCGCTCGAGGATGGGCCGCGCGGCGCGGTGATCCGCGGCGGCGAGGAGCCGGTGCTCGCGGGGCGCGGCGGCGCGGGGCTCACGCTCGGCATCCGGCCGGAGCACATCCGGCTCGTGGACGAGGGCGGCACCGAGAGTGGAATTCGCGGAACCGTCACGAGCGCCGAGTATCATGGCGCCGACACGGTGGTGACGGCGCGCGTCGGCGAGGAGTCGCTCCTCGTGCGCGCGCCCGGGCAGCTCGCGCTCGGCGCGGGGGCGCGTGTGCGCCTGGGCTGGCATCCCGAGGCGGTGCATCTTTTCGATACGTCGAACGGCATGCGAATATAGACGGCTTTTTAAAGGAGAAAAGTCATGAAGAAGCTGATTGGTTTTGTGTGTGCGGCGCTGCTCGCGGCCTCGATGCCGGCGCGCGCCGTCACGGAGCTCACGTTCTATTACCCGATCGCGGTCGGCGGTCCGCTCACCAAGGTGGTGGACGGCATGGTCGCCGCGTTCGAGAAGGAGCATCCGGACATCAAGATCAACGCCGTCTACGCCGGCAACTACGACGACGCGCGCATCAAGGCGCTCGCCGCATCGAAGGCGGGGCAGCCGGCGCAGATGTCGGTGCTCTTCTCGATCGACCTCTACGAGCTGCTCGAGCAGGACGTGATCGTGCCCTTCGACGACATCGCCGCCACACCCGCCGACAAGGCATGGCTGAAGGCCTTCTACCCGGCGCTGATGGCGAACGGCACCTACAAGGGCAAAGTGTACGGCATCCCGTTCCAGCGCTCGACCATCGTGATGTACTGGAATAAGGATGCGTTCAAGGAGGCCGGACTCGATCCGGAGAAGGCGCCGGCCACGTGGAACGAGATGACGCAGATGGCCGCGAAACTCGTGAAGAAGGACGCGAGCGGCAACGTGCAGCGCTGGGGCGTGATGGTCCCGTCCACGGGCTACGCGTACTGGATGTTCCAGGCGTTCGCGCGCGAGAACGGCCAGGACCTCATGAACAAGGACGGCAACAGCACCAACTACGCCCACTCGGACGTGATCGCCGCGCTGCAGTACTGGCGGGATCTCGGCGCGAAGCACAAGGTGATGCCCGAAGGCACGGTCGAGTGGGGCACGCTGCGCCAGGCCTTCACCGAGGGCAAGACGGCGATCATGTGGCACACCACGGGAAATCTCACCGCGGTGAAGGACTCCGCCAAGTTCCCGTTCGGGGTCGCCATGCTGCCCGCCTCCAAGCAGCGCGGCTCGCCGACCGGCGGCGGCAACTGGTATGTCTTCAAGAAGACCACCCCGGAGGAGCGCAAGGCGGCGCTCGAGTTTATCCAGTGGATCACGGCGCCCGAGCGCACCGCCGAGTGGAGCATCGCCACCGGCTACGTCGCTACGCGGCCCGACGCCTACGAGACGCCGAAGCTCAAGGAGTACGTGTCGGGCTTCCCGGCCGCGGCCGTCGCGCGCGACCAGTTCAAGTTCGCCACCGCCGAGCTTTCCACGTTCCAGACCGGCCGCGTGCGCAAGCTCCTCGACGACGCGATCCAGGCGGCGCTCACCGGCGGCAAGTCGCCCGGCGATGCGCTGAAAGGCGCCCAGCAGGAAGCGGAAAAGCTGTTGAAACCCTATCGCTAGCGCGATGCGGCACGTCTACGGCTGGCTGCTGCTGACGCCAGCCGCGATCCTGCTCGTCGGGTTCACGCACTACCCGGCGGCGGCGACGCTCCTCGACAGCCTGTTCTCCACCGGCACGGTGGTGCGGCCTTCGCGCTTCGTGGGGCTCGAGAACTACGCAGCGCTCGGCGAAGACCCGATCTTCTGGCAGGTGCTGGGCAACAACCTCTGGTTCGCGCTCGGCACCATCCCGACCTCGATCGCGCTCGCGCTCTTGATGGCGATGTGGGTGAACGAGAAGCTCCCGGCGCGCGCGCTCGTGCGCATGAGCTATTTCACGCCCACAGTGCTGCCCATGATCGCGGTAGCGAACCTCTGGCTCTACTTCTATACGCCGCAGATCGGGCTCCTCGACCAGGTCACTGCGCTGTTCGGCGCGCCGAGCCACAACTGGCTCGGCGACCCGAACACGGTGATGGGCTGCCTCGTCGCGATGACGATCTGGAAGGAAGCGGGCTTCTTCATGATCTTCTACCTCGCCGCGCTGCAGGCGCTGCCGCCCGAACTCGAGGAGGCGGCCAAGATCGAGGGCGCCTCGCGCTGGTATTTCTTCCGCCGCGTGACCTTGCCGCTCCTCATGCCGACGACGCTCTTCGTGCTCGTGAACGCGACCATCAACTCGTTCAAGCTGGTCGACCACCTCTTCATTCTTACGAAGGGCGGGCCGGACAACGCCTCCAACCTCCTCCTCTACTACATCTACCAGGTCGCGTTCAGCTTCTTCGACACCGCCACCGCCGCGACGCTGACGGTGGTGCTGCTCGCGCTCCTCGCGGGACTCGCGGTGGTGCAGTTTCAGCTCATCGAGCGGCGGGTGCATTACCGATGAAACACCCCCTTGAGACGACGGCTGCGTGGCTGCTCGCCATCCTGTGGCTGTCGCCCCTGCTCTATGCCTTCTGGGCCGCGTTCCATCCGGCGGCGTTCGCGACGCACTTCGATCCGCTCGCGCCGCTCACGCTCGCGAACTTCGAGAAAGCCTGGGGCTACGCGCCGTTCGCGCGCCATTTCGTCAACACGGTGATGCTCGTGACGATGATCCTCGCGGCGCAGCTCGTGCTGTGCACGCTCGCCGCCTTCGCCTTCGCGCGCTTCGAGTTCGCCGGGCGCGAGATCGCGTTCGCGCTCGTGCTGGTGCAGCTCATGATCATGCCCGAGGTGCTGATCGTAGAGAACTACCGCACCATGAGCCGGCTCGGCCTCGTAGACACCATCCTCGGCATCGGCCTCCCCTACATGGCGAGCGCTTTCGGAATTTTTCTCCTGCGCCAGACCTTCAAGACGATTCCGCGAGAGCTGGAGGAGGCGGCGCGCGTAGAGGGCTGCTCGTGGCTCGGGGTGCTCTGGCGCGTCTACGTTCCGCTCGCGCGCCCGACCTATCTCGCCTACGCGCTCGTCTCGGTGAGCTACCACTGGAACAACTTCCTCTGGCCGCTCGTCATCACCAACTCGGTGAACACCCGCCCGCTCACCGTGGGCCTCGCCATCTTCGGCGCGCCCGAATCGGGCGTCGACTGGTCGGTGATCAGCGCCGGCACGCTGATGGCGGTGGCGCCGCTATTGGTGGCGTTCCTCCTGTTTCAGAGGCAGTTCATGCAGTCGTTCATGCAGGCCGGCATCAAGTGAATCGGGGCAGTTGGAGTCCGATTCGCGCGAGCCCCGCAGAAGCGGGACAATGATCCCTCCCCCGAATTCCTCCGTCTTTGCGGACCTCATTTCCGGGGCCCGCCCCGAACGCTCCTGCGAATCTCGCCCCAAGCCGCGCGCAGCCACTCGAGCGCGCCGTCCTGCTCCCACAACGCGCGGTGCGCGCTGCGGTATTCCCACGCTTCCTCCTTCCCGCCCACGGTGATGCCGAAGGCGCCGTCGGACTTCGGCCGTTTCGGCGCGCTGGAGAGGAGCATTTCGACCGCTACGCCATGGTCCTTTGCCGCGTTGCGCAGCACCACCAACGCATCACCCCGGCGCCCGAGGCGTACCAGGGCGAGGATGCAGTTCAGCATCGGGCCGCAGAAGTCATCCGGATAGCGATCGGTGAGCGCCACGACTTTCTCCGGCCGGCCGCTTGCCAGGTACGCGCGCGTGAGCGGCTCGCGCACGAAGTGATTGTCCCCGGGATTGAGCGCGATCAGCCGTTCGGCGAGCGCGACGAAGCGCTCGCTCGGAGCGCCCCGATCCATGGCCGCCGCGGCCCGATATGCGAGGTGCGCGAGAATGCGCAGCGCCGGGCGGTTTTCCAGCCAGCCCCATTGCAGCGCGCCCTCGCCTGCGGCGGCGGCGCCGAGATTGATTTCCAGCAGCGCGGAGCCGCGCTCGAGCAGCGGATCGAGAAGCGTCGCGCCCGCGCCCATCGCGTGCAGCGCGTCGACCGCCATCGCGAGATCGTCGAGCACATCGAAGCTTTGCCACGCCAGCGCTTGGCGCTCGAGAAAGTCGAGCCAACGGCCGGGCTCCTCCCACATGCCGGCAAAGCCGTGCTGGGTCGCGGTGAGGTTCGGCTTCGTTTGCGCAAACACCGCGCGCCAGCGGGACTCGGTTTTCTGGAGCGCAGGCAGCGGTTCGAGCACGCGGCCTGCCTCGCCGCGATCGACGGCCGAGTACTGCGCCTGCGGGGCAGGTGCCGCGGCAAGCAGCGCGGCGAGCCGCTGAAGGCCCGGAAAGCGCTTCGCGTCCGCTTCGGCCATCGCCGCGAGCGGATCGGCCTGGATCCTGCGCAGGAAACCGATCAGGTCGGCGAGCGCGGGATCGCGCCTGCGCTCGAGTTGCGCGACCCAGAACCGGGCGCGTTCTCGCGCCCGATCGATCTCGCCGCGCGAGACGAGGAGCGTCAGCTCGAGCGGCGCCAGGTTCGGGTCTTCGGGATCTTCGCGCTGCGCTTCGCAAAAGCTCCGCCACGCGCCATCGAAATCGCCGCGGTCCTCGAGCATGGTGGCGCGGCGCTGCAGAGCCGCGACGCGCAGGCCGCGCTCGCCGCGCGCCAGCGCCGCGGCGATCAGGCGCGTGCGCTCGCGCTCGTTGCCGAGGGCGAGATAGCAGTCCATCAACTGGTCGAACAACGGCTCGAGCTTCTCCGCGAGCCGCGCGGTGCCGGCGAACCACGGTTCCAGCAGCGCCGTCGCACGCGCGTCCTCGCCCTCTTCCTGCCACTGCCGCGCGGTGTCGCATACCGCAAGCGGATCGACCCTGCTCGCGGGCAGCCCGGCAAAGCGCTTCTTCGGCTCGCTGTCGAGCACGTGGCGCAGCATGTTGTAGCCGGTGAGATCGAGCATTCCGTGGAGAGCGAGACAGCAGTGCTTGTACTTGCGCCCCGATCCGCACAGGCAGGGCTCGTTCCGCCCCGGCACGGCCAGCCGCCGCGGCTGAAAGCCGGCCTCGGGCAGCGGCATCGCGTTGTAGATCGCGACCCCCATCGCCCGGAAGGCAAGCCCCGGCGGCCCGGTGCGCGGATCGATCCCGCGCGCGATTCCCGGCGCGAGCGCCGGGCCGTGCTCGGCGATCCAGTCGAGAAACGACGTCGCGTCGCCCGATCTCGCGAGCACCTTTGCCGAAACTTCGAACAGCCCGAACAGCTCATCCTGCCGGCCCTCCCCTCCGGTTTCAGCGGATCGAATCACTCTACCCTGCCCCGGCTATGCTTCGCCTGTCCGGCCATCCCCTGATCCCCCTGCATCCCTGACCCCATAATTAGGTCAGGAAACTGATTCGTGTCCAATATATGCGGTCACGATTCGAACCGCTCCCGCTGCGCGCCGGGGCCGCGCCCCAGGCGGGGGCGAAGATGCTAAACGGAGCGCCCATGTCGAAGCGGGACAGGCCTTGCTCGGCGAGGGCGAGAAGAACGGCGGGGAGGAGGCGGAGCCTCTGCGGCATCACTTGCATTCTAAGTCACTGTCCACTCGCGCCAGCCGCGATGCAACGCGAAGTAGAGCCCCAGGCGCGCCTCGCCGAGCGCCTCGGCGTAGCGCTCTAGCTGCGGGCCGTGGCGCTCGCGCTCGCGGTCGAGGAATGCTTCGATGTCGGCGCCCTCGTGGCGGCTGGTCTTGTAGTCCACGATCCAGCGCTCGCCGGCCTTGTCTCTCAGCACGCGATCGATCACGTAGCGCCGTGTGGCGGTGCGCAGGCGGTATTCGCTCCTCGCCTCCGGGTGCGGGCCGAGCAGCCACCGCCCGCGCTCGTCGGCAAGCGTATTCCTGAGCGCCGATGCGACAAGCCCTGCCGCCGTGGTCAGGTCGGCGACCGGTACGCCGCGCCGTTCGAGTTCGTTGCTGAATCGAGCGCGCATCGATTCGACGCGCTTCGCATCCCACCCACGCAGCTCATCCTCCGCAATCCGCTGCAACCACCGGTGCACGACGGTGCCCACGTGCCGCGCAGTTTCAGTGGCCCAGGAGAATTCGATC
>CAZYVT010000105.1:0-1320 GCA_964651335.1 uncultured Enterobacteriaceae bacterium | reverse complement strand
CCAAACCTTTGCAAGCAGCGAGCGCTTATTGGGCGCCTTCGGCTGCCCATCCTCACCGAGCTTCACGCACCCAAGCAGGTGGATGCGCTGCCTGGCGCGTGTGCAGGCGACGTAGAGCAGGCGCCCGGCTTCGGTGTCCTCGGCCTCCCGCTCGAGCGCGCGCACGTAGTCGTACGCGGGATCTCTCTTCTCGCCGCGTTCCGTGATCGGCGCGAGCAGAAGCCGATGCACCCCCTCCCCCGGCGCAAGGCCGGCTACTCCCCCTCGTTGAGGGGGAGAAGGGAGTTCTTTCCACGCAAAGAGCGGCGGATCACCGTGCTGCGGCGTGCGGTCGAGGCCGGGCACGATCACGGTGTCGAATTCGAGGCCCTTCGCCTTGTGGATGGTCATGATCTGCAACCGCTCGTCGGCCTCGAGGTCGGGGAGCGCGTAGAGCTGTACCAGCGCCTCGGCGAGCACGTTGAGGTCTTCGATGTCGCCCGCCTCTTCCAGGCGCTCGAGCTGGTCGAGATAAATTTCGGCGTCCTCGAGGTCGGTGCGATCCTCGACGCACGCCGGGCCGCCGAGCGCGAGCCAGGCGCCTTCGACGCGGTCGCGCAGTGTCCTGCGCATGCGGTGAATCATCGCCTGACCAATCGGCTCCCACGTGCGCAGGAGGCGCCTGCGGCCGTTTTCCGAGAGCGCGCAGACGACGAGATCGTCGTTCATCAACTCCCAGATCGTGCGCTCGGGCTTGCCTTCCGCCAGAAGCGAAAGATCTTCCAGCGAAAGGCCGCACCACGGCGCTCGCAGGATCGCGAGCCAGGCGACGCGGTCGGCGGGGTGCAGGAGCGCGCGCGTGAGCGCGTAGAGGTCCTGCACCACCTGCTTCTCGCCGAGCTGCTCGATCTCGATGGCGCGGAAGCGCAGGCCCGCCTCCTTCAACGCCGGCACGATCTCGTCGAGGTGGGTGCGGTTACGGACGAGGATGGCGCAGGTGCCTTGCGCATCCTTCACCCGCTGCACGGTTTCCCGCGCCTCATCGGTTCTTTCCTCGAACAGATGCCAGGTCGCGGCGTCGCCGGGCGCAGGCGGGTGCGCGGCGGTCGAGGGCGAATACGCAACCGCGCCGGAAGATTCGTCTTCCTGCGCGGGCAATACCTGCCGGAAAACCGCGTTGATCCAGTCCACCACGCCCGCCTGGGAGCGGAAATTCGCCGAGAGCGTGAGCGGCTCGAGCTTCACGCTCCCCAGCCCCGCGCGCCGCGCGTGCAGGAAGAGCGCGACCTCGGCCTCGCGAAAGCGGTAGATCGACTGCATCGGGTCGCCGACCACGAAGAG
>CAZYVT010000104.1:0-8754 GCA_964651335.1 uncultured Enterobacteriaceae bacterium | reverse complement strand
CCTGTTACGCCGCCGCGCGGCTGTCCTTGGAATTCCTGTTCGTTCTCGCGGTAGGACTCGTCGCCGGAACCCTCAGCGGCATCGTCGGCTTCGGCTCCTCGATCATGCTGATGCCGGTGCTCGTGGTCGTCTTTGGCCCGGTCCAGGCGGTGCCGATCATGGGGATCGCGGCAATCATGGCCAACCTCTCGCGCATCCTCGCCTGGTGGCGCGAGGTGGACTGGCGCGCCTGCGCTTCGTATTCCGTCACCGGGGTTCCTGCTGCCGCCCTGGGCGCGGCTACGCTGCTGTCGCTGCCGCCTCGCCTCATCGAAGGCGCGCTCGGCGCCTTCTTCATCCTCATGATCCCGGGGCGGCGCTGGCTCGCCGCGCGCGGCCTGCGGCTCGGACCAGGTCACCTGGCGCTGGCCGGCGTGCCGGTCGGCTATCTCACGGGTATTGTGGTCTCCACCGGCCCGATCACGGTACCGATCTTCCTCGCCTATGGCCTGGTCAAGGGCGGCTTCATCGCCACGGAAGCCGCCGCCTCGCTCGCGGTCTATGTGAGCAAGGTCGCGGTATTCCAGGGTTTCGGCGCGCTGCCCGCAAAGGTCATCGTCGAGGGCCTCATCTCCGGGTCGTCGCTGATGGCCGGCGCGTTCCTCGCCAAGCGGTTCGTGCTCCGGCTCGAGCCCGGGCAATTCCGGATACTGATGGAAGGCCTGATGTTCGTTTCCGGCCTCGTGATGCTCTGGGCGGCGGGCCTTGGGTGAGAATGGTACGCGGTCCGGGCCGGCCGAGGGCGGCCAGCAGCGCCGCGGACGTCAGCTCGCCGCGGCTGCCGCGCCGCAAACGAGCAGCGCCTCGATCTCCGCTTCCGAGAATCGATAGTCGTGCAGCACTTCCCGCGTGTGCTCACCGAGAAGCGGCGCCGGACGCCGGTTGCCGGGGGCGCTCGCCGAGAACTTGACTGGCATGCCCACGGCGCGCGTGTGCCCGGCGCGCGGATGCTCGATCTCCAGCACCATTTCGCGGGCCTGCGCCTGAGGGTCGGAGAGGGCCTCGCCGACCGAGCGGATCGGGCCGCACGGCACCCCGGCCGCTTCGAGCGCGTCGAGCCATTCGGCCGAGGTCCTTGCGGCAACCCGCTCAGCCAGCGCCGCAACGAGCGCCGAAAGATTCAGCATTCGATCCGTGTTGGTGCGAAAGCGTGCATCTTCGATCCATTCGGGCGCGCCGAGTACGCGAGCAATGCGTTCCCAGTTCGCCTGGTTTGCGCCGCCGATATTGATCCAGCCGTCGCGCGTGCGAAAAGCCTGGTAGGGCGCGGAAAGCAAGTGCGCTGACCCCAGCGGGCCGGGCGATGCGCCCGTGGCGAAATAGACCGCTGCGTGCCAGTAGCTCTGCTGCAGCCCCGCTTCGAAGAGCGACGTGTCGACAAATTGACCTTCGCCCGTCTTCAACCGGTGCACATAGGCCGAGACGATGCCGAGCGCAGCGAGAATTCCGGCGTTGATATCGGTGACCGGACTACCGACCTTCACCGGCTCGCGTCCGGGTTCTCCGGTATAGGCCATCAGGCCCGATGCCCCCTGCGCGATCAGATCAAACCCTCCTTTTGACGCATACGGGCCGCTCGCGCCCCAGCCGGTCACCGAACAGTAGACGATCGTCGGGTTCTCCACGCGCAGGCGCGGGTAACCCAGTCCCAGCTTTTCCAGCGTGCCAGGGCGGAAGTTCTCGACCAGTACATCGGCCGCCCGCGCCATGCGGATGAGCGCATCGCGCCCTGCCGGATGCTTCAGGTCGAGTGCGAGCCCGCGCTTGCCGCGATTCATCATCATGAACGCGGCCGACTCGCCATTGACGCTCGGCTGATCGTAGCGGCGCGAGTCGTCGCCTCCCGGGATTTTCTCGATCTTGACGACGTCGGCGCCCAGATCGGCGAGCATCAATCCGCAGACCGGCCCCGCCATGACCTGGGTCAGCTCGAGCACCTTGACCCCGGCGAGCGGACCCATCAGCGCCCCTTGAATTCGGGTTTTCGCTTGGCAAGGAACGCGGCCACGCCTTCGCGAAAGTCCTCGGTGCCGAAGCAGGCGAAGCCTTCGTCATACTCCGCATCGGTGAGCGGCCTGGCGTCCGCGAGCCGGCGGGCGAACGTCTTGTGCCAGCGTGCAGCGAGCGGAGCGCCCTCCGCGATTCGCCGTGCGCAGGCGTAGGCCTCTTCCTCGACCTTGTCGTCCGGCACGATCCGCGTAACCAACCCCTTCCCCTTGGCTTCCGCAGCGTCGAAGATGCGACCTTCGAGCAGGATCTCGAGCGCAACAGCACGGCCGCAGACCGCGATCAGGGCCACGAGCTCGCCATACGCCATCACGATGCCGAGGTTCTTGATCGGCACGCCGAAGCGGCTCGACTCACCGCAAATCCGGAGGTCGGCAAGCGCTGCGATCTCCAGGCCGCCGCCCACGCAAATGCCCTGAATCAGCGCCACCACGGGATGACGGCAGCCCGCGATCGCCTCTATTGTGCGGTGCATGACGCGGCCGTAGGCTCGCGCCTGCTCGACATTCGAGCGCTCCTTCTCGAACTCGGTAATGTCGTTTCCCGGCGCGAATGCCTTTTCGCCCGCGCCCCGAATCACGATACAGCGAAGGGTTTCGTCCGCGGAGAGTTCCTCGAACACTTCGCCCAGCCGCCGCCACATCGGCCTGGTGAGCGCATTCAGTTTCTCCGGGCGGTTCAGAACGACGGTGGCGATGCTGCCATCCAGATGTACGAGGATGGGGTCGGTCATGGCGCTAGCGGTAGAAGAGTTGCACCAGCCCGAGGCCGGTGATCGGGATGTAGGTGACCATCATCAGCACGGCAAACAGCACGCCGATGAACCAGACGTTGACGCGTGTCACCTCCCATACGCTCGCCTTTGCGATCGAGCACGCGACCATCAGCACGCTCGCCACCGGCGGGGTCTGCTGCCCGATGCCGAGGTTGACCGTCACGATCAATCCGAAGTGCACCGGGTCGATGCCGACCGATTTCACGAGCGGCATCACCACCGGCACCACCAGGATGATCGCGGCGGCCGAGTGCAGGAACATGCCGAGGATCAGGAACAGCACGTTGAGCAATGCGAGCACGGCCCACTTGTTGGCGGTGAGCTCGGACACCGCGCGCGCCAGCTTCTGTGGCGCCTGAGTCTCGGTGAGGTACGCCCCCAGCAAGGCCGAAGTCGCCACGAGGAGCATCACCACCGCTGTCTGCGTCCCGCCTTCGATCATCGCCGCCTTGAGGTGCGCAAGATCCAGTTCGCGGTAGACGACCAGACCGATGAACAGCGCCGCCATCACCGCGAGCGCCGCGCCCTCGGTCGCCGTCACCACGCCGCCGAAGATCGCGCCGAGGATGATCATCGGCAGCGTGAACGCCCAAAACGCCTCGCGGAAAGTCTGTCGTACCCGCACCCAGTGCAGCCGCTCTTCGACCGGCAGGTTGTAGCGGCGCGCGAACCAGTACGCCATGCCCATCAATCCCAGGCCGCCCAGCACACCCGGCACGATGCCGGCGACGAACAACTGCACCACCGAGGTCTCGGCCATCACCGCGTACAGGATCATCGGGATCGAGGGCGGGATGATCACCGCGAGCGTCGCCGCCGAGGACATCACCGCCGCCGCCACCGCCTTCGGGTAGCCCTTCGCCTTCATCGCGGGGATCAGGATCGAGCCGAGCGCCGACACGTCGGCCACCGCCGAGCCGGAAATCTCGGCGAAGAACATGGACGCGCCGATCGACACCATCGCCAGTCCCCCGCGAATGAATCCGAGAACGGAGCTCGCGAACGCGATCAGCCGTGTCGAGATGCCGGACGCGTTCATGATGGCGCCGGCGAGGATGAAGAGCGGAATCGCGATCAGCGGAAAGTTGGTGGCGCCGTTGTAGAGCACGACCGGCAGATTGGGAAGCGAGGCGAGTCCCTGGGTGAGGACCATCGCCGCCACCGCGACAATGCCGAGCGCGACCGCGATCGGGATGTCGATCACGACCAGCGCGAGCACGCAGACAAAGAGCAGCAGGATTTCCATCAGTGACTCGCCTCGCCGCCTGCCGCCGCGTCGCGCGGCGCCCGTGCGTCCGCGAGTGCCCGCGGCAGCGTGACCAGTTCTGCGAGCACGATCAGGACGGCGCTGATCGGCACCACCGACTGCACGTAGGCGACCGGGACTTCAGGCAGGCTGACCAGGTGGTCGGTGGCAAGCACGCCGAGGATGTCGTAGCCCATCCAGCCGAGGAGCAGGAAAAAAAGGACCACCAGCACGTCGGCGACCAGGCGCGCGGCGACCCGCGCCCCGGGCGGCAGCAGCGCGACCAGTTCCGGGCAGCCGATGTGGGCGCGCTTGGTCGAAGCGAGCGCCGAGCCGTAAAAGGTGAGCCAGGCGAGCAGAATCGAGGCCACCTCGTCGTACCAGACGAGCGCGGCGCCAAAGGTGCGGAACACCACGCCGACCGTGACCTCCACGGCAAGCGTCGCCATCAGGATGATGACGACCCACTCCAGCAGGCGCTCGTAGCGCCTGCGCCAGCGCTCCAGCATCGGCGCGATGCTACTTGCCCAGCGCGATGGCGCGGTCGATGACTTCCTTCGCGCCCTTCACTTCGTTGGCGAACTCCTCGTACACCGGCTTCGAGGCGGCAATGAACGCGTCCTTGTTCGGCGTATTCACCTGCATTCCCGCTGCCTTCAGCTTGCCGAGCAGTTCGTTGTCGCCCTTCTCGGCCTCGGCGTACACGAATGCCTGCGTCTCCTTCGCGACCGCCTCGAGCGCGGAGCGCACGTCGGCGGGCAGGCCGGCCCATTTCTTTGCGCCCACCGTCGCGTAGGCCGGGGTGTACACGTGCCCGGTGAGCGAGAGAAACTTCTGCACTTCCTGGAACTTGGCGCTGTAGATCTGCGTGAAAGGGTTCTCCTGCCCGTCCATGACGCCGGTTTGCAGCGCGGTGAACACTTCCGAGAACTTCATCGGGCTGGGATTCGCGCCGTAGGTCTGGAACATCTTTACGCGCCACTTGCCCTCGGGCACGCGCAGTTTGATGCCCCTGAGATCCTCCGGCGTGTTGATCGGCCGCTTCGAGTTGGTGATATGGCGGTAGCCATTCTCCCAGACCGCAATGATCTTCAGCCCTTTCGTTTCGGCGGCGGGCTCGAGCGTTTTCCAGAACACCTCGTTCTCGATCCTCTTCATGTGGTTGCGGTCCTTGACCAGATACGGCATCTCGAACACGCCGAAGAGATCCGCTTCCGACGACATCACCGTGGAAGGCAGCGCGATGTCCACCGTGCCAAGCTTGATTTTCTGCAGCAGCTCCTTGTCGCCGCCGAGCTGGCTCGAGCCGTACACCACCACCTTGACTTTCCCGACCAGCCTGGCATTGGCACGCTTGGCGAATTCCTCCGCCGAAGCAGCGAAAAGCGAACCCGGCTCTCCAACGTGACCGAATTTGATTTCGGTCTGCGCCGCCGCGGTCCCTGCAAGTACCGCCATGGCGAGCGCAGCGAGGTGCTTGGTCGGTTTCATGCCTGTCTCCTCCTGGTTGACGGGTTCAGGCCGCGGCCTGTTCCCTCGATTCGCGCCACGCGGCGAGGTAGTCCATCGCCGCCCGCACGCCTTCCTTCTTCACCGGTACGCCCGCCAGCCCAAGGCCCATCTCCACTCCTGCGAGCGTGCCCATCAGTGCGAGATCGTTGAAATCACCGAGGTGACCGATGCGAAACACTTTCCCGGCGAGCTTGCCAAGCCCGGTGCCGAGCGACATGTCGAAGGCATCGAGAATCAACTTGCGCACGCGGTCGGCGTCGTGGCCGGCAGGCATCAGCACCGCAGTGAGCGAGCCCGAGTATTCCCGCGGCTCGAGCGCCAGCACTTCGAGCCCCCAGGCCCGAACGGCGCGACGCGTTGCCTCGGCGTGCCGTTGGTGGCGCGCGAAGACGTTTTCCAGGCCTTCTTCATCGAGCAGCATCGCGAGCGCCTCGCGCAGGCCGTAGAGAAGATTGGTCGCCGGCGTATAGGGAAAGTAGCCGCTCTTGCCGTTCGCCAGCATTTCGTCCCACGCCCAGTAGCTGCGCGGCAGTCGCGCTGCTTTGGAGGCCGCCAGCGCCTTCGGCGAAATGCAATTGAACGACAGGCCGGGCGGTAGCATCAGGCCCTTCTGCGAGCCTGCAACGGTGACATCCACGCCCCACTCGTCGTGGCGGTAGTCGATCGAGGCAAGCGAAGAAATCGTGTCGACCATGTAGAGCGCCGGATGCGCCGCCGCGTCGATCGCCCTGCGCACCTCGGCGACTCGCGAAACGGCGCCCGTCGAGGTCTCGTTGTGCACGACACAGACCGCCTTGATGTTTTTCTCCGTGTCGGCGCGCAGGCGCTTTTCGATCGCCTCCGGGTCGGCGCCGTGGCGCCAATCGCCGGGCAGGAACTCGGGCGCGAGCCCGAGCCGGGCTGCGAGCTTCTGCCACAGCGTGGCGAAGTGGCCGGTCTCGTACATCAGCACGCGATCGCCCGGCCCCAGCGTATTGACAAGCGCAGCTTCCCAAGCCCCGGTCCCTGATGCTGGATAAATGACAACTTCGCCGTGAATCGATTTGAACACCCGTTTCATCCCCGCGAGTACCGTCTTGCCGAGTACTGCGAACTCCGGGCCGCGGTGGTCCATGGTCGGAAAATCGATCGCCCGCAGCACCCGATCGGGCACGTTGGTCGGCCCGGGGATCTGCAGGAAATGCCGGCCGCTGGTTCTAGACATGTTTCCTCCAGATTGCATGCAAAACCTTCATGTTGCGCAACATAAGGGCTAAAAGTTGCGTAGAACAATGATTTTTTGTATTCTGCATGCAAAATGAACGATTCGCAAGCAATCAGCCCGATCAGCCGACGACCCCTCCATGAAGAGGTCGTGGATCGGCTGCGCGACCTGATCGTACAGGGTGGACTCTTGCCGGGGGCGCGGCTCAACGAACGGGTGCTTTGCGAGCAGCTTGGCATCTCGCGCACGCCGCTGCGCGAGGCATTCAAGCTCCTCGCCACCGAAGGCCTGGTCGAACTGCTGCCGAATCGCGGGGCGATCGTAACGCCGCTCGATCCGGGCAGACTGAAGCAGACCTTCGCCGTGATGGGTGTCCTCGAGGCACTCGCCGGAGAGCTCGCCTGCGCCAATGCGACCCCGCAGCAGCTCGACGACATCCGCGCATTGCACTACGAGATGCTGGCGGCGCATGCGCGGGGAGATCTCGCCGCCTATTTCCGCCATAATCAGGCGATCCACCTCAGCATTGCAGATGCCTCCTGCAACCAGGTGCTGGGGCACGCCTACCGGCAGCTGAACGCCAACGTGCGCCGCGCGCGGTACATGGCGAATCTTTCCAGGGAGCGCTGGGACGCGGCGGTGCGCGAGCACGAGGAAATCCTCTCCGCGCTGATTGCCCGGGATGCGCCGCGGCTCAAGAGGCTTCTCGCGGAGCACCTCACCTCGAAGCTCGTTTCGGTCCTCGGCGCACTGTCGGCGCGAGCGGTCGCCTGACGTGAGCGGCGTTGAAACGCGGCTGCGCCGCGAAGTGGACGGCGAGGTGCTGTTCGATGCGGCGAGCCGAGGCCGCTACTCCACCGATGCCTCGATCTACCAGATCGAACCCGTGGGTGTCGTCGTCCCGCGCACCGAGGAGGCAGCTCGCTCGGCCCTTGCGATCGCCGTCGAGCACGGCATCCCGGTCCTGCCGCGGGGCGCCGGCAGCTCGCAATGCGGCCAGACGGTCGGTGCGGCGCTCGTCATCGACGATTCGAAATACCTGAAGCGTGTGATCGAAGTCGAGCCCCAGCGCCGCATTGCGGTCGTGCAGCCGGGTGTCGTGCTCGACGCGCTCAATGCGCAGCTGCGCAAGCACGGGCTCTGGTTTCCGGTGGACGTTTCCACGTCGGCGCAAGCGACGCTCGGTGGCATGGCGGGCAACAATTCCTGCGGCTCGCGCTCGATCGCCTACGGCAACATGGTGCACAACGTGCTCGCGATCGATGCGCTCACTGCCGGCGGCGAGCGCTGGAGATTCGGTCCCATGAGCGGCCCGACGGCCGAGGCCGGGCCGCCGGCTTATGTGGAGCTGGTGCGCAAACTGCGGGCACTCTACGAGCGCGAGAAAGCGGAGATCGCCGCGCGCTTTCCCAAGGTATTGCGCAAAGTGGCCGGTTACAACCTGGACCACCTCGGGCCGCCGCACGCGAATGCCGCGCACCTGCTGGTCGGCTCCGAAGGCACGCTCGCCTGGTTCGAGCGCCTGACCCTCAAGCTCTCCCCTCTTCCGCCGGGGCGGACGCTCGGCGTGTGCCACTTCCCGAAGCTCTACACCGCGATGGACTTCACGCAGCACATCGTGAAGCTCGGTCCTTCGGCGGTGGAATTGGTCGATCGCACGATGATCGGCCTGGCGCGCGAGATTCCGGCGTTCCGCGCCACCGTTGAGGCGTTCATCCGCGGTGCGCCCGACTGTATCCTGCTGGTCGAGTTCTCGGGGGAGGACTCCGTTGAGCAGCTGAGGAAGCTGAAAGGGCTCACCGAGCTGATCGGCGATCTGGGCCTTCCCGGCAGTGTGGTCGAAATTACCGATGCCAAGCTGCAGAAGGACGTGTGGGAAGTCCGCAAGGCAGGCCTGAACATCATGATGTCGATGAAGGGCGACGGCAAGCCGGTGTCGTTCATCGAAGACTGCGCAGTGCCGCTCGAGCA
>CAZYVT010000103.1:0-9027 GCA_964651335.1 uncultured Enterobacteriaceae bacterium | reverse complement strand
GGCATAGCTCAACTGGCAGAGCGTCGGTCTCCAAAACCGAAGGTTGGGGGTTCGACCCCCTCTGCCCCTGCCAAGCCATGAGCGAATTCACGATGAACGTGCAAGACAACATCAAACTGGCGATCGCCGTAGCGTTGGTGGCTGCGGGCGTGGCGGGATACTACCTGCTTGCGGAGCAGGCGCTGGTGCTGCGAATTTTGGCGGTGCTCGCGGGCATTGCGGCAGGCGCCGCGCTCGCGTGGTTCACCGCGCCCGGGAGCACGTTCGCGGTATTCGCGCGCGAGTCGATCGTCGAGGTCAAGAAAGTCGTCTGGCCCGCGCGCAAGGAGACGGTGCAGACCACCGCCGCGGTGTTCGCCTTCGTGGTCGTGATGGCGGTGTTTCTGTGGGTTAGCGACAAGACCCTGGAATGGGTGCTCTACGAATGGGTTCTTGGCTGGAAGAAAACCTGAGTGGACGCCATGAGCAAGCGCTGGTACGTGGTACACGCCTATTCAGGCTTTGAAAAGTCGGTGCAGCGCGCGCTCGAGGACCGCATTACTCGCGCCGGGATGCAGGACAAGTTCGGCAAGATCCTGGTGCCGGTCGAAGAGGTCGTCGAGATGAAAGGCGGCCAGAAGCACATGTCCGAGCGCAAGTTTTTCCCGGGTTACGTGCTCGTTGAGATGGAAATGAACGACGAAACCTGGCACTTGGTGAAGAACACCAACAAAGTCACCGGCTTCGTCGGCGGCACGGCAACCAAGCCCGCTCCGATCCCGCAGCGCGAGGTCGAGGCGATCATGCAGCAGATGCGCGAGGGCGTGGAAAAACCCAAGCCCAAGGTGTTGTTCGAGGTGGGCGAGATGGTGCGCGTCAGGGACGGTCCGTTTACCGACTTCCAGGGGACCGTCGACGACGTGAACTACGAGAAGAGCCGCCTGCGCGTCGCGGTCACGATTTTCGGGCGCTCGACTCCGGTCGAGCTCGAGTTCGGCCAAGTCGAGAAGGCCTGAGCGCAGATCAACGGAACGGGGAGGGCGCTGCGGCGTCCGTTTGCACCCGGTAGGAGAGCAACATGGCAAAGAAAGTCGTCGGTTTTATCAAGCTGCAGGTGCCGGCGGGCAAGGCGAATCCCTCGCCTCCGATCGGCCCGGCGCTGGGTCAGCGCGGGCTCAATATCATGGAGTTCTGCAAGGCCTTCAATGCACAGACCCAGAAAGTCGAGCCGGGCCTTCCGCTCCCTGTCGTCATCACGGCATACGCGGACAAGAGTTTCACGTTTGTCATCAAGACACCGCCGACCACGGTACTGATCAAGAAGGCGGCCGGCGTCGAGTCAGGCAGCGCGCGTCCGCACACCGACAAGGTCGGCAAGATCACGCGCAAGCAGGTCGAAGAGATTGCGAAAGTGAAAATGCCCGACCTCAACGCCACTGACCTCGACGCTGCGATGCGCACCGTCGCCGGCAGCGCGCGTTCGATGGGAATCATCGTGGAGGGTATGTAGATGAGCGCGATTTCCAAGCGCCGCAAGGCGATGGCGGGCAGGGTCGACCGCGCGAAGTCCTATCCGGCGGCCGATGCGATGAAAATCGTCAAGGAGACGGCCACTGCGAGGTTCGACGAGGCCGTCGATGTCGCCGTCAATCTCGGCATCGACGCCAAGAAGTCCGACCAGACCGTGCGAGGCTCGGTGGTGTTGCCCGCTGGTACTGGCAAGAAGGTCCGCGTGGCAGTGTTCGCGCAGGGCGACAAGGCTCAGGCGGCAAAGGCCGCGGGCGCCGACATCGTCGGCATGGAGGACCTCGCCGAGAGCGTCAAGCAGGGCAAGCTCGATTTCGACGTGGTTATCGCGGCGCCCGAAGCGATGCGCGTAGTCGGCCAACTCGGCCAGATCCTCGGCCCCCGCGGCCTGATGCCGAATCCGAAGGTCGGCACGGTGACCCCGGACGTAGCGACCGCGGTGACGAACGCCAAAGCCGGTCAGGTCCAGTTTCGCGCCGACAAAGCTGGCGTCGTACAGTGCACGATCGGTCGCGCCTCGTTCACCGTGGAGCAACTTCGTGACAACCTTGCGGCGCTCGTTGGGGCGCTGAACCGGGCCAAACCGTCGCACACGAAGGGCGTGTTCCTGAGGAAAGTTTCGGTGTCGAGCACCATGGGCCTGGGCGTGAAGGTCGATCCCGCGTCGCTGGCCGCGCAAGCCCCGTAAACCGGTGCGCGACATGCAGCATGGATCACGCTATGGAAGGCGTACGAGCTTTGGGCCGTTGCGTGCGAAAGCAGCAGCTGTCAAAGACCGTAGGAGCCTGCAATCCGGCGCAACAATGCCGGGGGCTTAATCGCGCAATGTCCTACGCAGACGGCGCACCCGAAGCAGGAACGCGGGAAAGGTTCCTGATTCAAGGTCGCCATGGTCGGGCGGTTCCTCGGAACTTCCCGTGTGTCCAACAACTAAGGAGGTAGACCTTGAGTCTTGATCTGGAGCAGAAGCAGGCGGTCGTTGCCGAGGTCGCCGCGAAGCTCGGGACGGCACAGGCGGTGATCGTCGCGGAATATCGCGGCCTTGGCGTCGGCGCAATGACGGGCTTGCGTGCCAAGGCACGAATGTCAGGCCTGTACCTGCGGGTGCTGAAGAACACCCTGGCGCAGCGCGCAGTACGCGGCACCCGGTTCGAAAAGCTCTCGGACCAGATGTCCGGGCCGCTGGTCTACGGCATTGCGCAGGATCCGGTGGCCGGTGCCAAGGTGCTCGCCGATTTTGCCAAGGACCATGGGTCCTTCGTCATTCGGGGAGGGGTCATGGCCAACAGCGTGATGTCCGCAAACGACGTCAAGCAGCTCGCTACGATGCCCAGCCGCGAGGAACTTCTGGCAAGGCTCGCCGGCACGCTTCAGGGTCCGATCGCGAAGCTGGTCCGGACCCTGCATGAGGTGCCCGGCAAGCTGGTGCGCGCAATGGCCGCGGTACGCGACGCAAAGGAAAAACAGGCCGCCTAGGACTGCGGGAACGCGCTTTGCGCAACCCGGTCCGGCCGGTCGTAATTCGGAACCTTACTCATATCTTCGGAGCAATCGATGGAACGTGCACAGATTCTGGAAGCCATTTCCCAAATGACCGTCCTGGAGCTTTCGCAGCTCATCAAGGACGTGGAAGAGAAGTTCGGCGTGTCTGCCATGGCGGCGGTCGCGGTGGCTGCGCCCGCGGCAGGCGGGGCCGCGGCCGCGGGAGGTGCTGCGGAGGAGGAGAAAACCGAATTCACGGTGGTTCTTGCCGCGTTCGGCGAAAACAAGGTGAACGTGATCAAGGCGGTTCGCGAAGTGACCAGCCTGGGCCTCAAGGAGGCGAAGGACCTGGTGGACGGCGCGCCCAAGCCGGTCAAGGAAGGGATCTCCAAGGCCGATGCCGAGGCAGTCGCGAAGAAGCTCACCGACGCCGGCGCCAAGGTCGAAATCAAGTAATGGAGCGCAGTGGAAGCGGCGGGGAGGGGAACTTCCCCGTCGCCCTGTTTTCTCAGTCGAGCCAAGCGCAAAGCCGAACCGCCCGTCGCAGGCGTCTGAGCTTTGCCCCTTGCCCGCCTCTCAGCCGATTGACTCCATTCAGGAGCATCCATGACCTATTCCCTCACCGAGCGTAAACGCGTCCGCAAGAGCTTCGCCAAACGCGCGACCGTGCAGAACGTGCCGTTCCTCATCGCGACGCAGCTCGAGTCCTACACTGCGTTCCTGCAGGCGCACGTCGCACCGGAATCGCGGAAAAACGAGGGTCTGCAGGCTGCGTTCACCTCGATCTTCCCGATCGTGTCGCATTCGGGCAGCGCGCGCCTGGAATTCGTCAGCTTCCAGCTCGGGGAGCCGCCGTTCGATGTCAAGGAGTGCCAGCAGCGCGGCCTGACCTACGCAAGCCCGCTGCGCGCCAAGGTACGCCTCGTCATCATGGACAAGGAAGCGCCGAGGCCGGCGCCCAAGGAAGTCAAGGAGCAGGAGGTGTACATGGGGGAGATCCCGCTCATGACCACCACGGGCTCCTTCATCGTCAACGGGACCGAGCGCGTCATCGTCTCGCAGCTGCACCGCTCGCCGGGCGTGTTCTTCGAGCACGATCGCGGCAAGACGCATTCAAGCGGCAAGCTGCTGTTTTCGGCGCGGGTGATTCCCTATCGCGGCTCCTGGCTCGATTTCGAATTCGACGCCAAGGACATCGTGTTCTTCCGCGTCGATCGGCGCCGCAAGATGCCCGTAACGATCCTTCTCAAGGCGCTGGGCTATACGCCGGAACACATCCTGAAGGAGTTTTTTGCCTTCGACACCTTCCACCTGGAACCGGCGCACGTCCTGTTCGAAGTGGTGCCCGAGCGACTGCGTGGCGAGGTGGCGAGGTTCGAGATCGCCGACAAGTCGGGCAAGGTGATTGTCGCCAAGGACAAGCGGATCACCGTCAAGCATATCCGGGACATGGAGGCGGCGGGAATCAAGAAGGTCGCCGCGCCGGATGAATTCCTCCTCGGGCGGACGCTTGCACACAACGTGATCAACCCGGAGACCGGCGAGATCCTCGCCAACGCCAATGACGAGCTGACGGAGACGCTGCTCGCGAAGCTGCGCGAGGCGCGGACCGGAAGGATCCAGACACTTTTTACCAACGACCTGGACCAGGGCCCCTACGTTTCGAAGACCCTGCGCGCGGATGAGACCACGGACCGGACCGCGGCGCGCATCGCGATCTACCGCATGATGCGCCCGGGCGAACCGCCGACCGAGGAAGCGGTCGAGGCATTGTTCAACGGACTTTTCTTCGCCGAGGAGCGTTACGACCTGTCGGCGGTCGGACGCATGAAGTTCAATCGCAGGATCGGCGTCAAGAGCGAGTCCAGCTGGCAGAGTCGATTCCGCAACGTCGCGCTCTCCAAGGACGCCGACGAAGAGCTGCGCGCGTACTTCAAGCACGCGCCGGAGCTGCATCTCGGCAAAGTAAGCCTGGAGGGGATCAGTTCCGAAACCGAAGCGCAGGCCGCGGTGGAACGGATGTTCCACGAGCTCAAGTCGAAGGGCATCGACCGGCAGAAGCTCGAAGCGAAGATCGAGCAGCGCTTCACGCTCAGCTCGCGCGACATCGTCGAGGTGATCCGGATCCTGGTCGAGCTGCGCAACGGGCGCGGTGAGATCGACGACATCGACCACCTCGGCAACCGGCGCGTGCGTTCCGTGGGCGAGTTGGCGGAAAACCAGTTCCGCGCCGGGCTGGTGCGGGTCGAACGCGCGGTCAAGGAGCGGCTCTCGCAAGCCGAGTCCGAAAACCTGATGCCGCACGATCTGATCAACGCCAAGCCGATCTCCGCAGCGATCAAGGAGTTTTTCGGCTCATCGCAGCTTTCGCAGTTCATGGACCAGACCAACCCGCTTTCCGAGATCACCCACAAGCGGCGGGTTTCGGCGCTCGGGCCGGGCGGCCTGACGCGGGAACGCGCCGGCTTCGAGGTGCGGGACGTCCACCCGACGCACTACGGCCGGGTCTGCCCGATCGAGACCCCGGAGGGCCCGAACATCGGCCTGATCAACTCGCTCGCGCTCTACGCGCGCACCAACCGGTACGGCTTCCTGGAGACTCCGTACCGCCGCGTGAAGGACTGCCGGGTGACGAACGAAATCGAATTCCTCTCGGCGATCGAGGAAGGCAACTACGTCATCGCGCAGGCCAACGCCGCGATCGACAAGTCGAGCCGTCTCACGGACTCGCTCGTTTCGTGCCGCTTCAAGAACGAGTTCGAATTGAAGTCGCCCGAGGAGGTCCAGTACATGGACATCGCGCCGTCGCAGATCGTATCCGTGGCGGCTTCCCTCATCCCGTTCCTCGAGCACGACGATGCCAACCGCGCCCTCATGGGCTCGAACATGCAGCGCCAGGCAGTCCCCTGCCTGCGGCCGGAAAAGCCGTTCGTGGGCACCGGGATCGAACGCACTGCGGCGGTCGACTCGGGCACCTGCGTGATCGCTCTGCGCGGCGGGCTGGTCGACTATGTGGACGCAACTCGTATCGTCGTTCGCGTGAATGACGACGAGACGGTGCAGGGCGATGTCGGCGTCGACATCTACAAGCTTACCAAGTACACGCGCTCGAACCAGAACACGAACATCAATCAGCGCCCGATCGTGAAGCCCGGCGAGAGGATCGCGAAGGCCGACGTGATCGCCGACGGCGCTTCGACCGATCTCGGGGAACTGGCGCTCGGACAGAACATGCTGGTCGCATTCATGCCGTGGAACGGCTACAACTTCGAGGACTCGATCCTGATCAGCGAACGGGTCGTGTCGGACGACCGCTTCACGTCGATCCATATCGAGGAGCTGACCGTGGTCGCGCGCGACACCAAGCTCGGGCCCGAGGAAATCACGCGCGACATCTCGAATCTTTCCGAAGCCCAGCTGTCGCGTCTGGACGAATCCGGGATCGTGTACATCGGGGCGGAGGTCGAGGCGGGCGACGTGCTGGTCGGAAAGGTCACGCCCAAGGGCGAGACTCAGCTCACACCGGAGGAGAAGCTGCTGCGCGCGATCTTCGGCGAAAAGGCCTCGGACGTGAAGGACACGAGCCTGCGCGTGCCCTCGGGCATTTCCGGATGCGTGATCGACGTGCAGGTCTTCACGCGCGAAGGCATCGAGCGGGACAAGCGGAGCCAGTCGATCATCGAGGACGAGCTCAAGCATTACAAGACCGACCTCGCGGACCAGATGCGGATCGTCGAGGCCGACACCTTCGAACGCCTGGAGCGCCTGCTCCTCGGCAAGGTGGCGAATGGCGGGCCCAAGCGCATGGCCAAGGGCAGCAAGGTCAACAAGGGCTACCTCGAGTCGATCGAGCGCTACGACTGGTTCGATATCCGGCTCGCCAACGAGGAGGCGGCGGCACAGCTCGAGGGACTGAAGGACTCGCTGGCGCAGAAGCGCAAGGAGTTCGACGTCATGTTCGAGGCGAAGAGGAAGAAACTCACCCAGGGCGACGAATTGCCCCCGGGCGTGCTGAAGATGGTGAAGGTGTACGTCGCCGTGAAACGGCGCCTGCAGCCCGGGGACAAGATGGCCGGGCGACATGGTAACAAGGGCGTCATTTCCAAGATCGTCCCGGTCGAGGACATGCCGCACATGGCTGACGGCACGACCGCGGACATCGTGCTCAATCCGCTCGGCGTGCCCTCCCGGATGAACGTCGGTCAGATTCTCGAAACGCACCTGGGCTGGGCGGCGAAGGGTCTGGGCCGCAGGATCGGCGACCTGTTGGCGGCGCACCGCAAAATTGCCGACCTGCGCCGGCTGCTTGACCAGATCTACAACTCAAGCGGCCGCCAGGAGGACATCGCGCACCTTTCCGACGAGGAGGTGCTGGAGCTCGGGGCAGGGCTGAAGGACGGCGTGCCGTTCGCGACGCCGGTGTTCGACGGCGCCTCCGAAGCCGAGATCAACGCCATGCTCGAGCTCGCCGGTCTTCCGACCTCGGGCCAGGTCACGCTGATCGATGGCCGTACCGGCGAAGCATTCGACCGGCCGGTGACGGTCGGCTACATGCACATGCTGAAGCTGCACCATCTGGTGGACGACAAGATGCATGCACGCTCGACCGGGCCGTATTCGCTCGTGACGCAGCAGCCGCTCGGCGGCAAGGCGCAGTTCGGCGGCCAGCGCTTCGGCGAGATGGAAGTCTGGGCGCTGGAGGCCTACGGCGCAGCCTACACGCTGCAGGAGATGCTCACCGTCAAGTCGGACGACATCAACGGCCGTACCAAGGTGTACGAGAACATCGTCAAGGGCGATCACAAGATCGATGCCGGCATGCCCGAGTCGTTCAATGTGCTGGTGAAGGAGATCCGGTCGCTCGGAATCGACATCGATCTCGAACGGTACTGAGCGGGCCACCGCGGGTTTTGCAACGAGGAATCTATGAAAGCGCTTCTTGAGCTGTTCAAGCAGGTTCAGCAGAACGAGGAATTCGACGCCATCAAGATCGGTCTCGCCTCGCCGGAAAAGATCCGCTCGTGGTCCTATGGCGAGGTGAAGAAGCCCGAGACGATCAACTACCGAACGTTCAAGCCGGAGCGCGACGGCCTGTTCTGCGCGCGCATCTTCGGGCCGATTAAGGACTACGAGTGCGTGTGCGGCAAGTACAAGAGGCTCAAGCACCGCGGCGTGATCTGCGAGAAGTGCGGCGTGGAGGTGACGCTGGCAAAGGTGCGCCGCGAGAGGATGGGTCATATCGAGCTGGCAAGCCCGGTCGCGCACATCTGGTTCCTGAAGTCGCTGCCATCGCGCCTCGGCCTGGTGCTCGACATGACGCTGCGCGACATCGAGCGCGTGCTGTACTTCGAGGCCTATGTCGTGACCGACGAGGGAATGGTCGTCGACGAGAAGATCAAGCGCGCCAAGCTTCTGACCGAGGACGACTACATCGCCAAGGTCGAGGAGCACGGCGACGATTTTTCGGCCACCATGGGCGCGGAAGGGATCCGGGCGCTGTTGCGCTCGCTCGACCTGAACCGCCAAATCGACACGCTGCGGAAGGATCTCGCGGCGACCACTTCGGACGCCAAGTTGAAGAAGATCGCCAAGCCGCTCGGCAACATCAAGCCCGAGTGGATGATCATGGAGGTCCTGCCGGTGCTGCCGCCGGAGCTGCGGCCGCTGGTCCCGCTGGACGGCGGCCGGTTCGCGACCAGCGACCTCAACGACCTGTATCGCCGCGTCATCAACCGCAACAACCGCCTCAAGCGCCTGCTGGAGCTGAAGGCTCCCGAGATCATCGTCAGGAACGAGAAGCGAATGCTGCAGGAGGCCGTCGATTCGCTGCTCGACAACGGCCGCCGCGGCAAGGCGATGACCGGCGCCAACAAGCGGCCGCTCAAATCGCTCGCCGACATGATCAAGGGCAAGGGCGGGCGTTTCCGTCAGAACCTGCTCGGCAAGCGGGTCGATTATTCGGGCCGCTCGGTGATCGTGGTCGGACCGCAACTGAAGCTGCACCAGTGCGGACTGCCGAAAAAGATGGCGCTGGAGCTG
>CAZYVT010000102.1:0-9134 GCA_964651335.1 uncultured Enterobacteriaceae bacterium | reverse complement strand
CGCGCGCACTTCCACCGGCCAGTAGCAGCGGCCGCGGATCTTCTGCGGCGAATCGACGAGCAGAACGAACTGCGCAATCGCCCCCTCGGGGAGCGACTTCTGCCACGCCTCGGTCTCCGGCAGATATTTCACTCGCGTAACCACGCGCCGAAGGGGCGAACTGCCCTCATTGGCCGGGACCTCGCACGCAAGCGCGGCCGAGGCGAGCAGCATTCCGCAAAACCAACCGGCGGCGATCTGCCAGAATCGCGCCTTCCGGAAACCAGAAAATGGAACCATGACGGGAATTCTATCGCCCCGGCTCGGCGTGCTGGCGCTGCTTGTCATCGCCACGACCTTCGGGTCGAATCATATCGCCGCGCGCGTCGCGTTCGATCATGGCGCCAGCGTGACCACCGCAGTCGCGGTGCGCTCCGGTTTTACTGCGCTGTTTCTCCTCGCGCTGATGCGCGTACTGCAAGTGCCGATGGCGCTGCCGCGCCCCACGCTTGCAAAGGCCATTTCGATCGGTTTGCTCATCGCCGTGCAGAGTTTCTGCATCTATTCGTCGGTGGCGCGGATTCCGGTGGCGCTGGCGCTGCTTGCGTTCAACACCTTTCCGATGCTGCTCGCGCTCCTGTCATGGTCTTCCGGCGGCGATCGGCCCCGGCCAGCCGCGCTGGTGGCGATGCCCGTCGCGCTGATCGGCCTGGCACTTGCACTGGACGTGTTCGGCAAGCAGGTGAACGCCGGAGGAATCGCCTGGGCGCTCGGGGCGGCGATCTCGTTCGCGCTCGCGCTGCTGCTCACCGCGCGCTGGCTGAAGGACGTGGATGGGCGGCTGCGCACATTCCTGACGATGGGGGTGACCGCATTCGTGGTGCTCGTCGCCGGGATGGCGACGGACGCCTTCGCGTTCCCGAAAGCAATGGCGGGATGGTACGGGCTGGCGCTCCTCACCGTGTTCTACGGTTCGGCGATCACGGCGCTTTTCATCATCCTGCCGCGTCTGGGCACGGCGAACTATGCGGTGGTGCTCAATTTCGAGCCGATTGCCGTGCTGTTCCTCGCCTGGGGAATCCTTGGTCAGGCCGTGACACCGCTGCAGATCCTGGGCGCCTTCATCGTGATCGGCGCGATTACCTTGCCCGCGATCAAGCGCTGATCGGCTGCCGGCCGCCGATCTGGAGCACAATGGCCCCGTGCGTGGACTGATGAGGTGACCGACATGGACCGAGCGCCGATCGACGAGCACCGGCTGCCTCCGGGCGAGCGGCAGCTCGCCGAAGCGATCACGCTGGGCGCAGAGCAGTGGAAGAAGCTGTTCGAGAGCGGCGAGTCGAAGCTCGATCCATTCGGCATGTTCGCGCCGCTCGCGCACGCCCAGCTCGCCTGGATGCTCCATCCGCAGGAACTCTTCGAACAGTGGTCGCGCGCTTACGTGGATCTGTTGACGCTGCAGCTGCACAGCGCCGGGCGCCTCGCGGGGCGCAGCAGCCCCGACGTGGTGGTGCCGCAGGCCGACGACCTGCGCTTTTCGGACCCGGTATGGACGAATGAGGTGACGTGGAGCCTGATCAAGCAGTGGTACCTGTTTTGCACGCGCCACGTCCAGGACGCGCTCTTCACGACTCCCGGCCTGTCGCAAAAGTCGCGCCGCCGCGCCGCGTTCTGGTGGCGCAACTGGCTGAACGCGGTCGCGCCGACCAATTTCCTTTTCGGCAATCCGGTTGCGATGCGCAAGGCGGTCGAGACCCGCGGCGAGAGCCTGCGCCGCGGCTTCGAGATCTTCATGCGGGACGTTCAGGCGGGAACGGTGCGCATGACCACGCCGGAGGACTTCCGGGTCGGCGGCAACCTTGCCACGACGCCCGGCGCAGTGGTGTTCCGGAACCGGCTCATGGAACTGATCCATTACGCGCCCGTTGCGACGCACGTGCGGAAAACGCCGATCGTCATCATCGCGCCCTGGATCAACAAGTTCTACGTCCTCGATCTCACGCCGAAGAAAAGCATGGTGCAGTTTCTTCTCGCGCAGGCCTTCGACGTCTACATCGTGAGCTGGAAGAACCCGACTTCCGACATGGCCGAAGTGAGCTTCGACAATTACCTGCTCCAGGGCGTGGACGAGGCGGTAAGGGTGGCGCGCGCCGTGAGCGGCGCGGACCGGGTGCACGCGGTCGGCTATTGCCTCGGCGGCACGCTGCTCGCCGCCTACATGGCCTGGCTCAACCGCCGGCATGAGGCGGCGGCCGACGTCCCCGTATCGTCCTGGACCTTGCTCGCCGCGCTGATCGATTTCCAGTCGCCGGGGGACATCGAGGTGTTCATCGACGAAGGCAGCGTGCGCTGGATCTGCGATTTGATGCGCTCCCGCGGCTTCCTCGATGGCCGCGAGATGGCGACGACCTTCCGCCTGCTGCGCGCCAACAGCCTGATCTGGAACTACGCGGTGCACGGATGGCTGTACGGCGAAGCGCCGGTGCCGTTCGACGTCCTGTACTGGAACATGGACACGACGCGCATGCCCTGCCGCATGCACGAGTATTACCTGCGCGAGATGTACCTGAAGAACAACCTCGCGAAGCGCAACGGCCTGACCGTTGCCGGCGAGCCGATCGACCTGGTGCGCATCCGCCAGCCGCACTATAGTGTGTCGGCAGAGGACGACCACATCGCGCCCTGGCGCCAGACGTTCCGCATCAACTCGTGGTTCGACGGCGAGAAGCAGTTCGTGTTGTCGAGCTCCGGCCACGTACTTGGCATCGTCAACCCGCCGGCGACGCCGCTGAAGCGGGAATACCGCGTCGCGCGCGCCCACCGCGGACAGAGCGCCGACAACTGGCACGCGAATGCAGAAAAGCACGCGGGAAGCTGGTGGGAAGACTGGAGCGCGTGGCTGGCGCAGAAGTGCGGCCCGCCCGGCGCTCCGCCGCAGGTCGCGACCGAGGCCTTTCCCCGCCTTGCCGACGCGCCCGGAACCTACGTGCTCGAGGCCTGATTCCTACAGCGGATAGATCAGCTTGAATGCCGCCTTGGCCCCCGGCGGAACGAAATCGATGGCTTCGAACGAACAGCCGGGAGGGAGCTTCACGGCATCGCGCACCGCGCCCGTGACCAGGATCTCCCACTTCTTCGCGGTGTCCTCTCCAAGCTTGCTGGCCGCATTGACCTCGGCGCCGAACACGTCGCTCTCGCCGATGCGGAGCATGTCGCCGTAGCCGATCCCGACGCAGAGCAATACCTCGTCTTCCGGCGTGCGCGTCGTGTTGTGCTGCTTCGTCACGCGCTGCATTTCGACCGCGCATTCGAGCGCTTCATTGACGTTGCGGAAAATGATCATCAGGCTGTCGCCCTCGACCTTGAGGAGGAACCCGCCGTGGCGGTCGATGACCGGGGCGTGCAGCTGGAACGACTCGTAGATCGTCTGCAGGAAATGGATGACGCCGAACTCGGCCACGCGCCGGGAAAAACCGGCCAGGTCGGTGTACATGACCGCCCAGCGCTCGCCGAACAGGTCCCAGATCCGCTGGTCGACGCGCTCCTTGTCCGCGCCAGGCTGCAGCCGCTCGGCGATCAGGCGTTCCAGCCGGCCCTCCGACTTCAGCATCCGTTCTCGATAGGTCGTGGCCATTGCATGCTCCTTTCTCGCGCAACGCGCTGATCCCGCCGCTCAATGCAATCGCACGTACTCGTACTCTATCGGAAGATTGTTGATGCCGCGCTCGGGGGGCGCGATCCAGCCGGCAATTCTGCCCGTCTCGGCGACCTGTTGCATCAGGGAGCGCACGAACGCGCGGTCGGCGTCTGAGGGGATCCATTCGTGCAGCCGTCTGGCGTGCTCCTCCGGCGGGAGGACCCTGCCCTCCGGCGTGACCGGTTGATTCACCCATGCTCCGATCGAGCGGCGAAACCGGGTCGAGGGCAGCGTCAGGCGAACGGCATGGCCGGCGCGCTCGATGGCGCGGTTCCAGCGCTTCAGGCCGATCTCGCAATCCCTGAGGTAGGACTCGCGCATCACCTCGTTCAGGGCGTTCAGCATCGGCACGTCCTGCTCGCCCTCCGGAGTGGTCAGTTTCATTGCAGTGTCTCTCAGAACGTGATCCTGGTACTGCGATTCGTCCGGCCGCCCCTTGAGCCCGTTGGTGAAGTTGGCCGCCGAGTTGGACGAGATCTCGGAGCCAAAGAGATCGAGCGACGAGGAGCACCAGTAGTTGAGGTACTTCTGCAGCAGCGGCAGGTCCACTGCGCCGTGGGCGCGGATTCGCGCCGGGTCGTCGCTGCCCAGTTCCTTCATGACTTCGAGCGTGCGCTTCACCACGCGGCCGATTCCGGTCTCGCCGACGAACATGTGGTGCGCCTCCTCCGTGAGCATGAAGCGGCAGGTGCGCGAGAGCGGGTCGAATGCCGACTCGGCAAGGCTCTTCAGCTGATACTTCCCGTCCCGGTCGGTGAAATACGTGAAGCAGTAAAGCGAGAGCCAATCCGAGATCGGTTCATTGAATGTGCTGAGAATTCTGGGTTTGTCGGCATCGCCCGAGTGGCGCGCGAGCAGCTCCCCGGCCTCCTCGCGGCCGTCGCGTCCAAAGTACGCGTGCAGCAGGTACACCATCGCCCACAGGTGCCTGCCTTCTTCCACGTTGATCTGAAACAGGTTTCTCAGGTCGTAGAGCGAAGGGCAGCTGTGGCCGAGCAGCCGCTGCTGTTCGACCGAAGCGGGCTCGGTGTCGCCTTGCGTGACGATCAGGCGGCGCAGCGTGGAGCGGTATTCTCCGGGCACCTGCTGCCACGCGGGTTGGCCCATCTGGTCGCCGAAGCCGATCCTGCGATCCGCAACCGGGTCGGCGAGAAAGATGCCCCAGCGGTACTCCGGCATCTTCACCGCGCCGTACTGCGCCCAGCCCTGTGCATCGACCGAAGTCGCGGTCCGGAGGTAAACATCAGAGCGCTGGAAATCGGTCGGCCCCATTTCCTGCCACCAGTCGAGAAACTTCGGCTGCCAGTGCTCCAGCGCGCGCTGCAGCGTGCGATCGTTCGCCAGGCCGACGTTGTTGGGGATCTTCTGCGCGTAATCGATCGTCATGTCAGTACGTCTCCACGTGATAACGGCCCGCTGCCCGCAGTTCGCCGCGCAGCTGCGCCCAGTCCCTTCCGGTTGTCCCGCACACTTCGGCGAAGGCCGCGTCGACCCCTTCCTCCATCTGCTTGTGCCCGCAGAGGTATACGAACGTATTCTCGCTGCCGAGCAGGTGCGCCACCTTGCCGGCGCAGGCGCGCATGCGGTCCTGCACGTACTCCCTCTGCCTGCCCGGAACGCGCGAAAGGGCGAGCTGAACGTCGATCAGCTCCTGCGGCAGTTTCGTCAGCGGGCCGAAGTAGGGCAATTCCTCGGGCGTGCGCGCCCCAAAGAACAGGAGCAGTTCGCCGCCTTCCCTGAGCGCCATGCGGCGGCGCCTGCGCTCGGTCATCGCGCGCATCGGCGCCGAGCCGGTGCCGGTGCAGATCATGATGAGATTCGCGCGCGGATGATTCGGCATGAGAAAGCTGGCGCCGAACGGCCCCGCCACCTGCACCTTGTCGCCCTTCTTCAAGTCGCAGAGGAAATTGGAAGCGACGCCGCGCACCGGGTTGCCGCCGCGGTCCTGCGTGACGCGCTTCACGGTGAGCGACACGTTGTTGTAGCCGGGCCGCTCGCCATTGCGCGGGCTTGCGATCGAATACATTCGCACGTGCGGCGCGCCGCCGTTCGCGGCCGGGACGATTACGGCGAGCGACTGGCCTTCGAGCACCGGAAACGCGGTCGTGCCGAAGTCGAGCACGATGTGATGAATGTCGCTCTCGGCGTCCTGCGCGGTGAGCCGGTAGTTGCCGGTGCAGGTTGCGGCGGCGGGTTTCGTCAGGCTGTACAGCCCGACGTAGGGATGCGCCGCCGACCAGGGCGGCGGCGCAGCGCCGCCCTGCGCCTGGATCGATGCCGCCGACAACCGGGCGACTTCCTCCGGGATCTCGGCTTCGGCTGCTTCGGCTCCCGGGTCCTCGGTTTCCGCCGGCAGCGCGTCCCACTTGAATTGTTCCTCGAGCGAGTAGGCCTTCGCGATCCGGCGCCAGGAGTCGATGGCGCCGGTCGGGCAGGGCGAGATGCAGTCGCCGCAGTTGTTGCAGGTCTCCGGCTTGACGACGTAGTTGCGGCCGTCGTGCGTGATGGCGTCGATCGGGCAGGTCTCCTCGCAGGTGTTGCACCGGATGCAGATCTCCGGGTCGATCAGGTGCTGGCGGATCAGTTCGGCTGTTTCCACGGTGAAATCAGTTGAAGCGCACGTATTCGAAATTCACCGGCTGCTTGTTGATGCCCTGCCGCGGCGGCGCGATCCAGCTGGCGAACTTGCCGGGCTCCGTGACGCGGCCCATGAGCGACTGCACGAAGGCGCGATCCTCCGCGGTCGGCATCCACTCCCGGTGCCGGTGGATCCAGTCGGCCTCCGAAATCACGTTGCCATCCGGGCTGACATGGTGCCCGGCAAAGACCCCGATCCTGCGATGAAAACCCTTGTGCGGCAGTTTGAACCGGAACGCGATGCCGTGCTTCTCCGGGATGCGGTTCCAGCGCTCGATCGCGTTCTCCAGATCGTGGATCCAGTCGTCGCGCAGCCGCTCGTTGAGCGCAGTGAGCGCGTTCACGTGCCGGGTGACGATCTGCTCGCCGACGACTTCCATCACCGGATACTCCGCACTCTCCAGCCGATGATCGTCGCCGAGGGTGCTCTCCTGGAAGCGTCCCTTGAGCCCGTTGGTATAGAACGACGCGGCGTTCGACGAGACCTCCGAGCCGTACAGATCGCTCGTCACGCTGAAGTGGAAATTGAGATATCGCTGCAGCGTCGGCAGGTCGATGACGCCCATGCCGCGCAGCTTTGCCGGGTCTTCGGTTCTGTGCTGCGCCATCGCTTCGCAGGTGCGTTCGATGATGCGCGCAACGCCGGATTCGCCGACGAACAGATGGTGCGCCTCCTCGGTCAGCATGAAGCGGCAGGTACGCGAGAGCGGATCGAAGGCGGATTCGGCGAGTGCGGCGAGCTGAAATTTCCCGTCCCGGTCGGTGATGAAGGTGAACATGAAGAACGACAGCCAGTCTGGAGTTTTCTCATTGAATGCCGTCAAGATGCGAGGGTTATCCGCATCGCCGGAGCGGCGCGCGAGGAGCGCGTCGCCTTCCTCCCGGCCGTCGCGGCCGAAGTAGGCGTGCAGCAGGTACACCATCGCCCATAAATGCCTGCCTTCCTCGACGTTGACCTGGAAGATGTTCCGCAGATCGTAGAGCGATGGGCAGGTGAGGCCGAGGTGGCGCTGCTGCTCGACCGAGGCCGGTTCGGTGTCGCCCTGCGTGACGATGATCCGGCGCAGCGTCGAGCGGTACTCGCCCGGAACTTCCTGCCACGCCGCATCGCCCTGGTGCGCGCCGAAATTGACCTTCCGGCCCTGCTCTGCGGGCGCAAGGAAAATGCCCCAGCGGTAATCGGGCATCCGCACGTAGTCGAAATGCGCCCAGCCCTTGGGATCGACGCTCACCGCGGTGCGCAGATAGACGTCGAAATTCGCGGAGTGGTCCGGGCCCATCTCGGCCCACCACTTGAGGTAATTCGGTTGCCAGTGCTCGAGCGCGCGCTGCAGCGTCCTGTTCGACGCGAGATCGACGTTGTTGGGAATTTTCCCGGAATAATCGATGCCGGACATCATCAGACTCGCTCCCAGTTGAATTTCGCTTTTGCGCCGGTGCCGTACACTTTGAGCGCGCCCTGATCGCCCACAGCATTGGGCCGGTTGAAAATCCAGTTCTGCCACGCCGAGAGGCGGCCGAAGACGCGCGTCAGCATGTTCTCGCGCCCCGCAAAGCGCAGGCTCGCCTCCATCCCGGTGAGCGCGTCGGGCGAAAGACTGGCGCGTTCCTCGATCGCAAGCCGGATCTCGTCTTCCCAGTCCAGGTCGTCGGGCGTCGAGGTGACGAGCCCCAGCGATTTCGCGCGCGGCGCATCGAGCGTTTCGCCAATGGTCTGGCGGGCCGCCTCGATCGGCGGCTCGTCTTCGCAGAAGTGCGAGGCGATGCGGGTGGCGTCGCTCACCATCGGGTAAAAGTCGAAGTTGAGGGGCGAGAGCGCGACGTGCGGCGCGTCCTTGTCCTCTTCCGCAAGCTGCAACATGTAGGTGCGGTCGGCTGCAAGCGCGAGTTCCATCAGCGTGCCGGCAAAACACGAGCCCTGATCCACGATCGCGAACAGCGAGCGCGAGGACACGTCCAGGCGGGCGAGCGTGCGGCGCAGGTAGCCGATGGTCTCGCGCACCAGCCAGTGCGCCCGATTCTTTTCCAGGAAGGCGTCCGTCGCCAGCACGGCGTCGATCGAGCCGCGTGTCTTCAACAGCCACAGCCCGAGGTCGAGGTGATTCTGGCGCAGCATGAGAATCGCGTCGTCGAGCTCGCGCGCAAGCCTCAGCGGCCACCACTGCACGCCCTGCGCGAGCGCGTCCTCCGCGCTCGCCGGCTGCGTGCCCTCCGGCGCCTTCACGGTGATCTGAGCGGTGCGCGACGCGGCGTTGAGGTGCACATCCACGGTCGAATAGTGATAACCGCCTTCGTCTGCACTTCGTTGCAGGGGGGTGAGCGTCAGCCCGGCGCCGCCCGGACGGTCGGACAGCTTCGCCAGCTCCAGCGCTCTGACTTTCACCATTTCATTGAACTGCTGCGGCTTGGCGGTGTGGTCGACCAGCTTCCACGCCTTCGCCCGGTCGGCGCGCACGCCCTCGGCAGTGGTGCAAAAGACGTCGGCGAGATCGCGCCGCACCTTCCTCTTGTCCACCAGGCGGGTGAGGCCGCCGGTGCCCGGCAGCACGCCGAGCAGCGGCACTTCGGGCAGGCTGACCGCGCTCGAGCGGTCGTCGATCATCGCGATCTCGTCGCAGGCGAGCGCAACCTCGTAGCCGCCCCCGGCGGTCGCGCCGTTCAGAGCGGCGAGGAATTTCAATCCGGAGTGCTTCGAGGAATCCTCGATTCCATTCCGGGTTTCGTTGGTGAACTTGCAGAAATTCACTTTCCAGGAATGCGTCGACAGGCCGAGCATGTAGATGTTGGCGCCGGAGCAGAACATGCGGCTCTTGCCGCTGGT
>CAZYVT010000101.1:5916-9296 GCA_964651335.1 uncultured Enterobacteriaceae bacterium | reverse complement strand
CTTCGGCGGAAACGCTCGCCCGCGCCTACGATTACGTGCTGCAGATCGCCAAGACTCCGATCGTGGTCAACGATTCGCGCGGCTTTTATACCAGCCGCACGTTTGGCACCTTTGTGCAGGAAGGCTGCGCAATGCTCGCCGAAGGCATTCCCGCCGCCGTAATCGAAAATGCGGCGCGCTTTGCAGGCATGCCGGTGGGGCCGCTCGCGGTGATCGACGAGACCTCGATGTCGCTATCGGTGCAAGTGATGGACCAGACCATCGCCGACCTGAAGGCGGAACGAAAACCCCTCCCCCCGCCGCACCCCGGCCAGGACGTGATCGTGCGCATGGTGAAGGAGTTCAAGCGCCCTGGCCGTGCGGCGGGCGGCGGCTTCTACGACTATCCGGCAGGCGGAAGAAAACATCTCTGGCCCGAGCTGGCGAAAATTTTCGGCAAGCCGGGCGTCAAGTTCGACATCGAAGAGATGAAGGACCGTATCCTCTACCGCCAGGCGATCGAGACTGCGCGCTGCCTCGAGGAAGGTGTCTTGACGACCGTCCACGACGCGAACATCGGCTCGATCTTCGGCATCGGTTTTCCGGCCTGGACCGGGGGAGCGCTGCAGTTCATCAACCACGTCGGCGCGGCGAAGTTCGTCCAGCGTGCCGACGAGCTGGCGAGGAAATACGGCGAGCGATTCGCGCCGCCGAAGCTCCTCAGGGACGCCGTCGCGAAAGGCGCACTGCTGGCCTGAGCGTGCTATTGAAGAAGTTGGAAGGCATCGAGCCTGGCCGCGGCCCTGTCGAAGGTCACGGTTTTCTCTCCGCCCTGTGCGATCGCGATCTGCCCGATCAGGGAATCGCTGAAGTCTGCCGGCACGCCTTCCCACGCGCGCAGCGCCTTCCACACGAGATCCGCCCCCTCGATTACGATCTGCTTTGACGCCAGCAGCCCCTCGACCACCTCGCGGATCCGCTTGCGATCGGCGGCGTAGCACTCCGCGAGCACCCACGCGATTTCGCACAACGTGACCGCGGCGACAAAGCCCGGATGATCTGCTGACAGCGTCCGCTCCATGAACCGGGTCGCAATCGCCGATTGCTTCGGATCGTCCTGCACCAGGTACCGGACGACGACGTTGGTGTCGAGGCCGATCATCGGTGGCCCGCGCGACGCGCGACCGCGCGGTTCATGTCCTCCACGCTGACCGGCTTCGCTGGCTTCGCGATCATGCCCTTGAGGTCGCGAATGTCCCGAGTGGCGGCGACCACGGAGTAGACGCCTTTCTCGACCTCGACGAACTCCACCCGGTCCCCGGTTTCGACCCCGAGCGCCTCACGAACGGCCTTCGGAATCGTGATCTGGCCCTTGCTGGTGACGATGGCGGTGGCCACGAGTGCCTCCTTTTTTGGCGTTCCTTACTTTACAGTAAGGAAGTCCGCCGGTCAAGGAGGCCAGCCCGAAAGGTGCGAATCCGGGAGAACTGCCGGTGGCGCAGCCGACGCATGTTGAGTTGATCGTCAACCTGAAGACGGCGAAGTCACTCGGGGTCACGATTCCGCCGTCCGTGCTCGTGCGCGCCGACAGAGTGATTGAATGATGAAAAGCCGGAGCGCAATCACAGCGCGAAGTCGATGGATCTTTCCGTTTGTTGACAGCTTTGGCGTGAAGTTGATCAGGGCTCAGAACGCGCCTAAACTCGTCAGCCATGAGCGCCACCGGGCCTGGGGCATTCGAACGCGATCTCTCGAACCGCTATTGGTACATCACCCGCGTGCCGGGCGTGCGTGGTGGCTGTCCGATCATCGAGGGCACTCGAATCGGCGTTCACGATGTAATCGGGCTGCTGCAGAACGGCGAGACCGTAGATTCGATTGCGACGCGCTGCTTCTCGAATGTCACGCGTGCGCAGGTATACGAATGCCTCGCATACTACGAAGACCACCGCGGCGAGATTGACGTTCTCGTCGCCCGCCAGATCGCGCCTGGCGCAAGTTGAAGTTCCTGCTCGACCACGACGTCCTCGACGACGTGGTGTTCGCATTGGAGGCTCTCGGTCACGAGGTCACGCGCTTGCGACAGGCGCTTCCTGTCGATTCTCAGGACGAAGAGGTGCTTCGTTATGCCGGCGCGCAGGGGCTGGTCCTCATGACGTGCAACCGCGACGACTTCCTTGAGGCGGCGAAACGCATTCCCCGCGCGGGACTGATTGTTTTGGTGCGCCGCCGATCGCGCGCGCTCGAGCGCGCTGCGTTGATCTGTTTGCTCGATGGCGCGGGTGAAACAGGGATCAAAAAGAACGTCAACTTTGCGTGACGCAATCGGCGGGCCTCTCTAACCAGCCCTACGCAGCACCAGGGCGTTGCCCGCCAGGGAAATGGCCACCCCGGCCATGGTCAACGGATGCCACACGAAGCTCTCGAACACGGAAGAGATGGTCAGCGCGACGATCGGCACCATCACGCCGATGTAAGAGGTGCGCGCGGCGCCGATGCGGCCGAGCAGCGTCAGGAACCCGGCGAAGCCGAGGATCGAACCGAATACGGCGAGGTAGCCGAGCGAGAGCAGGTAGGCGGGCGTCCACTCCAGCGTGAGCGGACGCCCGAGGGCCAGCGCGACCGCGAGCGAAATCAGTCCGCCGTAGCCCATGCTCCATGCCATGGTGGGCCAGCCGGTCAGCTTGCGCTCATGGTTTCGATGCGCGATCAGGCCGCCGACGGAAGACACCAGCACGGCGAGCGCGGTAAACAGCGCGCCCAGGGCGACATTGCCGCTGTGCGCGACGCGATTCAGCTCGGGCGAAAAGACCAGCACGATGCCCGCGATTCCGAGCACCGATCCAATCGCCATGCGCGCGGTCATTGCCTGCCCGAACACGATTCGCATGCCGAGCATGGCAAGGAGCGGGCTCGCCGAGTAACCGACCGCCACCAAGCCCGAGGCGACATGCATCTCGGCGTGGTACACGAGCATGTAGCAGATGCTGTACATGAACACGCCGAGAAGCGCGAGCGCCGCGTGCTCTCCGGCCCGGAAGCGAAGGGACAGTCCGCGCGCGCGGCAGTATGCAGCCAGGAGCACCGCGGCAAGGAGGAACCGATAGCTGACGCTCGCCTCCGGGGCGACGCTCCCGAGCTGGTAGGTGATCGCGAGCCAGGTCGTTCCCCAGATCGCAACGCAGCCGGCGAACAGCGTGAGGGTATTCAATGTTCTGAAGTTCGGAGTAACGCGCGAAGCAAAGCGCGTCATGATACGCTCGCGCGCGGAAAAGCCTTGCAGCGGCACAGGACCCTGGCTGCGGCGTCCGCGTCCAAAGGATGAAGCAAATGTCTCTTCCGCCTGTCTTGCAGCGGTTGCAGCTTCCGGTGATTGGCGCGCCGATGTTCATCGCCGGCAA
>CAZYVT010000101.1:2218-5816 GCA_964651335.1 uncultured Enterobacteriaceae bacterium | reverse complement strand
AGGAAAATGGGGTCAGACCCCGTTTTTCAGACGCTCGAGCTGGAGCGCCGTGGGGCGATTGCTCACGTCTGGCTGAACCGGCCCGAGGCGCGCAACGCGATGAACCGGACGATGATCGCGGAGCTCCCCAAGCTCTTGCAGGCGTTGCAGAAGGACGCCTCGGTACGCGTCGTTGTGCTCGGCGGGCGGGGGAGCGCCTTCTGCTCGGGGGCGGATCTGGGCAAGATGGAAAAGGCGGGCCGCGCTACCGGCGCGAAAAACCGTGCCGATGCGCTCAAGTCGGCGAGGTTCTTCAACGCGCTGTACACCTTTCCGAAACCGACGATCGCTCGCATCCACGGTCCGGCGTTTGCAGGCGGCATGGGGCTTGTCTGTGCGTGCGACGTCGTGGTCGCGAGCGAGGAGGCGTTGTTCTGCCTTCCCGAGACGGGCATCGGCCTGGTGCCGGCGATGATCAGCCCGTACGTCACGCGCGCCATGGGCGCGAACGCGGCACGGCGCTACATCCTCAGCGGTGAGCGCTTCTCGGCACAGGCCGCGAAGTCGATGGGCATGGTGCACGAACTCGCGCCAGCCGCCGAGCTGGACGCGGTGGTAGATCGCGTCGCGCAGGCCTTCGTAGCCTGCGCGCCGAATGCGCTCGCCGAGGCGAAGAAGCTCCTGAGGCAGGTGATCGGTGCGCCGATCACGCCGCCGCTCATCTCCTACACCGCAGGGGTGATTGCCCGATGCCGCGCTTCCGCCGAGGCGCGCGAAGGGATCGCAGCCTTCCGGGAGAAGCGAAAACCTTCCTGGACCGGTGGCTAGAGTTTCGGTGCGGGTTTCACCAACCCGGCGGCCTCGCCGAAGCCGATTGTCACCGCGCCCTCGCGCACGCAACGGCCGCGCTCGATCAGCTCGTCGCCGTCTTCGATAAAAGTGCGCGTCTCGCCGCCGGGAAGCTGCACGGGCTGCTTTCCGCCCTGCGTCAGTTCGAGAAGCGAACCGAACGAGCCGGGCGCGGTGCCGGAGATCGTTCCGGAGCCGAGCAGGTCGCCGGGATTCAGGTTGCAGCCGTTCGAGACCTGGTGCGTGACCACCTGCGCGGGAGTCCAGTATGAATCGCGGAAGCTGCCGCGCGAGAGCCGCGTCGGGGCGAGCTTGCGATCGCGCATGCTCGCGCTGCGCAGGTGCATCTCCAGCTCGATCGCGTAGCCACCCTCGCGCTGGTCGGCCTCGTCGTAGAGATAGGGAAGCGGACGCGGGTCGTCGGCGCCGCGCGCAAACGCCGCGCAGCGGAACGGCTCGAGCGCGTCCAGCGTCACGATCCAGGGCGAGATCGTGGTCGAGAAGCTCTTGGCGAGAAACGGCCCGAGCGGCTGGTACTCCCAGGTCTGGATGTCGCGCGCGCTCCAGTCGTTCAGCAGCACCACGCCGAACACGTGATCGAGCGCCTTGCGGATCGGAAAGCTCTTCCCCAGCGCGTTGCCCGGCCCGATCACGAAGCCCAGCTCGACCTCGTAGTCGAGCCGCCTGCACGGTCCGAATGTGGGCACCGCCGCATCCGGCGCTTTCGTCTGGCCGTTGGGGCGCACCACGCGCATGCCGGATACCACGACCGAAGAGGCGCGCCCGTGGTAGCCGATCGGCACCCACTTATAATTCGGCAGCAGCGGGTTGTCGGGCCGGAAGATCCGGCCGACGTTGGTGGCGTGATGGATGCCGGCGTAGAAGTCGCTGTAATCGCCGATCGCCACTGGAAGAAACATCTGCGCCTTCGTCATCGGCAGGAGATGCCTCTCGAGGCGCTTCTTTTGCTTCGGATCCGAAAGCGCCCGCGACAACTGCTTCCTCAACGCCCTCCACTTCGCGCGTCCCGCGGCGGCGAGACCGTTCAGCGTCGGCCCGGTTTTCAAGCCCACCGCAGCAAGATCGAGGATCTGGTCTCCGATCGCGACCCCGCCGCGCGGTGGTTCTTTCGATCCTTTCCTCGAAAAAATCCCGAACGGCAGGTTCTGGATCGGAAATTCGCAGGACGGCTCGTTCGCGCTCTCGACCCAGCTCCTGCGCCTGGGATCGTGCGTCTCGTTCATTTCGAAAATGGCGAAAACGGGGTCAGAGTCGAATTTTCGGAGCTTTAATCTGACTCTGACCCCATTTTCTTGAAGCCGTCCCACACGGTGTCGTAGTCCTTCTGCAGCTCTTTTGCCTCCGCCGCGTGGCGCGTAGGACGAAACACCCACCGCGATTCCCACATGAAGGCGAGCGTGTTCTCGATCCTGTGCGGCTTGAGTTCCGCGGACGAAGCCTTGTCGAAGGTCGCGACGTCCGGCCCATGTCCCGACATGCAGTTGTGGATCGAGACGCCGCCCGGGAGAAATCCTTCCGCCTTGGCGTCATAAATGCCGTGCACCAGACCCATCAGCTCGCTCATCACGTTGCGATGGAACCACGGCGGGCGGAACGTGTGCTCGGCCACCATCCAGCGCGGCGGAAAGATGACGAAGTCGCAATTCGCGACGCCTGGCTGCCCGGAGGGCGAGGTGAGCACCGTGAAGATCGAAGGATCCGCATGATCGAAACTCACCGTGTTGATCACCATGAAGCGCGCGAGATCGTACTTGTACGGCGCGTAATTTCCGTGCCAGGCGACGACGTCGAGCGGCGAGTGCTTCAGCTCAGTGGCCCACAGGCCGCCGAGAAACTTGGCAACCAGCTCGTGGCGCCCGCCCTTGTCCTCGAACGCGGCGACCGGCGCCTGGAAGTGGCGCCGCTGCGCCAGCCCCTGGGCGCCGATCGGTCCCAGTTCGGGTAGGCGGAATGGCGGCCCGTAATTCTCGCAAACGTAACCGCGCGCCGGACCCTCGCTGAGCTGCACCTTGAACTTCATGCCGCGCGGCAGCACCGCGATCTCGCCCGGGCGCACCTCGAGCCGGCCGAGCTCGGTCGCGAGCACGAGCGTCCCCTGCTGCGGCACGAACATCATCTCGCCGTCGGCGTTATAGAACACGCGGCCGCTCATCGAGCGGTTCGCCCGGTAGATGTGAACCGCGATTCCCGCCTGCGCCGCCGGATCGCCCGAGCCGGCGAGCGTCATCAGCCCTTCGATAAAGTCGGTTGGCTTCTGCGGAATCGGAAACGGGTTCCAGCGCAGTCGATTGGGCGAGGCCGCAACCTCGTGGAACGGCCCGGAACGCAGCAGCCCGGTCGCGATGCGCTTGAACGGCGCGTGCATCGCGCTCGGGCGAAGCCGGTACATCCACGTGCTTTGATTCTCCGCCCGCGGCGCAGTGAAGGCGGTGCCCGAAATCACCTCGGGGTACAAGCCATGCGGCGCTTTCTGCGGCGAATTCTGTCCCACCGGCAGCGCGCCTTTCACCGCCTCCGTGGAAAACGTGTTTCCGAAGCCGGATTGAACCTTCAGCCGCTGGCGCGAGGCCGTGTTGACCGCACGCCCGAGAGGGGATTTTGTCCGCATGTCCATGTAAAACCTCCTGGCCGGAAATTATCCTCTGAAATCCAGTCGTTGCAGATTGGCCGACGAATCGACATCAAGTAGCGGGCCAATTTCTGACCACGGACGCGATCGAGATTGCAACCCGATGCGGCATCGATCGGA
>CAZYVT010000101.1:0-2118 GCA_964651335.1 uncultured Enterobacteriaceae bacterium | reverse complement strand
GCCCAGCAATTCCCTCCGCCGTACGACCGTAACGTTCTGCTCGACACCGCGCGTGCACTCGGGTTCAAGGCGGCGATAGCCCATTGCTCGGGACGGCAGCTCGCCGGGACCGCGCTACCCTGCGTCGCGTTCTCGCGTGACGCTTCGCGACCCGCGCTCGTCACGCACACCGACGGCGAGCGCTTCATCTTCGTCGAAGCCGGCAGCGATCTCTCCCGTACTGCTTTGGTCGGCGAGTTCGGGCAACGCTTCGAGCCGGAGGTGATGCTCTTCGCGCGCGAGCCGGAGGAATCCACGGCCCCGGTGGCGGGCTTCGAGGAGGAGCCGCGCAGGTTCGGCTTCCGCTGGTTCATTCCCGCGCTCGCGCGACACCGGTCGATCTGGCGCGATGTGTTGCTCGCCTCGCTTGCGATCCAGCTCGTGGGACTCGCTACACCCCTGTTTACCCAGGTGCTCCTGGATAAGGTGGTGGTCCACCACACTTACGGCACGCTCCTCGCAATCGCGCTTGGCTTTGCGATATTCCTTGTGTTCAACGCGGTGATGAGCTGGATCCGGCAGTACCTGGTTCTACACACCGGAAACCGTGTCGATGCCGTACTCGCGTCCGAAGTGCTGCGCCACCTGTTGCGGTTGCCGCTGCCGTACTTCGAGCACAGGCCTACGGGAACCACCGTGGCGCGGCTGCAGGCGGTAGAGACGATCCGCGATTTCATCACCGGCGCGGCGATGAGTTTCGTGCTGGACGCGCCGTTCCTCGTCGTCGTCCTCGCGGTGATGCTCGTATATTCGTGGCAACTTTCGTTGATCGCGCTCGCGGTAGTCTGTGTGCTGGCCGGCCTGAGCGTCCTCGTCACCCCACTTCTGCGCGAACGCATCAACCGCCAGTTCATGCTCGGAGCGAGAAACCAGGCGTTCCTCACCGAGTACGTCGCTGGCGCAGAGACTGTGAAGGCGTTGCAGTTCGAGCCGCTGCTCGAGCGCCGCTACGGCGACTATCTCGCGAGCTATCTCTCTTCGACGTTCGCGACCCGCCAGCTCGCCAACTCCTACAACGTGGTCGCGAGCGCGCTCGAGCAGCTGATGACGGTAGCGATTCTCGTTGCCGGAGCGCTCCTCGTCATGCGAGGCGACGGCTTCACCATCGGCATGCTGGTCGCGTTCCAGATGTTCGCCGCGCGCATGGCGCAGCCGATGCTCCGGATCGCCGGCCTGTGGCAGGAATTCCAGCAAGCCAACATCGCTGTGAAGCGGCTGGGCGACATCATGGACGCGCCGGCCGAGCCGCACTCGGTCGTGCCGACGCGCACGCCGGGCGAGGCCGCGGGCCGGATCGAATTGCAGGGACTTTCCTTTCGATACCAGGACAGCGCCCCGTTCCTGTACCGCAATCTCACGCTCGGCATCCGCCCCGGGATCCTTGTCTTGCTCGCCGGGTCCTCGGGCTGCGGCAAGAGCACGCTCGCAAAGCTCATGCTCGGTTTTTATCAGCCCACCGAGGGCCGCATCCTGCTCGACGGGCGCGACCTGCGCCACCTCTCGGCGAACGAGCTGCGTCAGGCCTACGGGGTCGTCCTGCAGGAGACGCTGCTTTTCTCGGGCACGCTCTACGACAACCTCGCGATGGCCAACCCGCACGCTTCCTTCGAGGACATCGTCGCTGCCTGCAAGAAAGCAGAGATCCACGAAACGATCGAGCGGTTGCCGCGGGGCTACCGCACCGAGATCGGAGAGCACGGCGTCGGGCTCTCCGGCGGCCAGAAGCAACGCATTGCCATCGCGCGGGCGCTGTTGAAAAAGCCCCGCATCCTCATCTTCGACGAAGCGACCAGCGGACTCGACACGCCGACGGCAGAGAGCCTCGCGCGCACGATCAATCAGCTCAAGGGCTCTGCGACCATTGTCTTCATCGCGCACCAGGTTCCGCGCGGATTGGAGGTGGATGAGGCGTTTCGTTTTGGCGTGCGGGCGGAGGCGAGGGCGGCGAGGCGTGATCGCGCGGAGGAATCGACGATGCAGCCGAAGGAGGAAGCAGCGCACGCGAAGGAACGGCCTGTTGACGCACACGGGAGCCGAGGAGGACCGGTAGATGCTTGAACTGACTGGAGTCGCGAGCAT
>CAZYVT010000100.1:0-9451 GCA_964651335.1 uncultured Enterobacteriaceae bacterium | reverse complement strand
CCGTTATGGCTCCCCATGTACCAGTATTTTCCCTCGGCATCGACGATCGCTTTGCGGATGCCGGCGCCGTTCGAGGGAAGCTGAAAAACGCGGAACTTCTCCGTCTTCGGGTCGAACAGCGCGACCGTGTCGGTATCGATCTCGTTCGCCCACACGCGGCCTGCGCCATCCACCGTCACCGTATAGGGGCCGGCTCGCGGGCCGGCAGGCATCGGATACTCCTTGACCACTTTCCTGGCCGCCGGATCCACCTTCGCGAGAACGCCGCTGCCGTAGTAGGTCACCCAGAGCATGCCATCCGGCCCGGTCGCGATGCGCCGCGGCCGCGAGCCTGAGCTGGTGCGAAGTTCATCGGTCTTCCCCGTTTTCGGGTCGTAGATGCCGAGCGCGTTCGCTCCCATGCGGCACACCCAGATGCGTCCCTGCTTGTCGATCGCCAAGCCATACGGGCCGCCGGACATCGGGATCTCGCTCACCTTGCCGCTTTTCCGGTCGAGCTTGCCGAGGTAGCCACCCTGCCCGGTAAACCAGACGTTGCCCTCGTCGTCGAGGACCGCGGTGTGCGGGCCACCGCCGTGAGAGGGCGTGAAATGGCTGATCACCTTGCCGGTCTGCGGATCGAGCTCGCCGATCGAGCCGTCGCCGTTGCCGGTGTAGAAGATGTGTCCGTCCTTCGCGACCACGAGACCGTGCGGCCGCGCGCCATCGGGCAGGTCCCATTCCCTGAAGGTCTTCGCTTTGGTGTCGAACTTCGCGATGCGGTTGCCGTTCATCACCGTGATGTAGATGTTGCCGTCGGGGCCCGGCGCCGGATCGCGCGCAAAGCGCGGCGTCGGCACGCTCCACTCGGTGATCTTCCCTGCGATATCGCGGCTGCCCGGAACAATGCCGTAGTTGGAGCCGCCTGCAACCGCAAGTGTCGGGAGAAACGCGAGAACAATGAGCGGTCTCATGGCTTGAACTGTGGATCCACAGGAGGACGCAGGCCGTTGGCGAGGCGGTTGGTTTCGTTGGCGAGGCCGACGACCGCCATCAGTTCCATGAACATTACGTCAGTCATGCCTTTCTTGCGCGCCGCCGCAGTATGCGAATACGTGCAGTACTCGCAGCCGTTGGTCGCGCTCACCGCCACGTAGACCATTTCCTTCGTCAGCGGGTCGAGCGCGCCCGGGGCCATCACCTGCTTCACGTTCTCCCAGATCCGCCTCAGCGTCAGAGGATCGTTGGCGAGCGCCTTCCAGAAATTGTTGACCCAGTCGGTGCCACGCATCGTCATGATGTCGTCGTACACCGCCCTGACTTCGGGCGGCGCGTCCTGGTATTCGACCAGCCTTGCAAGCAACATGGCTTTCTCCGGGATCTGCGATGCATTATAGTTTGAGCATGAGGCTGAAGCGATCCTGTCACTGCGGCGCGGTCCGCTTCTGGCTGCGATCGGATACAGCCGACCCGTATCTGCCGCGCAGCGGCACGATCTGCCAACGGGGTCCCGTGCGCTGAGCCGGAGCGCCGCTGCGGCCCCCGTTCCACCTGCTCAACATCGGATGCGCCTCGGCACTGCAGGAAACTGGACCACAGGCAAATGGGGCTCGCGCCTCGGCGCACTCCAGGCGCTGGGCGTGCTCATGCTGGCGATGACCGCCGTGCACGTCGTCAACGCGCTCATACTCGGCCACGCGTGGGACCGCTACGGCATCCTGCCTGCAGGCGTGGAGGGGCTCTGGCCGGGGGTGGTTTCAGCGCCCCTGCTCCACGTCAGCAACCTCCACCTCGCCAACAATCTGATCGCGCTGGCCGTGCTCGGCGGCATGGCGGCCTTGGTGGCGGGCAATGCGCGCTTCATCGCTGCCACGATTTTCATTGCGATCATCGGTGGCGCCGGCACGTGGCTCGTCGCGCGGAGCGGCTCGCACATCGGGGCGAGCGGCCTGGTGTTCGGCTATTTCGGCTTTCTCGTCGGACAAGGGGTGTTCCGGCAATCGCTCGCCTCTCTCGCCGTCGCCGGCGTCGTGACTTTTTTCTACGGCGCGAACATCTTCTTCGGCATCTTTTTCCCGAAGGGCTGCACGTCCTGGGAGGGGCATCTTGCCGGCACGCTCGCCGGGCTCGCGTATGCTCGGCTGGAGCTGTTCTTCGTGAGCCGAAGGGGCTGACCTGCCAAGCGATCCCTGGACCGTTCGGCAGACGAAAGCGCGCGCACTGAGCCGGATCGCAGCCGCGGCGCTTGCTGCGCTTGCGACCTCGATCGCGGGATGCGCGGGCACGTCGGTATATTTCCAGGATGCGGGGCCTCCGCCCGCATCGCGGCAACGGACGCTTGCCGACTGGCCCTACCGCGAGATCTGGAGCGGCGTCGTCTTCAACGGCGCGAAGATCGGCTTCACGCGGCTCTCCCTTTCCCCCGCAACGGATACGCCGCGGCGCTGGGAGATCGAATCCGAAGCAGCGATCCTGCTGCGCTTTCTCGGCATCGACAAGCGGGTCAACCTCCGCTCGCGCGACCGCGTGCGCGAAGACCTGACGCTCGAGCGCTTCGAGTACACCTACGATCTCGACGGCAGCCGGCTCGAGGTGCGCGGCGAGTCCGACGGGCGGAATCTTTCGCTTCAGGTCGATGCGAGCGGCAGCCGCGAAAATCGCCGGGTTGCGCTCGAGCGCCCGCTTTTCCCGCAAAGCGCATTTGCGCTCCTGCCGGTGATGCACGGGTTGGCGGTCGGCCGCACGCGCCGCTTCCTGGTATTGCAGGGCGAAACCCAGGAAATCGCCGAAGCGCAGCAGGCCATCGTCGCCTACGAACGCAGTCCCCTCTTCGAGGGCGCCGCCTTCAAGGTCGAGACCCGGCTGCTCGGACTCGACACTTCGAGCTGGATCGCGCCGGACGGGCGGCCGTTGTTCGAACTGGCGCTGCACGGCACGATGATCTCGGCGCTCGAGACCGAGTCGCAGGCCAAGCGTTATCTGGTCGCCGCGAGCCTGAACAAGGACGAAGCCCTGATCGAGTTCAGCCTGCTCAAGGCGCCGCAGCTCGACGCGCCCAGGCGCATTTCCAGGCTGGAGATCGAGCTCGCGGGCGTGCCACCGGAGCTCGCGGTGCCGAGTGACGGCGGACAGACCTGCGCGCGCGACGACGCGCGCCTTCGCTGCACCGTTGAGCGCGACGCTCCGCGCGCCGGGTACGGAACCGTCCGGCTGAACGATTTCCTGCTCCCCACGCTCGCGGTGCCGAGCGCGGACGGCCAGATCGTCGCGCTCGCCCGCTCGATCGCGGGTGATGCGGCGAGTCCCGAAGTTCGAATCGGGCGGATCCTCGCCTGGATCGAAGCGAACATTTCCAGGGAGGCGGTGGACGCATTCACCGCCGTGGACGTGCTGCGCGAGCGGCGCGCCGAATGCCAGGGGCACGCGTACCTCTTTGCCGCCCTGTCCCGTGCGCTGGACATTCCCGCGCGCATAGTGAACGGCATCGTCTATTCCGAGCAGCACGGCGGGTTCCTCTATCACACCTGGAACGAAGCCTGGATCGAGGGACGCGGATGGCATCCGGTGGATCCGACCTTCGCCCAGGCGCACGCCGACGCCACGCACGTCAAGCTCATCGAGGGCGAATCTCTGCTGCAGCTCGTGCCGCTCGTCGGCATGGTCGGGAAAGCGCGCATCGAGACCGTCCGGGCGCTCGCACACTGGTAAAATTGCGCGCTCGGTATGAAATTCCTGTTTGACCTCTTTCCAGTCATCGTCTTCTTCGTCGCCTTCAAGCTGGCGGACATCTACGTCGCCACGGCGACGGCGATCGTGGCGACCTTCCTGCAGGTGGGATGGCTGAAATTGCGGCGCCGGCGGGTCGATCCGATGCTGTGGGCGAGCCTGGCGATCATCGTCGTATTTGGAGGCGCCACGCTCGCGCTGCGCGACGAGACGTTCATCAAGTGGAAGCCCACGGTGCTCTACTGGCTGTTCGGCGCGGTGCTGGGAGGCGCCGAGCTGTTGTTCCGCCGCAATCTGATCCGCAGCATGCTCGGCGCGCAGGTGCAGCTTCCCGAACCGGTCTGGATGAAACTCAACTGGAGCTGGACTGCGTTCTTCGCTTTCATGGGCGCGGCGAACCTGTATGTCGCGTTCAACTTCTCGACCGACCTCTGGGTAAACTTCAAGCTCTTCGGCGGGATGGGCCTGATGCTGCTGTTCGTGATCGGGCAGGCCCTGTTTCTGGCCCGTTACCTCGAGGAAGGGACCAAGCAATGAGCGTCGCCGACGAAATTCGCCGGCGGCTCGCCGGCCTCGCACCGGAAACGCTCGAACTCGTCGACGAGAGCGACCGGCACGCCGGCCACTCCGGCGCGCGCCCGGGCGGAAACACGCACTGGCGCCTCCTGATCGTCTCGCCCGCCTTCGCCGGCAGAAGCACCGTTGCGCGCCATCGCATGATCTACGATGCGCTCGGCAGCCTGATGAAGGACCCGATCCATGCGCTCGCCATCAGCGCGCGCGCCCCGGGCGAGCCCCAAACATGATCGCACCTGCAATCTCACGGAAAGGGATCTGATGAAAGTCCGTCTTTTCGCGGCCGCCGCCGCGCTCGTATTCCCGGCGCTCGCCCTCGCGCAAGGCGCGCCGCTGCCGACCAAGGAACCCGCAAAGCCCGCCGCCCCGGCCGCGAAGGACGGGCCCGTTGCGACCGTGAATGGCGCTGCAATCCCCCGGCAGCATGCCGAGCTGCTCCTGCGCGAGCGCATCCAGCAGGGCGCGCCCGACAACGAACCGCTGCGCGATGCGGTGCGCGACGAGCTGATCAACCGTGAAATCATCGTGCAGGAGGCGAATCGCACCGGGCTGACGAAGCGCGCCGAACTGCGCACGCAGGTGGAGATCATGCGCCAGAACGTGATCGTTCAGGTCTACCTGCGCGACTACGTGGCCAAGCATCCGGTGACCGATGCCGAAGTCCAGACGGAATACGAACGCGCCAAGGCGCAGACCGGCACCACCGAGTACAAGGCGCGCCACATCCTGGTGGAAACCGAAGACGAGGCGAAGCGGCTGATCGCGGAAGTGAAAAAGGGCGCCAAGTTCGAGGATCTGGCGCAGAAGCATTCGAAGGATTCGACCAAGGACAGGGGCGGCGACCTCGACTGGAACATCCCGGGCGTGTACGACAAGACGTTCGCCGACGCCATGGTGAAGCTCGAGAAGGGCAAGTTGACCGAGGCCCCGGTGCGCACTCGATTCGGCTTCCACATCATCCAGCTCGACGACCTTCGGCCGGTGAAAATTCCGCCGCTCGCCGAAGTGAAGCCCCGCATTCAGCAGCGCCTGACGCAAATCAAAATCGACAAGCTGATCGGTGAGTTGCGCGCGAAGGCGAAAGTGGAGTAATCCTACTTCAGGCTGCCATCGAAGGTGGAGCCCGGCTTGAATCCGAAGATGCGCTCCAGCTCCAGCTCGCGAATGAGCTGGTCCACGGCGGCCTGGCCGTGTTCCCGCTGCACTTCGGCGAGGATCAGCTTGGCGCCGTTGGCGTTGTAGAAGCCGCCGAAATCCGCCTGCACCTTCAGCAGCTGCCTTGCCTTCTCGAGCGTCACGCCTCCGGGCCCCCGGGTCCTGCGTCGTCAAGATCGTGCTCGCCGATGCCCTGCAGGTCCCGCGCCGTCTTTCCGGAAGCGACGCCGTGACGCTCTTTCTCGTGGTCGGCCTGCGCGCGCAGCACTGCCATCACGCAATCGACGAGATCGTCGTACGCGGCCCGGCCGGTTCCGTATTGTTCGTCTCCGGAATCGCCGGGGTAATAGAACATGGTCCGGTAACTCCCCTGGGCGACCTTCGCGATCACGAAGGCCGCGCCGCGCTCCTCCCAATACAGCGTCGGGCAGGACGTGAGATGCGGATCGCCCGGCGTGAGCCTCAACTCCACGTCCGCGAGTTGGGTCGAAACAATTCTTTCGTAGCGTTCCATGAGCGCCGATTCCACCAACCGGCGCTCGGTCTCACCGATGTCCACGGTCGCTGTCATTGCTCGCGGCCGGCGAATTTGTCCTCGTCGAGCAACGCCTCGTAGAGCTCGTCCTGGCGCCGCGCACGCTCCTCGTCGGAGAGCCCGGCGCGCCCGGCGAGCTTCTTCCTGTAGCGCTCGATGCGCTCGGCGGCCGCCTCGCGCTTGAGCGGGATCGTCTTCTCGCCGTAGAGTACCTGGCGCAGATAGCGGAAGGCGAACTGCAGCAGCGCTTCCTCGTCCGTCAGCAGGCGCGCCGTTTCGGCCTGCGGAAGATCGAATACGGCGCGAAAGCCCTCGCTCGCCACATAGGCCCGGAAACCGTCCAGGTCGTAGCTCGCCAGAAAATACAGTTCGAAGCTGCGCTGTGAAGGGCGGCCCACCGTGGGCCCGATCGAGCGTTTCTTCAGCACGATGCGGCGCCATTCGCGGTTCGCATCGTCGTACCGGTCCACCCCCTGCTCGATCCGGTACTCCCGGATGGTCTGCTGGTGCGCTTCCTCATGGCCGAGACAGTGAGCCTCTTTCACCACGAAAAAGGACTCCTCGTCGGCGGGCGAATCCTTGCGGCGCATCGCCATGTGGCCGAGCGCGTAGTAGCGGCACGCCGCGGGGCGGTCCGAATACACGCTGCAGCCTTCCGGCGTGAGAAATACGCACGCGTTGCTGCCTTCCCTGTGCGCGAGTTTCAACCCCGGCATGCCGTGCGCGTCCAGCTCGCAGTCGCGCGTGTAGCGATCGATGAATTCGCGCGCCGACAGGTCGAGGCGATTCTTGAGCCGCAGGACGTCGTAGGGCGTGAGCAGAATGTAGGTGTTCTCGCAGCACCTGTTGAAGCAGGCGATGCCCGTGTGGCAGCGAAAACGGAAAGAGTCGTCGAGCGAGAGCGACACCGGCTGCACCGGCGAGACGGGTTTGGGTTCCTTGAACGGTTGGCTCATCGGCCCGAAGACGAGAGGGACCGGGTAGTGTACCCCGAGCCCTCGGAGGCAGATCTTGCCGTATGCCGCCGTCGAGATCCCTGAAGTTCAGGCGCGCCCCGTAAAGACCGCCGCGGACGCGCCCTCCGGTCGCCAAATCAGAAGTTCTTGACGGCCTGCAACCAGACCCGGGCCTTGCGGTCGCTGCCCGCGGTCGCGCGCTCATCGCCGATGCGCCGAGCGAGCATGAACCGCACGGTGAAATCGTTCGCCTTCGCCCAGTGAACGATGATCCCGCCACCGCTCAAACGGCGGCGGTTGGAACCGGCTGCAAACGGCTCTTCGTTGATCCTGACCTGCCCTGAATCGAGGAAACCGGCGAGCGTCAATTCGCCCGGCAAATCGCCCGGCTTCAATGCGTAGCGCAGCTCAGCGCTCAGCACGTACCCGCTGTCGCCGGCAGCTTCACCTTGCGGGTAGGCGCGCACTCCCTGCGGTCCGCCAAGAATGAGCTTTTCCGACGAATCCAGGTTCTTGCCCGCCTTCTGGCCCAGGAACGAAACATACAGCGACAACGGATCGGCGAGGTTCTGCAGCCGCACGTACGAAGCGGTCCACTTGCGGAATCCTCCGCCAGTGTGCGCCGTCGCATCGTCGATCGCCTTCGCAGCAGGCGTCCGGATGTCGAGCTCCCCGCCAGAGTAATTGAGCGAGAACGCGCTTGCGCCGCCGCCGCCGAGCGAATCGAATGAGCTCCCGTACAACGCGAGCGCCAGCAGCCGGCTCCGCCTGTCGGTATCGGTCGCAGTCGCATTGATCCGGTCTTCGAATTCCTTGCGTTCGGCACCGGCGCGCCCGTACAAGCTGAAGCGCTGGCCGCGAACCAACGGATAAGAGAGCGACAGCACCGCGTGACGCCCTTCCCCGCTCGCATCGAGCGCTGCGAAACTCTGGCCGAGGCGATAACGCACGCTCGAGTAGGACGCGCCGAGCCGCATGCCATCACCGCCGATCGGCACCAGATAGCTCGCCCTGCCGTATTCGAGGCCTGGGTCGCCCTTGGTCAGGCGCACCGAGAGCCAATCGCCGATGCCGCCGGGGCTGGCGAGCTCGATCTGCCCGGACAACTGGGTCGCACCGTTGAAGCGGTTGCCGTGATTGTCGAGTTCGACGCTTCCGGTGGCCGCGGGGGCGGGCGCCAGTTCGAGCCGGAGGTCGGTCTCACCGATCGCCTGCCCCGGGTGCAGCACCGCCCTTGACGGCACGACGCCCGGCAGATCGTATACGAGCAGCAGCTTCCGTTCGATCAGCGCATCCGCCACCACCTGACCGCGCAAATCGTCAAGATATGCGACGATCCTGTGATCGTTGACGCGCGAGCGGTTCAGCAATTCGACGGCGCCGAATCGGCCCTCGATCACGACCAGCTCCACGAGACCGCCCTCGATCTCCTGCACCGGCAGGTAAGCCGTCGCCAGAGGGTAGCCGCGCTCAAAATAAAAGCGCGTAAGGCGTCCGACCGCCTCACCGAGATCCGCGACATTCACGTCGCGTCCGACGAATTCCCGCACCACCTGGAGCAATTCGGCTTCGCTGAAAGCCATTGCGCCGGTAATCCGGAACCCCTTGAGGGTGAATCGTAGCGTCGGGGCGGGTTTGAGCACCGGACGCTCCGGCTTCTCCAGCTCGACACCGGCGGCGGGCTTGCGCGGCAACGTCAGTGTCGGCGGCTCGAGCTGCCGCAGCGTGGTCCCGGCGTCCGGAGCGGGCTGGGCGACCGCGCCATCAGGAACCAGAACAATCAGTGCGAAGGCTCCAATTGCCCGGAAGTCTTTCGACCAACACTTCGCCCGACGGCTTGCGGCGGAGTTCACTCCCACTCGCGACTCGCCTACGGTCGCTGCAAGCCAGCGGGAAGCAGAATGCCGGTGCCTTCTACCACGTAAGGTCGTTGCGGAACTGCAAGTTGCAGCACCGGGTTCGCGTTGCCCGGGACATAAGCGGTCGCAAGGACGCCCTGATAGGCGGAATCCAAACCGCCGGTTGGGGCGCCGCCGTCCGGGCCGCCGCCCGTCGAGCCGCCACCGGTCGAGCCGCCACCGGCCGAGGTCACAGTGAGCACGCCGTTCACATACGTGATGGAGTAGTTGGCGGCACTCTGTCCACCCGCAGTGATGGCGTAGCTCCCCGGTGGTGATGCGAGCGCCGCACTCGTTGCAAACGCCAGCGTGCCGCTGAGATCCGCCGGCCCCTCCCCGCTCGTAAACCCGAAGTACCTCGCGCTAAATGGCGGATTCGAAGTGCCGAATGTCCGGCTCTTGTCATCGGCGGTGATCATCAGTGACGTCGCATCAATGTCAGCCGTGGTCGTGGCGGTGCTGTTGACCGTGTAGTTGCCCGCGTCCGCGCCCGCGAGGCCCAGGCCCGTGCCCGTCACCGTCTTGCCGGTGGCAACGTTCTTGGTGTCGAAGCTCGCCGTGCCGCCGCTGTAGCTCACCACGTCCGCGCCCAGCACTCCCGCGAGCGTGCGCCCGGTGATCGTCGC
>CAZYVT010000099.1:6341-9740 GCA_964651335.1 uncultured Enterobacteriaceae bacterium | reverse complement strand
GGACATTCCCTGAGTTCACCCGATTTTCCTTCACAGGTTTCCCTGTGATGCTGCCTTTTGACAGTCCGTCGCTCTACCAACTGAGCTATCGGGGATCAAATTTCATACTGCGCGGCCCACCGGATACCTTTGACTTGCGAGTTCCCGGGCGCCGTGAGCCGCAACTTTGCCTCCCGAACCAAAGGGAGATCCTCGATCGGAATTATATAGGTCTTCTCATTCTCGGGGCAAAAAACCCCGAAGGCATCCGCCTGACCTGGATAGTTCCGGCGTTTTCCTCCGCGGTGATATTGCGATGAGGCTACGGCAAACACGATGGCGCCACGGTTCATCCTACCGGTCTTGCACTGAATCCGGGTGAATCGGCCGCTTTCCTCAACGACAAGATCGTATCTGGCGTTGTCGCCAAACGGAATCAGCACGCTCTTGCCTCGACTCACCAAGGCCGCCAAAACCTTCGCCATCGTCGCATCGCCGATCGCCTTACTGTTCCGGAGATGCCTCACAGCGGTATCCATCGTGACGGATCGGAATTGAATCTTCTACGAACGAATCACCTTCGCAATCGCATCCGCAACGTAGTCGATGTTCTTCGCGTTGAGCGCCGCGACGCAGATGCGCCCGGAGTCGATGGCGTAGATCGAGAACTCGGTCCGCAGGCGTGCGACCTGGTCTTTGCCGAGCCCGGAGTAGGAGAACATGCCGCGCTGTCTCAGGACGAAGCCGAAGTCCGCGCCCGGAACGCGCTCGCGGATCTTCTCCACCAGCGCCCTGCGCATCCGCTTGATCCGCTCGCGCATGCCGTCGAGCTCCTGCTCCCACAGCGCCCGCAGTACGGGGGTGGTGAGCACGCGCGCCACGATGTCACTGCCATGTGTGGGAGGATTGGAGTAGTTCGTTCTCACCGTGCGCTTGAGCTGCGAGAGGACCCGCGCCGCTTCCTCGCTGCTCGCCGCCACGACGCTCAACGCGCCCACGCGCTCTCCGTACAGCGAGAAAGACTTGGAGAACGAGCTGGACAGGAACACGGGCTGCGTCGCACCGGCGAACAGGCGCGCGGCGTACGCGTCTGGATCGATGCCGTCGGCGAAGCCCTGATAGGCGAGATCGAGAAAGGGCACGAGGCCGCGCGACATCACCGTCTCCAGCACCTTGCTCCATTGCTCGCGCTCAAGGTCCACGCCGGTCGGGTTGTGGCAGCAGGCGTGGAGCACGACGATGGAGCCCGCGGGCGCGGCGACGAGCGCATCGAGCATCCGCTCGATGTCCACGCCGCGCGTCGTCGGATCGTAGTAGGGATAGGCGTGGACCGCGAATCCGGCGCTCTCGAACAGCGCCTGGTGATTTTCCCAGCTCGGAGCGCTGATCAAGACCTGAGCCGCCGGCTGGAGCTGCCTGAGAAAATCGGCGCCGATCTTGAGTCCGCCGGTTCCGCCCAGCGCCTGCACCGTGACGATGCGCCCCTCCTTCAGCGCCGCGCTGTCGGGGCCGAACACCAGCGCCTGCACCGCCTTGTCGTACGTGGCGAGACCGTCGATCGGGAGATAGGACTTCGGCGAGCCGCTCTCCACGCGCTCGTGTTCCGCGCGGCGCACGCACTCCAGCAGCGGCACCTTGCCCTCGTCGTCGTAGTAAACGCCGACGCCGAGGTTCACCTTGCGCGGGTTCTGGTCGGCGACGAATGCCTCGGTGACTCCGAGGATCGGGTCCTTGGGCGCCATCGGAAGCGAGGCGAGCAGGGTGGGTGAGTGCGGCGCGTTCATTTGCTAGACTCGAATGTTTTTCACCCTCCGATTCTACCTGTGGCGCTCACGTTTCCCAACAGTCCCTATCGCCTGCATCAACCCTTTGCGCCGGCCGGCGACCAGCCGGAAGCGATCGCGCGGCTCGTCGAGGGCATCGGGGATGGGCTCGCGTACCAGACTCTGCTCGGCGTGACCGGGTCGGGAAAAACCTACACCATGGCGCACGTGATCGCGCGGCTGGGGCGCTCTGCCCTGGTGCTGGCGCCGAACAAGACGCTCGCCGCGCAGCTCTATGCGGAATTCCGCGAGTTCTTTCCCGAGAACGCGGTCGAGTATTTCGTTTCCTACTACGACTACTACCAGCCGGAAGCCTACGTTCCGTCGCGCGATCTGTATATCGAAAAAGACAGCTCGATCAACGAGCACATCGAGCAGATGCGGCTCTCGGCGACGAAATCGCTCATGGAACGGCGCGACTGCGTGATCGTGGCGACCGTTTCCGCGATCTACGGGATCGGCGATCCTGTCGAGTACCACGGCATGATCCTGCACCTGCGGCGGGGCGAGAAGATGCCGCAGCGCGACGTCATCGGCCGGCTAGTGGCCATGCAGTACGAGCGCAACGAGCTCGACTTCCGACGCGGCACCTTTCGCGTGCGCGGCGACGTGATCGACGTGTTTCCGGCCGAGCACGCCGAACACGCGGTGCGGATCTCGCTCTCCGACGACGAGATCGAACAGCTGCAGGTATTCGATCCGCTGACCGGGCGGGTGCTGCATCCGATGGCCCGGTTCACGGTCTATCCGTCCAGCCATTACGTCACGCCGCGCGAAACGACCTTGCGCGCGATCGATGCCATCAAGCCCGAACTGCGCGAGCGGATCGAGTTTTTCCGGAAGGCAGGCAAGCTGGTCGAGGCGCAGCGGATCGAGCAGCGCACCCGGTTCGATCTCGAGATGCTCGCCGAACTCGGCTTCTGCAAGGGGATCGAGAATTACTCGCGGCACCTTTCAGGCCGCAACCCAGGCGAACCGCCGCCGACGCTGGTCGACTACCTGCCGCAGGACGCGCTGATGATCATCGACGAGAGTCACGTCACCATCGGTCAGCTCGGGGGCATGTACCGCGGCGACCGTTCCCGCAAGGAAAACCTGGTCGATTACGGCTTCCGGCTGCCTTCGGCGCTCGACAATCGGCCGCTCCGGTTCGACGAGTTCGAGAGCGTGATGCGCCAGACGGTTTTCGTCTCGGCGACGCCCGCCGGCTACGAGGCGCGGAAGTCGGCGCAGGTGGTCGAGCAGGTGGTGCGCCCGACCGGCCTGGTCGATCCCCAGGTGACCGTGCGCCCGGCATCCACCCAGGTCGATGATCTTCTTTCCGAAATAGATCTGAGGGTGAGAAAGCGCGAGCGCGTCCTCGTCACCACGCTCACCAAGCGCATGGCCGAGGAGCTGACCGACTACCTCGCCGAGCACGGCGTCAAGGTCAGGTACCTGCATTCGGAGGTCGAGACGGTGGAACGCGTCGAGATCATCCGCGACCTGCGGCTGGGCGAATTCGACGTCCTGGTCGGGATCAACCTGCTGCGCGAGGGCCTCGACCTGCCCGAGGTGTCGCTGGTGGCGGTGCTCGACGCCGACAAGGAAGGCTTCC
>CAZYVT010000099.1:0-6288 GCA_964651335.1 uncultured Enterobacteriaceae bacterium | reverse complement strand
ATCAACGGCAGCGCGATTCTCTACGCTGACGTCATGACCGAATCGATGAAGCGCGCCATCGGGGAAACCGAGCGCCGGCGCGGCAAGCAGATCGCATTCAACGAGCAGCGCGGCATCACGCCAAGGGGTGTACAGAAACGCATCAAGGACCTGATCGACGGCGTGTACGACGCCGAGGACGCCACCGCGGGACGGAAGGCGGCGCAGGAGGAGGCGCGCTACGAGGCGATGAGCGAGAAGCAGCTGGCGCGCGAGATCCGGCAGATCGAGAGGGACATGTTCGAGCACGCGAAGAACCTCGAATTCGAGAAGGCGGCGGCGGCGCGCGACCGGCTCGCCGAGCTGAAGAAACGCGTGTTCGGCGTCGAGTTGCATTCCGAATGAAGGTTCTGATGGTCTGCACCGGCAACCAGCTCACTAACGCTAAGTGCTTGATTGTTTCCGCTGCTGCTGTTCGTGCCCGCGACCAAGATCTAGGTACTGACCCATGTTTGCACTTTACGCAGGTTTGCTCCGTGCGCTGGCGCGCACGATGAAAGGAACGCCCCGCGCGTCGGCAATCAATCAAGCCGTGCCGTCGGCTTTCAGCGTGGCGATCTCCGCATCGGCCTTCTTCAGCAGGCCGCACAGGATTACGTGATAGCAAATTCGGTTCATCCGGGATGTATCCGTTAGACATTGCGTTCTTGTGACTCCGAGCCTCGAGCGCCTTTATTGACTCGGGCATGGGGAAGCTCGCTGCCAGATGAGGTCAGGGAACCAAGAAACTCGTCCGCCTTATGTGCGTTAGCGTACGGAGCGCCTTCGCGGCAAGGGAAATAATTCACCTGTCGATGAAAGGCTTCGAAAACGGATTGGAGCATTACCATGCATAAGCAACACAGTCGCGCTCGAATCTTCGCGCTGCTGCTCGGCGTCTCCGCGTTGGTATTGACCGGATGGGCCAGCGCGGACCCGCCGTCGCGCGTCGCGCGTCTCGGCTACATGGCCGGCGCGGTCAGTTTCTCACCCGCCGGCGAGAACGATTGGGTACACGCCACGATCAATCGGCCACTGATCACCGGCGATCGTCTGTGGGTGGATGCCGGAGCGCGGGCGGAACTGCAAGTCGGCTCGGCCGTGATCCGCATGAGCGGGAGTACCAGCGTGACGCTGCTCAATCTCGAGGATCGCGTCGCACAGGTGCAGTTGGCGCAAGGCACGCTGAACGTCCGCGTGCGTCGTCTCGAGTCCAACCAGGTGTTCGAAGTCGACACGCCGAATCTCGCCTTCACCCTTCGGCAACCCGGCGAATACCGGATCGAAGTGGATCCCGACGGCAATGCGACGACGATCGTCGTGCGCAAAGGCCAAGGTGAGGTGTACGGCGAAGACGCGGCGTATGTAATCGATTCGCGGCAACCGTATCGCTTCACGGGGACCGGCTTGCGCGAGTACCAGTATGTCGACGCGCCGCGCCTCGACGAATTCGACCGCTGGTCGTCCGACCGCGATCGCCGCGGAGCGGTTTCCGCACGCTACGTCTCGCGCGATGTGATCGGCTACGAGGACCTGGACGACTACGGCAGCTGGCGCGCCGCCGAGGGCTACGGCAACGTGTGGGTACCGACTCGCGTCGCGATCGGCTGGGCGCCTTACCACGACGGACATTGGGCGTGGGTCGACCCGTGGGGCTGGACCTGGGTGGATGACGCGCCTTGGGGCTTCGCGGTATCTCACTACGGCCGCTGGGCGAACATCAGCGGGACCTGGGGCTGGGTCCCCGGTCCGGTTCGCTCGCGGGCGGTCTACGCGCCCGCCCTGGTCGCATTCGTCGGCGGCAGCAATTTCCAGATCGCGATCTCCATCGGTAACGTCGCAGGCGTTGCGTGGTTTCCGCTCGGCCCCCGCGACGTGTACCGGCCGTCATACCCGGTGAGCCGAAGCTATTTCAACAACATCAACACCAGCAATACGACGATCAACACCACCAACATCACCAACGTGTACAACAACATCAACGTGAGCAACATCACGTACGTCAACCAACAGGTGCCCGGCGCGATCGTTGCCGTTCCGAGCACTGCGTTCGTGCAATCGCAGCCGGTCGGGAGGGCCGCAGTCCGACTGTCGAAAGAGGCGATCGCGGCGGCGCCGGTCACGGCAGTGGCCGCGGTAGCGCCGGTCCAGGCCAGCGTGCGCGGCGCGGCGGCACCGGGCAGCAGGCCGCCGGCGGAAGCGCTGCAACGGCCGGTCGTGGCGAAGGCATCGCCGCCGCCCGCGCCCGTCCCGTTTGCGGCAAAACAGTCCGCACTCGCGGCGAATCCCGGTAGGCCGCTCGATGCAGCCGCGCTGGCGGCGGTGAAGCCCACCGCGCCGGCGCCGGCACCGTCCGTCAAACTCGTCAGTCCCGCGCAGCCTGCAGTGGCGCCACCCAGGCAGCAAGCTGTTGCCCCTGGAGGGCGGCAGGCGCCGGAAGCGGCGAAGGGACTACAGCCGCCTGAAGCAAAGAAGGGGCCGCAGCCATCCGAAGCGAAGAAAGGACCACGGGCGCGGGAAGCGCAAGAGGCTCCACAGCCACCGGAGGCCCGGAAGGCGCCGCAACCGCCAGTGAGCGTGCCGAGACCGCCGGAGGCGCAGAAAGCACCACAGCCGCCCGAAGCACAGAAGCGACCGCAGCGGCCGGAAGCGCAAGAGGCTCCACAGCCACCAGTGGCCGTGCCGAGACCGCCGGAGGGGCAGAAAGCGCCACAGCCGAAGCCTGAAGCCGCCAAATCCGCAGAAAAACGCGGAGAGAAGAAGAGCGACGAGCAGCTGAAGCTCGAGGAGAAACTGAGGCTCGAGGAGAAACTGAAGCGCGAGGAAGAGGATAAGAAGCGCAAGCCGTAGCGATGCTGCAGGCCCGTCCGGGGCGCACTTATGCGCGGTTTAGTGCCGGCGTACTCGCCTGTTTAACGCGAATCCGTTACGCGGTATGTACGCCACCGCGCATCGCTGTGCTTCCATGAACAAACCCTTTGCCGCGAATGGCACGCGGACAGCCGACTCCCAGCTTCACCGACACCGAGTGTCTGCCCAATATCGCCGGGCGCTCTGGCTGTGTCCGGCCGATACGCCGCGCAGCGAGTGCGGGCGGCGCGAACCTCTACCGCGAGAACGGCGATCCGATCGCCTTATGTACGATAGCGCACAGAATGTCCCTGGGGGAATCGGATAATCTGGCACAAGAGCAATTTTTGAAGAGTTGAGGTCGGTGTCACTTTCCGTTGACAACACTCCGACCCCGGTGATCGAACTGGAGGAAGCAAATGCGCTACGGATTGATTGTGCTGTGGATGCTGTTTTGGTCGGTGACTTCGGCCATGGCTCAGGTGAGCATCGGCATCGGGCTTCCCGGCGTGAGCATCGGGATCAACCTGCCCCTGTACCCGGAATTCGTCCAGGTGCCGGGTTACCCGGTCTACTACGCTCCGCGACTGAATTCGAACTATTTCTTTTACGATGGCATGTACTGGGTATACCAGGGGGATAACTGGTACGCGAGCTCCTGGTACAACGGGCCCTGGGGGCTTGTGGCCCCAGAGGTTGTGCCGCTGTTCGTGCTGCGTATCCCTGTGCGCTACTACCGGGATCCTCCTGGGTACTTTCGCGGGTGGCGGTCGGATGCGCCACCACGCTGGGGCCAGCACTGGGGCAATCAATGGGAGCAGCAGCGAAGCGGATGGGACAGGTGGAACCGCAGTTCTGCTCCAGCGCCCGCCCCGCTGCCTGTCTACCAGCGGCAGTATTCAGGAGATCGGTATCCCCGAGTGGAGCAGCAGCCGGCGCTTCACAGCCAGAATTACCGTTACCAGCCGCGTGACACCGTAGTGCGGCAGCACTATCAGGAGCAGGCAGCGCAAAGAGCGCCCGCGCCTTCTCAGCGGGGACAGCAGGGAGCGTCGCAGGAGCCAAGGCGGGGGCAAGGGCAGGGGAAAGACCGCGAGAAAGGTGAGGAACGAGGTCAGGAACGCAAATAGGTAATACGGGCAAGCCATGCATCTTCAATTGCAGTTCAGTGCGAGTTTACGCGTAACTGCGTAACTCGCACTAACAGCACTAAGCGTGAGATGGCTTAAACGCACACTGATCGCGCTCGCGGCGCTGCTCGTGATCGCGGGGGCATTGCCGTTTTTCATCTCGCTCGACGATTACATTCCGCGGATCGAAAAAGAGGTCTCGGCCAGGCTCAAAGAGCCGGTGTCGATCAAAAGCATAAAGTTCGCGGCCCTGCCATTGCCGCATGTCACGGTCGACGGCATCACGGTCGGCAAGACCGATGACATCAAGGTCGGAAAAGTGATGGTGACCCCCGATCTTTTCTCGTTGCTGCAGTCGACCCGGGTCATCAGAAGCATCGAGATCGATTCTCTGGTCCTGACGCGGAAGGCGATCGACAAGATTCCGGCATGGGCCAAGCCGGATGCCGCCAAGTCGCCGCAACCACCACCGCAAGTCCGGGTCGTGAGCATCCGTCTCAATAACGCACTGGTCAAGTTCGGCAAAGCGAGCTTTGGTCCGTTTGATGCACGCGTGAGCCTCGACAGCAAGGGCGAACCCGCGGACGCATCGATTACCACGCAGGACGGCAAGCTCAAGGCGCTCATCAAGCCTGACCAGTCCAAATATCTGATCGATGCCAGCGCAAAATCGTGGACATTGCCGGTCGGGCCGGCGCTCGTGTTCGACGAGTTGATCATCAAGGGGGTGGCGACGCTCAACGATGCCAACTTGGGCGAGGTGAGCGCCAAGCTCTATGGCGGCACAGCCCTTGGCAAGACGACCATCAGTTGGCAGAAAGGGCTGCACCTCGACGGCAATCTCGACGTCCGCCAGCTGGAGCTGCAGCAAGTCGCTTCCCTGCTGTCACCCGGCACCCACGTCAGCGGCAAGCTCAATGCCAAACCGGTTTTCTCCGCCTCGGCGGCATCCGCAGACCAGCTTATGAATGCGTTGCGGCTGGAAACGCTTTTTAACGTGCAGAACGGCGCGCTCCACGGTGTTGACATCCAGAAAGCCGCCACCAATCTGATCAAGCAGGGAACGACCGGCGGAGAAACCCGTTTCGAGCAGTTGTCCGGGCATCTCGCCATGGAGCACGGCAACTACCGTTTCACGCAACTCAGGATCGCCTCGGGCGCGCTGGCCGCTGACGGCAATGTGAGCATCTCACCGAAGAAGGAACTGTCGGGGCGTATCAACGCCCAGGTCAAAGCGGTGGGCACCAGCGGCAACGTGCCGCTCAACGTTGCGGGAACGGTCGACGCACCGTTACTCTATCCCACTGCTGGAACCATGGCGGGCGCGGCGGTTGGCACTGTCATATTGGGCCCAGGGTTCGGCACTTCCGTGGGTGCAAAACTAGGAGGTTGGGCCGAAGGCTTGTTCGGCAAGAAGGAAGAGAAAATGCCAAATAAAAGCGGAAGGAACCCAGAATGATGAACATGGGATACAACGGTCTCTGGGCCCTGCTGGTACTCGCTGGTGATATCTGGGCGATTGTCAATATTCTTCAAAGCTCCGTTTCCAATGAGAAGAAATTGATTTGGGTAATCGCGGTGGTGCTACTGCCGTTACTGGGCTTGATCCTGTGGTATTTCCTCGGACCACGGGGCGGTAAGGCGTAGGGTTGGTAAAGAGCTGGGCGAGGCAGACCGTCAATCCAGGATCAAATGGAACACCGATGAATCGATCCGGACAAGCACGGCAAGCTCAATCGGCCTCGCGGCAAGGCGGTTCAGCCCGGATTCCTCAGCGGCTCGCGTGGAGCGACTGGCGCGTTTCGTTCGACCGGCGCAGTGCCTGCTCGACCTCGTGCCGCAGTTTTTCCTGGCGCCGCCAGTAACGATGGTTCACCGCGCTTGCGTCGGTTCCTCGAGCCTGCTCGCCGGACAGCGGTTTTGCGCCTCGCTCGCGCGCCAGCCGCGCCTGTCCAAGCCTGCGCGCCGCTTCGTTCGCTTCGACTATGGCGGCACGTCGCGAGGAAATGGCGGAGTTTCTGGCCGGCGCGTTCGCCACGTCCGGCGGCGGCGAGAGTTCATGGCCTATGTGACTAACGACAAGTGCGCACGCGATTGAATTCATTCGCATCGCAATCGTGGGTGCGCGTTACGACTTGCAACCGAAGGTACGCCGACTGCGCGGCCGATTCCGTTCGCTGGCGCGCTTAGCGCGGCATTTCTTGAGGATTGTCGAAGTCTGTTGGCCGGCACACGGAGCTAGCGCCCGAGCAGTTCGCCCGCAGGCTTCAGCGATTCGACCCGATCGAAG
>CAZYVT010000098.1:0-10019 GCA_964651335.1 uncultured Enterobacteriaceae bacterium | reverse complement strand
ATCTGCGCGTTGGGGCAGAAGCTATTGTCGCCTTCGACTTTTCCGGCGAGCCACCTGTCGCACAAGTCCTCGAACCGGCACCTGCGGCAGCGGCTCCGCACGTCTTGTATGATGACCTCGGTGTCACCATGCTTGGCAATTTCGGGGTCCACGCCAGCACGCGTCAGCATGTGCATCATGCGCCTTCCCGAGGCAGCCGCCACGTATCTTGAAAACCACACGACGAGGGTAATGCTCACGGCCACCATGATTATGGCCACGCCGATCTCGAACAATGTTGGGTTCATGGTCCAGTTCTCCTATTGACTCGACCTGAGGTGCACCAAAACACGCACTTGATTCGGATGATTTGCGTAAATGCTTATCCTCCTACCGGACCGTAGGCGCTGCCTTGAGATACATCAACAAACGGGGTGAAACGCCAGAGCCGGCGATCCTACGCTGCCTGCGGATTCGGTAGCCCATGGAGTTGGAAAACGCACCGATGGCCACCGCCGCAAACCCCACCGTGACAAACATCAAGACAACGCTGCCCACGACCGGGGCCACGACGAGCGCGCGTAGCGCCGCCGCTCAACGCAAGCCTCCAAGTCGTGTTGCTCAACTCCGGCGCCATGTACAACACCGGCGCCGATGCGTTACCTTCCGTTCCATGGGTCGCTGGGTTCATCTTCTGGTCTCCTTCTCTTAACGGTTGAGAAAGCCACCGGGGGTTAACCCTTGCGGCCCTACATAGGATCTATCGCTTCGCTTATAATTCGGCCAGTTCATCCAGATTTCCGGAGCGCGCCATGGCAGTCGTGTGGCCCCTGCAGGAAGCCAAGAACAAGCTGAGCGAGGTGATCGATCGCGCGACCAAGACCGGGCCGCAGGTCGTCACGCGCCACGGCAAGCGCGTCGCGGTCATCGTTTCGGCGCGCGAATTCGACCGGCTGCGCAGACCACGCAAGACCTTGTTCGAGTTCCTCCGTTCGGCGCCGACCGCCGGGCTCAGGTTGCGCATCGAGCGCGACCGCGACCCGGGCCGAACGGTCGAGCTGTGACTTACCTTCTCGACACCTGCGTCGTCTCGGAGTTGGTCAGACCCGGACCCGACGAGACCGTGGTGGCGTGGATGGCACGAGTTCCCGACGAGGCGTGCCACCTTTTCACGGCCTGAGGCTCGCGACGCGCAACATCGCTGATTTCAAGCCGTTCGGCGTGGAGATCGTCGATCCCTGGAAGGGGTGATGCTCCTCCATAAGGCCGCCTGGCTCGCACTTGCGATCTCGGCCCAGGCGTTTGCTTTCTCGGCAATCGGCGAGATCAAGGCCTCGGCACTGCCCGCCGAAGCACGCGAGACGCTGGCGCTGATCCGCAAGGGCGGGCCGTTTCCGTACCACAAGGACGGCACCGTGTTCGGCAACCGTGAAGCGCTGCTCCCGAGTCGCGGTCGCGGCTACTATCGCGAATATACCGTCAGGACCCCGGGCGCGCGCGACCGCGGCGGGCGCCGCATCGTCGCCGGCCGTGACCGCGAGCTCTATTACAGCGATGATCACTATCGCAGCTTGCGGCGCATCCTCGAGTGATGGGCAAGCTCATCGACCGGTTGAAGGACCCGACCCGCTCCGGCGTCTACCGCGCGCGACGCGTGGACGACGTGTTCGACGCGACGCGCGGCAGTGATCTGGACATCGCCCGGATCGCGCTCCACGGAGTGCGCGACAAACCGGCACTGCTCGAGGCGGTTGCTCGCGTGCTCAAATTCCCGGACTGGTTCGGCGGCAACTGGGACGCGCTCGAGGATTGCCTCACCGACCTCGGCTGGCGCGAGGCGGCAGGTCATGTGCTCGTGTTCGAAGGTGCGCAAGGCCTAGCGCGCGCCGACTTTGGAGTGCTGATCGACGTTCTTTCGTCCAGCGCGGAATACTGGGCCGGGCGCGGCCGGCCCTTCTTTGCCATTTTCGTGGACGGTCCGGCGACGCTGCCGCCGCTCATGCGCGAGAACAAGGCGTGACGCCGAAGCTTCCGGTATCGGTTTTGGTCGTCGTCTATACGCCCGCGCTCGAGGTGCTGCTGCTCGAGCGCGCCGCCCGACCCGGCTATTGGCAGTCGGTCACCGGGTCGTTGGACCGCCTGGATGAGCCGCTCGAGGAGGCAGCGATTCGCGAGTTGCGCGAAGAGACCGGGATCGATGCGCCGCGGGCGTGGCTTACACACTGGAACCTCACCTACACCTTTGAGATCTACCCGGAATGGCGCCACCGTTTTGCGCCCGGCACGACGCACAACGCCGAGCACGCGTTCAGCCTCGAACTTCCGGCGCGCACCCGCGTGACGCTTTCGCCGGCAGAGCATACGGCAAGCCTGTGGCTGCCTTGGCGCGATGCGGCCGAGCAGTGTTTTTCGTGGTCGAACCGGGATGCGATACGACAGCTTGCCGAACGCCGCGGCCCGCCTGGCGCGGGGCTTCCCGGCTAGAGTCGCGCGGCGTGCGGGCCTCGCTCTGCATCGGGGTGCTACTCGCGCTCGGCGCTGCCGGATGCGCGACGCTCGATGAGCCTTTCCGTTCCCATTTGGACGCGGCGGGCGCGGAAGTGCGCCAGTGCGCCGACTGGTACCGGGCCCTCGACCGTGAAGTGACGAATGCGGGCGTGCGCGACGCCCAGGATGCGCGTATTCCCGGTTTTCCCTATCTGCGCGTCAGTCGCTTACTCGCTTCCTTCCGCGACGACCTCGCCGGGGACGAGGGCGCCCTGCGTGGATGGACCGACCGCCTCCTCGATCTGGATTCGGCCGCGCGGCGCCACGAGCTCGCCAACCTTACGCAGGACCAATTCGACAACCTTCCCGAGCCGGCCGCCAGGCTTTCTCGGCGCACCGCGGCCCAGCACACGCAAACCTGCGGCGGATTGTTGCGCGAGCTCGATCTGGGCGATCCGGCTTCGCGCGTAGCTCTACTCGAGCGAGCGCAGGTGCCGGATGACTACTCTTCCATCAGCCGCGTGGTCGGGGCGTATGCCATATCGAAATACCCCTTCACGAAGGGCGTGCGCCGCTTGCAGCAGGAGCTGCTCGCCGCGTACCGCCGCGAGTTGGCGACGCCAGAGGGCGGCAGCGTCGTACGCTATTCCCCGCCGCCGCTCCCACGCCTGCCGCGCGCTGCGGTAGCCGCCATTCTGGAGCGTGCGGCTGCAAATCCGCTTGGCATCCCGGAGCCTTCCGAACCCGATGCGGAGGCGCTGTTCAATACCTATGCGCCGATCTTCGAGATCGAAATCACCGGGGATTACGACCGCTTCGGTGCGCTGCGCTGGCTGCATGCGGCCGAGATGCCAGGCGTGGACGCCGCCGATCTCGCCGTGTACCGCATTGCCGGCTGGACGCGGTACCAGGGCGTGGTTCTGCTGCAGCTTTCCTACACGATCTGGTTTTCCGAGCGGCCGCCCGACTCGGTTGCGGATCTGTTATCCGGCAAGCTGGACGGCGTCACCTGGCGCGTCACTCTTGCGCCCGACGGCGAGCCGCTCGTGTTCGACACCATTCATCCGTGTGGCTGCTATCACATGTTCTATCCGACGCCGCGCGCACGTCCTCTCCCGGCGCCCGACGAGACGCCGGAATGGATGTTTTCGCCGCAAGCGCTGCCGCGGATTGCCGAAGGCGAGCGCATCGTTCTGCGCGTGGCGACGCGGACGCACTACGCGATCCGGGTGTCCGCCGCGCACAGCGCGGAAAGCATCGTGCGCTTCGAACTGCGGCCGTACGACGATCTGCGTTCGCTTGCGCGGTTCGATGGCGGACGGCGCAGCGCCTTCGGGCCCGACGGCCTGATCGCCGGCACGGAGCGGGCGGAACGGACCCTGTTCTGGCCGATGGGCATCGAAGCGGCCGGCGCCATGCGACAATGGGGACGCCACGCGACCGCGTTCGTGGGCCGGCAGCATTTCGACGACGCGGATCTGTTCCAGAAGCGCTTCCAATTCGACCTGCGATGATCGAAGCCCTCAGGGTTGCGACGCTGAATATCCACAAGGGGCTGTCGCGGTTCAATCGCCGCATGGTGATCCACGAGCTCCAGGAGGGGCTGCGCTCGCTCGACCCGGATCTCATGTTCCTGCAGGAAGTCCAGGGCGTGAACGAGCGCCACGAAAGGCGCTTCGCGACCTGGCCGCTCACCCCGCAACACGAGTTTCTCGCCGGCGGGGAGTGGAAGCACGCGTACGGCCGGAACGCGGTCTACGACCACGGGCATCACGGCAACGCGATTCTCTCGCGCTTTCCCATTGTGTCGGTGCAGAACGAAGACGTATCGGACCATCGATTCGAGCGGCGCGGGCTGCTGCACTGCGTCGTCACGGTGCCCGGCTGGCGAAGAAATCTGCATTGCGTATGCGTGCACCTGTCGCTGCATGAGCGCGGGCGGCGGCGCCAGCTGGATGCGATTTCGGCTCGCCTCGAGGAACTCGCCTCGCGCGGACTGCCGATCATTGTCGCGGGCGATTTCAACGACTGGCGCCAGCGCGCCACGCGAATTCTCGAGGACAGGCTCGGGATGACCGAAGTCTCCATCGCAAGACACGGCCGCGCCGCGCGCACCTTCCCGAGCGTGCTGCCCATGCTGCGCCTGGACCGCATCTACGTGCGGGGGTTCGGCATCGTCTCCTCGCGCGTGCACCGCGGCGCCCCCTGGTCGCTGCTCTCCGATCACCTCGCGGTCAGCGCGGAGCTGAGGCGTGCCTGATTACGTCGGCGGCAATCGCCTCACCCTGCTGCAAAACGGCGCGCAGTACTTCCCGGAATTGGCGCGGGCGATTGATGGTGCCGCGCACGAGGTCTATCTCGAGACCTACATCTTCGCCGATGACCAGACCGGAAGCCTGATCGCGGATGCGCTCGTGCGCGCCGCCGCACGCGGAGTTGCCGTTCACCTGCTGCTCGACGGTTTCGGCGCGCGCGGCTTTGCACCGCGGTTCCGTGAGATGCTGGAGCGCGCGGGAGCGAGGGTCCTCGTCTACCGTCCCGACATCAGCCCCTGGACTCTGCGCCGGAATCGCCTGCGGCGCATGCACCGCAAGCTCGCCTGCGCCGACGACGCGGTCGCGTTTGTCGGCGGGATCAACGTGATCGATGACTTCCACACGCCGGGGCAGACGCCGCCGCGGTACGATTACGCAGTCAGGATCGAGGGACCGCTGAGCGCGCTGGTGCGTGCCGAGGCGGCGCGGCTCTGGTCGCGCGTCGCCTGGACACGTCTTGGTCAGCGCTGGCCCCGGATCGACGCGATGATCGGCCGGCGGAGCGACGGAACGCTGCCCGCGAGCGCGACTCGCAGCAAGACTCAGCGCGCGGCGCTGGTCGTTCGCGATAACCTCCGTCACCGGCGCGACATCGAGCAGGCGTATCACGAGCTCATCGACACGGCGAGCGAGGAAATTCTCATCGCCTGCGCGTACTTCTTTCCCGGGCGCCGCTTTCGCCAGGCGCTCGCCCGGGCCGCTGCTCGCGGAGTGCGCGTCAGGCTGCTGTTGCAGGGCAAAGTCGAATACGTGCTGCTGCACTTCGCGTCGCGTGCGCTGTACGGGTCCCTGCTCGACGCAGGCATCGAGATCCACGAGTATCACAAGAGTTTCATGCACGCCAAGGTCGCGGTGTTCGACCGCGCGCGGGCAAGCGTCGGGTCCTCGAACATCGACCCGTTCAGCCTGCTGCTCGCGCGCGAAGCAAACGTGTTCGTGGACGACGCCCGGTTTGCCGCCGAGCTGCGCGCCAGCCTGGAGGACGCGATCGCGCGCGGCGCACAGGGGCTGGCGCCGCAGCAGTGGAGGGAGCAGCCGCTCGGGCTGCGCGTGCGGACCTGGGTCGCTTATGGACTGGCGCGCTTGCTGGTAGTGTTCTTCGGCCCCGACCGGGCCTACTGAGCCTGCCGGCCCGGCCGGCGCCTGAACAGGCCCCAGCCCTCCATGGTCATCACCATCTCGCCGCGCTGGTTGAGCGCCTCCGAACGCGAGCGCACCAGCCCCAGGTCCGGCTTGCTCCCGGAGGGCCGAGCCTCCAGGATCACGCGCCGGTACGTGATCGTGTCCCCGGGGCGCACCGGCGCGAGCCAGCGGATGTTTTCCACTCCCGGAGATCCCGCGCTCGCCGAGCGGCCGATGTAGTGCTGCACCATGAGGCGCATCCCGATCGCGCAGGTGTGCCAGCCGCTCGCGATCAATCCGCCGAAGAACGAACGCTTCGCCGCTTCCGGGTCGGTGTGGAACGGCTGAGGATCGAACTGGCGCGCAAACTCGACCATCTCGTCCTCCGCAAACGTATGCCGCCCGATCTCGACGACTTCTCCCGGCAGGAAGTCTTCCCAGTACAGTGTGGAGTCGGGCGGTGCGTTCATCGCTGTACCGTCTCGCGCCGCGCGAAGAGTTGCCAGCCTTCCATCGCGAGCACGCTCTCGCCTTCTGCGTTTACCGCGTCCCACAGGAACTTCGTCAGCCCCAGCCCGGGCTTGCTCGAGGAAGGGCGCGACACGAGCACCTTGGCGCGAAACGTGATTCCATCGCCCGCTCGCACCGGCTTGAGCCACTTCACGCTGTCCAGTCCGGGCGAGCCCAAGCACGCCGAGCGCGTGAGGTAGGCGTCGCACATGAGACGCATGGCGATCGCGCACGTAAGCCAGCCGCTGGCGATCAAGCCGCCAAACATCGTTTCCTGCGCCGCCACAGGATCGAGGTGGAAGCGCTGCCGGTCGTACTGGCGCGCGAACACGACCATCTCTTCCTCGGTGAAGGTATGGCGGCCGGTCTCCCGCACCTGCCCCACCGGGAAGTCCTCCCAGTAGAAGTCGAATTCCGGACGAGTCATGAATCCGCGGGCGCGATTCGCTCGTAGGCCCGGATGCGATCGCGCAAGTCGCCGGGCAGCGGCGCGGGCTTCGCGGCAGCCACGTCGACATTGACGTACACCAGGTCCGCGGTGATGAGCGGTGACGGCGAAGCAGTGGGTTCGTCGCGCCAGATCTCGAAATGAAAGTTCATGCTGCTCCTTCCCATGCCTCCCACGCGGCACAGCACGGCAAGCATTTCATCATAGCGCGCCGGGCCGTGGTACTCGACCGTCGCCTTGCGCAGATACAGGTCGTTGGCATAGCGGTCGACGTACCCCTCGGGGTAGGGCAAACCGATCTCGCGCCAGTATTCGGCGACCGCGGAATCGATGTAGGTGAGGTAGTGACCGTTGAATACGACCTTTTGCATATCGACCTCGGCCCACCGCACGCGCAGCCGGTGCTCGCAGTTGAAGTCCGTCCGGGACATGCGCCGAAGTGTAATCGAAGGCGCCGGCGAATCCGGCGGCTGCACGGACCGGCGCTGCGCTATGATTGCCGCACCGCCACGTTTCGAGGCCCGAGTCCGGCAATGTTCCCGTCGTCCAAACACAAAGCGGTCGAGCGCGACCAGCGCGCATTGAGCGCCTGTCGCATTCACCACCCAGGCGTCCGGGCGTGACTGCAAAATCCACCAACGGATCGCCGCAGAACGATCGTTCCCGGGACCCGGACCGGTTCCTGGAGCAGATGGACAGCGAGCTCTCCGGCTGGACCGATCTTCGCGGGCGTCTCGAACGCGCGCTTGCGCGCGACGAACTGCTGCTGTTTGCGCAGCCGATCCAGTCGCTGCGCGAGCCCGACACCTTCCCCATCGCGGAGACGCTGGTTCGCCTGAGGGAAGAAGAGGCCGCGATGTTGCCGCCCGGGGCATTCCTGCCGGTGTTCGAGCACTGCGGCATGATGCCCGAGCTGGACCGCTGGGTCATCAGTCACGTGGTTACGACGCTCGCCTCCGGCTCCCGCGTGCCGCAATTCAGCATCAACGTCTCCACGCAGACGCTGGGGGACGCCGGGTTTTCGCATGCGCTTGCCAAGGATCTCGAGCGCGCCGGACTTGCGCCGGGGACGCTGGTATTCGAGATCGACGAGAGTGACCTGCTGGCGCGCCCGGACGCGGCCGCGCGTTTCTCGGCCGCAGTGAAAGCCATTGGCTGCAAGCTGCTGTTCGACGGCTTCGGCCGTCGCTCGGTGTCGTTCGAGCCTTTGAAGACGCTGCGCGTGGACTATGTGAAGGTGGACGGCGTCATCATTCGCAAGCTCGCCACCAGCGACGTCGCGCGTTCCAAGCTCAACGCCATTGTCCGTGTGGGAGAGGTCATCGGAGTGGGTGTGATCGCAGAGTGTGTCGAGGACCAGGCGACCGTATCGCTCCTGAAGGCAGCCGGCGCGGGATACGCCCAGGGCTTCGGCATTTGCGCACCGGAACCGATCGAACGCTTCTGCACCGGCTGAGCGCCCGCAGGCGGGCTCGATGCGTCGTGCGCGCGGCACCAGGCCTTCGCGATGGATGAGATGGTCCTGAGGGGCATGGCGAAATGGCCCGACGTTCCGGACGTTTACGGATGGCTCCTGCTCGACCGGCGCGGCAACTGGCGTCTCAAGAACCCGGCGCGAGGCACGTACGAGCGCATCGGCAACGTCGCGCTGCGCGACTTCATCGCTCGTAACTACGCTGCCGATGCACACGGGCGTTGGTTTTTCCAGAACGGCCCGCAGCGCGTTTTCCTGCGGCTTGCCTATACGCCGCTGGTGCTGCGCGTCGAGGGCGAAGGGCTTGTGGACCATTGCGGCCTGCCGTTTGACCGCAACGGCGCGATCCTGGACGACGAAGGCTCGCTCCTGATACTCGGGAGCCGGGGCATCGGATTACTCGATGACCGCGACCTCGCGCGCTACGTAGCCGAACTCGGAGAGGCGGTGCGGGCACTGCCCCGCATCGGGCGCAGCGAGGTAGCGGCGCGCTTCCGTTTCGTTCCCGAGCCCGCGCCGTAACGCTTCCGGCCGTTTCCCCCGCCCCGGCGCGCTTTCTGCGCCGCTGCGCGTGTTGCGCTTGGTCTGATTTCCCTTTAGAATCCAATGTCTTTTTTTGGCGCTGGGGCGGCTGCGGTTTACGCGACGTGGCCGCCCGGTTCGTTTCTGGACGCGGAAAAAACATGCCTACTGTCAATCAATTAGTGCGCCTTGGGCGCTCCGCGAAGCGGGCCAAGTCGAAGGTCCCTGCGCTTGCCGGGTCACCGCAGAAGCGCGGCGTATGCACACGCGTGTACACGACGACCCCGAAAAAGCCTAACTCGGCGCTGCGCAAGGTGGCCAAAGTGCGTCTCACCAACGGCTACGAAGTGATCGGCTACATCGGAGGCGAGGGACACAACCTGCAGGAGCACTCGGTGGTGCTGATCCGCGGCGGGCGAGTCAAGGATCTGCCCGGCGTGCGCTACCACATCGTGCGCGGGTCGCTCGACACGCAAGGCGTCAAGGACCGCAAGCAGGCGCGTTCGAAGTACGGCGCCAAGCTGGCGAAGTCGGCCTGAGGGAGAGTCACGATGCCGAGGCGCAGAGAGATTCCGAAGCGTGAAATCCTGCCGGACCCGAAATTCCACAACGCGGACGTCGCGAAGTTCATCAATGTCCTGATGACCCGCGGCAAGAAGTCGGTGGCCGAGCGGATCGTGTACGGCGCGCTCGAGATGATCAAGTCGAAGTCGGGCAAGGATCCGGTCGAGGTGTTTACGCAGGCGATGCAGAACGTCAAGCCGGTGGTGGAGGTGAAGAGCAGGCGCGTCGGCGGCGCCAACTACCAGGTTCCGGTCGAGGTACGCCCGGTGCGGCGCATGGCGCTGTCGATGCGCTGGATCCGGGAGGCGGCGCAGAAGCGCGGCGAGAAGTCGATGCGCGCGCGGCTGGCGGGCGAACTGGCCGAGGCCGCCGAGGGGCGCGGCGGTGCAATGAAGAAGCGCGAAGAGGTGCACCGCATGGCCGAGGCCAACAAGGCGTTTTCGCATTACAGATTCTAGGACCGCAACGGGCATGAACGTGGCACGCAAGACTCCTATCGAGCGCTATCGGAACATCGGAATCTCGGCGCACATCTTCGCCGGTAAGACGGCGACCACCGAGAGCATCCTGTTCTACACCGGTGTGTCGCACAAGATGG
>CAZYVT010000097.1:0-10765 GCA_964651335.1 uncultured Enterobacteriaceae bacterium | reverse complement strand
CCCAGCAGCACTCGAATCCGCCCCAGCCGTTGTTGACCGTCTTGCCGAGCGCCACCGCGACCGGGCGGAACGGCAGCGTCTTGCCGTCGATCTGGACCGTCTCGCCGATGTGCGCGTGCTCGAGATACTCACGAGCGATGCGCCGCATCGTCGTGGCCGGCACATCGCAAATGCCGCTCGCCCACTCGGGGGAGTAGGGCTTCATGTGATGGACGAGCTTGGTGAACGCGGTCTCGCCCTCCAGCATGCCTTGTGCGAGCACCTCGTCATCGGCGCCGATCTCGACCGCCTCGATTGTGACGCGCTGCTCGAGCGCGGCTGCGATGAGCGGTTGCCGGGTCAGCGGATCGCGCAGGTAGAACCCGTTCGGGCCGACGAGGTAGGGCGACGAGGTGTGCTGCTGCAGGAAATTCAGATCGAGCCGCTCGCGTGGGTATTCGTGGAGCATGGTGTGAATCAGCGCATACAGGAACGCCGCATCGGTCTTGGGCTTGATCGGCACCCACTCGGCGGAGCACGCTCCAGTAATCGACAGGTGCGGCTCGACCTGCACGCGCTTCATGCCGCGGATTCGGGCGTCCGCGTGACGCCATACGCCGACCACCCCTCCCGAGGCCTCGGTGTTGGCGCCGCAGGAGATTACGTAGTCGCACATCGGCGTGTCCGGCGAAACCGTAAATGCGCGGTGCCAGAATTCTCCATACATATGTTCAGAGTGCGTGCACTTGACGCCCTGGCCCGAGCCGAAGCCCATGTCCACCGCGCCCCAGGCGCCGAGAAACGCCGGGAACGTTCCCATGTACGACTGCGGCGTGCCGCCGCCGCCGAAGCTTGCCGCCACCCGCGGGTAACCGGACTCGTCAAGCAATCCTTTGGCCCGGATCTCGAGCAGTTTCCGCGCAATGGTGTCGAACGCTTCGTCCCACGAGATCGGCACGAATCCCGGATCCTCGCCGCGACCCTTCTTTGGATTGGTGCGCTTCATCGGCGTGCGCACGCGGTGCGGGTTATAGAGTTTCTGCACCAGGCCGTAGGCCTTGACGCACACCCTGCCGCCGCCGGGGTGGATCTCGCTCGCGGCGAAATTCGGCTCGACCTCGGTCGCCACGCCGTCGACCACCTTGACCGTGAGCAGATCGGGACCGGCGACGCACTGGTAGCAGTACGTCGCTTTCTTTTCGACCCGGCCGGTTTCGGTTTTCTTCACGCGCCTTTCGCCTTCTGTGCCTTCGCCGCAAGCCGCTGCTCGGTCTGCTTCACGTCGACGATGAAGCGCGAGTGCTTGCAGCGGCAGATCGCATCGAGACCGTCGTGCGCGGCCAATTCGAAGGTGACCGCGCGGCCTTTCACCTCGGAAACCTTGGCTTCAATTTTCACCTTCATGCCCACGAGCGTCGGCGCCAGGTGGTCGAGCTCGACCCGCGTGCCGACCGAGTCTTCGCCCGTGTCGAGGTGCGCGAGCAGGAGCTCGCGGCACGTCATCTCGATGTCCCTCACCAGCATCGGCGTGGCGTAAACACGCGCGCTTTCTCCCATGAAATCGATGGTGCGTTCGCGGTCCACCACGATCTCGCGGGTGCTGGAAATCCCTGCAACAAGTGTAGTTTTCATATGCTCTTTCCGCTGCGATCCAGCATAACAACACGTCAGGAGCGGTTCGGCTTTGATTTGCCTCAAGCGCCCTTACAGGCCGAGGTAAGCGGCTTGCACCTGTTCGCTCGCAAGCAGCTCGGCGCCGGTCCCGGCGAGCACGATATTTCCGGTTTCCAGCACATAGGCCCGGTCGGCTATGGCGAGCGCGGCACGCGCGTTCTGATCGACGAGAAAGATCGTGGTGCCTGCTCCCTTCAGCGCCCGGACGGTCCCGAACACCTCTTCCACGAGGCGGGGAGCAAGGCCCATCGAGGGTTCATCGAGCAGCAGCAGCGTCGGGCGCGCCATGAGCGCTCGGCCCATGGCGAGCATCTGTTGTTGCCCGCCGGAGAGCGTGCCCGCCGGTTGGTGGCGCCGCTCGGCAAGCGCCGGAAACATGCCGTAAACGCGCTCAAGCCCGCGCGCGCTTTCGGCGCGCGGCCGGGTGTAGGCCCCGAGGAGCAGATTGTCCAGGACCGAGAGCGGCCCGAACACTTGTCTGCCTTCGGGGACCTGCACGATCCCCTGTCGCACGCGCCGATCGGGGGCGGACCGCGTGATGTCCACGCCTTTGAAGAGCACGCGCCCCGCGCTCACCGGTTGCACTCCCGAAATGGCGCGCAGCAATGTCGTCTTGCCGGCGCCGTTCGCGCCCACGAGCGCGACCAGTTCGCCTGAGCGCACCGACAGGTCGATCCCTTTCAGGGCCGGGATGCGTCCGTAATGGCTGGTAAGCGCCTTCACTTCGAGCATCAGCCTGCTCCCGGCGGCGTGGCGGAATTTGCCGCGCCGCTTCCGAGATAGGCCTCGATCACCTTGGGGTCATGGCGGACCTCCTCAGCGCTCCCCTCGGCGAGCTGCCTGCCGTAGTCGAGCACCAGAATGTGGTCCGAGACGCCCATCACGAGACGCATGTTGTGCTCGACGAGCACCACGGTGATGCCCGATTCGGCGAGCTTCGAGATCAGCGCGTCGACTTCCAGCGTCTCGATCGGATTGAGGCCCGCCGCGGGCTCGTCCAGCAGCAGCAGCCGCGGTCTGGTCGCCAGTGCGCGCGCGATTTCGAGTCGCTTGAGCGATCCGTACGGCATCGCGTCCGACCTTGACGCCACGTGGTCCGCAAGGCCGACGTAGCGCATCAGCTCCTCCGCCTCCGCACGGGCGACGCGCTCGGCGCGCGCCAGTGCCGGAAACCGGAACAGCGCCGCCGCAAGGCCGCAGCGCTCGCGCATGTAGCGCCCGACCATGACGTTCTCCAGAGCGCTCATGTTGAGGAACAGCTGCAGATTCTGGAACGTGCGCGCGATGCCGCAGGCCGCGTATTCGTAAGGGGCGCAGCGCGTGAGCTCGCGCTCCTCCAGCAGGATTCGTCCGCTCGAAGGCACGTAGATGCCGGTGAGCAGGTTGAGGAGCGTCGTCTTGCCGGCGCCGTTCGGCCCGATGATCGAAAAAACCGCGCCGGCCGGGATCGAGAAACTGAGGTTTTCGACCGCGCGCACGCCGCCGAATTCCTTCGTCAGGCCTTCCACGCGCAGCAGGCTCATCGCTTCAGAGTCCCGGGCGCAAGGAGCGCCGCAAGCGTTGGCACCAGGCCCTTGGGCATGAAGATCATGGTGAGCATCATTACGGCGCCGAATACGACCATCTCGTATTCCTTGAGCAGCGTGAGCGCCTGAGGCAGCGTCGTGAGCACCGCCGCGCCGACCACCGCGCCGAAGGTCGATGCCATGCCGCCGAACACGACCATCGTGACCAGCTCGATCGAGTGAAAGAACGTCACCTTGGAGGGCGTGATGAAGCCGGCGTAGTGCGCGGCGAGGCTGCCGGCGAGCGCCGCGTACACTGCGGAGATGACGAACACGCGCACCTTGTGGCGGGCGCTGTCGATGCCGGCGACCTCGGCGCCGATTTCCGAGGTGTGCAGCGCGCGCAGCGCGCGGCCGTGCGGCGAATCGACCAGGTTCTGCGCCAGCCACACCGAGACGACCACCAGCGCTCCGATGACCCAGTACCAGGCCCGCTCGCCCGAGAGCGTGACGCCGGCGAGGGCGAGCGCCGGAACCGGCATGCCGTCCGGGCCGCCGGTCAGGCGATCCTCGGTCGCTACCACGATCGAGATGATGATGCCCATCCCGAGCGTCGCCATGGCAAGATAGTGGCCGCGCAACCTGAGAATCGGGCGGCCGATCACGTAGGCGAGCGCGGCGACTCCCGCGGTCGCGGCAAGCATCGCCGCAAGCGGCGGCCATCCGTAACGCGCAGTAAGGATCGCCGAGGCATAGGCGCCCAGCCCGAAAAATCCCGCATGCCCGAGGCTGATCTGGCCCGCGTAGCCGATCAGCAGGTTCAGGCCGACGCACACGATCGCGTTGAGGCCGACCAGAATCGCGACTTCGTAGTAATAGTTGTTGCGCAGCGCGAGCGGCAGCAGCAGCACGACCAGCGCAAGCGCGGCGAGCCCTCCGGTGCGCGGCGAGGCGAGGCGCGAGAGCATGCGGGCTCCGTCCTAGACGCGGTCGGTGCTGCGCTTGCCGAGCAGCCCGCTCGGCAGGAAGACGAGCACCGCGAGGATGACGATGAACGCGATCGCGTCCTTGTATGCCGAGGAAACATATCCTGCGCTCATTGCTTCGACCAGCCCCAGCACCAGACCGCCGAGTACCGCACCGGCCCCGCTGCCCATGCCTCCGAGGATCGCCGCGGCGAATCCTTTCAGACCGAGCATCACGCCGATGTCCCATGAGGTGAAAGTGATCGGCGCCACCAGGATTCCCGCGACGGCGCCCAGCGCCGCCGAGAGCCCGAACGAGGCGAGCAGGACGTGGCGCACGTTGATGCCGACGAGCTGCGCCGCAAGGCGATTGTGCGAGGTGGCGAGCAGCGCCTTGCCGAGAAGCGTACGGCCGAAGAACCAACTGAGCAGCAGCACGATGACGAGCGTGATGCCGATCACCCACAGGCTCTGCGGCACGATGGTCGCGCCCGCGATCCGGATCGGCGCCTCGCCCGAGAACGCCTTGAGCGGGTGGATGTTCTTGTCCCACACCAGCGTCGCGAGGCCCCTGAGCAGGATCGAGGCGCCGATGGTGATGATGATGAGGGTCACCACGGAGGCGCCGCGCGCCGGCTCCACGGCGAACTTTTCCAGAGCAAGCCCGATCGCCGCGGCGAGCAGCACCGCAGCCGCAATCGCCACCGGCATCGGCAAGCCGGCGCCGGCGAGCGACACCGTCGCCATGCCTCCGATCATCACGAACTCGCCCTGCGCGAAATTGATGACCTGGCTGGCGTTGTAGATGATCGAAAAGCCGAGCGCGACCAGCGCGTAGATCGCGCCGATCGTCAGCCCGGCGAGGAAAAACTGGAGAAACTGGGCGGACATGGACGATCCGCCCCAGACTATTACTTCATTTGACCAGCGTCCAATCGCCTTTGCGGATCTCGAGCATGCGGAAGGCGCTGAGATCCAGCCCCAAGTGGTCTGTGGCCGACAGGTTGACGATGCCTCCCGTGCCGACGTAGCCCTTGATGTTCTCGAGCGCATCGCGCACCTTGGCCTTGTCGGTCGAGCCCGCCTTCTTGATCGCCTCGACCGCGAGCATCAGGCCATCGTAGGCGTGACCGCCAAAGGTCGAAACGTCGGATTTGAACCGGGCTTCGTATTCCCTCCGGTAGTGGGCCACGACGATTTTCTGCGGATCGCTGTCGGCGAGCTGGTCCGAGACGAGCAGCGCTGCGGCGGGCAGCCGCACGCCTTCGGCCGCCTCTCCAGCCAACTTGATGAATTCCTTTGAGGCGACGCCGTGCGACTGGTAGAGCGGCACGGTCATGCCGATCTGGCGGTAGTTCTTGGTGACGATCGCCGGGCCCTGGCCGAAGCCGGCGTTGAGGACCGCCTGTACCTGCGCGTTCTGCCGGATCTTGGTGAGCTGCGCCGTCATGTCCGTGTCGGCAGGGCCATAGGACTCGTCCGCCACGATCTCGATGCCGTGGTTCTTTGCCACCTTCAGGCATTCGCCGCGCATCGACTTGTCGAACCCGCCCGCGCCCGAGATCAGGCCCACCCGGGTCGCGCCGCGCGCTTTCATGTCGATGAAGATTTTCTCGCAAGCCATGCGGTCGGTGTGCGGCGTCTTGAACACCCACTTCTTCACCGGCTCGATGATCACCACTGCCCCGGCGAGCGAGATGAAGGGAATGCCCGCCTGCTCGGCAAGCGCCACCACGGCCATGGTCTCGCCGGTGGTCGTGCCGCCGACAATCAGGTCGACCTTGTCCTGCTCAATCAGGCGCTTGACGAAGGTGCGCGCCTTTTCGGCGTCGCCGGCGGAGTCGTAGGCGACGAGCTGCAGTTTCCTGCCGAGCAAGCCGCCTGCGGCGTTCAGTTTCTCCACATACAGCTCGAGTGTCTTCTGCTCGGGATCGCCGAGGAACGCGGCGCCGCCGGTGACGGCCAGGAACGAACCGATCCGGATCGGCTCCTGCGCCTGCAGGGCGCCGAGCCAGAGCGCGAGCAATGCCCCGACCAAGCTTCTGAACAGCATAGCCTCCTCCTTTAGAATGGCACTCGGACGGTAATTCGGTACCGAAAAGCGCCTTTCATACGGTAAGCCTCGATGATACGTTCAAGTTTGATCTGTCTCAAGAAATCCGCGTGGCATCGTTGAGGACCGGCAAGAACCCGGTGAAGGTGCGCGGCGCGCAGGCAGGCGACCTTGCCCAGGTCATCGAGATCGATGCCGGCGTCACCGGATTGCGCAAGCCCGAGTACTGGAGCGAGATCCTGCAGCGCTACGGCAGCGGCAGGCGCCAGCAGCGTTTTTTCCTGGTCGCCGATGCCGACGGGCGGATCGAAGGCTTTGTCATCGGAGAAGTGCGCGACTGGGAGTTCGGCTCGCCGCCCTGCGGCTGGGTGTTCGCGATCAGCGTACGGCCGGAAGCGCGTCAGGGCGGCGTCGGCGCACGGCTGCTGGAGGCGATCTGCGACGGATTCCGGCGGCTGGGCGTGACCAAAGTGCGCACCATCCTCGCGCGCGACAATCACCTGATTCTTTCGTTCTTTCGCAGCCAGGGGATGATGGCCGGGCCGTTCATCCCGCTCGAGAAGGACCTCGACTCATGAGGCTGCAGAAGAACACGCTTGCCGCGCTCTACAGCGTGCTCGAGTTCGCGGCCAACCCCGGGCGCCAGCTCTCCGCCGCCGGCATCGCCCGCAAATACCGGATCTCGCCGCACCATTTATCCAAGGTGCTGCGTTCGCTCGGCCGTGCCGGGCTGGTCGAGTCGGCGCGTGGTGTCGGCGGCGGCTACCGCTTTACCGGCAACGCCAGGCGCCTCACGCTGATGGACGTGATCGGCCTGTACGAGGATATCAGCGCGCCGCGTCGCGGCGGCCGGCGCAGCGCCCGCCGCGAAGCCGGGCGGGATGCGCCGGCCGCGGTCGAAGTCGAAGACGCGGTCTCCGTGGTGCTCGCCGAGATCGACGAGACTGCCAAGGCAACGTTTCGCTCGATCACCCTCGACACCATGCTCAAGTTGGTCGAGCGCAGGAGAAAGTGACGCCGCACTTCGACGCCGTGGTCATCGGCGCGGGCCATAACGGATTGGTGTGCGCCTGCTATCTCGCGCGTGCGGGCCTCAAGGTGAAAGTGCTCGAGGGCAGGCACGTGGTCGGCGGCGCCGCGGTAACCGAAGAGTTTCATCCCGGTTTTCGCAACTCGGTCGCCGCCTACACGGTGAGCCTGCTGCAGCTGAAGGTGATCCGCGATCTGCGCCTCGCTGAACACGGCCTGCGCATTGTCGAGCGCCCGTTCTCCAATTTCCTGCCGCTCTCGGAACGCGACTACCTCAAGGTCGGCGGCGGGCTAGAGGCGACGCAGCGCGAGCTGGCGAAATTTTCCGCGCGCGACGCCGAGCGCCTGCCTGATTACTGGCGAACGATCGAGCGCATCGCCGATGTGCTGCGTGCACTGGTGCTCGAAACGCCTCCCAATGTCGGCGGCGGCCTGCTCGACGCGCTGCGCGCCGTGAAGGTCGGACGGCGGCTTCTGCGGCTGGACATGGAGGCGCGGCGTGATGCGCTCGAGCTGTTCACCAGGAGCGCGGCTGAATTGCTCGAGCGCTGGTTCGAGGCCGACGGCATCAAGGCGGCCTTCGGCTTCGACGCCGTGGTCGGGAACTATGCAAGCCCCTACCACCCGGGCACGGCGTACGTGCTGCTGCACCACTGCTTCGGCGAAGTGAACGGCAAGCGCGGCGTGTGGGGACACGCGATCGGCGGCATGGGCGCAATCAGCAAAGCGCTCGCGGCGGAAGCGCGGCGCCTCGGCGTCGAGATCGAATGCAACGCCCGCGTCGAGCGCGTCCTGGTGAAGAACGGCGGCGCGACGGGCGTGGCGCTCGCCGGCGGCAGCGAGATCGGCGCGCGCAGCGTGGCCGCGAACGTGAACCCAAAACTTCTCTACCTGGAGCTGGTCGAGCGCAGCGCACTACCCGCCGAGATCGTTGCGCGAATGCAGCGCTACAAGTGCGGATCGGCGAGCTTCCGCATGAACGTCGCGCTCGCCTCACTTCCGACTTTCACCTGTCTTCCCGATCCCGGGCCGCATCACGCAACCGGCATCATTCTGGCGCCGAGTCTCGGCTACATGGATCGCGCCTACCTGGACGCGCGCGCCGAAGGGATGTCCCGGGCGCCGATCGTCGAGATGGTCATATCGAGCACTCTCGACGATACGCTCGCGCCCAAGGGTATGCACGTCGCGAGCCTGTTCTGCCAGCACTTTGCGCCGGATGCGGACTGGGGTTCGAGAAAGGAAGAAGCGGTGGACCGCATCTTCGACGTGATCGAGTCTCATGCCCGGGGTTTCAGGAACAGCGTGATCGCGCACACGGCGCTTTCTCCCGCCGACCTGGAGCGCGAATTCGGACTGATCGCAGGCGATATCTTTCACGGCGCGCTCTCGCTCGATCAGCTCTGGTCGGCGCGGCCGCTCCTCGGCTATGCCGATTACCGCTCGCCGGTGCAGGGACTGTATCTTTGCGGTGCAGGCGCGCACCCCGGCGGGGGCGTCACCGGTGCGCCGGGTCACAACTGCGCGCGCGAGATGCTCAGGGACTTCGGCTTGCGCCGCACTTGACCTTCCGAGCATAGAACGGGGTTGTGCTAGGATTCTAAAAATGAGTCGCCGCGCCAGATTTCTTCTAGTGCTCGCATTGCTCGCGCTCCTGCCACTGCGTGGGTATGCGGCATTGGCTGCGTCGCTATGCGATGCGCATCACGGCGGTGCGCCAGCGGCGCACGCGACGGCGCACGATCACGCGACCGATCAGGATTCGGCGCCGCGCGAGTACGACTCGCATGGCGGGCTGCTTGCCTCAGTGTGCGGGCTATGCTCCGCGTCCTGCGTAAGCGCCCCGGTCGCCTCCGAGGTAGCGCACTGGTTCTCCGGCGCCGCCGCCGGCGCAAGCCGCATTCCCTTCGTTGATTCTCCCGCCTCGGGCGTCGTCCCGGGGCACCTCGACCGGCCCCCGCTCGCTCTCTCTCGCTGATCGCTGAAGCCCCGCGCCGCGCGGCGCGGGTTTGCGCGTCATCACGTCGGAAGAGAGCATGATTCGAAGAGCATTTTGCGTCTACGCGGCGCTTGCCGCCGCGGCCGCCCCGCCGCATCTCCTCCCGCCTCCGCGCCGCCGCGCTGTAACAGCGCGCCCGACGTGCAATGTTAAGCGCCGCCGCTGCGCGCGGACTACCGCGCCATGCGTGTATTCCAATTTTCGATCACGACGAGGATGCCATGCGTAGAAGCGTTTGCATCATCATGCTGTTGCTCGCGCCGCCGGTGTGCGCCGATGGCACGCTGCGCGACGCCGTGGAACGCGCCTGGGCGCGGCAGCCCGCGAATCAGGCCCAACCGGCACGCGCCGAGGAATTCGCGGCGAAACGCGACGCCACACAGGCCTTGTTTCCAGAGCCGCCCAGCCTGGTCGTCAGTAACCGCGACGACCGCCTGCACCGCGATCAAGGGGCGCGCGAGTTGAGTGCCGAAATCGCTTTGCCGCTGTGGCTGCCCGGGGAACAGGGACGCCAAGCTGCAATCGTCAGCGCCGAGCGCGATCAGTACGATACCGCGCTCGCCGCGGCCAAGCTGAAGGTCGCCGGCGAAGTGCGCGACGCAGTTTGGCAGGTACGGCTCACCGAAAACGAGCTGGCGCTCGCGCGGCGCAAGGTGGAGGAAGCGGCGGTGCTCGCCGCGGATGTCGAGCGTCGCGTCAAGGCCGGCGATCTGGCGCGCGTCGATCTCAACCAGGCGCAGGCCGCGGAACGCCTGGCGCGTGCCGCGCTTGCCGAAGCCGAGATCAAGACATTCAGGGCGAGACAGGGCTTCAACGTGCTGACAGGGTTGAGCACGTTGCCCCGCGGGGAAGAAACCCTCGCCGCGCAGGCCGCCGCCCTCGATGACCACCCACTACTCGCGCCGTTGCAACGTGCGGTGGCTACCGCGCAGGCCAAGCTCAAGCAGGCCACGCAAAGTCTGCGCAACAATCCCGAGTTGGAGCTTGGGCTGCGGCGCGAACGTGGTCTGTTCGACGAGCCGTACGCTCACTCTTTTGAGGTGCGCTTTCGGTTGCCGTTCGCGACCGATGCGCGCAACAAGCCGCGCATTGCCGCTGCAAACGCGGAAATGATCGAAGCACAGGCCGCTTCCGGACTCGAACGCACCAAGCTCGCCGCGGAAGTTGAAGCCGCGCGCCGGGAACTGGAGCAGGCGCGCGCCGTGATGGAACTGACCGAAACACGCTTTACGCTCGCTGCCGACACGCAGCGCCTTCTGGCGAAGGCATTTGCGCTCGGGGAACTGGATCTGGTCAGCCGCCTGCGCGCCGAGAACGAGCGCTTCGAATCCGAACTCAATTTCACGCGCGCCAGGCTCGAGGGAGCACGCGCTATCGCCCGTATGAATCAGGCTCTGGGAGTATTGCCATGAAATGGTTATTCGGATTGGTGCTGGCGCTATTGCCGGTCACTGTTTTTGCTGACGAAGGTCACGGCGGTCACGGCGCGCCGTCGTCGGCGCTGCCCGCCGCGCTCGCGCCGCGTGTCGAAGCGCAATCGGAGAGTTTCGAGCTGGTCGGG
>CAZYVT010000096.1:0-10916 GCA_964651335.1 uncultured Enterobacteriaceae bacterium | reverse complement strand
GCGCGCCGCCATCTTCAGCTCGTTGGTGATGTTGAAGACGTAGGGCGGGAGCCGCCGGATGCGCGCAAACTCTCTCATAAGGGCTAGAATTTTATCAGTGAAACTTCAGCTCTCCGTCCCGACAGCGCTCCATTCGATCGCCGCGTACGGCGACGGCTACGTCGTGGTGAACGGCGTTCGCCACGACACGAGCGTCATCGTGCTGCCCGATCGGGTGGTTGCCTGGAGAATTGCCGGATTCGATGCGCTCGCGATCGGCGACTTCGAGATGCTGGCCGGTCTCGGCATGGACATGGTGCTGCTGGGCACCGGCGCGCGGCTGCGGTTTCCGAATCCCGCGCTCGTGCGCCCGCTCGCCGCAGCGCGCATCGGGCTCGACGTCATGGATCTGCAGGCAGCTTGCCGCACCTACAACGTCCTTCTCGCAGACGCGCGCAGGGTGGCGGCGGCGCTGCTGATGCAATGACCGCGCTGAGCTTCACGCTGCTGATCGTGGCGATCGCGCTCGGCACGGTGGCGCAGCTCCTGCTCAAGGCGGGCACCAACGCCGTGGGGCCATTCGCGTTCACGCTCGATAACGCGCTCCCGGTCGGACTGCGGCTCGCGCTCGAGCCGAGAATCCTCGGCGGCGCCGGTTGTTACGCAGTCAGCCTGGTGGTGTGGATCCTCGCCCTGTCGCGCACCGAAGTCAGCGTCGCCTATCCGATGCTCTCGATCGGTTTTGCGCTGAACGCGCTGCTTGCGTGGTGGGTGCTCGGCGAGGCGGTGACGCCGATGCGCATGGCCGGCATCGGAGTCATCATCGTCGGCGTCTTTCTGGTCGCCCGTTCGTGAACCAGCCCCTGTTTCCGGGATTTCTGCGCCCGCGCATCCGCACCAGCGGCGCGACGATCAACCTCGTCACCGCGGGGGACGGCCCGCCGGTGCTGCTGCTGCACGGCTACCCCGAGACGCATGCGATGTGGCACCGGGTCGCGCCGAGGCTGTCGCGCGATTACACCGTCGTGTGCGCCGATCTGCGCGGCTACGGCGATTCCTCCAAGCCGCGCGGCCTGCCGGATCATTCCAACTATTCGAAGCGCGCAATGGCCCAGGACATGGCCGAAGTGATGGATGCGCTGGGCCATCGCTCGTTTCACGTCGTCGGGCACGACCGGGGCGGCCGCGTCGCCCATCGCCTGGCGCGCGACCACGGCACTAGGGTGCGCAGTCTGACCGTACTCGACATTTCTCCTACGCTCAAGATGTACCAGAGCACGGACAAGGCCTTTGCGACCGCCTACTACCACTGGTTCTTCCTGATCCAGAAATATCCCTTGCCCGAAACGCTTCTAGCGCGGCAGGTGCCCCACTACATCCTCGGCCGGATCGGCCGCGGCAAGTCGGGGCTGAAGCACTTTTCCAAGGCAGCGCAACGGGAGTACGTGCGTGCTTTCAGCGATCCGCGCACCGTCCATGCGACCTGCGAGGACTACCGCGCCGCGGCGACGATCGATTTGGAGCACGACCGGAAGGATCTTAGACGCAAGATCGCGATGCCGGTGCTGGTGCTGTGGGGCAAGCAGGGCGTGATCGCGCGTATGTTCAGGCCGCTCTCCGACTGGCGCGAAGTCGCGAAGAACGTTACCGGGCGCGCGCTGCCTTGCGGGCATTTCCTGCCCGAGGAGCGACCCGCCGAAGTCTTGCGCGAACTGCGGCGCTTCCTCGCACGCCATCCGTAATCGGGGTCACGGCAAACCCCAGCCCGGCCGCGCCGAGAATCCTCACCAGCCTTCTCCCAAGCTCCGCGCCACCCTCAGGTCGAAAGGCCCGGGTGCGGCGCGCGAAGGCGTAGACCGGCCGGATGGGGACCTTGCTGAAAAACTGCCTTTGAATCAGTCCCCTGCGAATCACTGCGGACGGCCTCGGCCGAGCACTTGCAGCGCCCGCAAAAAACATGTTCAATGAAAGCGTTGCGACACTTTCCTAAGATGGGGTTTTAAGAACCCGCGCGGATGCTCGGAAAATCCGTCAAGGACTTTTCCCTCCCCTCGACCGGCGGTTCGATGTTCCGGCTCTCGCAGCTTCGCGGCAAGAATCTGGTGCTCTACTTTTACCCGAAAGACAACACCCCAGGCTGCACCACCGAGGGCGTCCAGTTCCGCGACCTCTACAAGGAATTCAAGAAAGCCGGCTGCGAGGTATTCGGCATTTCACGCGACTCGGTGAAGTCACACCAGGGCTTCAAAGCGAAGTTGAAGTTTCCATTCGAGCTGCTTTCTGACGCTGACGAGCAGGTCTGCAGCCAATTCGGCGTGATGAAGCAGAAAAACATGTACGGGAAAAAGGTCCGCGGCATCGAGCGCAGCACCTTCGTGGTCGACGCGACCGGGGTGCTGGCGCGAGAATGGCGCGGCGTCAAGGTGCCAGGCCACGTCGAAGAGGTACTTCACTTTGTTAAGACCCTCTGATCGTCCGATCGACACGCAACTCGAACAGGAACGGACAGAAGCACCGGCAGAGTCCCATCCCTCAATGGCGAAGAAAACCCCCTCCCCCCGAAAAAAAAGACTGGCGAAGCTGTTCGTGCTCGACACCAACGTGCTGATGCACGATCCGGCAAGCCTGTTCCGCTTCGAGGAGCACGACATCTATCTGCCGATCGGCACGCTGGAAGAGCTGGACAATCACAAGAAAGGCTTGTCCGATGTGGCGCGCAACGCGCGTCAGGCGAGCCGGTTCCTGGACGAGATCGTGTCCAACGCCGTCGCGGACATCGCCGCGGGCATCCGCATCGCGGCCCGGGCGGGAGAGCGTCCGCGCGGCCGACTGTACCTGCAAACCGAGGCGATCAACGGCGATCTTCCCGCGACGCTCGCCTCGGGCAAGACCGACAACCAGATCCTTTCCGTGGTGCGCCATCTGCAGAAGCGCGAGCCGCAGCGCCAGGTGATCCTGGTGTCCAAGGACATCAACATGCGGATCAAGGCGAAGGCGCTCGGCCTCGCCGCGGAGGATTACTTCAGCGACCAGGTGCTCGAAGACACGGATCTCCTCTACACCGGCGTGCGCCCGCTCCCGGGCGAATTCTGGGATACGCACGGCCGCGACATGGAATCGTGGAAGAAGGAGGGTCACACGTACTACCGGGTCCGCGGACCGCTGGTGCCGCGGCTGCGGCTGAACGAATTCGTGTTCGACGAATCGGGCGAGCGGCCGCTGTACGCGCTGGTGAAGGAAAGGCAGGGCCGCGTCGCGGTGCTCGAAACGCTGCGCGACTACACGCACGCCAAGAACTCGGTCTGGGGCATCACGGCCCGGAACCGCGAGCAGAATTTCGCGCTCAACCTGCTGCTGAACCCGCAGATCGACTTCGTTACGCTGCTCGGCCAGGCAGGCACCGGGAAGACGCTGCTTGCGCTCGCGGCCGGACTCACCCAGGTGCTGGACGAGAAGCGCTACCGCGAAATCATCGTCACGCGGCTCACCGTGCCGCTCGGCGAGGACATCGGCTTTCTCCCCGGCACCGAGGAAGAGAAGATGCAGCCCTGGATGGGCGCGCTCGAGGACAACCTCGACGTCCTCAACGCCTCCGACGAATCGGGCGGCGAGTGGGGACGCGCCGCGACCCGGGACCTGGTGCGCTCGCGCATCCGCGTCAAGTCGCTCAATTTCATGCGCGGCCGCACCTTCATCAACAAGTGGCTGATCATCGACGAGGCGCAGAACCTGACGCCCAAGCAGATGAAGACGCTGGTGACGCGGGCCGGGCCCGGAACCAAGGTGGTCTGCCTGGGCAACATCGCGCAGATCGACACGCCGTACCTGACCGAGGGCAGTTCCGGCCTGACCTACGTGGTGGACCGGATGAAGGACTGGGCGCATGCCGGGCACGTGACGCTCGCGCGCGGCGAGCGGTCTCGCCTGGCGGACCGCGCCGCCGAATCGCTCTGATTTCTGGTAACCTTCGCAGCCTTTTTGGAGAGGATTCTGGATGAGCTTTGTCGCAAGAATCGCCGCGCCGCTTGCCGCCGCGCTTGTTCTCGCCCTTCCCGCAACCGCGCAGCAGAAGGACAAGGACTACGAGCCCCAGGTCGGCCAGGCCGGCAAGGACGTGATCTGGGTGCCCACCCCGGACGAGGTCGTGGACCGGATGCTGCGCATGGCACAGGTCACGCCCAACGATTACGTGGTCGACCTGGGCGCCGGCGACGGCAAGATCGCGATCGCGGCGGCAAAGAAGTTCGGCGCGCGCTCGCTGGGCATCGAGTACAACCCTGACATGGCAAAGCATGCGCAGCGTAACGTCGAGAAGGCCGGTGTCACCAGTCGCGCCAAGATCGTGCAAGGCGACATCTTCGCCAGCGACTTCAGCCAGGCCACCGTCATCACGATGTATCTTCTGCCGGCGCTCAATCTCAAGCTGCGGCCGCAACTCCTCTCGATGCGCCCCGGCACGCGCGTGGTGTCGCACTCGTTCAACATGGAGGATTGGGAGGCCGACGAGACCTCCAACATGGACGGGCGCCGGGCCTATCTGTGGATCATTCCCGCCAATGTGATGGGCGGCTGGACGCTCGAAACGGGCGGCGAGAAGGCCGAACTCACGTTCGAGCAGCGTTATCAGAAGCTCGACGGCAATGTCGCGCTCGGCCCGGTGCAGGCGGGCCTGCGCGACGCGCGGCTGCGCGGCTTCCAGATCAGTTTCGCCTACGTGGACAACGCGGGGGCGCGGCGCGACTTTAGCGGGCGTGTGAGCGGCAACCGGATGGAAGGATCCTTCCGCGCCGAAACCGGCGCCGAAGGACGCTGGAGCGCCACCAAGCGCTAGCGCGCCCTGCTCTGTCCGCAATTCCGCGCGCGCAAAGGCTTCGCGAGCAGCCGCGACGGGTCAATAGGTCGCCGGGTGCGCCAGATTCTCAAAGCGCGTGTACTGGCCGAGGAAGGCGAGTTCGACCCTGCCGATCGGGCCATTGCGCTGCTTGCCGATGATCACCTCGGCGCGGCCCTTCACGTCCGGCTTGTCGGGGTAATAGACTTCGTCGCGGTAGATGAAGAAGATCACGTCCGCATCCTGTTCGATCGCCCCGCTTTCGCGCAGGTCGGACATCATCGGGCGGCGGTCGTTTCTCTGCTCCACCGCGCGCGAGAGCTGCGACAGCGCGACCACCGGAGCGTCGAGCTCCTTGGCAAGCGCCTTGAGCGAGCGCGAAATCTCCGAGATCTCGGTCGCGCGGTTCTCGCCCTGCGAGGAAGCCGACATGAGCTGCAGGTAATCCACCATCACCAGGCCCAGTTTGCCGCACTGGCGCTTGAGCCGCCGCGCGCGCGCCCGCAGCTCGAGCGCATTGAGCGCCGCCGTTTCGTCGATGAACACCGGCGCCTCGTGCAGGCGCCCCATCGCGTGCGACAGCCGCTGCCATTCCTCGTCGGTGAGGCGCCCGGTGCGCATCTTGTGCTGGTCCACGCGCGCGATCGAGCCGAGCACGCGCGCTGAAAGCTGCATGCCGGACATTTCCATGCTGAAGATCGCCACCGGCAGGCCGTTATCCACCGCGACATGCTCGCAGATGTTGAGCGCCAGCGAGGTTTTCCCCATGGATGGGCGACCGGCGACGATGATCAGGTCGCCCGGCTGCAGCCCGGCGGTCTTCTCGTCGAGGTCGAGAAAACCGGTCGGGATGCCGGTGATCCCCGACTGGTTCTCGCTGTGGTACAGGTCGTCGAGGCGTTCGAAGACCCGGGCGAGCTCCTGCTTGATGTCCTTGAACCCCTGCCCGCCGCGCGCGCCGATTTCGCCGATCTCAAAGATGCGCGATTCGGCTTCATCGAGGAGCTGCGCCACCTCCTTGCCGGATGGGCTCAGCGCGGCTTCGGCGATTTCGGTCGCGACCTGAGCCAAGCGCCGCTGCACCGCGCGCTCGCGCACCAGTTCCGCGTAGCGGCGGATGTTGAGCGCGGAGGGCGTGTTCTGCGCCAGCGCCCCGAGATACGCCGGCCCACCGGTCCGGTCCTTGTCCTCGCTCGCCTCGATCGACTCGGACACCGTGACCACGTCCGCCGGCTTGCCCGCCCCGATCAGTTTCGCCAGATGCCGGAAGATGCGGCGGTGGTCGTCGCGATAGAAGTCTTCGCCGGAGACCATGTCCGCCACGCGATCGAAGGCGTGGTTGTCCAGCAGCAGGCCGCCGATCAGCGACTGCTCGGCCTCGACCGAGTGCGGCGGGACTCTCAGCGCAAGGAGCTGCGGATCGGCCGACCCGGGGTGCACCACCTGCGTTTGCGGCACGCGAGCCATCGGGCTTCGATGCTACAACAAAAAAATGGGGTCAGAGTAACTTGCGGAAACCTGTACTCCGGCAAGCGGAGCAAAAGTTACTCTGACCCCATTTTCCTAGCTCTCGCCGATGACCGCGACGTTGACCGTAACCAACACGTCGGTGTGCAGCGCGATCTGGAGATGGTAGTCGCCGACCTGCTTGAGGGGGCCGTCCGGCATCCGCACCTGCGAGCGCTCCACTTCGTGGCCCTGCGCCTTGAGCGCCTCGACGATGTCGTAGTTGGTCACCGAACCGAACAACCGCCCGTCGACCCCGGCCTTCTGCACCACCTGGATCGTGACCCCGTCGAGCGTCGCGCCGCGTTCCTGCGCCCGGGCGAGCGCCTCGGCCTGCGCCTTCTCGAGCTCCGCACGGCGCGTTTCGAACGCCTTGACATTGGCCTCGGTGGCGCGCTTTGCCTTGCCCTGCGGGATCAGGTAGTTGCGCGCGTAGCCGTCCTTTACCTTGACGACATCGCCGAGGTTGCCGAGGTTGGCCAGTTTTTCCATCAGGATCACTTGCATCGCGCGCGCCTCAGTGCAGGTCCGTATACGGCAGCAGCGCGAGGAATCGCGCCCGCTTGATCGCCTCGGACAGCTGGCGCTGGTAGCCGGATGAGGTCCCGGTGATGCGCGCCGGAATGATCCTGCCGTTCTCGTTGACGAAATCCTTCAGCGTCTCGATGTCCTTGTAGTCGATCCACTCGGCCTTTTCCGCGGTGAAGCGGCAGAACTTGCGGCGCCGGAACAGCGCGCGCTGCCCGCGATCCTTCTTATCCTTGCCGAACTTGCCTTTGCCTTTGAATTTCCCTTTGCCTCTGCGGGGCGGCGGCATCTTCAATCTCCTTGTCCGAATGCGACGTTCGTAATGTGCAATACCAGTTTTTTCGACCGTGCGCTCTTCGCGCACAAAAATCCTTCCACGCGCAACCTGCTGTCGAGCGCTGCCGCGGCGATCAAGCGTGCCTCGGCCTGGTACGCGATCGACTCGACTTCCGCCTTCACCTTGCGCACCGTTCCGGCCTCGCCGCGGTCGGACTCGTGCTTCAGCCTGAACTCGAGCACCGCGATCCCGCCCGGAGTCCTCCGCAGGGCGCCGAGCTCGACCAGCCTTCCGGCGAGCTCTACGCGGTTCTCTCCAGTCAAGCCGCCGGCGCCTCGGCGGGGCTCGCCTCGCCCGCCTTGAAATCGCCGCTCTTCTCCATCAGCGATTTCGACTTTTCCTCTTTCATCATCGGGGACGGCGCAGTCACCGCTTTCGGCATCCTGACGATCAGGTGCCGCAACACCGCATCGCTGAACTTGAACGAATGCTCCAGCTCGGCGAGCGTTTCGCCGTCGCACTCGATGTTCATCAGCACGTAATGCGCCTTGTGCAGCTTCTGGATCGAATAGGTCAGCTGCCGGCGGCCCCAGTCCTCGAGCCGGTGCACGCTGCCTTTGCGCTGGGCGATGACGCCTTTGTAGCGCTCGACCATCGCGGGCACCTGCTCGCTCTGGTCGGGATGGACGATGAAAACGATCTCGTAATGTCGCATGCGCACTCCTTATGGGCTCTGCCGCAGTTCGGGCCGCCCGCCGTGCGAAAGCGGTGCGGCAAGGACAACAGGGGCGCGGATTATAGTCGAATAATCAAGCTCTTCGCAAGGCTCTGCGGCGCACCGACTCGTACAGGCAGATCCCGGCGGCGACCGACACGTTCAGACTCGCGACCTCGCCGGCCATCGGAATGCGCAGCAGCAGGTCGCAGCGCTCCCGGGTGAGCCGCCGCATGCCCTCGCCCTCGGCGCCCAGGACCCACGCCACCGCCTCGGGCAGATTCGCCGCGTGCAGGTCCTGCGGCGCGCCGGAATCGGCGCCGACGATCCAGATGTCGCGCTCCTTGAGCTCGTCGAGCGTGCGCGCGAGATTCGTCACCATGACGTAAGGCGTGGCCTCCGCCGCGCCGCTCGCCACCTTGGACACCACCGGCGTCACTCCGGCGGCCCGGTCGCGCGGCGCGATCACGGCATGCGCTCCGGCCGCGTTCGCGACACGCAGGCAGGCGCCGACGTTGTGCGGATCGGTCACCCCATCGAGGACCAGAAGCAACGGCGCCCCTTCAATCGCATCGAGTATCTCATCCAGGCTGTCGATCGCGCGCTTCACTTCGACCCGCGCGACCACGCCCTGGTGCCGGCCGCCACCATAGAATCCGTCGAGCCGCCTGACGGCAACCCGCATCAAACGCACGCCCGCGCGCCCGGCGGCAGCGGCGAGGTCGCGCGCGCGCGCGTCCTTTCTGGTTTCGTCGAGGAAGATTTCGAGCACCGACGCGGGATCGGCGCGCAGACGCGCGAGCACTGCATGGAAGCCGAACACGACGCGCGGCTCTTTCGTCCCCATCGCGTTTACGCCGGAACGAAGTCGATCTTGCGGCTCTCGAGATCGACCCGCACCAGCTTCACCTTCATCCGGTCGGCGAGCCGGTAGCGGCGGCCGGTGCGCTCGCCCAGAAGCGAATGGTGCGCGGCATCGAAGCGGAAGTAATCGCGCCCCAGCTCGGAGATGTGCACCAGACCGTCGACGAAATAGTCGTCCAGCGTGACGAACAGGCCAAACGCGGTCACGCCGGTGACCGCGCCCTCGAACACGCCGCCGACGTGGTCCTGCATGTACCAGCATTTGAGCCAGTTCTCGACGTCGCGGCTCGCGTCGTCGGCGCGGCGCTCGGTCTCCGAGCAGTGCTTGCCGAGCGCGTCCCAGTCCACGCCGTCGTAGCGCCGGCCCTCCAGAGAGGCCTTGATCGCCCGGTGCACCACCAAGTCAGGATAGCGGCGGATCGGCGAGGTGAAATGCACGTAAGCCTCGAAGGCGAGGCCGAAATGGCCCGCGTTGTCCGGGCTGTACACTGCCTGCTTGAGCGAGCGCAGCAGGATCGTCTGCAGCAGCGCGAAATCGGGCCGGGTCCTGATGCGCTCCAGCAGCTCGGCGTAGTCCTTCGGCCGCGGCTGGTTGCCGCCCGCGAGCTGCAGGCCGAGCTCGGCGAGGAAGTCGCGCAGCGCGGCGACTTTCTCCTCCGTCGGCACGTCGTGCACGCGAAACAGCACCGGGTGGCCGCGCGCGGCGAGAAAATTGCCGGCGCAGACGTTCGCCGCCAGCATGCACTCCTCGATCACGCGGTGCGCATCGTTCCTCGGCTCGGCGACGATTTTCGCGATCTTGCCGTGCCGGTCGAACACCATCCGCGTCTCGATGGTCTCGAAATCGATCGCGCCGCGGCGCGTGCGTTCCGCGTACAGCAACCTGAACGCCTCGTACAGCGTCTGCAGGTGCGGAAGCAGCCATTCGCGGCTGCGCGCGGGCTTTCCATTGGAGAGCAGGGCCCACACTTCGGTGTAGGTGAGGCGGGCGGCCGAGTGGATGACCGATGGATAGAACTCGTACTGCGCGACCGTGCCCCTGGGTGTTAGAGCCATCTCGCACACCATCGCCAAGCGGTCGACTTCCGGATTGAGCGAGCACAGGCCGTTGGAGAGCTTTTCCGGCAGCATCGGGAGCACGCGCCGCGGGAAGTACACCGAAGTGCCGCGCTCGCGCGCTTCGGCGTCGAGCGCGTCGCCGTGGCGCACGTAGTGGCTCACGTCGGCGATCGCGACCCAGAGGCGAAGTCCCTTGCCCTCGCGCACCGCGTGCACCGCATCGTCGAAGTCCTTCGCGGTCTCGCCGTCAATGGTGACGAAAGGCAGCTTGCGCAGATCGCGGCGGCCTTTGAGCTCCGGCTCGCGCACCGCTTCGGGCAGCGCGCGCGCCAGCGCCTGCGCCTTCCTCGAGAATTCGCGCGGCAGGTCGAATTTGCGCAGCGCGATCTCGATCTCCATGCCCGGGTCGGCGTAGTTGCCGAGCACTTCGGTCACGCGACCGATCGGCTGCGCGTGTTTGGAGGGCTGCGCCACCAGGTCGACGGTCACTACCTGTCCCGGCTTTGCGCGACCCCTCTCCGCCGGTGGCACCAGGATGTCCTGCGCGATCCTGCGGTCTTCGGGAACTACGAGCAGCACGCCGTGCTCGGCGTGCAGCCGGCCGACGATGCGGCGATGCGCGCGCTCGAGCACCTCGACGATCGCGCCGCTGGGCCGGCCGCGCGGATCGCGGCCGGCGACCTTCACCGTCGCGCGGTCGCCGTGCAGCGCCTGGCGCATTTCCGGCGGCGAAAGGAACACGCGCTCGCCGCCTGCATCGGGAACGAGGAAACCGTGCCCGTCGCGATGGCCTTCGATGCGGCCGGCGACGACTTCGATCTTCTGCGCGACCAGCAGACTCCCGGCGCGGTTCTTGACCACCCGCCCCGCGCGCTCAAGTGCGATGAGCGCCCGGTCGAACGCGCGCCGCTCGCGCCCGCGCACTTCGAGCCGCGCCGCCAGTTCCTCTTCGGTGAGCGGAGCACCCGCCGTGTTCAGCGCATCCAGGATCTCGTCAACGGATGAGTTCTCTCCCGCGCCGCGCGAGCGTTGGCGCGCATGCCGCGGATTATTCAGGTTCTTCTTTGACATGGCAGGGTCCAGCTTTTAGAATTCGGCCCCCTGCCGAGGTGGCGGAATTGGTAGACGCACATGGTTCAGGTCCATGCGGTGGCAAC
>CAZYVT010000095.1:0-11105 GCA_964651335.1 uncultured Enterobacteriaceae bacterium | reverse complement strand
TGGCCGACGTCAAGTCGGACATCAATCGCGAGATGGAGCTCGAAGAGCTGCGCAACATGCGCGATTCGGTGCAGCAGGCGGCGACGAACATCGAGACTTCCGTGCAGTCGGAGCTGTCCAAGGCGGCGACGGAGCTGAATGCTGCCGCAAGTGCTTCGACTGCCACCGAAGTTTCGCCGGCGCAAGATGCCGCGCCGGCGATTGTGGAAACGCGCGAGCCGGCAGTCGCGCCGGCGATCGAGGAAAAGGCCCGGTGAGCAGCCAGGACACCTTCATCTCCCACCTGATCGAGCTGCGCCAGCGCCTGATGCGCGCGCTGGTCGCGGTGCTGGTGCTGTTCGTCGCGCTTTTCATCTGGCCTGGCTCCGGGCCGATCTATGACCTCCTTGCGCAGCCGCTCATGCAGGCGCTGCCCGAAGGCGCGAAGATGATCGCGACCGGGGTCATCACGCCGTTTCTCGTGCCGATGAAGGTCACGGCGCTGGTCGCATTCATGGTCGCGCTGCCCTATGTCCTCTACCAGGCGTGGGCGTTCGTCGCCCCGGGCCTGTACGAGCACGAAAAGAAGCTCGCGCTGCCGATCGTTGTTGCGAGCACGGTGCTTTTTCTCATCGGCGTCGCCTTCTGCTACTTCTTCGTCTTCGGCACCGTGTTCAGGTTCATCAACAACTTTGCGCCGAAATCGATCACCCCGGCGCCCGACATCGAGGCCTATTTCAGCTTCGTGATCACCATGTTCCTCGCCTTCGGGATCACGTTCGAGATCCCGATCGTGGTGATCATCCTGGTGCGTGCGGGGGTGGTGAGCGTGCAGAAGCTGAAGGACGCCCGGCCCTACTTCATCGTCGGCGCGTTCGTGGTCGCCGCCATCGTCACGCCGCCGGACGTGCTCTCGCAATTGCTGCTTGCGCTGCCGATGTGCCTGCTCTACGAGGCGGGGTTGTTCTTTGCTCGCTTCGTCAAGAAGCGGGCAGATGGCGTTTCCGATTACAAGCCGCTCAATGAGAGTGAAATGGAGCGGGAGATGGACCGCGCGGATCGGTAACGGCAACCAAACGTCTCGACTTATGCGCATCGTCGGCCGCCAGAACCGTTCCGAGATCGAACTGGACCCCGTCAAGGCCTACCAGCGCGGGCGCAAACTCGATGCGATGCTGCGTGCAGCCGCGCCGAATAGTCCGCGCGGCGTGCAGCGCGGCACCCATCAGATGTTCGAACGCCTGGACGAGACGCGGATGCTGGAAGCGGCGCGCAAACTCAACCGGCGATGACGCCTGAAGATCCGCTGCTCAAACTGCTCGAGCGGTTCAGGCAGGAGGGCGTCCAGTACGTGTTGATCGGCGGGCAAGCGGTACGGCTGAATGGCTATCTACGCGCCACCGAGGACGTGGATGTCCTGCTCGAAGCCACCCGCGCGAACGGGGAGCGGACCAAGCGGGCCATGAGTTTTCTCGCTTCTTCCAAGGACCTGGACCCCGGCTGGTTCGAGTCGAAGGAGGGCGGTGAAGTCGAGAACATCCGCGTGACAGATGACCTGATCGTGGATCTGTTGTTTGCTGCCAATGGCGAGACCTACGCCACGGTCCAGCCCTACGTTCGTGAAATCGACATCGAAGGCGTGCTGGTCCGCGTATTGAATATCGACGGACTGCTGAAAACCAAGACCGACTACCGGGAGAAGGATCTGCTCGACAAACAGGTCCTGATGCGCATCAAGAACCGGCTTTGATTGCGCTGACAGGTCATCCGCCCCTGCTGCCGTTGAAGAAACGCTCCACCACCTGCAGCTGATCCGGCACGTCGAGCGCCGGCGTGCGCGTCCCACTGGTCGTGAAGGACGCCCGGCCCTGCTTCATCGTCGGCGCGTTCGTGGTCGCCGCCACCGTCACCCCGCCGGAGGTGCTCTCGCAGTTCATGCTTGCGCTGCCGATGTGCCTGAGAGATAGGAAACCTCATACCACGCGCTCGCGCCTACGACCGCGGTGCTGCGCAAATTGCGTTTGCGCCGGGTCGGTTGTCGAGCGATCTGGCTTGTCAGGGGTTGTCCTCCGGGCGTTTGGGGTGCGCGCAAAACCGGCATTATGGTGAATGCTGCCTGCATTTGCCGCGATCGGGCAAGCAAAGCCGCGCTCAGGGGCGAGCACGCTCGCCCCTGAGCGCGGCTTCAGGCGATGTCGGGTACGGGGCAATACGTGAGCGGCAGGCTCACATGCGCGGGCCAGGCGCCCGGGGCACGGGCGGAGCACGCTCCACCGCCTTCGGCTGCCAGCGACCCAAGTGCGTGAGAATCGCTCGCACCACCGCAGGGTCCTCGATCAGCGCGATGACGCGCACCGGGCCTTTGCACCTGGGACATTCGAGAGGATCGGATTCCTACACTTTGCGGATCAGCCGCGCCCAGGCAGCCTTGGCGCGCTGCGCGAACTGGCTCAAGACTTCGGTGATGCCACTGGAGATCCCCGGAGCTGCGACCTTCACCGCCCGCGCCCCGCGGCTGCGGCTCGAGTACCAGCCGCAGTAACGGACCAATTGTTACACCGCCAAATAGCCAGCGCGAGCTGTCGCTGAAGAACGCCTCGGATTCGATGGTAGTATTTCGATCCGTCATACGAATCGGAATACAAGGATGAACGCCATCTCGATGCGCCTTCCCGACGACGTGCTGCGCGAGCTGGACCGGCGCGCGGCGCAGCTCAAACTGAGCCGGACCGAGTACATCCGGGCAGCCGTGCGGGCGATGAACCGGGCGGTGGACGAAGAGCGCCGCAAGGCGCGGATACGCAGCGCGTCGCTGCGCGTGCGCGGCGAAAGTCTCAGGGTCAACGCCGAGTTCTCGCGCATCGAGCATGCCCCGGATTGACCCGGGCTCGATCTGGCTGGCCGACCTCGATCCGCGGCGCGGCACCGAGCCCGGCAAGGTCCGGCCCGTGCTCGTGGTGCAGGGCGATGCCCTGCTGGATGCCGGGCATCCCTCGACCCTGATCGTGCCGCTGACGACAAACCTCATTGACGACGCCGAACCGCTGCGGATCCGCGTCACGGCGTTCGGGCGGCTGCGAAAGGACTCGGACCTGCTGATCGACCAGCTCCGCGCGATCGACAATCGCCGGCTGACGGGTCGGCCGCTCGGCCGCCTGAGCGACGAACAGTTGCGCAAGGTGCGCGCGGCGATCGCCGAGATTCTCGACTTTGAGGCGCCGGGCTAGCGGGATCAAGCAGATCTACCGCCCGTTGAAAAAACGCTCCACCAGCGCGATCTGCTCTGGCACGTTGAGCGGCGGCGCGTGTCCGCAACCGGGAATGGTCACTACCACGGCCCGCGGCCCGCGCGTGCGCATCGCATCGGCGACATCCGGCAGTAAAAGGTCCGAGCTCTCTCCCCGCAGGCACAGCGTCGGCACGTCAACCGCGTCGTACGCTTCCCACTGGTCGTAGTCGTTGGGGTAGTGCGTGAATTGCAGCACCATCTTCGGATCGTAGTGCGGCGTGACCTTGCCGTCGGTGGTGCGGCGGGTTGAGGTTTCTGTGAGTCGCCGCCACTGCTCGTCCGAGAGCCAGCCGAACGGTTTGTAGACGGTTCGGAAATACTGTTCCAGGTCGCTCACGCGGTCGAATTGCGCAGGATTTCCGGCATAGGTTCGGATGCGCTCGACCGCGGCATCGCCGAGCTTCGGCCCGATGTCGTTCAGCACCAGGCGCCGGATGCGGCCTTTCAGCGGCTCGGCGGCCAGATGAATGCCGAGCGCCCCGCCCATGGAGGTGCCGAGCCAGTGCACCGTGCTCACGCCGAGCTGATCCAGCAGCGAGACCGCGAGCCGGCCGTAGAACGCGAGGCAGTATTCCTTGTCCGGCGCGGGGCTCCACTCGGACAACCCCCGGCCGATCGTATCCGGGCAGATGACGCGGTAACGCGGGGCGAGGTGCGCCGCGATTTCATCCATGTCGCGCCCGGTACGCGCCAGGCCGTGCCACGCGATCACGGTTTCGGCGTTCCCGGCACCCCACTCGGTGTAGTGCAGCTCCCTGCCTTCACACACGAGATAGTTCGAACTGTGGTTCACCGTCGCCTCGCGTTCAGCCACGCGCCGCGCGCATGCGCAGCCGGCCGACGATGCCGTAGGGGAAGTAGTACACGCACAGGATGAAGAGCACCCCCAGCCACAGCAGCCAGCGGTCCGGGTGCAACAGATTCGGCAGCAGCGGCACGCCCTGCGTCGCTTCACTCGCGAGCTTCATGAGGTCCTGCAGGTAGTTCTGCGCAATGACGAACATGGTCGCCCCGATCGCCGCCCCGTACATCGTGCCCATGCCGCCGATCACCACCATGAGCAGGATGTCGATCATGATATTGAAGGAAAGCGTCGTGTCGGGGCCGGTGTAGCGCAGCCAGATCGCGTACAGCACTCCCGCCAGCGTCGCGCCCAGTGCGCCGATGCAGTTGGCCGCAGTGCGGTAGGTGACGGTGCGGTAGCCGAGCGCCTCCGAACGGAACTCGTTTTCGCGGATCGAGAGCAGTACCCGGCCGAACGGCGAGTTGACCATTCGCAGCAGGACGAGGAAGAACGCGAGCGCGGCGAAGAACACCAGGTAGTAGCTCACCAGCCGCCCGTTCACCTCGACCCCGAGGATCGGCGTATCGATCAGTTTCGTGGCGGGCAGCAGCAGCTCCGGCAGCTTGTATGTGACCCCGTCCTCGCCACCCGTGAGCCAGGACAGTTGCGAGGCGAGGATCTGGAAGAAGGAAGCCACCGCGAGAGTGATCATGGCGAAGAAGATCGCGCGCACGCGCAGGCTGAGCAGGCCGATCGCGAAGGCGAGCACGGCGGAGACCATCAGCGCAAGCGCGATGCCGAGCGCGAGGCTGCCCCAGCCCGCGCCGAGCTTCGCCATGGCGATGCCGACGCCGTAACCGCCGATGCCGAAGAACATGGTGTGCGCGAACGAGACGATGCCGGTGTAGCCGAGCAGCAGGTCGTAGCTCGCGACGAGCAGCACGAACACCGCGACCTTGGCCGCGACGTTTAGCGAGCGCGTGCCGGGGAAGACGAACGGTGCAAGCGCAAGGCCTGCCAGGATCGCGACCAGCACCACCGCCAGCACCCGGCTGCGCGGATAATCGCCGGAAAGCAGCGTCGTCAGCATGACTCAGGCCTTCCCGATCGGGAACAGCCCCCGCGGGCGCCAGAGGAGCACCAGCACCATCAGCAGGATATTCGAGCCGAGCGCGAGCTTGGGCGCGAGATACCCGGTGTAGTTGGCTACCAGTCCGACCAGCAACGCGCCGACGAAGCAGCCGCCGACCGATCCAAGTCCGCCGATGATGAGGACGATGAAGAGCACCACCATCATCTGCATGCCGATCTGCGCGTTGACCGATTCCTGGTACAGCGCCCACATCACGCCGCCCAGGCCGGCGAGCGCGCTGCCGGCGACGAACACACCGATGAAGAGTCTGCGGATCCGGTAACCGAGCGACTCGACCATCTCGGGATTCTCGACTCCGGCGCGAATCAGCAGCCCCAGGCGCGTGCGGTTCAGAATCAACCACATCACCACGAACACCACCAGGCCGACGAGTACCGCGAGCAGCCGGTAGCGCTCGATCGCCGCGTCGGCGACGATGAACGAGCCGGTGATCGTCGCCGGGCGCGGCAGCGGGATGATGTCGGGGCCCCAGACGACGTGGATGAGCTGCTCGACGACGATCAGGCCCCCCATTGTGACCAGGATCTGCTTCAGGTGATCGCCGTACACGGGGCGGATCACCACGCGTTCGAAGAACCAACCCAGCAACCCGGCGAGCGCCATCGCGGCGAGCACCGCCGGAATGATCGCCGAGAGGTTCGCACCGAGGCTGTCGGCCTGCATCGAAGGCTTCATTGCGAGCAGCACCGAGGTTCCCGCGTAGGCGCCCACCGAAATGAATACGCCGTGCGCGAAGTTCATCACGTCCATCAGGCCGAACACCAGCGTCAGGCCCGCGGCCATCATGAAGATCATCATGCCCATTGCGAGGCCCGCAACCGTGAGCGTCACCCAGGTCGGCAGGCTCGGAATGAAAGGCAGCGCGAGCAGTGCGATCGCCGGGACGAGCGCGAGCGGGATCCAGTCGAGGCGTTCCTCGGGCAGCGCTCCGGCCGGCGCCTGGATAACAGGTGGGGCGGCGGCGCTCATTGGTGCGATTGCAGCGAAAGTCCGAGGAGCTTCGTCTGCAACTGCGCGTCGGCCGCGAGGTCGGCCATGCGTCCGGCGTGGACGATCCTGCCGGAATCCATTACCGCCACCGTATCGCCGAGTGCGCGCGCGAAGTGAAAGTTCTGTTCCACGACCAGCAGGCTCGTCTCGGTGCGCTTCAACTCCTTGAAGGCCTCGATCATGTTGGAGATGATGGACGGTGCGAGCCCCTTGGTCGGCTCGTCCACGAGCAGCAGCTTTCTCGGCTCGATGATCGCGCGCGCGATCGCGAGCATCTGCTTCTGGCCGCCGGAGAGGTTGCCGGCAAGCCCGTTCCAGAACTTCTGCATCGCGGGGAAAAGCCTGAAAATCCAGTCGAGGCGCTTCTCGTCCGGCGGGCCGCTGCGCGCTGCGAGCAGCAGGTTTTCGCGCACCGTGAGCCCGCCGAAGATGCCCATGTTCTCCGGCACGTACGCGATTCCCAGTTGCGCGAGCTCGGGTGTTGCCCGGCGCGTGATCTCAGCGCCTTCATAGTGAATCGCGCCCGCAGACGCTTTCCACAATCCCATGATCGTGCGCAGCGTCGTGGTCTTGCCGGCGCCGTTGCGCCCCAGGAGCACGGTGAGCCCCGCGCGCGGCACCTCGAAGTCCACTCCCTGCAGGATGTGGTACTGGCCGATGTGCGTGTTGACTCCCGCGAGCGAAAGCAGCGCCTCAGGCATGCGCGGTCTCCTGCGCGACGCCGAGGTACGCCTCCTGCACGATCGGCAAGGCGATTACCGCCTCCGGTTCGCCGTCGGCGACCAGTTCCCCCTGGTGCAGCACGATGATGCGGTCGGCGAGCGAGCGCACCACGTCCATCTTGTGCTCGACCAGCAGGATCGTCTTGTCGCCCTGCGCCTTGACGTGGTGGATCAGGTCGAGCACGACCGGAACCTCGTCCACGCTCATTCCGGCGGTCGGCTCGTCGAACATGAACACGTCCGGTTCGAGCGCGAGCAGGATCGCGACCTCGAGCTTTCTCTGGTCGCCGTGCGGCAGCGTGGAGGCCACCGTGCCGCGCTTTTCGGCGAGCGCGACGCGGTGCAGGAAGTGCTCGGCTTTCTCGACCAGTTCGGTGTGGCTGCCCCACATCGAGAACAGGTCCTTGCCGACCCCGGCGCGCGCCTGGACCGCAAGCCGCACGTTTTCGAGCACGGTGAGGCGCGGAAAGAGGTTGGTGAGCTGGAACGCGCGGCCGATGCCGCGCTTGGTGCGCTGCGGCGCGCTGAGCTCGCTGATGTCATCGCCGAAGAGCGATACGCGCCCGCTGGTCGCCCTGAGCTGGCCCGAGATCAGATTGAAGTAGGTGGTCTTGCCGGCGCCGTTCGGGCCCACGATCGCGGTGAGTGTGCCCGGGTTGAAGGCGCAGGAGACGTTATCCACCGCGACATGGCCCCCGAAACGGATGGTCAGGCCGTGGGTCTCGAGGACCGGATGTTCCACGGCGCCGCCGGTCACCTCTTGTTGCGGATCGGCACCTTCATTTCCTCGGGCTTGATCTCGCGCACCAGCTCGGGGATCGCCCAGGCGACGTTCGGGTCCACCTTGATCCTGAAGTGGTACATCGACTGCATCGCCTGATGGTCCTCCTTGCGGAAGGTCATGCGGCCCTTGGGCGAGTCGAACGACAGCCCCTCCATCGCCGCGATCAGCTTCTCGGTGTCGGTCGAGCCCGCCTTCTTGATCGCCTCAACGATGGCGATCCCGGCCGACATGCCGCCCGCGGTGAAGAAATCAGGGGGCGACTTGAAGCGCGCCTGGTGTTCCTTGACCAGCCACTGGTTGACCGCGTTCTTCGGATGCTCGTAGAAGTAATAGGTCGCGCCTTCCATGCCGGGAAGAGCTTTGTACGAGGCGAGCGCGGGCAGGATGTTGCCGCCGGTGGCGATCTCGATGCCGAAACGGCCGGGGTTCAGTTCGGCGAGCTTGAACGGGTTGCCGCCGCCGCCCGCCCAGATGATGAAGATGACTTTGCGCCCCTTCCTGTCCTTGAGCGCGTTGAACAGGCGCTCGCCCGGCGCGGTGAAGTCGCTGGTCGCGACGGGCGCATATTCCTCGTGCACGATTTCGGCGCCGGTGCCCGCGAGCGCTTCCTTGAACGCCTTCACGCCGTCGCGGCCGAAGGCGTAATCCTGTGCCAGCGTGGCGATCACGGTGTCCTTCTTGCCGAGCGCGACCGCATTGGAGATCGCGTCCTGCGAGGAACTGCGGCCGGTGCGGAAGATATAGCGATTCCACTTGTCGCCAGTGATCGAATCCGCCACCGCCGGCTCGACGAGCAGGATCCTCTTGTACTCCTCGGCGACCGGCAGCATCGCGAGCGCGACGCCGGAGCCGGTCGGACCGACCGCGAGGTCCACTTTGTCGTCGCCGTACGCCGCGGCGAGTTGCGCTTTGCCGACATCGGGTTTGAATTGGCTGTCCTTCTCGATCACCGTGATCTTGCGACCGAGCACCTCCATCTTGCCGCCGGTGGCGTACTCGAGCCCCATCATCAGGCCGGCCTGTGTCTGCTTGGCATAGGCCTCGAGCACGCCGGTCTTGTCATAGACATGCGCGATCTTGATTTCCTTCGCCTGCGCGAAGGCGAGGCCGGTGGCACCAGCGAGCGCAGCAGCGGCGATCCACTTTGTAGTGCGGTTCATGCTCCCTCCTGGATTGGAAAAACGCGCAAACCTACGCGCAACGAACGTGCCACATCGCGTAAGCTATTCTACGATTATTCGACACGCGGCTGAGGCTTTGGACGCCTACCAATGGTCACCGCAAGGTCTACTACTTGTCCTTGCCTCCTGACTTTCATCTTTGCGGTGCTCCCGGGCTGGAGTGGTGCGACCGCGTCAAGCAGGTTCCCGCTGCCTACAGATTTGCCTTCAATTTCGAACAATATATCGCCTGGCTTGATTCCAGCCTTGTCGGCGGGCCCGTTTCTCAGCACGTCCGCAATAAGGGCCCCATGAGTGTCCTCCAGCTTGAACGACTTGGCCATTTCCGGTGTGATTTCTTGCGCGCCAACGCCGATCCAGCCGCGTGTGACGGTGCCGGTGCGCACGATCTGCTCGAGCACCATTTTTGTCGTGGACGCCGGGATCGCGAAGCCGATGCCGATCGAGCCTCCGGATTGAGACACGATCGCCGTATTGATGCCAACGAGATTACCGCGCGTATCGACTAGCGCGCCGCCGGAGTTGCCCTGATTGATCGCAGCATCGGTCTGGATGAAGTTCTCAAACACATTGATGCCGAGCCCGGAACGTTCGAGCGCCGAGACGATGCCCGAGGTTACTGTCTGCCCGACCCCCAACGGGTTTCCGATTGCAAGCACGATGTCGCCCACCCGGAGTCGCTCAGAGGAGCCGAAAGCAATTGCGGGCAGGTTCTCCGCCTTCACGCGGAGGACAGCGAGATCAGTCTCGGGATCATTGCCGACCACCTGCGCGAGCAGCCGGTTGCCGTCTGTGAGCGCCACCTCGATCTCGTCGGCGGCCTCGACGACATGGTTGTTCGTAAGGATGTATCCGGATGCGCTGACGATCACGCCAGAGCCGAGACCGGTGGCGCGTTCGGTCCCAAAAAAACGCCGGAACAAGGGATCGCTGGAAAGTGCGTGGCGCACCTCCTTGGAAGTGAAGACGCTGACCACGGACGGCGCCGCGCGTTTCACGGCATCGTGATACGAATCCGTGCGTACGCCCGAGGGCTGCGGAGGTGCAACGGCCTGCTGTACTACCGCCACGCTCGGCGCGCTGCCCGGCACAGAGGTCCTGGACGGCAGCCACTCCGGCCGAAACGTCGAGACCACAAACAGGGCCGCGACAAAGATTGTCACGGCCTGCGAAAAGAGGAGCCACAAACGTTGCATAGGGCTGATCAATCTACCATAACGGGGTCCTGCGCAATTTTCCTGGATGTCATAAATCTACATTAAAATCAAGTTGTTACGGGCAGAAACGTGGACATTCCGCGAGCGCCCCGGTAAAATCGCGCGCTTTTGCAGCATTTCATCGGTCCCAGGAACCTTCCCATGAGCGAGAGCCAGAAGATCGACCGCGCACGGCGCAACCTCATCGTCGCGACTTCGGTCGTGGGCGGCGCGGCGAGTGTTGGCGCAGCGGTGCCCTTCGTCGTGAGCATGTGGCCCTCCGAGCGCGCAAAGGCCGCCGGCGCGCCGGTCGAGGTGGACATCTCCAGGATGAGGCCCGGTGAACTGAAGATCGTCGAGTGGCGCGGCAAGCCGGTCTGGGTCGTGCGGCGCACGAACGAAATGCTCGATTCGCTCAAGGCGGTGGCCGCGCGGCTCACCGATCCGGGCTCGAAGGACTCGACGCAGCCGGAGTACGCGAAAAACGACCATCGCGCGCGCAAGACCGAGTACATGGTGATGGAAGGCGTGTGTACGCATCTCGGCTGCTCGCCGGAGTTGAGGGGCGCCGAGGCCAAGGCCGAGATGGGTGCCGACTGGGTCGGCGGTTTCTACTGTGTCTGCCACGGCTCGAAGTTCGATTACGCCGGCCGCGTGTTCAAGGGCGCGCCCGCGCCGCTCAATCTGCCGGTGCCGCCGCACACCTATCTGTCCGAGACGACCATCCTCATCGGCGAAGACCGCAAGGGAGCGTGAGCGATGACCGGCCGACTGATGGCGTTGTGGGACTGGATCGATGCGCGCATGCCTTCGCTCGCGGAGGAATACCGCAAACATCTGGCGGAGTACTACGCGCCGAAGAATTTCAATTTCTGGTACTACTTCGGCTCGCTCGCGATGCTGGTGCTGGCGATCCAGATCGTCACCGGCATCTTCCTCACGATGCACTACAAGCCGGACGCCAATCTCGCTTTCGGCTCGGTCGAGTACATCATGCGCGACGTGCCGGGCGGCTGGATCATCCGCT
>CAZYVT010000094.1:0-11502 GCA_964651335.1 uncultured Enterobacteriaceae bacterium | reverse complement strand
TCGGCGCTGGTGATCGTGGACGACAAGACGCGCAAGCTCAAGCACGTGATCAAGGACCCGCGCATCATCACGCCGACCGGCCACTTCAACGTCTGGAATACCACGTATGACATTTATTAGGGTTCTCACCGGAACCCTTCTTCTCGGGGTCGGGCTTGCACAGGCCGACCCTTTTCATTTGTACCAGCAGCACTGCGTAGCGTGCCACGGCGCCGACCGCCTTGGCGGAAGCGGGCCGGCGCTGCTGCCCGAGAACCTCGAACGGCTGAAGAAACCCGACGCGCTGAAAGTCATCCGCGACGGCCGCGTGGCGACGCAGATGCCCGGCTTCGGCCACGCGCTCTCCGCCGCCGAAGCGGAAAGCCTCGCGGCGTGGATCTACGCCGCGGTCGGGCCGCGGCCGCAGTGGGGCGAGAAGGAGATCCGCGACTCGCACATCGTGCACCACGCGCCGGGCACGTTGCCGGACAAGCCGCTGTTTGCGGCCGATCCGCTGAATCTGTTCGTGGTGGTGGAAACGGGAGACCATCACGTCACCATCCTCGATGGCGACCGTCTCGAGCCGATCCACCGCTTCGCCTCGCGTTACGCGTTGCACGGCGGACCGAAGTTCACGCCGGACGGGCGCTTCGTGTTCTTCGCCTCGCGCGACGGCTGGATCTCGAAATTCGACCTCTGGAACCTGAAAACCGTCGCCGAAGTGCGCGCCGGCATCAATACGCGCAACGCCGCGGTGTCCTCGGACGGCCGGTACGTGGCGGTCGCAAACTACTACCCCCACTCGCTTGTGATCCTCGACTCCGGGCTGCATCTGGTGAAAATCATCCCGGTCACCGACGCTGCGAAAAAGTCCAGCTCGCGCGTCTCCGCGGTGTACGACGCGGCTCCGCGCAAGAGTTTCATCGCGGCGCTGAAGGACGTGAACGAGGTCTGGGAAATCTCGTACGACAAGGCGGCGCCGGACATCGCAGCGGGAGCGATCCACGACTACCGGTATCGCGAGGGTGCGTTCATTCCCGGCTTTCTCAACCCGCGCCGCACCCAGCTGGAGGACACCCTCGACGATTTTTTCTTCACGCAGGACTACAGCGAGCTGATGGGCGCGTCGCGCGATGGCGGCAAGGGCCAGGTGGTCAATCTCGACGTGCGGCGCAAGATCGCGACGCTCGATCTTCCCGGGATGCCGCACGTTGGTTCCGGAATTACCTGGCAGCGCGCCGGCCGCACGGTGATGGCGACGCCCAACCTGCGCGAAGGCGTGCTCTCGGTGATCGACGTCAAGGACTGGAAGACGGTGAAGCAGGTGAAGACGCTCGGCCCCGGCTTCTTCCTGCGCAGCCACGAAGCGAGCCGCTACGCGTTCCTGGATTCCATGATGAGCGCCGAGCACAAGGACACGCTCCAGGTCCTCGACAAGGAGACGCTCGAGGTGGTCGCGACACTGCGGCCCGAGCCCGGCAAAACCCTCGCTCACGTCGAATTCGACCGCCACGGCCGCTACGCGCTGGCGAGCCTGTGGGAACTCGACGGCGCGCTGATCGTCTATGACGCGTCAACCCTGCAGGAAGTGAAGCGTTTACCGATGAAGCGACCTGTGGGAAAATACAACGTTTTCAACAAGATCACGCGCTCCGAGGGCACCAGCCACTGAGCGCCGCAACCCGACCCGACGAAAGGAGCTGAAATGAAGTTCGTACGCACCACCTTGGCAATCGCCGCCGTTGCGGCCTGCACGCTCGCGGCCCCGGCGCGCGCCGACGAAGCGCTGGCGAAGAAGCACAACTGCCTTGCCTGCCACCAGATCGACAAGAAATCGGTCGGCCCGGCCTACAAGGACATCGCCAAGAAATACAAGGGCCAGAACGTCACCGCCAAACTGGAAGAGAAGGTGAAGAAGGGCGGCTCGGGCGTCTGGGGCCAGGTGCCGATGGCGCCGAACGCAGCCGTGTCTGACGCCGACATCAAGAAGCTCGTGGCGTGGATTCTCGCGATGTAACGCGGACCACGAGAACGGAATTACAGGACGGGGGCTCAGGCCCCCGTTGCTTTGTTCAGGCGCGCCGGAACGGCGCCGGCAGGCGCGGCCATTCGATCGCGTCGAGCGCGTTCTTCACCACCAGTCCCAGATCGGTATCCCCGGTGATCAGCAGCCGGCGCGTGAAGAAGAGCGTATCCGGATCTTCGCGCCGGAGCGCCAGCGCCGCATAGTCGAGAGCCGAGGCGCGGATCGTGACATCGGTCTGCGCGCGACCGCTGTGCGCGCGGAATCCCCCGGCCCCGAAAGCGAGCCGCACGCGCACCCCCAGGTCGCTGATCTCAAGCGAGATGGTCTTCCCGCACAGCGGCTCGAGCGCACCGCGTGAAAGGATTCCCGCGCAAAGCGCCGCATTCAGCGCCAGGGCGAGCAGCTGCGCGGGCGGACCTTCGGGCAGCAGGGCGAGCAGGCTCACGCTGCACGCTCCAGCCCCGGACGTCCATGCCAGAAGCCGTCGCAGGCATTCGCCTCCTCAACCACGCTCGCGAACATGCCATCGCACGACGCACGCATCGCTTGCAGCACTTCGACGGTGCCGCGCGACTGCGGGCTGACGCGCAGCATCGCGAAGCCCGCCTCCCGCAGCGAACCGATGTCGTGCACCAGACTGTAGACCTTCGCCGACTGCGTCTGCAGGCCGTTGAGCGTCAGGAACAGCTCGCCCTCGCGCGTCTTGAGTGGCATGCCGTCGGGAAATTCGATGCAGCGATACGCGCAGGACTCCTTCTGCAGGTTGTAGCGCCGCGCGGTGAAACAGCGCGCGGAAAACGCGAGCGGCAGCCGCCCGTGCGCGAAAATTTCGGCCTCGACACCGGAGGGGCGCGCTGCAAGCACGCCCGCGGCGATCTCGCGGGTCACCTCGATGGGCGCAACCCAGCGCGTTGCGCCAAGACCGGCAAGCAGCGCGAGCGACTGCGGGTTGTAGATGTTGAGGTGCGGCCCGGCGACCCAGCCTGCGGTGCCCGCGAGCATGCGCACCGCCCCCATGTCATTCGCCTCGACGCGGAAACGGCCGTTCTGTACGACCTGTCGGATCCGCTTGAGGTCCCCGACGCCCTCGCAGAGCACCTGCGTGGAGAGCACCACTTCCTTTCCCGCACCGGCCAGGGCGCCGGCGATTTCCAGCCAGTCCTCCAGAGACATCTCGTGCCTGCGCGAGCACACGACTTCGCCCAGGTACACGACGTCCACGGGCGATTCGGCCATTTCGCCGTAGAACTCCATCACTGCCGTGCGCGGCCAATAATATTGAATCGGTCCGAGCGCGAGTTTCATTTCCACGGTCTCGAAAAGGCGCCGAGCGTGTGCTGGCCGCCCTCGGCGTGACGGTTGAGGTCGGCAATCCAGGAGGCGCGAGGCGCGAAACGCCCGCGCCCGGCGAGCGCGGCGTCGATCGCCTGGCGCCAGACCTTGGTGACCTGCGCCACGTACGCCGGGCTCCTCTGGCGGCCTTCGATCTTGACCGCGCGCACGCCGATCCGCAGGAACTCGGGGAGCAACTCGAGCGTATTGAGGCTTGCCGGCTCCTCGATCGCATAATAGGTTGCGCCCTCGACTTCGAATCGTCCCTTGCACAGCGTTGGATAGGCGGCGCGCTCGCCCTGCGCGTAGCGGTCGATCAGCACGCCGTTCAGGCGCGACTCGAGCCCGGCGGGCGTTTCTTCCCAGCGCACTGCACGCCCGGGCGAGCACGCACCCATCGTGTTGGGCGAATCGCCACAGGCATACGCCGAGAGCGCGCAGCGCCCCTCCACCATTACGCACAATCCGCCGAAGCCGAACACCTCGATCTCGACCGGCGTATTGCGCACCAGTTGCTCGACCTGCGCGAGCGAGAGCACGCGCGGCAGCACGGCGCGCCGAATGCCGAAATGCTCGTGATAGAAATTGATCGCCTCGTGGCTGGTCGCCGAACCCTGCACCGAGAGATGAATGTCGAGGTTCGGATGGGCCTGGTGCGCGTACTCGAGCAGCCCCAGGTCGGCGACGATGATCGCATCGACGCCAAGGTCCGCGGCGAGGTCCACTGCCTGAGTCCAGCGCGGCCAGGTAGCCGCCTGAGGGTAGGTGTTGAGGGCGAGCAGCACCTTGCGACCGCGTCCATGCGCGTAGGCAAGTCCTTCGATGAGTGCCTTGCGATCAAAATTGAGCCCGGCGAAGTTGCGCGCGTTGGTGTTGTCCCGCAGGCCGAGATAGACCCAGTCGGCGCCCTGATCGATCGCCGCCTTGAGCGCCGGGAGGCCGCCGGCGGGGCAGACCAGCTCCATGTGGAAAATCAGACGAATAAAAGAGAAAATTCTAGGGTCTGCGCACCGGCCGGCGGCGCCGCATGATTGATTGAAATCAACTTTCCGCCGCCCGCTCAGGCGACAATCACGTCCGACCCACATCCCGATGCTGAGCGCCCATGACCTCGAATGCGTGCGGGGAACGCGACGGCTGTTTGCCGGAGTGTCCTTCGCGCTTTCGCCCGGAGAGTGCCTGTTGGTGCAGGGCCCCAACGGCAGCGGCAAGACCAGCCTGCTGCGGATTCTCTGCGGACTGGCGCGCCCCGAACGCGGAGAGGTTCGCTGGAACAACGAGCCGATTAGGGAAGTCGATGAGGAATACCGTGCCGCGCTCGCCTGGTGCGGCCACTCGAATGCGCTCAAGGAAGACCTCACGCCCTCGGAGAATCTGCTTGCCTGGTGCGCGCTCGCCGGCGAGCCCGCGGCAAGCGATGCAGCGGCGGAAGCGCTCGACGCATTCGGCATCCGCCCTCTCGACGTGCTGCCAGTGCGCGCGCTCTCGCAAGGCCAGAAGCGCCGCGTCGCCCTGGCACGCCTGCCACTTGCCGCGCGGCGCCTCTGGATCCTCGACGAACCCCTCGCATCGCTCGACGTCCGCGCCACCGAAACGCTCGCCGGGATGGTCGACGCGCATCTTGAGCGAGGCGGCATTGCAGTGCTCACCAGCCACCAGCCGATCGAGCTGCGGACGAGAATCCGCATGTTCGCGTTCTCGTGAGCGCGCCTTCGGTCAGCGCCGCGTTTGCCGGCATCGTGCGGCGCGAATTGCGTCTCGCCGCGCGGCGCAAGTCCGAGCCGCTCTTTACTTTGGGTTTCTTCGTGCTGGTCGCGAGCCTGTTTCCGCTCGGACTGGGCCCGGAACCCGAGTTGCTGCGGCGCATTGCCCCGGGTGTGCTCTGGGTCGCCGCGCTGCTCGCCTCGATGCTCTCGCTCGGACGCATGTTTGCCGCCGACTACGAGGACGGCACGCTCGAGCAGCTGGCGCTTGCGCCGGTGCCGCTGGTTGCGACCGTGAGCGGCAAGGTCGCAGCGCACTGGCTCGTCTCGGGATTGCCGCTGGTGCTGGTCTCGCCGCTGCTCGCGCTTCAGTACGGCCTGCCGGCGGATGTGATCGCGCTGCTGATGGTGTCGCTCCTGATCGGCACGCCGGCGCTGAGCCTCGTGGGCGCGATCGGCGCCGCGCTCACGCTCGGAGTACGCGCGGGAGGGGTGCTGGTGGCGCTGCTGGTGCTGCCGCTCTACGTCCCGACGCTGATCTTCGGGGCGGGTGCGGTCGACGCCTGGCTCGCGGGCCTTTCTCCCGGGGCAAACCTGTCGCTGCTGGGCGCGTACCTCATCCTCGCCACGGTATTCGCGCCGCTGGCGACCGCCGCCGGCGTGCGCATCGCGCTGGAATGAAGCCATGAGCACAGGCCTGATCCACTGGCTTCGCTACGCCTCGCCGCAGAGCTTCTATCCGCTCGCCGGGCGCATGGTGCCGTGGTTTGCGGGGCTTGCCGCCTTGTCGGCCGCGGCCGGCCTGTGGATCGCGTTGTTCGTGGCGCCGACCGATGCGCAGCAGGGCGAGTCCTACCGGATCATCTTCGTCCACGTACCGGCATCGTGGATGTCGATGTTCCTCTACCTGGTAATGGCGGGGTGGGCCGGGCTCGGACTGGTGCTCAATACGCGCCTTTCGAGCATGATGGCGCATGCGATCGCGCCGACCGGCGCGATGTTCGCCTTTCTCTCGCTGTGGACCGGGGCGCTCTGGGGCCGCCCGACCTGGGGCACGTACTGGGTCTGGGATGCGCGCCTGACTTCGGAACTTGTGCTGTTCTTTCTGTACCTAGGGTACATGGCACTGAACGCAGCGATCGACGACCCGCGGCGCGCCGACCGCGCCACGGCGGTGCTTGCGCTCGTCGGAGTGGTCAACGTGCCGATCATCTACTTTTCAGTGCAGTGGTGGAACACGCTGCATCAGGGCGCTTCGGTAAGCCTGACCCGCGCGCCGAGCATGGCAGCGACCATGCTCGCCGGGATGCTGGTCATGGCCTTCGCGTTCTGGATGTACAGCATTGCCGCGGCGCTGGCGCGCGCGCGCGCGATCATGCTCGAGCGCGAAGCGCACATGGAGTGGACCCACAAACTGAAAGAGGCGGAGGCATGAACTGGAGCAGCACCGAACAATTCTTCGCCATGGGAGGCTACGGGTTCTACGTCTGGGGCAGCTTTCTCGCCGCTGCCGCCTGCATCGCGGCCGAGCTACTGCTTTTGCGCGCGCGAAGGAAAAACGCACTGCAGCGGGTGCGCGCGGAGAAGGTACGCCATGAAGCCGCGGCATAAGCGCTTCGCCGCGATCGGCGGCGGCCTTGCGCTGCTGGCCATTGCCGCGGCACTGGTGCTGAACGCGTTTCAGTCGAACCTGGTGTTCTTCTTCAGCCCCTCTCAGGTCGCGGCGGGCGAGGCGCCGCGTGACCGCGCGTTCCGCATCGGCGGCCTGGTGGAGACGGGAAGTCTCCAACGCGGCCAGGAGGGGCTCGCGGTGCACTTCGTGGTCACGGACACTGCGCACAGAATTCCGGTCACTTATTCCGGTATCCTTCCGGACCTTTTCCGTGAGGGCAAGGGCGTCGTCGCGCAGGGCAAGGTCGGGCCGGACGGCGTATTTCGCGCCAGCGAAGTGCTCGCCAAGCACGACGAGAACTACATGCCTCCGGAGGCCGCGCATGCGCTGGAGCAGGCTCAGAGGGCACAGAAAACCATCGTGACGAAATAGAAGATGATTCCGGAGCTCGGACATTTCGCCCTGATCCTCGCGCTCTGCGTCGCGCTCGCGCAGGGAGTGCTGCCGCTTGCAGGCGCGGCGCGCGGCAACGCGAGCTGGATCGCATTCGCGCGCCCTGCCGCGGCAACGCAGTTCATGCTGGTGGCGTTCGCCTTTTGCGCGCTCGCCTGGGCGTTCGCGCAGAACGACTTCTCGGTCGCCTACGTTGCCACCAACTCGAACTCGAAACTGCCGCTCCAGTATCGGCTGTCGGCGGTCTGGGGCGGGCACGAGGGTTCGCTGCTGCTGTGGATCCTGATGCTCGCCGGCTGGACGCTTGCCGTCGCGCTCGCTTCGAGCGCGCTCCCGGAGGCAATGGTGGGACGCACGATCGGCGTGCTGGGCCTGGTGGCCGCGGCGTTTCACGCTTTCATCCTGTTCACCTCGAACCCGTTCGAGCGGCTCGTGCCCGCAGCCGCGGACGGGCGCGACCTGAATCCCTTGCTGCAGGATCCGGGCCTCATTTTTCACCCGCCGATGCTCTACATGGGTTACGTCGGCTTCTCGGTCGCGTTCGCGCTGTCGATCGCCGCGCTCGCTTCCGGAAGGCTCGACGCCGCGTGGGCGCGCTGGTCGCGCCCCTGGACGACCGCGGCATGGGTATTCCTCACGCTCGGCATCGCACTCGGCAGCGTCTGGGCCTACTACGAGCTGGGCTGGGGCGGCTGGTGGTTCTGGGACCCGGTGGAGAACGCCTCGTTCATGCCCTGGCTCGTCGGCACCGCGCTCATCCACTCGCTCGCAGTGACCGAGAAGCGCGGCGCGCTGAAGAGCTGGACGCTGCTGCTCGCGATCACCGCGTTCTCGCTTTCACTGCTGGGCACGTTCCTGGTGCGCTCCGGCGTGCTCACGTCGGTGCACGCGTTCGCGACCGATCCACGGCGCGGCATATTCATCCTGGTGCTGCTTGCGCTCGTGATCGGCGCCTCGCTGGTGCTGTTTGCGGTGCGTGCGCCGCGCGTTGCCGCAGGCGGCGAGTTCGACCTGGTGTCGCGCGAAACGCTGCTGCTGTCGAACAACGTCCTGCTCGCGGTCGCTTGCGGCACGGTTCTGCTGGGAACGCTCTATCCCCTGGCGGTCGATGCATTCGGAATGGGCAAGATTTCAGTCGGCCCGCCCTACTTCAATTCCGTGTTCGTACCGTTGATGGTGCCGCTCCTGTTTCTGGTCGCGCTCGGCCCGCACGCTTCCTGGCGCTCGGCGAAACTGCACGATCTGGCAAGACAGATGAGAACCGCGTTCCTGTTTGCGGTCGCCGGCGGGCTGCTGCTGCCGTTCGCCATGGGAAGCTTCGCGCCGCTGGTGGCGCTTTCGATGTTCCTGGTGCTTTGGATCGCTGCGTCGGGATGGTTGCACATCCGCTCGCGAGTCGCACTTGTCGGAGGAGGGATGCTCGCCAACGGCTCCGCCCTGCTTCGCCAGCCGCGCCGGTACTGGGGCATGCATCTCGCGCACATCGGACTTGCGGTATTCGTCGTGGGCGTTGCTCTTTCCAAGGGTTACGAGAGCGAGAAGGAGGTGCGCATGGCGCCCGGCGAGGTCCTGACGCTCGGCGACTACGGCCTGCGCATGCTTGGAGTGCGCGAAGAGCCCGGACCCAACTACAGCGCCGTGGTCGCCGAAATCGAACTGCTGCGCAACGGCAAGCTGTTGAAAATCCTGCGGCCCGAGAAGCGCCAGTATTTTTCCTCGCAGATGGCGTTCACCGAAGCGGCGATCGATCCGGGCCTGACGCGCGATGTTTACGTTGCGATCGGCGAGCCGCTCGGCGGCGGCGCCTGGAGCGTGCGCGCGCACGTGAAGCCGTTCGTGGACTGGATCTGGGGCGGATGCCTGCTGATGGCGCTCGGCGGCGTGCTTGCGCTTTCGGACCGGCGCTATCGCGTCAGAGTGCGCGCGCAGGCGCAGGACAGCGCCCTGGCGGCGCAGAGGGCCTGAGGCGATGAGGATCGCGCTGATCGTCGGGTTCCTCCTGCTGGTCGCGCTGCTCGCGGTCGGCCTGACGCGCGACCCGCGCGAAGTCCCTTCGCCGCTCGTCGGCAAACCTGCTCCGGCATTTGAACTGCCGCGACTGGGCGAGGGGACGCGCTTTTCGCCCGCCGAAATGCGCGGCAAGGTCTGGCTGCTCAACGTCTGGGCGTCCTGGTGCGTGTCGTGCCGCGAGGAGCATCCGGTGCTGATCGATTTCTCCAGAACGAAGCGCGCGCCGCTGGTGGGCCTGAACTACAAGGACCAGCGCGACGACGCGCTCAAGTGGCTAGCGCGCTACGGCGACCCGTATCAGCTCTCCGTAGTGGATGGCGACGGGCGCATCGGCATCGATTACGGCGTCTACGGGGTGCCGGAGACCTACGTGATCGACCGCGCGGGCGTCATTCGCTACAAGCAGATCGGCCCGGTGACTGCGGAAGTGCTGGACAAGAAGATCCTGCCGCTGATCGGGAATCTGGAGCGATGAAGCGGCTCGTGCTCGCAGTCGCAGCGTTGCTGATCTGTTCCGGCGTGACCGCGCGTGAAGCACCACCGCTCGCCGCGGACGAGCAGGTCGAGGCGCGACTGATGGCGCTCGCCGAGGAGCTGCGCTGCCTGGTGTGTCAGAACGAGTCGCTGGCCGCCTCGCGCGCCGACCTGGCGATGGACCTCAAGCGCGAAGTCCGCGAGCTGATCCGCGGCGGAAAATCCGACGCCGAGATCCGCGACTTCCTGGTCAAGCGGTACGGCGATTTCGTGCTCTACCGTCCACCTCTCAAGGAATCGACGCTGCTGCTGTGGGTCGGGCCGTTCCTGCTGCTTGTTGCAGGCTTCGCAGGGGTCGCGATCTTCGTGCGGCGCCGGCGCGGGGCACAGTCCGCGGCGCTCTCGGCCGAGGATGAGGCGCGCGCCGACACGCTGCTGCAAAAACGGACCGACGCATAACCGCAGAGGAGTGTTGCGTCGTACGCGCCGGTCAGCCGCGAAGCGCCTTCATGACGTTTTCGTCTTCGAGCGCCTGCTCCGGCTTGCCCTCGAAGATGATCTCGCCGCGGTCGATCGCGTAGAGCCGGTCGGCGATGCGCGCCGCGTTGACGAGATTCGACTCGGCGATCAGTAGCGAGATGCCGAAGTCCTCGATCTTCAGCACCGCGTCGCGGAACCGCTTGACGATGATCGGGGCCAGCCCCTCAAACGCCTCGTCCAGCAGCAGCAGCGTCGGGGCGAGCGCCATGCCGCGGGCGATGGCGACCATCTTGCGCTGTCCGCCGCTGAGGTTCATCCCCTGCCGGCGCAGCAAATCGCGCACCTCGGGGAACACCGAGTAGACGCGCTCCTCGATGTCCCCGTTGGCGACCGTCCCCAGCCTGCGGTGGGCCTTCGCCGACATCCAGCGGCTGATCATCATGTTTTCCGCCACCGTGAGATCGGGGAAGATCGCGCACCCTTCGGGCGCGTATCCCATGCCGCGCAGCGCCCGCTGGTGCACGGGCAACGAGCTCACGTCCTCGCCGTGAAACAGGATCTGACCCGACCTGAGCGGGAGAAAACCCATGATGCTTTCCATGGTCGTGGTCTTGCCGGCGCCGTTGCGGCCGACCAGGCAGACCACCTCGTGTTCGTGAACGCTCAGCGAGACCCCGTGCAGCACGTGCGCGGGGCCGCGGAAGGCGTCGATCTGTTTCACTTCGAGCATGGATGCGCCACCTCGCCGCGCGTTCAATCCGAAACGTCGGTCCCGAGCAGATAAGTCGCGACGTCGCGGTTCCGGCGGATCTCCTCGGGCGGGCCGTCGGCGAGGAACCTGCCTTCGTGCATGACGACGACGCGATCGGAGTACTTGAACACCACGTCCATGTCGTGCTCGATGACGACCGCCGTGATCCCGCCGCCTCGCACCACCGAAGACACCGTGTCCATGATCTGCGCCTTGTCGCGCGTGCTGACGCCGCTGGTCGGCTCGTCGAGGAACAGCAGCTTGGGGCGCAGCGCGTAGGCGACCGCCACGTCGAGCAGCTTGCGCTCGCCCTGCGCGAGCCCTCCCGCGCGTCCCTCCGACTTGCCGCCGAGGCCGAACTCGCCGAGCAGGTCCGACGCTTCGCGGGTTACCGCGGTGTCGCGCTCCGCGAGCGCGAAGATCCGCCTGGTCTTGCCTTCGCGCGCGAAGATGGCGAGCGCCACGTTGTCGAGCACCGACAGGTCGTCGAACAGGTTCACCAGCTGGAAGCTCCTCGCGATGCCCGCCCGGATCCGCTCGTCCACCGACGCATGGGTGATGTCGCGGTCCCCGATGAAGATCCTGCCGCTGTCGGGGAGCAGGAACGCGCTGATCAGGTTGACCAGCGTGGTCTTGCCCGCGCCGTTGGTGCCGACGAGCGAGAGGAACTCACCTTCGTTGA
>CAZYVT010000093.1:9447-11555 GCA_964651335.1 uncultured Enterobacteriaceae bacterium | reverse complement strand
GTTCACGCGCTGGATCACCAACACCGAGTCCTGCGCATCGCAGATTTCGCAGTGGGCCGCGCTGGAAGCGGTCACCGGCCCGCAGCAGGCGGCGCAGGCGATGCGGCAGAGTTTCCTCGGGCGCCGAGACCTGATCGTGCGGCTGCTGAACGAAGTCCCGGGCGTGAGTTGCCGCGTCCCTGGAGGTGCGTTCTACGTCTGGCCGAACGTCACCGAGGCATGCCGCATGATCGGCGCCGCGGATTCGGAGGAGTTCCGCAAGCGCCTGCTCCACGAGGCGGACGTGGCCGTACTCGCCGACATCCATTTCGGCGCGCGGGTGCCGGGCGAGGGCCAGCACCTGCGCTTTTCCTACGCCGCGTCGAGAGATGCGATCGAGCAGGGCGTGGCGCGCATGGCCGAGTTCATCCGCAAGAACACGCGCAAGGCGGCGTAACACGCTGGTAGCGACGCGCGTGATCGAATGAGCGTCTGGAAACCGTCGGTCACCGTCGCCGCGATCATCGAGCGCGACGCCCGTTTTCTGTTCGTGGAGGAAGACGCCGACGGCCGGCGGGTCCTGAATCAGCCCGCCGGGCACCTCGATCCGAGCGAGTCGCTCGTCGCCGCGGTAGCGCGCGAGGTGCTGGAGGAGACCGCACATGTCTTCACGCCGACCGCGCTCGTCGGCGTGTATCGCTGGATCTACCCGCAGAAGGACGTGACGTTCCTGCGCTTCGCCTTTCGCGGCCGGCTCGATGGCCTCGAGTACGAACGCGCGCTCGACAAGGAGATCATCGCGCTGCACTGGCTCACGCCGGACGAGCTGGCGGCGCGGCGCGCGATGCACCGCTCGCCGCTGGTCGAGCGTTGCGTCGCGGACTACCTTGCGGGAAGAAGCTTCCCGCTGGAGTTGCTGAGCCGCGATTTCGCCTAGCCAGCGTTCAGTCGCGCCGAGGTGAAATCGGCCCCGTCTGTCTGCTACACTGCGAACGAAATTCCATAGAAAAATCATGGCCGAACGTGTCGTAGTGGGAATGTCCGGGGGGGTGGATTCTTCCGTCGCTGCGCTGCTGCTGAAGCGCGCGGGCTACGACGTCGTGGGCCTCTTCATGAAGAACTGGGAGGACGACGACACTGAAGAGTACTGCTCGACGCGCCAGGATTTTCTCGATGCCGCCGGGGCGGCGGAAGTGATCGACGTACCGCTCGAGGTGGTGAATTTTTCCGCCGAATACAAGGACCGCGTATTTGCCGAGTTCCTGCGCGAGTACCAGGCGGGCAGGACGCCCAACCCGGACGTGCTGTGCAACGCCGAGATCAAGTTCAAGGCCTTCCTCGATCACGCCATGGATCTGGGCGCGACGCGGATCGCGACCGGGCACTACGCGCAGGTGAAGCAGAAGGGCGTATCGTTCCAGCTGCTGCGCGGCGCCGACACGGAGAAGGACCAGAGCTATTTCCTGCATCGCCTGACGCAAGTGCAGCTCGCGCGCGTGATCTTTCCGGTCGGGCAGCTCAAAAAGACCGAAGTGCGCAGAATCGCCGAGGAGGCCCGGCTGCCCAACCACGCCAAGAAGGATTCGACCGGCATCTGCTTCATCGGCGAACGGCCGTTTCGCGAATTCCTCAAGCGCTACCTGCCGCGCGAACCCGGGCCCATCCGTACGCCTGATGGCAAGCAGATTGGGGAGCACATAGGGCTCGCCTTTTACACCATCGGACAGAGGAAGGGCATCGGAATCGGTGGAAAGAGGGGCGCCGAAGCGGAGGCGTGGTACGTAGCGCAGAAGGATCCGGTGGAAAACGCGCTGATCGTGGTGCAGGGGCACGACCATCCGCTGCTCATGAAGCGGGTGGTTTCGGCGCAGGACGCGAGCTGGATCTCGGGTGATGCGCCGGCGGAGGGTTCGACCCACTCCGGCAAGACGCGCTATCGGCAGCAGGACTCGACCTGCCTCGTGACGCGCTCGGAAAACGACGAACTTGCGCTCGAGTTCGCGCGGCCGCAGTGGGCAGTGACGCCCGGGCAGTCGGTGGTGCTCTACGATGGCGAGCTCTGTCTCGGCGGCGCGGTGATCGGCTAGGCGGCTCTGAAATCGGGGTCAGAGTCCGATTTGTTGAGCCCT
>CAZYVT010000093.1:0-9347 GCA_964651335.1 uncultured Enterobacteriaceae bacterium | reverse complement strand
ACGCACTGCCGCAGCGCGGGGATGACTTCCCTTTCGAACCAGGCGTTTTTCTTCAGCCAGAGCCGGTTTCGCGGGCTCGGGTGCGGTAGCGGAAGGAAATCCGGAGCGTAGTCCTTCCAGGCGCGAACGGTCTGGGCGAGCGTCTTCTTCCGCCGCTTGCCCAGATAATGGGCCTGCGCGTACTGCCCGACGAGCAGCGTCAGCCGGATTTGCGGCAGCGCGGCGCGAAAGCGCGGATGCCAGAGCGGCGCGCATTCCGGACGCGGCGGCAGGTCGCCGCCCTCGCCGGTTCCCGGATAGCACAGTCCCGCCGGAATGATCGCGATGCGCGAGGTGTCGTAGAAGGCTTCGCGTTCCATCGCGAGCCAGCCGCGCAGGTTGTCGCCCGACGGATCGTTCCACGGTATTCCGGTCTGGTGCACGCGCCGACCCGGCGCTTGCCCCACGATCAGCAGGCGCGCTCCGGATCCGACGAGAAAAACGGGCTTCGGTCCGAGCGGCAAATGCTCTTCGCAGAGGCGGCAGGCCTTCGCCTCGGAGATCACGTTTTCCAGAACATGGGATCGGCGCATGCGCCCTCTATAATAGAAGTTATGCCTTCCCCGCTCGCCGCGCTATCGCCGCTCGATGGCCGGTACGCCCGGTCCGCAGACCCCTTAAGGCCCTATTTCTCCGAAAACGCGCTCATCCGCTACCGGGTGCGCGTCGAGCTCGCCTGGCTCGCGGCGCTCGCGGCCGAGACGGCAATCGCGGAGTTGAACCCCTTCTCGAATGCCACGCTCGGCGCGCTCGACGGGCTCGTTTCCGGGTTCGGCGAAAGGGACGGCGAGCGGATCAAGGCGATCGAAGCCGAGACCAATCACGACGTCAAGGCGATCGAGTACTGGCTGAAGGAGCGCCTGGCGCGGAACCGCGAGGTGCAGCGTTCGCTCGAGTTCATCCATTTCGCCTGCACCTCGGAGGACATCAATAATCTCGCCTATGCGCTGATGATCAGGGACACTCGCGCAAAAGTGATGCTGCCGGCGCTGGACGGGTTGATCGCCGCACTGCGCCGGCTCGCGCACCGGCACGCGTCTTTGCCGATGCTCTCGCGCACGCACGGGCAACCCGCGTCGCCGACCACGCTCGGCAAGGAGCTTGCCAACGTCGTGCACCGGCTGCGCCGCGCGCGCGACCGGATCGCTACCGTGTCGCTGCTGGGCAAGATCAACGGCGCAGTCGGAAACTACAGCGCCCATCTTGCGGCGTATCCGGAACTGGACTGGGAGCTCTTTTGCCGCCGCTTCGTCGAGGCGCTGGGGCTGGAGTTCAACCCCTACACGATCCAGATCGAGCCGCACGATTCGTTTGCGGAGCTGTTCGATGCCTATGCCCGTGCCAACACCGTGCTGCTCGACCTCGACCGCGACCTCTGGGGCTACATCTCGCTCGGCTATTTCCGGCAACGGCAGCGCAAGGGCGAAATCGGCTCTTCGACCATGCCGCACAAGATCAATCCGATCGATTTCGAGAATTCCGAGGGCAACGTCGGGATCGCGAACGCGCTGCTGCGCCATCTTTCGGAGAAGCTGCCGGTCTCCCGCTGGCAGCGCGATCTGTCTGATTCGACCGCGCTGCGCAACGTCGGCGCGGCGCTCGGACATACGCTGCTCGCCCATGCGGCTTGCCTGCGGGGTCTGGGGAAGCTCGAAGCCGATCCGCGGCGCATCGCCGAGGACCTGGACGCAAACTGGGAAGTGCTCGCGGAACCGATCCAGCAGGTGATGCGCCGCCATGGCGTGCCCGAGGCTTACGAGAAGCTCAAGGCGCTCGCCCGCGGCAGGCGGCTCGACCGCGGGCAGCTTGCGGCGTTGGTGCGCGGCTTGCCGATCCCCGCGGCGGCGAAGAAGCGGCTGCTCGCGCTCACCCCCGCGACCTATACCGGCCTCGCCGCGAAGCTCGCGAAGAGAATCTGAAGTCGCCGATGGTGTACGCGGCGACGATCTTCCTTTCCTCATTTCTGCTTTTCCTGGTGCAGCCGCTGATCGCGCGGCTGATCCTGCCGTGGTTCGGCGGCACCGCGGCGGTGTGGACGACCTGCATGCTGTTTTTCCAATCCATGCTGCTCGCCGGATACGCCTATGCCCACGCAAGCGAAGCGAAGCTTGCGCCGCGAGCGCAAGCCGTCCTGCACGCCGCGCTTCTCGCGGCAGCGGTTGCGCTGCTGCCGATCGCGCCCGGCGAGAGCTGGAAGCCGCAGGGCGGCGAAGAACCGATTCGCCACATCCTGCTGCTGCTGACTGCTGCGGTGGGGCTGCCCTACTTCCTGCTCGCCTCCACCAGTCCGCTCGCTCAGGCCTGGTTCGCGCGCGCCCGGCCGGGGGCGAACCCGTATCGCCTGTTTGCAGTCTCCAATTTCGCCTCGCTTCTCGCGCTCGCCGGCTATCCGCTGGTGGTGGAGCCGTATTTCGGCACGCAGCTCCAGGTGACGATCTGGTCGGCGATGTTCGCGACGTTCGGCTTGCTGTGTGCGGGATTGGCATGGGCGGCGGCGCGGACCGCGGCAAGCCGCGCAGCGCCGACCGAGAACGCCGGTCCGCCGCCGTCGCGCTCCGACGTTCTGCGCTGGCTCGCGCTATCGGCGACCGGATCGGTGATGCTGCTTGCGGTCACCAATCACATCACGCAGAACATCGCCTCGATACCGCTTCTCTGGCTTGCGCCGCTCACGCTGTACCTGCTCACGTTCATCCTCGCGTTCGAGGGCCGGGGCCTGTACCGCAGGCCGGTGGCCTGGAGCTTCGTGCTGGCGTGGATCGGCGCCATGGCCTGGCTGCTGGTGGACACCGACTACCAGTTCGAACTCGGGCTGCAGCTCGGGATCTATCTTTCCGGACTGTTCGTGGCGTGCCTCTTCTGCCATGGCGAACTGTACCGCTCGCGGCCGCCTGCGCGCTGGCTCACCGGCTTTTACCTCGCGATTTCGGCGGGCGGCGCGCTCGGCGGATTTCTGGTCGCGGTGGCGGCGCCGCTCGTCTTCGACGGCTACTACGAGCTCGGCCTGGCGCTCGTTGCGCTGGCGCTCCTCGCCGCGGTGCATTTCTCCGGCGTGCATGTCGTTGCGCGTTTCGCAAGCATCGCGCTGCTCGCCGCGGTCACGGGGTGCGCGGTGTACGACGGCGTCCGCTACCAGAAGGACGTGCGTGCCGCGTCGCGCAATTTCTATGGCGTGCTGCGGGTGAAGGAATACGGCACCGCGGGCGCGGAGGACCACCTGCGGCGGCTGCTCCACGGCGTGATCATGCACGGCGAGCAGCACATGCACGCCTCGCGCCGCCGCGATGCGACGACGTACTACCAGCCCACCTCGGGCGTGGGTGCGGCCCTGTTGTCGCTGCGCGATCGGGCGTCGATCCGGGTGGGCGTGATCGGCCTGGGCGCGGGCACCCTGGCTGCCTACGGACGCAAGGGGGACGTCTACCGCTTCTACGACATCAACCCGCAGGTGGTCGAGGCGGCACGGCGCGAATTCACCTACCTCTCGGACTGCGATGCCACGGTCGAAATCGCTCTCGGCGACGCCCGCCTCAATCTCGAGCGCGAGGCGCTGCAGGGCTTCGATCTGCTCGCGGTGGACGCCTTCTCGAGCGATTCGATTCCGGTGCATCTCGTCACCCGGGAGGCGCTCGGCGTGTACCTGCGGCACCTGAAGCCGGACGGCATCGTCGCGTTTCACGTCTCGAACCGGTTTCTGGATCTGGTCCCGGTGGTTGCGCGCCTCGCGCAGGAGCACGGCGTGCATGCCACGGTGGTCTACGAAAAGGAGAGCGAAGAAAGCGATCGCACGCAAAGCGACTGGGTGCTGCTGTCGCGCGACCCGAAGGCGCTCGAGCGCGGCGAAATCGACGCGCTCGAGCCCGAGAAGCCCGAGGAGCGCGCCGACTGGCACACCTGGACCGACGACTACAGCAACCTGGTGCAGATCCTGAAATGAACGGTCAGACGACGGCGCCTTCGTGCTCGTCCCGCCGGTCCTTCTTCGGCGGGCGCACGAACTGATCGCGCTTCACCCCGAGCCACATGAGCAGCGGGCTCGCCACCAGCACCGCGGAGTAGATTCCGAACAGAATTCCGATCGTCAGCGCGAGCGCGAAGTAGTGCAGCGCCGGGCCGCCGAAGACGAGCATCGTCGTGACCATCATCTGCGTGCACAGGTGCGTGATGATGGTGCGCGAAATCACGCCCGTGATCGCGGAGTCGATGACCTCGGGGGTGGTGGCCTTTCTCATCTTCCTGAAGTTCTCGCGCACCCGGTCGAAGACGACCACCGACTCGTTCACCGAGTAGCCGAGCACCGCGAGCACCGCGGCCAGCACCGGCAGCGAGAATTCCCACTGGAAGAAGGCGAAGAAGCCCAGGATGATCACCACGTCGTGCAGGTTGGCGATGATCGCGGAGAGCCCGAAGCGCCACTCGAAGCGCATCCACAGATAGAGCACGATCAGCACCGCGACCACCAGCAGGGCGATCGCGCCGTACTCGGCAAGCTCCGCGCCGACCTGCGGTCCGACGAACTCGACCCGGCGCAGTTCCGCGGTCTTGTCCTGCGCCTGCAGCAGGTCGAGCACCTTCTGCGACAGGGCCGAGGAGGACTGATCCTTCGCGATCGGCATGCGCAGCAGGATGTCGCGCGACGAGCCGAAGTTCTGCACTTCGACCTTGAGCCCCGCCTTTTCCAGGATCTCGCGGATGTTCTGCGCATCGGCGCTGTCCTTGTAGTTGATTTCCATCAGCGTTCCGCCGGTGAACTCGACCGAGAAATTGAGCCCCTGGGTGGCAAGAAAGACGACTGCGAGCAGGAACGTGATGAGCGAGATCACGTTGAAGACGAGCGCATGCCGCATGAACGGAATGACGCGGCGGATCTTGAAGAATTCCATCGTTCAGCTCATTTCCAGGCGGTATCGCCGATCGAGAGGTGCTGCACCCTGCGCCGGTGCCCGTACAGCAGGTTCACGATCCCGCGCGACACCACGACGGCGGAGAACATCGAAGTCAGAATTCCGAAGCAGTGCACCACGGCGAAGCCACGTACGGCACCGGGAACCATCAGCAGCGCCACGCCGACGATCAGCGTCGTGGCGTTCGAGTCGAAAATCGTGTTCCAGGCCCGCTCGTAGCCGGCGGCGATCGCCGCCTGCGGCGTCTGCCCGCCGCGGACCTCCTCCCGGATGCGCTCGTTGATGAGTACGTTGGCATCGATCGCCATGCCGAGCGTGAGCGCGATGGCGGCGATGCCGGGGAGCGTCAACGTCGCCTGCAGCATCGACAGCACCGCAACGAGGAACAGCAGGTTCACCCCCAGCGCGACCGAGGAAACCACGCCGAAGAGCACGTAGTAGATCGACATGAACACGACGATCGCGAGGAAACCCCAGCGCGTCGAATTGAAGCCTTTTTCGATGTTCTCCTTGCCGAGCGAGGGGCCGACGGTGCGCTCCTCCACGATCTCCATCGGGGCGGCGAGCGACCCCGCGCGCAGCAGCAGCGCGGTGTCGCTCGCTTCCGTAGTCGTCATTCGGCCCGAGATCTGCACCCGGCCGCCCGGGATCTCGGTGCGGATCACCGGCGCCGTGATCACCTCGCCCTTGCCCTTCTCGATCAGCAGAATCGCCATCCGCTTGCCGACGCTCTCGCGCGTTACCTCCTGGAAGATGCGCGCCCCCTGGCCATCGAGGCGCAGGTGCACGGCCGGCTCGTTGGTCTGGTTGTCGAACCCCGGCTGCGCGTCGGTGAGCCGGTCGCCGGTGAGCACGACGGCCTTCTTCACCAGCAGCGGCTGGCCGTTGCGCTCGACGTAGAACTCGGTGCCGAAGGGCACTTCTCCCCGCGCCGCGGCGGCTAGGATGTCCGGCGTCATCTTTTCCTCGTCCACCATGCGCACTTCGAGGGTCGCGGTGCGGCCGAGAATGTCTTTCGCCTTCGCAGTGTCCTGCACGCCGGGAAGCTGAACCACGACCCGGTCCGCTCCCTGCTGCTGGATCACGGGCTCGGCGACGCCCAGTTCGTTGATCCGGTTGTGCAGCGTCGTGATGTTCTGCTTGAGCGCGTATTCCTGCGTGCGCTTGATCGCCTCGGGCTTGAGCGACGCCACGAGAAGCAGTTCCTCGCCTTCGCCGCGCTCGGCAAGCGCCAGATCGGGGAAGTTGGCGCCGATCGCCTCGCGACCCTTGTCGCGCGCCGCGCTTTCGCGAAACCGCACCCGCAGCGTCTGGCCCTCGCGCTGGATCCCGGCGTGACGCACGCTCTTGTCCCGAAGGTGCGTGCGGATGTCGCCGGCGAGGCTCTCCAGGCGCTTGGAGAGCGCGGCCTGCATGTCCACCTGGAGCAGGAAATGCACTCCGCCGCGCAGATCGAGACCGAGATACATCGGCAGCGCATGGATCGCCGTGAGCCAGCCGGGCGATGCCGAGAGCAGATTCAGCGCCACCACATAGGCCGGGTTCGAGGCGTCGGGATTGAGCGCCTTTTCCACCAGGTCGCGCGCCTTGAGCTGCGTGTCGGTGTCGCCGAAGCGCACGCGCACGCTGTTGGAATCGAGCAGCGCTCCGGTGTAGGGCAGACCCGCGCCGTTCAACGCGGCTTCGACGCGGCCCATGAGCGCCGTGTCCACTTTGACGGTCGCCTTGAGGCTCGAGACCTGGACCGCGGGCGATTCGCCGAAGAAATTCGGCAGCGTGTACAGGAACGCGACTACGATCGCGATCGCGATCAGCGCGTTTTTCCAGACCGGGAAACGGTTCACTTACTGGATCGACTTGATCGTGCCCTTGGGCAGCAGCGTCTGCACCGCCGCTTTCTGCACCGTGATCTCGGTGTCCGAGGCGATTTCGAGCGAAATGTAGGCGTCTCCCATCCGGGTGATCCGGCCGACGACGCCGCCCGCGGCGATCACTTCGTCGCCCTTCTGCAGCGCCTCGATCATCTGTTTCGTTTCCTTGGCGCGCTTCATCTGCGGCCGGATCATCAGGAAGTACAGCAGCACGAACATCAGGATGATCGGCAGGAAACCGATCAGGCCGGCATCGCCGGACGGCGCGCCGCCTGCAGCCTGCGCGAACGCTGAGCGGATCAACACGGGGACTCCTCGGGCGCCTGCAAAAGCGCGAAATTATACGCTAGCCATTGCCTTCACGGACGGTGCAGCGCTCCTTCAGGAGGCGCGCGGCTGTTTGCGCGAGTGTTCCGGCTTCGATCGCCAAGCGCAATTCGCGCATCAGCTCGAGGTAGTAATACAGATTGTGGATCGTGTTGAGGCGTGCGCCGAGGATTTCGTTCGCCTTCTGCAAGTGATGCAGATAGGCGCAGGTGAAGTGCCGGCACGCGTAGCATCCGCAGGTCTCGTCCAGTGGGCGCGCGTAGTCGCGCCAGCGGGCATTGCGGATCTTGACGTCGCCCCGGCGCGTGAAGAGCCAGCCGTTGCGCGCGTTTCTCGTCGGCAGCACACAGTCGAACAGGTCGATGCCCGCCTGAACCGCATCGACGATGTCTTCGGGCGTTCCCATGCCCATGAGATAACGCGGCTTGTCCGCGGGCAGGCGCGGCGCGCAATGTGCCAGGATCCGGCTCCGGTCCTTCTCCGGCTCGCCGACCGAAAGCCCGCCGATCGCGTAGCCGTCGAACCCGATCGCGGCGAGGCCGGCAAGCGATTCGTCGCGCCGCTCCTCGTACATGCCGCCCTGAACGATGCCGAACAGCGCATTCGGATTGCCCTCGTGCGCGCGCTTCGAACGTTCCGCCCAGCGCAGGGAAAGCCGCATCGACCTCGCGGTCTCCTCTCCGTTCGCCGGATGCTCGAGGCATTGGTCGAAGACCATCGCGATGTCGGCACCGAGAACGCGCTGGATGCGCATCGACTCTTCCGGCGTGAGCAACAGGCGGTCGCCGTTGATCGGAGAAGCGAAGCGCACGCCCTCCTCGGATACTTTCCTCAGCGTGGCAAGGCTGAACACCTGGAACCCGCCCGAGTCGGTGAGCAGGGGGCCTGTCCAGCCCATGAATCGGTGCAGCCCGCCGTGTTTCCCGATCACCTCGAGGCCCGGCCGCAGCCACAGATGGAAGGTGTTGCCGAGCACGATCTGTGTCCCGATCTCGTGCAGCTCGGCAGGCGACATCGCCTTTACCGCACCGTAAGTGCCGACCGGCATGAATGCGGGAGTGTCCACGATGCCGTGCGCGAGCTCGAGCCTGCCGCGCCGCGCGGCGCCGTCGCGGTGCGTGACGCTGAACTTCACGGCAGCCCTTTCTCGATCAGCATCGCGTCGCCGTACGAGAAGAAGCGGTATCGCTGTGCGATCGCGTGCGCATAGGCGCGGCGAATGTTCGCGAGCCGGCCGAACGCGGCGGCGAGCATCAGCAGGCTCGACTTCGGCAGGTGAAAGTTGGTGAGCAGCCGGTCCGCGACGCGAAACGCAAAGCCCGGGTAGATGAAGAGGTCGGTCTCTCCCGAGAGCGCGCCGGTTTTCGCCCAGGATTCCAGCGCGCGCAGCGCGGTGGTGCCGACTGCGAGCACGCGCCCGCCTGCGGCGCTCGCCTTGCCGATTGCATCGACCGTCGCCTGCGGAACTTCGTAGCGCTCGCTGTGCATCTTGTGGCTCTCGACTTCCTCGCTGCGCACGGGCTGGAAAGTGCCAGAACCGACGTGCAGCGTAACGCGCGCGATGCACGCGCCCTGGTCCGCGAGGCGCTCGAGCATCGCGTGGTCAAAATGCAGGCCCGCGGTCGGCGCAGCCACGGCGCCCGGCTTTTCGGCGAATACGGTCTGGTAGCGCTCCGCATCACGTGCCTCAGCAGGGTGGCGGATATAGGGCGGGAGCGGAACGTTGCCGCAGCGCTCGAGCACCGCGGCAACCGGCTCGGAAAAGCGCACGCGGTAGAGGTCATCCTCGCGCGCGAGCACTTCGACCCCGACCCCGTCGCCCACGACCAACTCGTATCCAGGGTGCGGCCGATGGCCTGAGCGCATCAAGGCGAGCGCCTCGCACTCTGAAATGATGCGTTCCACGAACACCTCGATCCGGCCGCCGGTGCTCTTGCGTCCGAAAAGCCGCGCTTTGATGACGCGCGTGTCATTGAGCACGATGACGTCGCGAGGACCGACGAGGCGCGGCAGCTCGGCGAACGCCAGGTCTTCGATCGCACCGCTCGCGCCGTCGAGATGCAGCAGCCGGCTCGCACCGCGCTCCGGCGCGGGATGCTGGGCGATGAGCTCTTCGGGCAGCGCGTAGTCGAACTCCGAGGTCTTCATCCGCGGCCATTATAGAATTCGGCAAACCGCGGCCGGAATGGCGGAATCGGCAGACGCA
>CAZYVT010000092.1:0-11925 GCA_964651335.1 uncultured Enterobacteriaceae bacterium | reverse complement strand
TGATTAGGCCACTAGCCCCTCAAGCTAGCGTGTCTACCAATTTCACCACGTGGGCCGGAATACGATTGCGTTGCATCAAATTATCCCTCAATTCGGCACGTCCTTCGCCTTCGACCCTTCGGTCGGCGCGGGCTTCGGAGCTTCGGCGGCAGGCTTCGGCGTTTCAGAGGCCTTCGGCACTTCGGCCGCGGGCTTCTCCGTCTTCACCGCATCCATGACGCCGCCCGAGGCTTTTGGCTTGTGGGTCGCAAGATAGGCGAGTCCGAGGCTGGTGAGAAAAAAGATGGTCGCAAGCACTGCCGTGGTGCGCGACATGAAATTCGCCGATCCGGTCGCGCCGAACAGGCTTGCCGAGGCGCCGCCGCCAAAACCGGAACCCATGTCGGCTCCTTTACCGTGCTGAAGCAATACCAGCCCGATGATCGTCAATGCGATCAGCACGTGCAGCACGATGACTACGGTAAACCAGAAATCCATGTGAACCTTTCTTTCAGCCCTGCAATCTTCCGGCGGCGCTTACGATCGCAATGAATTCTTCCGCGACCAGCGATGCGCCGCCGATCAATCCGCCGTCGATGTCTGGCATGGCGAAAATCGCGGCGGCGTTACCGGCCTTCACGCTCCCTCCGTAGAGGATCCGGAGATCCTGCGCGATGTCCGCTTCACTTGCAGCAATACGACCGCGCAGGAAGACATGCACCGCCTGCGCCTGATCGGGGGTCGCATTGCGCCCGGTGCCGATCGCCCAGACCGGCTCATATGCGAGCACCGCCTGTCGGAGCGCCGCGGCGCCCGAGTTCGCTCTCACCGCATCGAGCTGCCGCACCACCGTTGCCTCGGTCTTTCCTGCTTCGCGCTCCTGGAGCGTCTCGCCTACGCACAGGATCGGCGTCATGCCAAGTGCCTGCACCGCCGCGAACTTCGCGGCGACCACGGCATCCGATTCGCCGTACAGTTGCCGGCGCTCGGAGTGCCCGACGATCACGAAGCGGCAGCCGAATTCGGCCAGCATCGCCGCCGACACTTCGCCGGTGTACGCGCCCTGCGCATGCTCGCTCACGTTTTGAGCGCCCCAGGCCATCGCTGTACCGGAAAGACGCTCGGCAACTTGCGGAAGGTACGGAAAGGGCACACACACCGCGCATTCCACGCCCACGGCCTGGCCGCTACCGGCGAGAATCGACTCGAGCAGCGCGCGGTTCGCCGCCCGGCTGCCGTGCATCTTCCAGTTGCCGGCCACCAGCCGGGTGCGCATCTCGGGTTCGTTCCGAAAAACCGTGCAATTTTACCGGATTAGCGTGCCTACTGCGATGCGATAAATCGTGTGGCCGTGTGCTCGATGGGTGGAGGTAATGAGGTCGGTGGGCGCGAATGCGCGCGTACCCCGGCTGCTTCCGGCCGTTGACGTACGTCAAGAATGCAGCGGGCTGCTCCCGTACGCTTGTCGCACCGATGACTCCGACCGCCGTTTCACCTCTGCCGCGCCACGTCTTCGGCTACATCTGGCGCACCACGCGATCACATCAGGTGGCCCTTGCGCTCCTGTCGGTGTTCGCGTTCGCGTTGAGCGCGCTGCCGCTGGAGCTGCAGCGGCGCATCGTGAACGACGCGCTGGCCAAAGGCGCGGTCGAATCGATCCTGTGGCTTGCCGCGCTCTACGGCGTCGTCGCGCTGGTGGAGGGCGGAACGAAGCTCGGGCTCAACCTGTATCGCGGCTGGGTGAGCGAAGGCGCGGTGCGCCACCTCCGCACGGTCATTCACGGGCTCGGCGCTGCCCATCTCCCTACCCGCGCCAGAGCCGAGGCCGAAGGAGTCGAGATCGCGATGATCCTTTCGGAAACCGAGCCGATCGGCGGCTTCGTCGGCGTCAGCGTCTCCGAACCCATCCTGCAGGGAGGAATCCTCGCCAGCGTGTTCGGTTACATGGTCTATCTCGAACCGGTCATGGCCGCACTCAGCATCCTCATCTTCTCGCCGCAGCTCGTCTTCGTTCCGTTGATGCAGCGGGCCATCAACCAGAAGGCGCGCGAGCGCATCCAGACGCTGCGCGAGGTGAGCGGCACGATCATCGCCGATCCCGGCGCCGCGCGCGGAGCACGCTCGACGCAGAACGACCGCATCGACCACGTCTTCGAGCTGAACATGGGGATCTACAAGCTGAAGTTTTCGATGAATTTCTTCATGAATTTATTGCACCATCTCGGCGTGGCGTGCGCGCTCGGCGTCGGCGGCTGGCTTGCCGTGAACGGGCGCACCGAGGTGGGCACCGTGGTCGCGTTCGTCTCGGGCCTCGCCAAGGTCAACGACCCCTGGGGCGACGTCGTCAACTGGTTCCGGGAGATGACGGTCGTAGCCACCAAGTACGGCCTGATCGTCGGTGCGACCGACTGGCTGGCCTCTCTCCCGTCCGAGGTCAGCCGAAACCTGGCACAGTGTGACTCGGCCTGAATACATCCGCCGGCCCGTCATCGGTCTTCCTCGTACCAGGTCTTGGTTGCATTCACGACCCTGACCACCACCAGCATCACCGGCACTTCGATCAGCACGCCGACGACGGTGGCGAGCGCGGCGCCCGATTCGAAGCCAAACAGGCTGATCGCTGCGGCCACCGCAAGTTCGAAGAAGTTCGAGGCGCCGATCAAAGCCGACGGGCAGGCGACGCTGTGTTTTTCTCCGGCGATCCGGTTGAGCCAGTAGGCGAGCGCCGAGTTGAAGAACACCTGGATGAGGATCGGCACCGCGAGCAGCGCGATCACCAGAGGATGCTTCAGGATGGCGTCGCCCTGGAATGCGAACAGAAGCACGAGCGTCGCAAGCAGCGCAGCCACCGACCAGGGCTGGATCCGCGCCCGCGCCGCGTCGAACGCTTGTTGCCCGTGCGCGAGCAGCCTGCGCCGCCACGCCTGCGCGAGGATTACCGGGATCACGATGTAGAGGACCACGGACGTGAGCAGCGTCTCCCAGGGCACGCTGATGGACGAGACGCCAAGAAGAAACGCGACGATCGGCGCGAACGCGAACACCATGATGGTGTCGTTCAGCGCAACCTGGGATAGCGTGAAGTACGGATCGCCGTTCGTCAGGCGGCTCCACACGAAAACCATTGCCGTGCAAGGTGCCGCGGCGAGCAGGATGAGTCCGGCGACATAGCTGTCGAGCTGCTCCGCCGGAAGCCACGGCGCGAACAACTGGCGCACGAAGAGCCAGGCGAAGAAAGCCATTGAAAAGGGCTTCACCAGCCAGTTCACCGCCAGCGTGACGCCGATGCCGCGGGCGTGCGCGCGCACCTGGTGCAGCGCGCCGAAGTCGATCCTGAGCAGCATCGGAATGATCATCACCCAGATGAGCAGCCCGACCGGGATGTTGACCCGGGCCAATTCCATCCGGCCGAGCGCCTGCATCGGGCCGGGCAGCGTCTGTCCCAGCGCGATCCCCGCGACGATGCACAGGAACACCCACAGCGTCAGCCAGCGCTCGAAAGCGCCGAGTGCCGGCGCGCCCGGCGTGGCCAGGACCTGCGCGCCGCTGGTCACGGCAGCGCCGGCGCAAAGCCGCCGACCTTGCCGATTTCATCCAGCTTGCGACGCATTCCGCTCACGCGCAGCAGGCCTTTGCCGGCCGCACCTCGGCTTTTGCCGTGTCCTCGCCGTACACCGGCGCCGAATCGAGCGTGTGGAACGCTTCCCAGACGATGCCCTGCGGATCGAGCGTCCAGTGCTTGTCGCTCTTCGCGTAGCAGCAGGTGGCTCCCGTCTGCGTCATCTTGGGCAGCTCGGCGTGTTCCAGGCGCGCCTCGATCTCCTTCAATTCCTCGCCGCTTTCCGCCTGGATGCCGAGGTGGTCGAGCCCGCCCCGCTTGCCGCGCGTCGAGATGGCGAAGTTGACGCGCGGATCGTCGAGCATCCACTTCGCGTAGTCGCCCTTCTTCACGCTCGGGTCGGACGCGAACAACGCGGAATAGAACTCGATGCTTTGCGCAAGGTCATGTACGCCGACGTGGACGTGTAGCCGGTTCATGTGCGCCTCCTTTTCTCTTGACGAGTTGAACCGGGACCGGCACGCAGGCCTTCCCGCCGCAGCAGTCCTCGGTCAGATAGGCGAGCAGCCGTCCCATGCCGTCGAAATCGGCCGCGTAGATCACGAAGCGCCCTTCCTGCCGGCCGGTCGCGAGGCCGGCTCGCGTCAGATGCGCGAGATGGAACGAGAGCGTCGCCGGCGGCAAATCAAGCCGTTCGCCGATCGCCCCGGCCGCCAAGCCATCCGGCCCCGCCTGCACCAGCAACCGGAAGATCGCCAGTCGCGAAGACTGCGCCAGCGCGCCCAGGGCTTCGATCGCCTGTGTCGTTTCCACATTTCCAGAATAATAGAACTGTTGCGAGTTTGTCAAGATCCGCGCCGGTGCACGGCCGCCGCGATATCCCGCGCCAGCGCGCGCCCGGCCTCGGACATCACGTCGAGCAGCCCTTGCGCCAGCGGCTCGCGTAGCGGTGCCAGCAGCCGCGGCAGACGCACGGAATGGCTGAGTGCCTGGGTCTCGCGTGCGTAGAGCTCGAACAGGTCGAGCATATGGCGCTCGAGCTCGGCCCGCGGAAACGCATTGCGCAGCTTCAGGCCCCGCCGCCACGCTTCCAGCACCCGGTACACGAACCCGAGGCCGCGCTCGATGCGCTGCAGCCGCAGCGGGTCGATCCGCGCGTACGGGATTTCGATGCGTACCGGAAAGCGGCCGAGCTTGCCGAGAAACTCGCGGTCGATTTCCTTCGCTGCCTGCAGGATCTGGCACGCCGCTTCCGGATCGGGAGGCGCCCCGGCCGCGAGCGCCTCGCCCGCGCGCCGGATGACGAGCGCGTCCTTGCGCATTTCCTTCGCCACGTTGAGCGCAAGGAACGGTTCCAGATGGGGGAGCGCGACGCGCAGTGGCAGCGTCGCCCGCAGCGCGTCCGTGGTGCGCCGGCTGAACGCCTCGAGCATCCGGCGGTCGAGCGCTGCGAGCGCCGCCACCCGGTCCATGTGCGCCCTAGCGCGTTCAGCCCGGCGGCGGTTTCACCGCGCGGTGAAAACCGAGCATGCCGGTGAAGACGGTCTTCGCCGTGACATCGCGGTAGCCCAGGTCCTCGAGCACATCGCAAAGTTCCTGCGCCGAATAGAACATCTGCAGCGCGTTGATGAAGTACTCCTTGCATCTGAGCGCCGCCGGACCGCTGCGGAACAGAAACCCCGTGAACGACAGGCAGAACCGCAGATAGGCGTAATAGAGTACTTCCACCGCCGGATTCGCGGGCCGCAGCATGTCACAGTGGTAGAAGCGCCCGCCCGGCCTGAGCACCCGGCGAATCTCCGCGAACACCCGCCTGACGCGCAGGTGCCGCGAGGCAAACTGCAGGGTCACGGCGTCGAAGTGATTGTCCGGGAAGGGCAGCGTGTGCACGTCGTCGATCACGCTGCGAATCCGCAGGCCGAGCGCTGCAGCGCGTCTCTGACCGACCTCCTGCATGGCGGCGCTGCGGTCGATTGCGTGCACCTCGAGCGTCGGTTCGCGCTTGAGGAGCGCGATGCCGATGGCATTGGTGCCCGCGCAGACGTCGAGTACCCGCTCGCCGGGCCGCACGTCCACGGTCGCCATGAATTCGGCGAGGAACCGGTTCCACAGTCCGAGGCTCGCGACGTGGTTGGCGCGGTCATAGTAGGGAGCTACGTCGGCGAATACGTCGTTCAGCTCGTACGTCCAGACGTCGTTGAACTGCGCTTCCCGCGCGATTTCCCGGTTGGCAATGGGCGGAGAATTCATCGGCTTTCCCTCCCCTCCTTCAAATCCGCATCAAGTAAAACACTGCCGCCGCGGTCCCGGCAAGCGCCCCGGCATAGACGATCGTGGCCACGAGCGTATCCGCCCGTATGCCCAGGTCGTAACAAGTGATGCGCAGGCGGTGCGCAGTGCTCCACAGCGACAGGAAAACGGTGCCTGCAATCACGACTTTGGCGAGCCAATGGCCCGCAAATGCGTGCAGCCGGTCGTAGGCGAGCAGGTCGGGCGCATGGCCCAGCGCGGCGAGCAGCGTGAGCAGAATCAGTGCCGGCGCCAGAAAGGCCGTAATCGTGCCTCCCGCGGCGAACGGGCCCCAAACGATTGGTTTGTTGGCCTTCGCCATGTTCAGAATGCTCCCGCCAGAATCAGGACCGCAAGCGACAGCACGACCCAGGCGCCGTAGTGCGCACCCGAAATCACGCTGTCTGGAAGAAAGTCTTCCCCGATCTGCACCGGCAGGGCCTTGGGGGTCAGGTTGAACCAGGTGATCGAATGGTACAGCGCAAAACCGAGTGCGAGAACGTGAAACACGATGCTCGACGGACTGCTCAGGCACTCGAGAAATGCCGCCCAGGCAGCCGGCCCGTCCGCAAGCTCCCGTAATCCCCATACCATCAGCAGCGTGTAGGCCCCGATGAACACGCACGTGATCTCTCGCGCCATATAGCGCAGGTACCGGGGCTGCCTGAAATACCAGCGGAACTTCGGGATCTCGCGCACGTAGGGCTTGCGGCTCATTTCTTCACCCATGGCATCAGGTGTGCCGTGTACCAGTCGACAGTGCTCTTGATCTTGACCTGCTGTATCGCGCCCGCCGGATCGACGTGCTCGGGACAGACCTCGGAACAGGCGCCGACGAACGAGCAGTCCCACGCGCCTTCGGTCGCCGCGATCTCCTCCTGGCGCGCCTCGCGGCCGCCGTCGCGCGAATCCTGGTTGTACCGGTGCGCGAGCGCGATCGCGGCGGGCCCGATGTACTTCGGGATCAGGCCGTATTCCGGGCAGGCCGCGTAGCACAGCATGCAGTTGATGCACAGGCTGTACTGCTTGAATTTCTTCAGCTCGGCCGGCGTCTGGCGGTACTCGCCTTCGCTGACCGCCCTTTCCTGCTTCGGAATCAGATACGGCTTCACCCGTGCGAGCTTCGCCATGAAGTCGTCGATCACCGTCACCAGGTCGCGCTCGATCGGGAAATGCGCCAGCGGCTCGACGCGGATCACGCCCTCGTAATCGCGCAGGAAAGACTTGCACGCCAGCTTTGGCTCGCCGTTGATCATCATCCCGCAACTGCCGCACACCGCCATGTGGCAGGACCAGCGATAGCTGAGCGTCGCATCGATGGTTTCCTTGACGTGGTTCAGCGCATCGAGAACGACCCACTCTTCCCTGCAGGCGACCGAGTAGCGCTGGAAATACGGCTCGCTGTCCGTCTCCGGGTTGTAGCGCAGCACGTCCAGCTCGACCGGGCGCTCGCTCATTCGTGGTTCCCCGAATAATCGCGTACGCCGGGTTGCGATTTGGTGATCACCACGTCGCAGTAGTCGACCCCTGGGGGCTGCGTCGGGTGATAGGTCGCCAGCGAATGGCGGAGATAGTTCGCGTCGTCGCGCGCGGTGTAGTCCAAGCGCTGGTGCGCGCCGCGCGACTCCGTGCGCGCGAGCGCGCTCGCCGTCACTGCTTCGGCGCACTCGAGCATTGACCCCAGTTCGAGCGCCTGCAGCAGGTCGGTGTTGTACACATTGGTCTTGTCGTGCAGCTCGATTGCGGCGTAGCGGTGGCGCAGCTCGGCGAGCTTGCCGCACGCCTCGGCGAGACCCTCGCCGGTGCGGTAAATGCCCGCATGCTGCTCCATCGTCTGCATCATCTCCTTGCGCAATCCCGCGACCGATTCCTTGCCTCCGCTTCTCTGGAACAGAGCGCGGATCCGCGCCTGGGCGGCTTCCGCGAGCGCACCGAGCGCGGCATCGCTGCCCGCGCCCTGCCCGGTCTGCAGGTACTCCACTGCGCTCATCGCGGCCCGGCGCCCGAACACCAGCAGCTCGGTGAGCGAGTTCGAGCCGAGCCGGTTGGCGCCGTTGATGCTCACGCAGGCGCACTCGCCCGCCGCGAACAGCCCCGTGAGCGGCGTCGCGGCGCGGATGTCGGTATGGATGCCCCCCATCATGTAATGGACCACCGGGCGCACGGGCACCGGGTCGGTGACCGGATCGACGCCCATGTAGCTGATGGACAGGTCCCGCACCAGCGGCAGCCGCTCGTTGATCTTCTTCTCGCCGAGGTGCCGCATGTCGAGCAGCATGGCGTCTCCCCACTGGGTGGGTACCGCGTTGCCCTTTTTCTGCTCGTGCCAGAACGCCTGGCTGACCCGGTCGCGCGGGCCGAGCTCCATCGTCTTCAGGACCGGCTTGCCGAGGGGCGTTTCCGGACCCATGCCGTAATCCTGGAGAAACCGGCGCCCGTTCTTGTTCAGCAGCACGCCGCCTTCGCCGCGGCAGGCCTCGGTCAGCAGGGTGCCGGTGCTCGGCAGGCCGGTCGGGTGGTACTGGACGAACTCCATGTCCTTGAGCGGTACGCCCGCGCGGTAGGCGAGCGCCATGCCGTCGCCGGTCTTGATCGCGCCGTTGGTGGTGAACGGAAACATGCGGCCGGCGCCGCCGCCGGCGATGATCACCGCGCGCGCCTGGAAGCGCCGCGTCTGGCCGCTGCGCATCTCGATCGCCGTGAACCCCTGGCAGCGTCCATCATCGACCATCAGCTCGGTCGCGTAGTACTCGTCGAAGCGCTCGATCGAGGGAAATCGCAGCGAAGTCTGGAACAGCGTGTGCAGGATGTGAAAGCCCGACTTGTCGGCGGCAAACCAGGTGCGCTGTTTCTTCATGCCGCCGAACGGGCGCACCGCCACCGATCCGTCCGGCTCGCGGCTCCAGGGACAGCCCCAGTGCTCGAGCTGGATCAGTTCCTTGGGCGCTTCCTGCACCAGGTACTGGACGGCGTCCTGGTCGCACAACCAGTCCCCGCCGCCGACGGTGTCGTTGAAGTGATGCTCGAGGCTGTCGTCGGGCTTGATCACACCGGCCGCCCCGCCTTCCGCGGCGCAGGTGTGGCTGCGCATCGGATAGACCTTCGAAACCAGCGCGATGCTCAGCTTCGGGTCGGCCTCGGCGAGCGCGATGGCGGCGCGAAGTCCCGCTCCTCCAGCGCCGATGATTGCAACGTCCGCTCGGATCGTTTCCATTAATTCGCGATGGTGCGCCGCGTTAACCACGGGAATTTGATCTCTGTCAACCTGATGAGGGGCCGGCCGCCGCGCGGCGCACCGCCTCCGCAATGGATCGTGCCGCCGACTCGATGTCTTCGCGCGGCGCCCCCTCGACCATGACGCGCAGCACCGGCTCCGTGCCGGAAGGCCGCAATAGCACACGGCCACGGCCGTCGAGCGCGCGCTCGGCGCGGGACTGCGCCTCGGCGATCCCCTGGTGGGAGCGCCAATCGAATCCGCGCGGCACCGCGACGTTGACCAGCACCTGCGGAAACATCACCAGGTCCGCGGTCAATTCGGCGAGCGTGCGGCCCGTGGTGCGCAGCGCCGACAGAACCTGCAGCGCTGAAATGATGCCGTCGCCCGTGGTGTGCTTGTCGAGGCAGATGATGTGCCCGGAGTTCTCGCCGCCGAGCAGCCATCTGTTCTCGCGCATCAGCTCCAGCACGTAGCGGTCGCCGACCCGGGCGCGCGCGAACGGCACTTCCATTCGGGAGAACGCCTGCTCCAGCGCCAGGTTGGTCATCAGCGTGCCGGCGACCCCTGCGACCTTTTCCTTTTTCGCGCGCTGCTTCACGATTGCATAGAGCAGCTGGTCACCGTCGTACACCCTGCCGGCTGCGTCCACGACCACCAGCCGGTCGCCATCCCCGTCGAGCGCGATGCCGAGATCGGCATCTTGCGACTTCACCTCGGCCGCAAGGTTCTGCGGCGCCGTCGTCCCGGCCAGATCGTTGATGTTGTAGCCGTCCGGAGCGACGCCGATCGCTTCCACCTCGGCGCCGAGCTCATGGAACACGTGCGGCGCAACGTGATACGCGGCGCCGTGCGCGCAGTCCACCACCAGCTTCAGCCCCTTGAGGTCGAGCTCGTTCGGAAACGTCGATTTGCAGAATTCGACGTAGCGCCCCTGCGCGTCGTCGATGCGCCGCGCCCGGCCGAGCCCGGCCGCTTGGTTGCAGCCGATCGGCGATTCCAGCGTGCGCTCGATCTCCGCTTCCACCGCATCGGGCAGCTTGAACCCGTCCCCGGAGAAAAACTTGATGCCGTTGTCGGCGTACGGGTTGTGCGATGCGCTGATCACCACGCCGGCCGCGAGCCGGAGCGCGCGCGTAAGGTACGCGACCCCGGGCGTCGGCAGCGGCCCGCACAGCAGCACGTCCACGCCAGCGGCGGAGAATCCCGCCTCGAGCGCCGCCTCGATCATGTAGCCCGAAATGCGCGTGTCCTTGCCGATCAACACCGCGGGATGATCGCCACGACCGGCGAGAACCCTGCCTGCGGCGTAGCCGAGTCGCAGCACGAAATCCGGCGTCATCGGGCTTTCGCCCACTGTGCCGCGAACCCCGTCCGTCCCGAAATAGGCTCTGCTCATGCGGCGCGAAGCGCTTGCCAGACGGCGAGCGCGTCCTTCGTCTCCCTGATGTCGTGTACGCGCAGTATTTTCGCTCCGTGCTGCGCAGCAAGCAAAGCGGCTGCAATGCTCGCCGCCAGCCGGTCCCCCGCCGGACATCCCGTGATCGCGCCGAGCGTGGACTTGCGCGACAACCCGACGAGCAGCGGAACTCCGTGCACCGCCAGCTCGCCCAGCCGCCGCAACAGCTCGAGATTGTGCGCCGGCGCCTTGCCGAATCCGAATCCGGGATCGATGGCAATTCGTTCGCGCTCGATCCCCGCCGCCTGCGCGACCGCAATGCGCGAGGCGAGAAATTCGCCGACTTCGGAAACCACATCGCCGTAGCGCGGGTTTTTCTGCATCGTCCCCGGCTCGCTCTGCATGTGCATCAGGCACACGGCGCAATCGCTCGCCGCGACCGTTTCCAGCGCCCCCGGCGCCTGCAGCGCCTGCACATCATTGATCATCGAGGCGCCCGCAGCGAGCGCCTCCCGCATCACGCGCACGCGCCGCGTGTCCACCGAGATCGGGGAAGAAAGATCCGCGAGTGCCTCAAGCACCGGCATGAGGCGCCGCAGTTCTTCATCTTCGGTTACCGCTTGTGCGCCGGGCCGCGTCGATTCGGCCCCGATGTCCACGATGTCGGCGCCCTCTTCGACCATCCGCCGGGCGTGCGCAACCGCCGCAACGCGATCCAGGAACCTGCCGCCGTCGGAGAATGAATCGGGCGTGACGTTCAGCACACCCATGACAAGCGGTCGCTCGAGGTTGAGCTCGAAGCGGCCGCAGCGCAGCTTCAATGCGTCACGAAGTTGCCGCCGGCGCTGCAGCGCCCTGGGCGCTGTCGCTCGAAGCGCCGCCGGCAGTGCCCTGCGCCGAGGCAGGTTTCGGCGGACGGGGCGGTTTGCCGGCCATGATGTCGTTGAGCTGGTCGGCATCCAGCGTTTCCATTTCGAGCAGCGCCCGCGCCATCGCCTCGACCTTGTCGCGGTTGTCTTCGATCAGCTTGCGGGCGAGTCGGTACTGGGTGTCGATGATGCGGCGGATCTCCTGGTCCACCTTCTGCATCGTGGCCTCGGACACGTTCTTGTGCGTCGTGATCGAGCGGCCGAGAAAGATCTCGCCCTCGTTCTCTCCGTACACCATCGGCCCGAGCTCTTCCGACATGCCCCACTGCGTGACCATGCGCCGCGCGATCTCGGTCGCGCGCTCGAAGTCGTTAGCCGCGCCGGTGGTCAGCTGCTGCATGAAGATCTCCTCGGCAATGCGGCCGCCGAACAGCACCGAGATTGTATGCAGGAGCCGCTCGCGGTCCTGGCTGTAGCGGTCATGCTCGGGCAGTTGCATCGTGACGCCGAGCGCGCGGCCGCGGGGAATGATCGTCACCTTGTGCACCGGGTCGGTCTTCGGCAGGAGCTTCGCCACCACCGCGTGGCCGGACTCGTGGTAGGCGGTGTTCCTGCG
>CAZYVT010000091.1:0-12038 GCA_964651335.1 uncultured Enterobacteriaceae bacterium | reverse complement strand
TAGGGCGCCAGCCTCAGCTCGAGCAGTTCCACAAGCTCCGGGTCCATGTACGGGAATCGGTCCGGTATGCCGAGGCAGACCACGCGTTTGTGTTCGACATGGCGCCGGAACTGCCGGTCGAGCAGATCCCGGTGCCAGTCTTCCATGACGAAAATCATGTCGGCCCGCTCGATCGCCTCGGCGGATACGACATTCACCGCGCTCTGCTCCATGCCAGCGGAAGCGACCTCGAGCCCCGCGCGACCCGAGAACATGCGCTCGGCGGTCGGGCTGCGCAGCCGGTTCTGGCTGCAGATAAAGAGCACGCGCACCGGGGTCAGCCGAACAGTTCGGGGTGCAGCATCCATTGAACGGTCCATCGCCCGTCGGTGGCGCGTTCGAGGCACACCGTAGTTCCCGGCTCGAACCGGACGACCTCCGGCTCCGCCGCTCCGCGCACCAGACGCGCGACCAGCTTCCCCATGAATGGCTGGTGTCCTGCGATGAGCGCGTCCTCTTCCCAGCCCTGCACTTGTGCCGCGAAGGCTTCGACCGGATCGAGGGGATCGATTCCCGAACGCGCCGCGACGCGACCGCCCGCTCCGACCGCCGTCGCCAGCAGTTCCGCGGTCTGACGCGCGCGCGTCTTTCCGCTGTGCCAGATCCGCGCTGGCCGCGCCCGCCCCTTGAGGAACGCTGCCAGGCGCTGCACGTCGGTTCGTCCCTTCGCGCTGAGGGACCGCTCCGGATCGGCTTCCGCCGGAAGCGAGTCGCCGTGCTGGACCAGGAACAAGCGCATGCGGAGCTAGAGGGAACGCGCCCGCTCCCGCAGCACATATTTCTGGATTTTTCCGGTTGCCGTGGTCGGCAGAGCGCCGAACACCACCTTTTTCGGGATCTTGAAGCGCGCAAGATTCTGGCGGCAATGCGCGATCATCTCTGCCTCGGTCACGTTCGTCCCGGGCTTGAGCTGCACGAACGCGCAGGGCGTCTCGCCCCATTTGTCGTCCGGGCGCGCCACCACCGCCGCGAGCTGCGTCGCCGGATGCCTGTAGAGCGCGATTTCGACCTCGACCGAGGAGATGTTCTCGCCGCCGGAGATGATGATGTCCTTCTTGCGGTCCTTGATTTCCACGTAATTCGTCGGGTGCCATACCGCAAGATCGCCGGTGTGCATCCAGCCGCCGGCGAATGCCTCCCCGGTCGCCTTTTGATCCTTCAGGTAGCCAAGCATCACCGTGTTTCCCTGCACCAGGATCTCGCCGATCGTCTTGCCATCCTTCGGCACCGGCCTGCAGGTGCCGGAGTCGGCGACGATATGCCCTTCCACCACCTGGTAGCGCACGCCCTGGCGCGCCATTTCGTTTGCGCGCTCTTCGAGCGGCAGCTTCGTCCAGGCCTCCTGCGTCGCGCAGAAAGTCGATGGCCCTTGCAGCTCGGTCATGCCGTAGATATGAAGGACCTGGAAACCGAGCTCCTCCATGTCCTTGATGACCCTGGCCGGCGGCGGCGATCCGCCGGTCATGATGTGCACCGGGTGCGGAAACTTGCGCCGCTGATCCTCGGGCGCCGTGGTAAGCATGGTCAGCACCGTGGGCGCGCCGCACATATGCGTGACGCCGTGCTCCACGATCATCGGGAAGATCTGCGCCGGGTCCACCGCGCGCAGGCACACGTGCGTACCCGCCATCGCGACGACTGACCATGGATAGCACCAGCCGTTGCAGTGAAACATGGGCAGCGTCCACAGGTACACCGGGTGCGCCGGCATCGCCCAGGCCATGATATTGCCGATCGCCTCCAGAAACGTGCCGCGGTGGTGATAAACGACGCCCTTCGGCAGGCCCGTGGTTCCGCTCGTATAGTTGAGCGCGATCGGATCGGATTCGTTCTGCGGCAAGTGCAACGGGAGCGCCGGATCGCCGGTTTTCAGAAACGCTTCGTATTCGGCCGCGCCGACCCGCTCGCCGGGGCCGGTGTATAGCGGATCGTCCACATCGACCACGAACGGCCGCTTCTTCAGCCTCGCGAGCGCCGGCCCGACTACGGTTGCGAACACGCGATCGGTGATCAGCACCTTCGCCTCGCAGTGCTCCAGGATGTACGCGACGGTGTCGGCATCCAGGCGCGTGTTGATGGTGTTGAGCACCGCGCCAAGCGCCGGGACTGCGTAATGCGCTTCGAGCATGGCCGGGACGTTGGGCAGCATGGCCGACACGACGTCGCCGCGTCTCACGCCCTTCGCCGCGAGTGCGGAGGCCAGCCGCCGCGCGCGCTCGTGGAACTTCGCATACGTGTGCCGCGCTGTGCCGTGAATCACTGCGATCCGGTCCGGATAAATTTCGGCCGCGCGCGCAAGGAACACGATAGGGCTCAAGGGCGTGTAGTTCGCCGCACAAGGTTTCAGTTGCGCCCACATGTTCTGCGTCGCCGACCCGGCCGGCGTCCGATCTCGCACTGCAGCATTGCTGCGTTTGGTCTTTGCCATCGCTTCCTCTCCGAATTACACTGTGTGAATCTACCCGAAGGAGGAGGTCCAGTGAAGAAACTTGCACTTGCAGTTGCCCTGGCGTTCGCCGCGAGCGGCGCGCCCGCCCAGGACAAGACGATCAAGATCACCGGCTTTGGCGCCAAGACCGGTCCGGTGCGTTCTTTTGGCGTAAACAGCGACGCCGCGATGCGTGCCGCAGCCGATGTAATCAACAAGGGGGGAGGCGTCAAGCTGGCGGACGGGTCCAAGGCGAAGATCGCGGTCGATTTTCTGGACGACGGATGCAATCCCGAGCAGGGAATCTCGGTGGTCCGGCGAATCGCCGGCACGGACGCGCTGGTGGCGATCGGCCCGACCTGCTCCAACGTCGCCGAGCCCTTGTTCGGGATCCTGCAAAAGAAAGTGGACGACAAGGGCGACTCCGGTCTCCAGTTCCCGGTGTTCACCGACGTCGCGATCAAGGTCGGCCTGGCGAAGATATCCGAGTGGGCATTCCGCAACGTGCCCAACGAGACGACCATGTACAGCGCGGTCTTCTATTGGCTGCGCACGACGCACCCCGAGCTGAAGACCGTATACGGCGGCGTCGAGGAGGATTTCGCGCATTCGCGCTCGACGTGGTACGGAACCATGAAGGACCGCGCGCAGGCGAACAACTTCCAGGTGCTCGGCGAGTCCAAGTGGCTGCTTGCCGATACCAATTTCGCCATCCAGGTGCGCGAAATGAAGAAGGCGAACGCAGACGTCATCGCCATCTCGGCACACCCGTTCAGCCTGTGCGGCGCGCTCAAGGAGATGCAACGCCAGGGCGTCAAGCCGAAGGTGCTGGTTGGGCTCGACAGCTCGTCGTCGCTGGAAACGCTGGAAGGCTGCGCCAAGCAGGCGCAGGGCATCATCATCCCGACCTCGTTCGCGCCGGTGACGAAGGAGGGCAAGTTCGCGGCCGAGCAGACGGCGAAGTTCAAGGGCAACGCCGACCTGCACTCCATGGCGGCGTGGGAAAACATGTTCATCCTGAAGCAGGTCATGGAATCGGAGAAGGTCACCGGGAAGGACGTGCAGGGCGACCGGCGCAAGATCCGCGACGGGCTGGCGAAGCTCAAGACGACGCAGGGTCTTATGGGCGTGACCAAGCGTACCGAGGATCGCGAGGCGGACAAGCCCTATCTGTTCGTGCACGCGAAGGGCAGCAACTGGGTCGTACTGTATAACCCGCTGTAACAGGGTAAGCTCCGTGGGGCGCGGCGCGCAACGCCGGGCCCTTTTTCATGCTTGATTTTGCCCAGGCTGTCGTGGACGGCGTGCTGTTCGGCGCGACCTATGCGCTGATCGGAATCGGCTTTACCCTGGTGTTCGGCGTGATGCACAAGCTGAACCTTTCCTACGCGGCAGCTTCGATCGGCGGTGCATACGCCGGCCTGCTCGTGCTGAAAGTGATCGCGGGCGCCTCCCCCTGGCTGGTCTTTCTCTGCGCTTTCGCCGCCGGGGGGCTGCTCGGCTACGCCGTGTACCTGACGTGCTTCCATTTCATCCCGCTCGCGAGCCCGCTCGCGACGCTGATGTCGACGGTCGGGATGCTGCTTCTGATCGACGAAATCATCGTGCACCAGACCGACGGCATCCCGCAGAACTACCCTGCGATGTTCGATGACGTGATGTTGCGCGCCGGCGAGTTCACGCTGCGCGGCGACCTGCTGCTCGTATTCGGAGTGAGCGTTGCGTGCATGGTCGCGCTGCTGGTGCTCCTCTATCGGACGCGGCTCGGCCTCGCCACGCGCGCGGTTTCGCAGCAGGCGGTTGCGGCGCGCCTCTGCGGCATCCAGGTCGGCAGGGTGAACGCGATGACGTTCGTCGTAACGGGGCTCCTCGGCGGAATCGCGGGGGCGCTGATCGGTGCGTCGGTCGGAACACTCTCGCCGCTCCTCACGACCCCGCTCACCGTGAAGGGACTGATCGTCACGGTGATCGGAGGGCTCGGCAGCATCCCCGGCGCGATCCTCGCCGGGCTGCTGGTCGGCGGCTTCGAGAACGTGCTGCAGCAGTTTCGCGGCGTGACCGAGCGCGACCTCTACGTGATGCTGCTGCTCTTCGCCTTTCTGGTGTTTCGACCCAGCGGGATCTTTGCGCCCAGAGGGGGGCGCGACTAGGTGGATTTCTACTACGGCCTCGCGCAAACGGTGGGCATCCACACGTTGCTTGGGCTGTCAGCGTACATCGTGCTGCTCACCGGGCAGGTGAGCCTCGCGCAGGCGGGCTTCTTTGCCATCGGCGCGTACGCGGCGGGCATGCTCACGGTTCTGGCCGGCTGGCACCTCGTGCCGGCGCTGGGCGCGAGCGCGCTGTGCGGCGCCGGGACGGCGTGTGCCGTGGGTTTTCCGGCGCTGCGCGTCAAGGGTCTGATCCTGGTCGTGGCCACCCTCGCTTTCGGCGAAGGCGTGCGCCTGTTCTTTTTCAACTTCGACTACCAGATCGCGAAGGGCGACATCAAGGTCGGGCCGCTCGGCGGCGAGGGCTTCCGCCAGATCCGCTTTTTCCCCGAGCACGGCTGGACGACATTCGACGTCATGCTGTTCATCTGGGCGTTCGTCGTGCTGATCATGGCGCTGCTGTGGTGGTTCGACCGCTCGCGCTACGGCGCGGTGCTGCGCGCGGTCGGCGAAGACGAGCTTGCCGCGCAGTCGGTCGGCATCAACCTGACCGCGGTGAAAGTGAGCGCGATGACGGTCGGGGGCGCCATCGCGGGCATCGGGGGCGGCCTGTACGCGCACTACACCACGCATATCGAGCACGCGAGCTTCAACATCCTGGTTGCCACCTTTGCAATCGCATATCCCATCGTCGGCGGGCTGGCGAGCGTCTTCGGCACGCTCGCGGCGGTGATTTTTGTCCAGGGTTTCCTGGTCGAAGGGCTGCGTTTTCTCGGCGACTGGCGCAACCTCCTGTTCGGCGCATTGATTGTGCTGGCGATGAACGTACGGCCGCGCGGTTTCCTCGACGAGCAGGCGCTGGCGTGGCTCAAGGGTCTGCTTCGCGGAGGTCGAGGTGCTTGATCTGAAAGGCGTCTCGCGATCTTTCGGCGGCGTGCGCGCCGTCAGCGGGCTCGACCTCACCGTGGGCGAACGCGAGATCGTGGGCCTGATCGGGCCGAACGGGTCGGGAAAGAGCACCACCGTCAACCTGATCACCGGACTCGTCGCGCTCAGCTCGGGCGTGGTGTACTTCCACGGCAAGGACATCGGCCCTTTGCCGACGTACCGGCGGCTGCAGGCGGGCATCGCGCGCACGTTCCAGAACATCCGGCTTTTCGGACAACTGAGCGTGTGGCAAAACCTCTGGGTGGCGCAGAATTCCCCCGAGGACCGCGCGCAACGCGGCTTCATGACGCGCTGGCTGGGCGGGCAATCTGCGGCGCGCAACGAGATCGAAGAGCTTCTCGCATTCAGCGGGCTCGCGCACAAGCGGAACGAGCTTGCTTCCAACCTGGCGTTCGGCGAGCAACGCCGACTGGAGCTGGCACGCGCTCTGGCCGCGAAGCCGAAGCTGCTCCTGCTCGACGAGCCGGCCGCGGGAATGAACAGCGAGGAGATCGGGCAGCTGCGCGAGCGCATCCTGAGCCTGCGCGAGCGCGGCATGACGATCCTGCTCATCGAGCATGTCATGGAACTGGTGATGGGCGTCGCGGACCGGATTGCGGTCCTCAACTTCGGTCAGAAGATCGCCGAGGGTCCGCCGGCAGAGATTCAAGCCGATCCGCTGGTGCGCAGCGCCTACCTCGGCGGCGGCGCCTGATGCCCGCGCTGCTCGTCGTGAGGGACCTGGTGACCGCCTACGGCAAGATCGAGGCGCTGAGGGGCGTCTCCCTCGACGTGCAGGAAGGATCGATCACCTGTCTGCTCGGGCCCAATGGCGCCGGCAAGACGACGCTCATGTTCACGACCGCCGGAATCCTGCGGCCGCGCCGCGGCACGATCCACTTCGCCGGCAAGGACATCACCTCGCGCCCACCGCACTCGATCGTCGCCTCGGGCATCGCGCTGGTGCCGGAGAACCGGCTGGTGTTTCCGAACATGACGGTGCTGGAAAACCTGCGTGCCGGCGCATACCAGCGGACCGGGGGCGCCGAGATCGACGCCGATCTCGAGCGCCTGATGCAGCGCTTTCCGCGCCTGCGCGAGCGCGCCGCGCAGGCGGCCGGGACGCTCTCCGGCGGCGAGCAGCAGATGCTCGCGGTCGCGCGCGCGCTGATGAGCCGGCCGAAGATGCTGCTCATGGACGAGCCTTCGCTCGGGCTTGCGCCGCTGGTGGTCGAAGAAATTTTCCGCATCATCTCGGAACTGCACTGCGACGGCACGACCATCTTTCTGGTCGAGCAGAATGCGCACATGGCCCTCAAGGTGGCGCAGCATTTCTACCTGATCGAGCAGGGCAAGGTGACGTTTTCGGGCAACCCCGGCTCGCTCGCCGAGGACGAAGTGATCAGCCGCGCCTATCTTGGCTCGGCGAAGCGATGATCTGGTCCCCTCCTCGCCGCGGAGGGGTGGCGCGCAGCGCCGGGGTTGTGTCGTGTTTCTTGACCTGATCCAGAACACGCTGGACGGCGTGGCGCTCGGCGCTTCCTACGCCCTGCTCGCGGTCGGTTTCACGCTGATCTTCGGGGTGTTGCGGAGGATGAACCTGTCGTACGGCCCGGCGATCATGCTGGGCTGCTATGCGGCGACCTGGACGCATGTCAACTTCCAGGCCGGCCTGATCGCGCTGGCGCTGGTCACCATCGCAACCACCGTGCTCGCCGGCGCGTATGTCGAGCGTCTGTGCTTTGCGCCCCACCGGCGTGGTTCTGCGATTGCGGCAATGGTGGGAAGCTTCGCGATCTGGATGCAGCTCGAGGAACTCGCGACGCTCGCAATGCCCAGGCACATCTATCCGTTCCCGTTGTTGTTCGAGGGCGCGCCGCTGCAATTCGGCGGACTGACGTTTCCGCGCGAGTCGTTCGCTACGCTCGCGGCGACGCTTGCCGCGTGCGTGCTGCTGCAGGGCCTGCTCTACCGGTCGCGCTTCGGGATCGCCGTGCGCGCAGTGATCGACAACCCGGTCGCTGCCGGCCTCTCCGGGATCAACCTCTCGAGCGTGTTCGTGCGCGTTTTCGCGCTTGCCTCGGCGATCGGCGGCGTTGCGGGCTATCTGATCGTGGCGACGCACGGCCAGGTCACGCCGATGCTCGGCATGTGGTCGACGCTCAAGGGACTGCTCGCGATGATGCTCGGCGGCCTGGGATCGCTCCCGGGCGCAGTGCTCGGCGGATTCGCGCTCGGTTTGATCGAAGCCCACAGCCAGTGGTTTCTGGGGCCGCAGGCGCGCGACCTGATCGCCTATCTGCTGCTGTTTGCGCTGCTCGCCTTGCGGCCCGCGTGGATGACCCGATGGACGACTACACGATCGGCGTCCTGACGAACATCGGCTTGTTCGCGTTCGTCGCGCTTTCCGCATACCTGCTGCTCATCGCCGGGGAGATGTCCTTCGGCCAGCAGGCATTCTTCGGCGTCGGCGCGTACGCCGGCGGCATCCTGACCGCGATTTACGGCCTGCCGCTGCCGCTTGCCGCGCTCGCTGCGATGGCGCTCGGCGCATGCGTCGCCTTTCTGGTCGGCCTGCCGACCTTGCGCCTGAAGGGGCTCTATTTCGCCATGGCGACGCTCGCAGCTGCGGAAATGGCGCGCATCCTGTTCGAGCTGTTCCATTTCCAGAGAGAAATCGATGGCGAGCCGACCGGTCCGGACGGAACGCAGGGGTTCCGCGGCATCCGCTGGGTGTTCGAGCATGGCGTGGAGCCGCTGCAATACGTCGCCCTGGTGTACGCGCTGCTCGTCGTCGTGCTGGCCGGCTTCCTGGTTGTCGAGCGCTCGCGCCTCGGCGCGACGCTGCGCTCGCTGGGCGAGGACCCGGAGCTTGCCGCCTCGCTCGGCATCAACGTCAACCGCCTCAAGCTTGGCGTTGCGGCCGTGGCCGGCGCGCTCGCGGCGCTCGGCGGCGTGCTCTACGCGCACCACAACACCTACATCGAGCCGCGCAATTTCGACATCATGCTCGGCGTGCACAGTCTCGCTTACGCGCTGATCGGCGGCCTCGGCACCGCGCTTGGCCCGCTGCTCGGCGTGGCGCTCGACATCGGGGTGCTGGAAGGTACCCGGGTCTTCGGCGGCGCGCGGATGATCGTGTTCGGCGGATTGGTCGCGATCCTGCTGGTCTTCAGGCCACGGGGGCTGCTCGATGAAAGGGTCGTTCATTGGCTAAAAACGCGCTTTTCCTGATTCTCCTGCTTCTCCCGCAGTCCACCTTTGCCCAGCGTGTACAAGCGGATCTTTTCTGCCGTTTTACAGGCACCGACTTCGTCTACGACTGCGTGATCCGGCTCACGCGCCGGGATCAGCCCCTCACCGGAGTTCAGATCGTGGTCGGGGCCGACATGCCCTCCATGCCGATGGCGCACAACGTGGCTCCGGTCAAGGCGAAGCCCGGCCGGCAAGCGGGCGAATACGAGGCGCGGCTCGACCTCGAGATGACCGGCGAGTGGGCGGTCAAGCTGCGCCTCTCAGGCCCGCTGCGCGAGCAGGTCGTCCTGCACTACGAGTTCGACGAAAAAGGCGCCCGCCCCGCTCTCAGACGATCCGGCACATCTCCTCGAAAGTGAGCCGTGGATTTCGCGGCCTCACCTTCGACGCATCACCGTGGCCGAGATTGCAGAGAAAATTGCTCTTCCAGCGCCCGTCGGGGAAAAACGCGGCGTCCACCTTGGCGTTGTCGAAGCCGGACATCGGGCCGCAGTCCAGGCCGAGCGCACGCGCCGCAATGATCAGATAGGCGCCTTGGAGCGTACCGTTGCGAAACGCGGTGCGCTCGTTCGCGGCCTTCTTCTCCTCCCCCAGGAAGCCCTTGATCGCCTCGGGGCGGTGGGGAAACGTCTTCGGCAGGTGCTCGTAGAAATGCAGGTCATAGGCGATCAGGGCGGTCACCGGCGCCTTCATGGTCTTGTCCAGATTGCCGGGACTGAGAGCAGGCGCGAGCTTCTCCTTCGCCTCGCTCGAGCGCACGAACACGATCCGCCCGGGCTGCGTATTCATGGTCGTCGGGCCCCATTTCATCAGCTCATGAATCGACCTCAGTTGCTCGTCGGTCACCGGCCCCGAGAACGCATTGTGGGTGCGCGCGGTTCGGAACAGGACATCCAGCGCGTGTGCATCGAGCATCGTTCCCTCGGTGTGCGAAAGTCGCGAATGGTAGCATCGGACCGGTGAGCGTCGATCTCGCGCGCGTGATCCGTCCGGGCGACGGAATCGTCATCGGCCAAGCGTGCGCGGAGCCGCAAACCCTTGTGGAGGCGCTGGTCGCGCAGCGCGCGGCGTTTTCCGGCGCCACGCTGTTTCTGGGCATCAACTATTCGGGAATCGTGAGGCCCGAGCACGCGGATCATCTCAGGCTCACCGCATATTGCGGCGCAGGCCACAATCGCGCGCTCGCCGACGCCGGCGTGCTCGACATCCATCCGCATCTGTATTCGCGGCTGGGCGCATTGATCCGCTCGCGCGCAATCCGCGCAGATGTGGTTCTCGTTCAGGTGAGCCTGCCAAATGCCAGGGGCCAGTACAGTCTCGGCCTTGCCGCGGAGTACCTCGTGCCGGCGCTCGAGACCTGCCGCGCGATCGTCGCCGAAGTGAACGATGAGGTTCCGTGGACTCACTGCGACCGGGTGTTGGAAGAAAAGGACTTCGCGCTCTCCATCCGCAGCTCGCGTCCGCCCGCTCCCCTGCCCCATGGCGCCCCGGGCGAGCTCGAGCGCGCGATCGCGCGCCATGCGGCGGCCTTCGTACCCGATGGCGCCACTCTGGAATTCGGTCTCGGTTCGCTCCCGGACGCCATTCTTTCCTTCCTCTCCGACCGCAAAGGCCTTCGCGTGCACTCAGGCGCTGTGGGCGATGGCATCGTGGATCTGATGCAGCGCGGCGTCATCACCGAGGCGGTATGCGGCGTTCTTCTCGGCACCAAGAAACTTTTCGACTTCGCGCACCAAAACCCGAAGGTGCAACTGCGGCCCTCGGACTACACGCACGATCCGCGCGTGCTTGCGCGTATCGAGCGCTTCGTCGCCATCAACTCTGCGGTCGAGGTCGACCTCACCGGCCAGGTCAATGCCGAAGTGGCGAACGGCAGCTACGTCGGCGCGGTCGGCGGCGCGCTCGATTTCATTCGCGCGGCCAACCACTCGCCGGGAGGGGTCTCGCTCATCGTGCTGCCTTCCTCCGTGGACACCCGGGTTTCGCGCATTGTCTCGAAGCTCTCAGGTCCGGTCGCGACCCCGAGGAGCGAAGCCGGCGTCATCGTCACCGAGCATGGCGCAGCGGACCTGCGTGGGCTCACGCTGCGCGAGCGTGCGCGGCGCATGATCGCCATCGCGCATCCCGCCTTCCGCAAGCAGCTCGAGCGCGAGGCCGGTACGCTTGGCCTCGTGGATGGAAGGAGGTCCCTGCAATGAACCAGACCGCGACCCAAGTCACCCCGGAGCAGCAGGTCTCCCGTGTATTCGCGTGGCGCCGCGGCTTCAACGCGACGCATCTGATCGACATCGGAATCCGCCTCGGGCTGTTCCGCGCATTTGCCGAAACACCTAATGCGAGCGCCGGCGATGTCGCCCGCCACCTCGGTCTCCACCCTCCCTACGTCCGGACATGGTGCGTGACCGCGTTCGGCTTCGAGCTGCTGGACGCCGGCGACGAAGAGCATTTCACGCTCGCGCCGCACATCGACCAGGTCCTCGCGATGCCTTCCCATCCGCGCTACATGGGCGGCTACGTGCGCCTGGGCACCGAGTTCGCCACCGAGGATTTCCGGCGCTGCGAAGAGGCCTTTCGCACCGGGGAAACGCTGCCCTTCCAGGGACGCAGCGAGGCATTTGCGCGTGTCGTCTCCGAAGCGACCGCCGGTCTTCAGGTGCTCTGCGCGCGCAAGCTGCTGCCGCAGCTGCCGGGATTGAAGCCGCGGCTGGAGGCCGGCGGCACGGTCCTGGATGTCGGTTGCGGCACCGGATCGCATCTGCTGCAGCTTGCAACGAGTTTTCCGGGCGCGCACTGCGTCGGCGTCGACATCGATCCTACCGGGGCCGCGCTCGCGCGCGCCAGCGTCCGCGAGGCGGGACTCGAAGGACGGATCACGGTCCTGGAGGCGGACGTGGCGGAGGCCGTGCAACCGGCGAGCTGCGCCGCCGTGGTCATGATCGAAGTGCTCCACGAGATTTCGCCGCACCTGCGCCCGCACGTGGTGGGCGCGTGCGCGCGGGCGCTCGATGCCGGCGGCTGGCTCCTGATCGTGGATGAAACATATCCGGCGACGCTCGCCGAAGCGCGCAACCCCGAATTCCGTTTCCCGCTGCAGACCGGGTTCGAGGAGTTGTTGTGGGGCAACGTGCTGCCCACCCGCGCGGAGCAGGAATCGCTGCTGCGCAGTGCGGGCTTTTCGGGCGAAATCCGGCGCGAGCTGATCGGCGAAGGCTTCACGGTTCTTGCGGTGCAGAAACCGC
>CAZYVT010000090.1:0-12649 GCA_964651335.1 uncultured Enterobacteriaceae bacterium | reverse complement strand
GTGCCGCAATCAGGACGCGAGCCGCTCTTTGCCCCGGAAACGCCGCATCCAGCTCAGGATCTACCGCGACCTCGACGCGTTGCATCAGATCGCGGGTCGCCCGATCCTCGAGCCGCTGCGGCTCGAACGCCGCCAGGCGCACGCTGCCACGCGTGAGTGCGGTCGCGACCACGTACTTGAGGGAGAAACGCGCTTCGGCCGCGGTCTTCGGCGCTGAGTAGCGCGCCACCTCGAGTGCGGCCTTGTAGGTGCCAATACGGACGCGCTCGATGTCGTCCGCGGCGAGTCGCATTTTTGCCTTCAGCGCGAGCGCGCCGTCGATCGCGGCGAACGTATGCCCGCAGCAGGCGTGATTCTTGAACGTCATGCGCGTGATGTGAAAATCGCGGCCGAGGGTCGCGAGCCCCTTCTCCCAGTCCGGGCCATCGCCCCTGGCGTAGCCATATCCCATGGCGCGTCCAAAGCCGGCGTCTCCTTCCAGCACGTCGAGAGACCCCGTCACGCCGTCGCGCGCGGCGAGCGCGGCGGTCACGCCGGCTTCCGCGGCGCGCCCGGCGTGCAGCGGCTTGGACATGGAATCCATGCGAAAGGCCTGCTGCAGCCCCGCAGAAAACGTGGCGACCGTGGCAAGCGCGTGCGCGAAGCGCGCGCGGTCGAGGCCGAGCAGCTCCGCCGCCGCCGCGCAGGCGCCGAAGCAGCCGATGGTCCCTGTGTTGTGCCAGTACTTGTAGTGCGCACGGCCCATCGCAGCGGCGATGCGGGTGGAGATCTCGTAACCGACGATCACTGCGCGCAGAAACCTCTCGCCCGGGACGTCATGCGCCTGCGCCAGCGCGAGCGCCGCCGAAATCGTGGGCGCGCCCGGATGGTAGATGCCGTCGCGGAAAATGTCGTCTACTTCCACCGTGTGCGCGGCCGTGCCGTTAATGAGCGCCGCCGCGCGCACGCTGGCGGGCCGCCCCGACGCCAGCCTTGCTTTGCCGCGGTCCAGTTCTTCGGCGAGCGAGCGTTCCAGCAGCGTCGCGGGCGCAACGACCGAGCCGGGCAGCAGCGCCGCATACCAGTCGATCATCGCGCGCTTGGCGTGATGGAGTATCGCCGGCGAAACTCGCTCGCTGCGAAACCGTTCTGCCCAATCTCCAAGTCGTGCGACCACGTAAGTCACGGGCGCTGCTCCCTGCCGTGCCAGACTCTAAGCACGATGATCCGGTCGTTCGCGATGAGATAGCGCACGACGTAGTCCGCGACCAGCCAGTCCCGCATCTCCTCGGGAGCCTCCTGGCCGGGCGCCATGGCGACGCGCCTGCCGAGCCGCGGGTAGCGCATCAGGCGCTCGATTCCCCGCATCAATCGGCGCGCCGCCCGACCTGCGGCAGCCGGATCGTGTTCCGCGATGAAGGCCCGCAGGCGAACCAGATCGCCGCGCGCCTGCAACGAGAACGCGAGCTTCATCGCGGCGGTTTCTTCTCCGTCTTCCTACCCCACGAGGCGATCCACTGCATCATGCGCTCGCCGTCGACCATGCGGCCTGCCTTGACCGATGCGAGCGCCTCGAGCGTTTCCTGCCAGCGCCGCTCGTCCAGACCCAATCGATTGATATAGTCCCTGACTGCCTCATTGATCAGCCAGGACTTGGTGCGCCGGGCCCGTTCCGCGACCTGCGCGAGCTTCTCCTCGACTTCCGGCGACAGGCGTACGCTGGTGACGCGCATGGTCCGGCTCCTTGACTACGATGTATTACGATGTAGTCAATATAGCGTGGCCGACGCTGCGCCGCAACCGCCTCAATCCGCCCTGGCGCCCGGCGCTGCAAGAAGACATGCCGCGAGCGTAAACGGCCCCGGGAACCATTTACTCATTTTGCATTCCTCCCTGCGTTGTCCCCGGCAATGCGGCCGAACACCGAGCCGCTGGTCAGGCCGGTGCCGCCCGGGTAGTTGAAATAGAAGATCCCGCCGACCAGCTCGCCCGCCGCGTACAGGCCGGGGATCGTCCCGCCGTCGGTGGAAATCACCCGCGCGCCGGTGTCGATGCGCAGGCCGCCGAACGAGAACGTGATGCCGCAGGTCACCGCATAGGCCTCGAACGGCGGCGTGTCGAGCGTATTGGCCCAGTTCGACTTGGGAATCGCCAGCCCTTCGGTGCGCCGCCCATCCTTCACGTTCGGGTTGAACGGTATGTCGGTGCGCACGGCCGCGTTGTAGGCCCGGATCTCCCTCAGGGCCGCCTCCGCATCCACGTCGTCGAGCTGCTTCACCAGCTCCTCGAGCGTGTTCGCCACCCGCTTGGTCACCTGCTTGATGTTGTATTCGTCGCGCAGTTGCGCTTTCACCTTGGCGTCGAAGATCTGCCAGGCGAACTGTCGGGGCTGCGAAAGGATCACCCGGCCGTACTTGGCGTAGGTGTAGTTGCGGAAATCGGCGCCTTCGTCGATGAAGCGCTTGCCCTCGGCGTTGAGGTAGATGCCCCAGGGGTAGGAATGCTTCTGGAACTGGTCCCCGACCGCGAGGTCGCCGAACTCGGGCGCATTGCGCTCCCAGGCCACCGCATGGCAGCCCGACCAGTTGCCGGTGGGCGCCGCGCCGATGTCGAGCGCCATCTGAATCACGTCGCCGGTGTTGAAGCGCGTGCCGCGCACCTTGGCCAGCTCCCAACCCGGCCCGAGATAGCGCGCGCGCCACTCGGGGTTGGCCTGGAAGCCGCCGGCGGCGAGGACTACCGATTTCGAGCGCAGGGAGAGGGTCGTGCCCTTGTGCCTGAGAACGACCCCGGTAACTCCGGAATCGTCCGCCACCAGACTCGTGGCGCGCGCCGCGTACCAGATGTCGATCCCGTTCTTTCGCGCCGCGTTTGTGAGCGCGTCGATCAGGCCCGGCCCGCCGCCCACAACTTCGACCGTGAGGCCGCCCCAGAACTTGAACCTGCCGCCGAAGTTGAACGCCTGCCTTCCCCAGGCGGCGGTGAAGCGCACGCCCTTGGAGCGCATCCACGCGATCGTTTCCAGGCTGCGCTTTACCAGGATCTCGGTGAGGTCAGGGTCGCAGCGGTACTCGGTCACGTGCGCCATGTCGTCGAGGAACTGCTCCTCGGTGTAGGTGCCGAAGTCGCTGCGCGCGATCTCCTCCTCGCTCAGGTCGGGCATCACGCGCTTCAGGTCCTCCACGCCGTTGTAGGCGACGCGCATCAGGCCCGCGGTGAAGCGCGAGTTGCCGCCCGCCTCGTCCTCGGGCGCGCGCTCCAGCACCAGCACGCGCGCGGCCCGCTCGCGCGCCGCGAGTGCGGCGCAAAACGCCGCGTTGCCGCCGCCGACGACGATGACGTCCCAGTCCATGGTTCAGTTCGCCTTGATGCCGGCCCTTCGCACCACATCGCCCCAGCGCGCCTGCTCCTTGGCGATGAATGCGGCGTACTCCTGCGCCGTCGAGCCGACCGCCTCGGCGTCGTCCACCGCCAGCCGCTCGGCCACCGAGGGTTGCCGGGCCGCCTTCGCGGCCTCGTCGGCGAGACGCTTGATGATCGCGGCGGGGGTTTTCGCAGGGGCGTTCAGCCCGTACCACTGCGTGGTCTCGAAGCCCGGGTAGCCCTGCTCGGCGACCGTCGGCACGTCGGGAAGGCTCGAGAGCCGCTTCGGCGAGCCTACCGCGATCACGCGCAGCTTGCCGGACTTGACGTGCGGCATGAGCGGCGGCGTACCGGCGGCGGTTGCCTGCGTGCGCCCGGCGACAAGGTCGATCAGGTTCGGCCCGGTGCCCTTGTACGGCACGTGCACAAGGTTGATGCCCGCGACCAGCTTCAGGTATTCGATCGCCAGGTGCCCGGCGCTGCCGTTGCCCGCCGAGCCGTAGTAGAGCTTGCCCGGTTCCTTCTTCGCCAGCGCCACGAACTCGCGCAGGTCCCTGGCCGGCACGTCGGCGTGCACCACGAAGATGCTGGGCACCTTGGCGAGCAGCGAGACCGGCGCGAAGTCGCGGTTGGTGTCGAACGGCAGGCTGTCGAACATGAACGGGTTGACCGCGAGCGTTCCGATATGCCCGATGATCAGCGTGTAGCCGTCGTGCTCGGCGCGCGCCACGTCCTGCATCGCGACGTTGCCGCCGCCGCCCGCCTTGTTGTCGATGTACATCTCCTGTCCGAGCGCCTTGGACATCTCGGCGGCCACGCTACGCGCCACGATGCTGCTCGTTCCGCCCGGCGCGAACGGGACCACGAGCCGGATCGGCTTCGCCGGCCAGGTCTGCGCCTGCGCCGAAAGCGTCATCAGCGTGGCCACTGCCGCCACCAGAAATCGGGTCATGTGCATCGCTCCGGTTCAGAATTGTGCAGCGTACTGCGCGGGGTCGATTCTCGCGCCGACGACGAGCGGGCGGTCCTTCGGCCGCTTCCCCGCGAGCAGGCGCGAAAGCCCCACGGCGCTGTCCACCATGGCGCCCTCGCAGCCCATGGCGCTCGCGAGCCCCGCGAGGTCGGTCGGCTCGAACCGCGTGCCCCAACTCGGATACTTGCGATTCGCCTGCTTCAGCTCGATGCGGTTGAGGCTGTCGTCGCAGAAGACCACCACCAGTGGGTCCAGACCGAGGCTGGACGCGAGCCGCAACTCGCCCTGCACCATCGCCAGGCCGCCGTCGCCCACGAAGCACACCACCGGCCGGCCGCGATTGAGGAGCTTCGCGACGATCGCCGCCGGAAGCGAGTAGCCCATGGACGACAGGCCGTTCGACATCAGCACCGAGCGCGGCTCGTAGGCGGTCCAGCCCTGCCCGACCAGCAGCTTGTGCGAGCCGACGTCGGTGGTCGCGATCGCATCGCGCGGCATCACTTCCCGCACCAGGTCCACTACGTCGGTGGGATTGAGCTTGCCGTCGACCCGTCCGGCGTAGTACCCGGCACGTAGCGCCTCGCGGTGGCGTGCGATTTCGGACGCCTCCCACTTTGCTTCACCCTTCCAGGCCCCCGCGATCGCTTCAAGGATCGCCGGAATGTCGCCGACGAGCTCCGCGTCGGCCGGATAAATCCGGTCGGTGTTCGGCGTGGCGTCGATGTGCACCGTCGGTACGGAAAGCTGCCAGGGCTTGATCAGCTCGACCGCGTCGAAGCCGACCGCGAGCAGGAGATCGCAGCCCTTGAGGAAGTTCCATACCAACGCGTTGCACGCCATGTCGAGCGTGCCGGCGTAATACGGGTGGTCTTCGGCCAGCACGCCTTTCGACATCGGCGCCACGACCACCGGCACGCCAAGCGTCTCGGCGAGCCGCGCAAGCGCCGCGTGCGCGTCCGCACGCTGCGCGGCGATCCCGGCAAGCACCGCCGGCCTGCGTGCGGCACGCACGCGCCGCGGCACGTCAGCGAGCGCAGCATCCGCAGCAAAAACCTGGACCGACCCGGCCGAAGGCCTGAGCGGCGGCAACGCGATCGCGTCGTCCGTTGCCACCGCGCCCACCACATCGGAGTGCGTCGTGACATGCACCGGACCGGGACGCTCGGCCATGGCGGTACGCAATGCCTTGCGCATCACGGCGCCAACGGTGTCGGTCTCGACGTGGGTCGCCCATTTGCTCACCGGCGAGAACATGCGGTTATGGTCGAGAACCTGGTGCGTGAAGGTCTGTTCGCGCTTGCGCTCGATCTGACCCGAGATCGCGATCATCGGCACGCGGTCGAGCCACGCGTTGGCGACCGCATTCACCAGGTTCGACGAGCCCGGGCCGAGCGTCGACATGCACACGCCCGGCCGCCCGGTGAGAAAGCCATAGGCTTCGGCCATGAGGCCGGCGGTGCCTTCGCGCCGCCCGAGCACGAACTGCATTCCCGCGCGCCGCGCCGCCTCCATGAATTCGATGTTCGGGTCGCCGGGATAGCCGAAGACATGGCCGATGCCGGCCGCCCTGAGGTACTGCACCATGACTTCCGCAACGTTCATCGCACGGCATTGTGCCAAACAAACACGGAATCTTGCACAATACCGTGCCGTCTTTCCGGGAGGCAGCACACATGCCGCGAGGCGTCATCGATTTGAAGGGGCTGGCGAGCGCGCCGGTCCGGAAGCTCGCGCGAACCGCAGCGCCGGCCGGCTTGCCGTTCAACATCCGGAAGCTCGGACACGTCGTGCTGAAGGTCAAGGATCTCGGCAGATCGGTCGATTTCTACGCCAGGGTCCTCGGACTCAAGGTGTCCGATGTCTACCCCGACACCATGATGAAGGGCGGCATGGTGTTTCTCCGCTGCAATCCGGATCACCACTGCCTCGCGCTGATCGGGGGCGCCAAAGCACCGGCGAGCAATCGCGAGATGCATCACCTCGCCTTCGAGGTGGCGACACTCGATGAAGTCGTCCGTGCGCGAGAGCGCCTGCGCAGGCATCGGGTCAAGATCGAATTCGACGGCCGGCGGCGCGCCGGCTGCCAGGTCGCGGTCGAGTTCCGCGACCCGGACAACCACGGCGTCGAGATCTACTGGGACCTCGATCAGGTCGGCAGCGACGGCAGAGTCCGGCCCCCCGGGGAATGGCGCGAGGAGCTCTCGATCGAGAAGGCAATCGCCAATCCGCCTCCGGGCCAGGACACCACGCTCCACGACAAGAAGCTGTGGAAGCGATTCGGCCGGAAGTGAATCCGCGTCGACTGAACGCACTGCTGGGCGACTACCCGGTCACGGCGGCCCTGAAGAAGGGTGCCGTGAGCTCCCTCGCTGTGCACCTCGAGTTCGCCGACGTGAAACCGCCAAGCGCGGGATTCAAGCGCGTAGTGCGCAACCTCGAGTTCGACGTCGCGGAACTGGCGATCGTGACCTTTCTCATGGCCAAGGCGCACGGCAAACCGCTGCTGCTCCTGCCCGCGGTCCTGGTGGCGAGGTTTCAGCATCCGCTGATCGTCTACAACGCCGAGCGCGGCCCGTTATCGCCGGGCGATCTCGCCGGCCGCCGAGTTGGCGTGCGCTCCTATTCAGTCACCACCGGCATGTGGATCCGGGGAATCCTCGCCGACGACCACGGCGTGGAACCCAGCGGCGTGAAGTGGGTGACCTTCGAGGAGGCGCACGTGGCAGAGTTTCGCGATCCCCCCAACGTCGAGCGGGCGCCAGAGGGCAAGGAGCTCATCGGCATGCTGCTGGCGGGCGAGATCGATGCCGCGATTGTCGGCGACCGCATGCCTGCGGATCGGCGGCTCAAGCCGCTGATCCCGGATCCCGCCGCAGCGGCCACGGCCTGGCACCAGAGGACCGGCGCGATCCAGATCAATCACATGGTCGCGGTCAGGGACGCATTGCCGCGATCCGCGGTACGCGAGGTGTATCGCCTGCTGCTCGAAAGCAGAAAGGCGGCGGGCGATCCGGAAATGAATCCGTTCGGCGTCGAGGCGAATCGGCGCAACCTCGAAGTCGCAATCGATCACGTGGTTCGGCAGCAGCTCATTTCCCGGCGCTTTGCCGTCGATGAGCTTTTCGGGGGCCACTTTTCATGATCATCGATTGCCACGGCCACTACACCACCGCCCCGAAAGAGCTTGAGGAGGTTCGCCGGCGGCAGCTCGCCGATCCACTGAACCCGGCGCAGAGCGACCTGCGAATCAGCGACGAGCAGATCCGCGAAAGCCTCGAGAACGCGCAGCTACGGATCCAGCGCGAGCGCGGCACCGACCTCACCATTTTCTCGCCGCGCGCAATGGGCATGGGCCACCATCTCGGCAACGAGACCACCAGCAGGCACTGGTCGGAGCATTGCAACGAACTGATTCACCGCGTCTGCGCGCTCTTCCCGGAAAACTTCGCCGGCGTGTGCCAGCTACCCCAGACTCCCGGAGTGCCGCCGAAGAACTGCATCCCCGAGCTCGAGCGCTGCGTCAGGGAACTCGGCTTCATCGGCTGCAACCTCAACCCGGACCCTTCCGGCGGCTACTGGACCGATCCGCCGCTCACCGACCAGTGGTGGTACCCGCTCTACGAGAAGATGGTCGAACTGGACGTTCCGGGGATGATCCACGTCAGCGGCTCCTGCAACCCGAACTTCCACGCCACCGGGGCGCATTACATCAATGGCGACACGACCGCATTCGTTCAGTTCATGACCTCGGACCTGTTCAGGGATTTCCCCACCCTGAAATTCATCATCCCGCATGGCGGCGGCGCGGTGCCGTACCACTGGGGACGGTACCGCGGCATCGCGCAGGACCTGGGCCGCCCGCCGCTCAAGGAGCTGCTGCTCGACAACGTGTTCTTCGACACCTGCGTCTATCACCGGCCGGGGATCGAGCTGCTCCTCAAGGTGATTCCCGCCGACAACATCCTGTTCGCCTCGGAGATGGTCGGCGCGGTGCGCGGCATCGACCCGGAGACCGGGCACTATTACGACGACACCAGGCGCTACATCGACTCGATCGAGTGGCTCAGCCCCGACGACCGCGAGAAGATTTTCTACCGCAACGTCGGCAAGGTGTACCCGCGCTTCACGCTACCGCGCGCACCGGTTTCCCCACAGCAAACGCATTGATCGCATCGAACCCCGCGGCTCCCGCTCATTCCGCCCGGATTCCGACCTCTTTGAACAGCTTGCGATAGCTTTCGAGCTGTTCCCGCGTACGACGCGCGAGCTCTTCCGGTGAGGAGGCGATCACACCAAATCCCTGCGCGACGAGTCTTTCGCGCACCGTACCGTCCTGGGTCGCCTTCACGACCTCCGAATTCAGCCGGGCGACGATCTCTTTCGGCGTGCCCGCGGGCACCACGATCGCGAACGAAGAGAAGAATTCGAATCCCGGCAGCGACTCGGCTACCGTCGGCACTTCCGGGAGCAGCGGCGATCGCCGCGGGCTCGCGATCCCGAGTGCCTTGAGCTTGCCGCCCTTGATGAGCGTGAACACGGTCGGCAGCCCGGAGAAGCTCACGTCCACCTGTCCCGACGCGGCGTCGAGCGCGGCGGCAGTCGCCCCGCGGTACGGAATGTGCGTGACGAAAATTCCGGCGCGGGACTTGAACAGCTCCATCGCGACGTGCTGCGGGCTGCCCTGGCCGCCGGAGGAGTAGTTGAGCGCGCCCGGTTTCGCTTTCGCCGCCGCGATCACGTCCGCCGCGGTGCGATACGGCGACGCAGGAGGAACCACCATCGCCCACTCGAGCGTCGCGACGAGCGACACCGGCTCGAAGTCCTTGAGGATGTCCCACGGCATCTTCGCGTGCACGTTGGGGAGCATCGTCATGATGCTGTCGTTGAAGCCGCCGATCGTGTAGCCGTCCGGTGCGGCCTTTGCGACACGCTCCGTCCCGATCAATCCGGCGGCGCCCGGCTGGTTCTCGACGATGATCTGCTGCCCCATGTTCTCGGACATTTTCTGCGCTACGATTCGCGCAGCGTTGTCCACGGCGCTCGCCGCCTGCAGCGGGATCAGCATCAGGATCGGCTTTCTCGGATAGCCGGACTGGCTGTGCGCGACTGAGACCACGGCGAGCAGCAATGCCGGGAGTAATGCGCGTAACATGTCCGGATTCTATGCGGGAGACTGCGCAATGGTGAAGCGTTTCATGGTCGCGGTCATCGCGATGGCTTGCGGCGCAGCCGCCTTTGCCCAGGAGTTCCCGGGCAAGCCGCTGCGCATCGTCGTTCCCTGGCCGCCGAGCGGCAACGTCGACATCACCGCCCGCACCCTGGCGCCTGCGTTCTCCGAGGCGCTCGGCCAGCAGGTGATCGTGGAAAACCGGGCCGGCGCGGCCGGCACCATCGGTACTGCGCAGGTGGTGAAGTCGCCTGCGGACGGCTACACGCTGCTGCTTGGATCGAGCGGCACGGTGACGTCGGGGCCTGCCGTCTTCAAGAACCTCGCCTATGATCCGCTGCGGGACCTTGTGGCCGTCGGCGCGATCCAGTCGGTGCCGATCGTGCTCACCGCCGCGCCCAAGACCCCGGTCGCCTCGTTCCAGGAATACGTGGCCATGGCGAATGCGAGGCCGGGACAGGTGAGCATCGCTTCGGCGGGCAGCGGGTCATCCAACCACCTGGCGATCGAGTTGCTGATGCGGCAGGCGAAGCTGAAGCTGCTGCACATCCCGTACAAGGGCAGCGGGCCGGCGATCACCGATCTCCTCGGCAGCCAGGTCGAAAGCATGATGGATCAGCTCACCGCCTCGATCGAGCACATCCGCGGCGGGCGGCTCAAGGCGCTCGCGGTTTCCTCGCGCAGCCGTTCGCCGCTGCTGCCGAACGTGCCGACGCTCGACGAGCTGGGCGTGAAGGGCTACGAGGCGAATACCTTCACCGGGATCTTCGCGCCCGCGGGCACGCCACCGGCCGTGGTCGACAAGCTTCATTCCGCGTTGAGAAAGGCCCTTTCGAACGAAGCGGTGCGCGAGCGCTACCGCGCGATGGGAGTCGAGGTGATGGACATGAGCCAGGCGGAGTTTGCAGCATACGTGCGCGCCGACCTGGACAAGTGGAAGACCATCGCGCGCGAAGGGAACATCGTCGTCGAATGAGCAGCGCAGACATACTGCCGCCGGATGCGAGTCTGCGGCCGCCGAAGCGCCGGCTGCCGCAGGGGACGGTGGATTGCCATGCGCACATCTTCGACCGTTTCGAGCGCTATCCGCTCGCAGGCGAAAGAAAATATTCCCCGCCCCTTTGCGCACGCGAAGCGTGGCTCACGCTGCACGCCTCGCTCGGCGTCGAGCGCGGCGTACAGGTGCACCCCACTCCGTACGCCTTCGACAACTCCATCACGCTCGATTTCCTGCTGCAACATCCGGGGCGCTTCGTCGGCGTCGCCGTGATCCATCCCGAGATCAGCGAGGCTGAGCTCCAGCGCCTGGACGCGGGAGGCTTTCGCGCCGCGCGCCTGATGGACCAGTTCCCCACCGGCGCGACCACCGCGATGCTGGAGACCATCGCACAGCGCATCGCGCCGCTTGGCTGGCACATCGAGATCAATATCGCCAAGGCGGCGGATTGGGTCGCGCTCGAGCCGCGCCTGCGACGGTGCCCGGTGCCGCTCGTGTTCGATCACATGGGACGGCCGCGTGGCGGCGAGGGCATCGATTCGCCGGGCTTCAAGGCAATCCGGCGGCTGCTTGCCCAGCGCCACGACTGCTGGACCAAGATTTCCAGCTTCTATCGCCTCTCCGATTCGGGGCCGCCGCGCTACGACGACATGCGGCCGTTCGTGCAGACGTTGCTGAAGGAGCGGCCCGACCGCTGCGTCTGGGGCACCAACTGGCCGCACCCCGGCATGACGAAATTCATGCCGAACGACGGCGATCTGCTCAACGTGCTGGAGAGCTGGATTCCGAGCGATTCGGTTCGTACTGCGCTCTTCGTTGAAAACGCGAAAACGCTCTACCGGCTGAGCTGAGTCTTTAGACAATGGAGCGTGCCCTCGATCAATGAGACCCCAAAATCGGAGACCGGCATGAGAATCGTCACTCCCAAACCGACATCGACCCGATCCCGGGAGGTCGGCGCCGACAGCGCCGAATGGCGCATGCGCGTCGACCTCGCCGCCGCGCACCGGCTCGCCTACATGCACGGCCTCAGCGAGGGGATTTTCAATCACCTCACCTGCTCGGTGCCGGGCAAGAGCGACCGCTACCTGCAGATCCCGTTCGGCCTGCACTGGTCGGAGATCACCGCGAGCTGCTTCCTCGACGTGAGCTACGACGGCAAGGTGCTCAAGGGCGAGGGCGAGCTCGAGCTGTCGGGCTACTGCATCCATGCGCCGATCCACCGCCTGATTCCCGATGCGGTCTGTGTCATGCACACCCACATGCCGTTCGCCTCGGCGCTATCGCGACTCGAGGACCCCTCGATCAAGCCGATCGGCCAGACTGAATGCGGCCTCCTGCGGCACGTGGTCTACGACGAGCACTACGCCGGTCCCGCGTTCGAGCCCGCCGAGGGCGAGCGACTCGCGCACATCCTCGGCGACAAGAAGGTGATGTTCATGGCGAACCACGGCGTGCTCACCGTCGGAGGATCGGTCGCCGAGGCCTACGACCTGCTTTATTACCTGGAGCGCGTGGCGCAGGTCCAGCTCTACGCGATGTGGACCGGCCAGAAGCTCAAGCCCCTGCCACAGCCGATTGTGGAGCAGACCATGCGCACGATCGGCGGTCCGATGTACGGCGGCAAGCCCCACTGGGAGCACCACTTCGCAGCGCTCAAGCGCCTGCTCGACCGGCGCGAGCCGGAGTATCGGGACTAGCCATCACGTGGTGCCGAGCCGCTTGCATTCGCCGACGTACCAGTCCGCGATCTGGCTTCCGGCCATGAACACCGTGTCGCCGCGCGCGAGGAGCGTATCCAGGATGTCGCCGAAGAAGCCGATGCGGTGCGGCACACCGGTCAAATGCGGATGCACCGGGAGCGTCAGCACCCGCGGCTGGCGTTCGCGTTCGATCTCGCGCTCGAAGGTCCGGACCGTCTGCTCGACGCGAAGCTTCATCTCGGGCGAGGAATGCTTCTCGATCGCATAGACCACGCTGTCGTTCAGCTCGAGGCCGTAGGGCATCGCGATCATCCTGCCATGCTTCGTATGCAGCCAGGTCGGCAGGTCGTCGATCACCCACTGGCACACGTACTCGACCCCGGCCTCCCTGAGCAGGTCAGGCGTGTCGAAGGTCTCCGACCAGCCCGGGCTCATCCAGCCGCGCGGCCGCTTGCCGGTGTAGGCCT
>CAZYVT010000089.1:0-12850 GCA_964651335.1 uncultured Enterobacteriaceae bacterium | reverse complement strand
CGAGCACGAACGGTCCGTTGCCGACGAAATTGCCCGGGCGCGTCCAGCGGTTGTTGCGCTGGTACGGGTCGCCGTATTTCGCCAGCGTCGGCAGGTGCACGGGCCACCACGAATAATGGTTGAGCAGCGAAAGGAAGTACGGCACCGGCCCGTTGAGCGTGATCTGCAAGGTGCGGTCGTCGAGCGCCTTCGCGCCGACGGTCGAGAAGTCCCGCGTCCTGCCCTTGAAGTAATCCTCGGCGCCCTTCATCACGTAGTACATGTAGGCGTACTCGGAGCCGAGCGAGGGCGTGAGCGCGCGCCGGTAAGACTGTACGAAATCGTTGGCAGTCACCGGCTCGCCGTTCGACCAGCGGATGCCGGGCCGCAAGCGGAACGAGTACACGGTCCCGTCCGGAGAAATGTCCCAGCGCTCCGCCTGCCCGGGAACGGGCCTGAGATCCCTCGGATCCTCGGTGACGAGGTTCTCGATCAGGCTTTGAAGAATGTTGTGCTCGGGCACGCCCTGCACGATGTGCGGATCGAGTTCCTGCGGGTCGGATTTGTTACCCTTGTGCAGGATCTGCTCCTGGTCGCCGACGCTCACGCGGGTGGGCGGCTTACCGCAGCCGGCGAGGAGAAGCAGTCCCGCGAATATCGCCAGCGCCAGGGTCGGGATGAAAAAACGATTCGTGATGTACGTCATCGGGTGGTGCGGATTTTAAGCCCGGCGCCGCAGCCGGCCTCGCGTCCCGCACGGCGGGGGCAAGACCTGACCCTACGGCGTGCCGCTGCGCACGTCTTCGAAGCCGGCGCGCGCGATCCGCGGAGCGAGGGGTTCGATCCCGGGCGCGTGATCCACGACCCATCCTCGTTCCGCGCCGGCGTCGGCCATGGCTTCGGCAAGTGTGCGCACGGCGCGCCCGTGCGGCCGGCTGGTCTTGATCTCGACGGCGATGCGCACGTCGCCGCGCTCAAGGACAAGGTCGATCTCCCCGCCGGCGGCGGTGCGCCAGAACCACGGCTGCGAGGCGGGGTGCGCGACCCGTTCGCGGCGCAGCACGTCCTCGATCACGAAGCCTTCCCAGCTCGCGCCACGCAAGGGGTGATTGGCGAGTTCCTCGTGGGAGCCGATATTGAGCAGGTGATGCAGCAACCCCGTATCGCGAAGATAGAGTTTGGGCGCTTTGACGAGCCGCTTGCCGACGTTGCGGAACCAGGGCGAGAGGCGCCGCACGAGGAACACTCGCTCGAGCACGTCCACGTAGCGCTGCACCGTGTGGTAGGAAACGCCAAGGGAGCCGGCGAGCGCGGAGGCGTTGAACAGCCCCGCGTGCTGATGCGCGAGCATCGTGAGCAAGCGGCGCAGAAAGAGCGGGTCGGCGCCTGCGCCGTACTGCGGCAGGTCGCGCTCGAGCAGCATCCTCAGGTAAGCTTCCCACCAGTCGCGGAATCCTCCGCGCAGCGCGTCCGGAAACCCCCCTTTCAGCCACAGGTCGCGCCAGCTGCGCGGGCGGTCGCCGGTTTCGGCTTCGCAGACCGAAAGCGGATCCAGATCCACGACCGCGATCCGGCCCGCAAGCGATTCGGATACCCCGCGCACGAGCGACGGCTGTGCCGAGCCGAGGACAACGAACCGTCCGTTGCAATGCCGGTCGGCGTCGATCGCACCCCGCAGCGCCGCGAATACTTCGGGGACAGCCTGGGCTTCGTCCAGGATCAGCCCGCGCGATCCGGCGGCCGCGTCGATCGCGGTGCGCGGGTCATCGCGGAAGCGCTGCGCAACCGCGGGATCCTCGAGGTCCGCCCGGGCGAATCCCGGAAACGCCGCCCGGGCGAGTGTGGTCTTGCCGACCTGGCGCGCGCCGAGAATCCCGACCGCCGGGAAGGCGCGGGCGAGGGCGTGCAGGCGGGCGGCGGCCAGGCGTTGATACACACCTGCATATTAGAAACAGAAGTTCTAATTAGCAAGTCTGACGGGGACCTGGCTTGCGGCCCCGGCGGTGCTTGCCGGGGCCATCGCTGCCGGTTGGGGCGGTGCAAGCGGGCGCGAACGCGAGATGCACAGGACGCCGTCATTTTTCATGGTATTGTGACGGCGACATGCCAGAAGCCCGATACCGGCGCCTGCTCGCGTGCCCCCGCGCGAGCTTTTTCCTGTTCGGTCCGCGGGGCGAATCCGGGTACCGCTGGATCATGAGGATGCCGCTTGAGGGTCCCTCGTCGGTCATTACGTAACGCTGCCGCTCCTACACAGTCCGTCGGGCCCAATGCTGCGGCGTCGGTGGCGAGTGCGTCGGGGCCGACATCTACGAAGCCCTGCAGTACGCCGCCGAGGCAGTGCGCGAGCGATCCTGAACCCGGCCTTTTCCAGTGCGCGCACGGCATTAAGGTGATTGACGCCCGGGATCTTGGGCAAGGCTAGACGGCTACTTCGATTTCGCGAACGTCCTCGCCGCGCAATTGCTCGTTGACGACTGACAGATACTCGCGGATCGCATCTTTGATGTTTTCTAACGCCTCCTGCTCCGTGGCGCCTTGAGACCAGCACCCCGGTAGCCCAGGCACCGACACGCTGTAGCCCTCTTCCGACTTGTGCAGTGCGATCCGATATTTCATAGGGACCTCCGGTGCCGATTATAGGACGGGCGTTTCTGCGCGCCTAACATCGGGCAGGGCGGATTTCTAGCCTGGCGCCGGGGCCGACCGCGCGCCGGCAGGCGCCACGACGGGCGACTTGCGGTCTCCTACCGGTCGATCGTCGCGGAAATCAAGCTTGCGGCGTAAGCGGCGCGTTTCAGCCGCGCCGTTCCACTTCGCGGAAACGCGCCACCGCGAATCCCAACGTTTTCGCAGCACCGGTCGCAGGCGGGCCGAGGGGAAGGCGCGCCGATATTCAGCGCCCGCGCCGCTCGCTGCAATGCAGCATCAAGCTTTCCATAGCGCGGCGTTCGATCTGGTTGCTGCAATGCGGCAGCCTCGCCAAGCGCCGCCAGTGGCGAATTCGCAACAGGGGTACGCGTCAAGGTAGGAATACACGAATGTTGTGTTCCGTGAAGCAAATCTAAGATCGCATAATGCGTCTGTTTCTAATTGTTACGAAATGTCAGCGACGCTCCTCGCGGCAAGAAACGAAGGAAGAAATCGCGCGGGAGCCAGCTTGACGGAGACAGATCCGTATTTCGCTAATCCAAATTAGAGGAGGGGCTACCGTGGGTCAGAAGAGAGAGTGGCGGAGGACAGCGTTCGCGAAAAAGCCGGCGGTCGTTGTAACCGAAATCGCGCTGGCGATGATGGCGTCGCAGTACGCCTATGCGCAAGCGGTGCAAATGGCCGAAACGGTCGAGCGAGTCGAAGTCACCGGCTCGCGGTTGCCGCAGGCGAACGCCGAAGGCGTGAGCCCCGTTACGGTGATCAACGCATACGACATGAAGCTCGACGGTCTGAGCAAGCCTGAAGATCTGCTGAATAATCTGCCGCAGGTCTTCGCCACACAGGGGGGGCAAGTTTCGAATGGCGCGAGCGGCACGGCCAATGTGAACTTGCGAGGCCTGGGCGTGAATCGCAACCTGGTCCTCATCAATGGGCGTCGTATGCCCCCGGGAACTCCGCAAAATGGGTCTACGTCGTATGCGGCCGACCTCAACCAGATTCCAGCGCCGCTGATCCAGCGGGTGGAATTGTTGACCGGAGGCGCGTCGGCGGTCTACGGGTCGGATGCGATCTCGGGTGTCGTGAACTTCATCATGAACGACAAGTTCGAGGGCATCCAGTTCGACCTCAATCACAGCTTCTACAACCACGAGCAGCAGAACCCGCGCGGGATTGCCGACGTCATCCGGGGGCGTAGCGCGACCAACCCGAGCCAGTTCTTTCTGCCGAATAACGTCACGTCCGACGGTGACGTGCACAACATTAGCATGTTGCTCGGGAAAAACTTCGCCGACAACAAGGGCAACGCGACGCTGTTCTTCAACTACAAGGTGGAGGACCCGATCCTCGGGGCCGCGCGCGACTGGAGTTCTTGTGCAGTCGGTCAGAGGAACGTGATGAATTGCGGCGGCTCTTCGACTTCGTTCCCGGGCCGCTTCACCCGCGCGGATACGTTTACTTCGAGCACACCGATCGATGCGGCGGGCAATATTCGCCCGTTCGCGTCAGCCACGGATCAGTACAACTTCGCCCCGACGAACTACAACCGGCGTCCGTCCGAACAGTACGGGTTCAACGCGTTCGCGCACCTGGATGTGGCGCCGGACTTGCGCGCGTACGGCGAGTTCGGATTTCACGACAACCACACCGTTTCGCAAGTCGCCCCCGGCGGCATGTTCTTCGGCGATCCCACGTTCACGATCCGCGGCGACAATCCGCTGCTTTCCGCCCCGTGGAGAGCGTTCCTTGGATTGAATTTGCCGACAGACACCCAGGACATCTTCATCGGGAGACGCAACGTTGAAGGCTCTGGACGCCAGGGCGACATCCGCCATACGTCGTACCGCTGGGTGATCGGCGCGAAGGGCGACCTCTGGAAGGACTGGAATTACGATTTCTTCATTCAGACCGGCAAGGTCATTTTCTCGGATACAGAAAAGAACTTTTTTTCGAAGATCCGTAGTCTTCGCGCCATGGACGTAGTGACGAATCCGGCCACGGGGGCGCCGGCTTGCCGGTCGGCAATCCCCGACCCCACCACCGGGGCGATCGTGGATCCGAACTGCGTGCCGTACAACATCTGGAGCCTGGGAGCGGTCACTCCGGCGGCGCTCGACTACCTGCAAGTACCCGGGTTACAAAAAGGTTACACGCAGCAGCAGGTTCAGGGCGCAAGCCTCGTGGCTGATCTCAGCAACTACGGGCTGAAGCTGCCGACGGCGAGGCACGGTGTCAGCGTCGCCTTCGGCCTCGAGCGCCGCAAGGAGGCGCTCAAACTGGAGACCGATCTGGAGTTGTCCTCCTTCGACCTGAGCGGTGAGGGAGGGCCCCTCATCGGGCAGGCGGGCAAGGTCACTTCGAATGAGTATTTCGGCGAAGTGCATGTGCCGCTGATCTCGCACCGCCCATTCTTCGAGCGGTTGAGCGTAATGGGCAGCTACCGACACTCCGCCTACAACACCGGGATCACCACCAACACCTACGGGGTCAGCGGGAAGTGGGAGCCAGTGGAGCAATACCGTTTCCGCACGAGCTACAACCGCGCGGTGCGCGCGGCGAACATCATCGAACTGTTCGGGCCGCAGCAAAATAACCTCACCAACCTGTCCGATCCATGTGGGGCGGCAGCGGTGGCCGCCGGAACTGCCGCTACACCCGCTCAGTGCGCGAACTCCGGGGTGACTGCCGCCCAGTACGGCAGTATTGCCCTTGACAGCCCGGCCGGCCAGTACAACTTCTTGCAAGGCGGCAATCCAGCCCTGAGTCCCGAAAGGGCTGACAGCTACACCGTGGGGTTGCTGTTCACGCCGATCAAGAATTTGACCGGCTCGATCGACTGGTGGAGCATCAAGGTTGACGAGGCCGTCGGTTCTGCGCCGGCCCAGACCGTCCTGGACCAGTGCGTGTTCAACAACCAGTCCTGCAATCTTGTGACGCGCGATGCAGTAGGCAGTTTGTGGATACAGCCCAACGGCCGGGTTGTCACGATCAACCAGAACCTTGGCGGATACAAGACGACGGGTGTTGATCTTCAGGTCAATTACATCCTCAGGCTGGCGAGCTGGGGCAGTCTCAATCTCAATGCCTTGGGAACGTACGTCAACAAGTGGGAGTTCGAGCCGATCAAGGGCTTAGGCAAGTTCGACTGCGTCGGCCTTTACGGTCCCAACTGCGGCACGCCGACCCCGAAATGGCGCCATAAGGTGCGCGCAACGTGGACCACGCCTTGGAATCTCGATTTTGCTGCCACGTGGCGCCACATCGACGCGGTGCAGCAGGAGACGATCAGCAGCAATCCGTTGCTGACGGGCACTGTATTTGAGACCGACCGCCGGTTGGACAAGCGAGACTACCTCGACCTCGCCGCAGTGTGGAGCATCAACAAGACGTTCACGCTGCGCGGCGGAGTCAACAACGTTTTCGACAAGGACCCGCCCATCGTGTCCAACGACATCGCCGGGCCATCGATTTTCGGCAACGGAAATACGTTCCCGCAGATCTACGATGCTCTTGGCCGATTGGTGTTCATCAATCTGACCGCCAAGTTCTGAGTCGCCGGCAAGACTGCGGCATCACGGACGGCGAGCTTCGGCTCGCCGTTTTTCTTTGGTGCGCCAGGCAGGGCGCACGTACTTGGAGGTGGAAGTCCTCTACACACCCGGCAAGGGGAAGTGTTAGCCGAACGGCAAGGGTGTCGCGGGTGACTGCGAATCTGAAGGAAGCTGTAGGCAAAGCGCAGGCCTGAGGAACACGAAGCGGATAGAGGCGGCGTAGCGGGGTGAGGCGGCAAATATCGTCAAAGCCCGAAACTTGCACGGAACGCTACGACGTAGATCCGACGGGCATAAGCGTGAAGGTGCGTGCGCAATACCCGGGGAGATCTGGTGGTCTGCCTTGTGCTACTGACATCGAGAGGTGTTGGGATGGGACGCCAGAAGTCAGCCGAGGCCATAGTAGGCGTCAGGAGGAGCCGAAGGGCCGAACATGAAATGCCGCGAGTAGGCGGTGGGAACCTCAATGAAGCTGATGAAGGCGGAAACTTGTCGGCAAGACGAGGCTGGAGACACCGGAACCGGAGGGAATCCGGGGACGGCGACTGCCAGTGCCGAGGCGGATTTGGCGGCCCGAACGCGGACGAAAGCGGAGGCAATGCCCAATCTCATGGAGGCCGTAGTAGAACGCGGCAACATGAGGCTGGCGTATCAACGGGTGATCGAGAACAAGGGCGCGGCGGGAGTCGATGGTAGGGCCACGGCCGAACTCAAAGAGCACCTCAAGCAACACTGGCCCACGATCAAGGCCAGAGTGCTGGCGGGTGATTACATGCCGATGCCGGTGCGCCGGGTGGACATCGCCAAGCCGCAAGGCGGGGTGAGGACACTGGGCATCCCGACGGTGGTGGATCGCCTCATCCAGCAGGCGCTGAACCAAGCGATGCAACCGATCTTCGAGCCGACCTTCTCGGAATCGAGCTATGGCTTTCGACCGGGCAGGAACGCCCATCAAGCGGTGCAAGCGGCGAAGAAGTACGTAGCCGAAGGCAAGCGCTGGGTGGTCGATATTGATCTGGAGAAATTCTTCGACCGGGTTAATCACGACCTCCTGATGGGCAAACTGGCCGAGAAGATCGACGATGCAAGGGTACTCAAGCTCATCCGGCGGTATCTCGAAGCGGGCATGATGGCGGACGGGATCACTCAAGCAAGGAAAGAAGGCACGCCGCAAGGCGGGCCGCTCTCGCCCTTGCTGTCCAACATCCTGCTTACCGAGCTTGACCGGGAACTGGAGGCAAGGCAACTCTCCTTCTGCCGTTACGCCGACGACTGCAACATCTACGTCGGGAGCGAACGGGCGGGGACGGGGCTGCTCCAAAGCCTGACCTGTTTCGTGCAAGATCGGATCAAGCTCAAGGTGAATCAGGCCAAGAGCGCGGTGGCGCAACCGTGGCAGAGGAAGTTTCTGGGCTACAGTGTCACGTGGCACAGCAGACCGAAGCTGCGGATTGCCCGCCAGAGTCTCGGGAAACTGACAGAGAAGGTGAGGGCACTCCTGCGAGGGGGCCGAGGGCGCTCCGTGTTGAGCACACTCCAGACACTGAACCCGGTGCTGCGCGGTTGGGCGGCTTACTTCAAGCTGACCGAGACCAAACGAGCGCTGGAGGAAATGGACGGATGGCTGCGGCGCAAGCTGCGCTGCATCCTGTGGCGACAATGGAAACGTCCCTATGCCCGAGCGCGCTACTTGATGAAGCGTGGATTGACGGCAGAACGGGCATGGCGCTCGGCGTGTAATCAACGTGGTCCCTGGTGGAATTCTGGGGCGAGCCACATAAACGCGGCCTTCCCGAAATCCTGGTTTGATCAAATGGGGCTGGTGTCGCTGCTCGATACTGTGTAGCGCCTTCAGCGCGTTTCATGAACCGCCGGATGCGGAACCGCACGTCCGGTGGTGTGGGAGGGTGCCGGGGGTAACCCCGTCCCCTACCCGCTAGTGCGCCCAGCGCGGCGGGGCGGATTTCCGGTGTTCCGAGTGTCGAGAAACGCGCCTGCGCCTGAGGACGTACGATCCGGCGCGGACGAGGGTTGAATCGCAAGGCCGTACCCAGCCTCCTCGACGTCAATGTGCTGGTGGCTCTGGCCTGGCCGCAGCACGTCCATCACGACAGTGCGCACGCATGGTTCAAGCGGCGCGGGCGGCAACCCTGGGCGACCTGCCCGCTGACGCAGCTCGCGTTCGTGCGCGTGTCGTCGAATGCCAGGATCGTCCCGGACGCGGTCAGTCCGCGCGAGGCGATGGGACTTCTCCGCAAGATTACGGCTTTGCCCGGCCATCGGTTGTGGGCCGGCGATGTCGTCCCGACCGGACAGAGTGTCTTCGACAGCGGGGCGCTGGTGTAGAGTTGCTGAGCTGAAGCGCGGGCTGCGGAACCGCACGTCCGGTAGTGGAAGAGGACTCAAGCATCGATCGAGTGTTCAACTAACGCTGAAACTTGAGTGTTCAACTAACGCTGAAACTCCGCCCGTGATCGGTTGACCGCATGATGCTTATAAGCTACATTGGCGGCGGTGCCTGAAGCGGCGATCCTCCACTACCGAACGGTGGAGGGCCGGTTCCCGTATCGGGAATGGGTGGAATCGATCACCGACAAGAAGGCGCGCGCCGCCGTGCTGGCGCGGGTCGATCGCTTGGCGTTCGGCGCGTTCGGGGACTGGAAGATCGCGGGCGAGGGCGTGTTCGAACTGCGCGTACACCTCGGCCCCGGCTACCGGGTGTATTTCGGGCGCGAGGGGAAGGCAGTGGTGATTCTCCTCTGTGGCGGAGACAAGGGCTCGCAGGATTCGGACATCAAGCGGGCGAAGAAATACTGGAAGGACTATGAGACGAGAAGCAAAGCACCTACCCGTGGCTGTTCCGCAGGATGAATGGCTGAGTGAGCAGCTGCGCGACCGCGAGATGGCGGTGGCGTACCTGAATGCAGCGCTGGATGAGGGCGATCAGGCCGCTTTCATGCTCGCGCTGCGCAACGTGGCCAAGGCCCGCGGCGGTGTCGCGATGCTCGCCCGGCTCACCGGAATGAACCGGGTCGCGCTCAGCCGCGCGCTTTCGGTCAACGGCAATCCCGAGCTTCGCAACCTTACGCGGATTCTCGATGCTTCGGGTCTCAGGTTCGTCATCGCTGCGAAGGAAGGTGCAAGGCGTAGGCGCGGCAGGGCTCAGGCGCGAAGGGCCGTCTGATGGCTGGCAAGGGCCGCAGGCAACGACTGAAGGGCGAGAACGAGTTCGATGTCGTGGACTCGACCTGGCGCCGGGTCACTGGTTAGGACCGAGGCGTCGTCGCGCGAGTCAAGCGCCGCATGAACAAGCGGATCCGCCGGGAGGCCGGCGAGGCGCTGCGCAAGGAGTCGTAACCGTCCCCGGTGGCGGCTCACCGGGAAGCGCGGGATACTCGGCAAATCAGCCCTCCCGAGGTTCCCTAAGCCGGCATAGCCGGAACCAAACAGGTGATGCTCGAAGACGCCTGGATTCGCCTTTCCACGATCGCGGCACTTCTCGCTTCTGGAAGTGCCGCGAAACTCAGCGTTCGCGCCCTTGGCGCCCTTGGGGAACGCGCTGGAGTGCGGGTATCGCACCACCTCGAAAAGCGGAAGGCGCCTGTGCCAGGAACGGTGGTTTCTGGTGGCAACACGTGGCAGCCACCGCCAGTTCAAGCATTCCTCGAAGCCTGGCCGTGTCACCGTACCCGGCAAACCAGGCGATGACTTGGCGCCCGCTACTCCGAACACTATCCTGAAGCAATCCGGTCTGAAAAAGTGAGGCTGAAATGCGCTACGCCATCGTGATCTAGAAGGCCGAGAGCAATTTCTCGGCATATGTGCCTGATTTGCCAGGGTGCGTCGCCACGGGCGCGACCGCGGAAGAAGCCGAGTCGCAGATCCGCGAGGCGATCGAATTCCATCTGGAAGGAATGCGTGAGGATGGGATCGCCTTTCCGCAACCGGCAAGCGGCGTCGAGTATGTCGAGGTTGCGGCATGACCGGCTGCTGCTGCGGCCACGCGGCAAGAAAGCGGCCGCGCGCCGTCGATCAGCGCTACGGTGTGCGGCATCCGGTGACCGCTTGGCCGCTAGCCGCCTTGCTTGAAGGGTGATTCGCCCTCGTTGTAGTCCTGCACGCCTTCCGTCACCACGCTGACGAGATCGCGCTCGGCCGGTGTCAGGAACGAGTTCCAGACATCGAAGATGAGAACGATGCGTGGCTCCTCGCTCTCGTTCCACGCCTCGTGCTCGAAGCTGTCGTCGAACACCCAGGCGCTGCCTTCCCGCCACGCGCGCGTCTCGGCGCCCACCCGGAAGCCGCACGAGGCAGGCACGATCAGCGGTACGTGCACGATGAAGCGGGTGTTCGTGACCCCGGTGTGCGCCGGTATACGCGTCTTCGGTGCGAGCACCGAGAAAAAAGCGCTGGGGGCATGTGCCGGTATTTCGCAGAGCGGTGCAGCCGCGAGCAGGGAAGCCGTCTTCGGGCAGCGCTCCAGGTGTTCCTCGACGCGCGCACCATTCTTGAGCAGGAAAAAGGTGCTCCAGCGCTTCGAGTCGTTGAGCTCGCGCCACTGATCGACCGGGGAGCCCGCGGGCTTGGAGATGTAGGGCACGAAATCATCCGCGGCTTGCGCGAGCGCTGCGCGGGCCTCGGCGCGGATGTCGTCCGTCGCCGCGTCGAACGAATCGAGCCACGGAAACTGCTCGCGGTCGAGGAACTCGATCGCCGGCAGCCGCGGGAACGGCATGAAGGTCGGTTGCGGGGCGAACACGCCGCGCTTGCCGATCAGCGTGTCGAAGCAGGCGTCGAATCGCTCGAGCCGCGCGCCGGCGTGGCGCGCACGCGCCTCGTCCACCCGCGGGCGCAGGAATGCTTCGAGGGCGCTGTCGTTCTCCCTCAAGACCTCGTTCGCGTGTTCCATGGCCTGCAGCACGGCGGGTGGATGCTGGCCGCCCGCGGGAACGCAGCAGAGAAACGCGTGGTACATGTACGCGGCCTGCTTGAGTTTTCCCTGCCGCTCCAACAGCCGCGCCTTGTGCAGCAGCGCGGGGAAGAAACGCGGATCGACGGCGAGAGCCTTTTCCACCGCATCGCGCTCCGCCGCCTCGTCGTGCAGTTCGCGATCCACGAGCGCTAGGTTGAGCCACAGCATCGGGCTCGCTGGATCCAGCGCCGCGGCCCGCTCGATCAGAGGGCGGGCGGTGCGCGCATCGCCGCCGAGCAGCGCGCGCATCCCGGCGACGTTGAGCACACCCGGGTGATCCGGCGCCGCCGCTCGCGCCTGCGCAAGCGCGCGGTCGGCGTCCCGGGGATTGCCCGCCTGATCGGCGCGATCGACGGCATCGATGAGCGCGCGAATCTGCGATTCGGTGACTGCAGTTGCGGTCATGCGGGCTTGCCTTTGGTCCAAAATCGGCCGTGCGATTGTACGCTGTGCCGCAGCAATCGTTGGCGAGCGGCACTGTGATTCGCTGAGTTGGTCGCGGTCGGGCGCTCGGCGTAACATCCGTCTGACAACTCGAAGGCCGGCCGCATGAAGCAGTCGTCCGTCGTTCACTCCGATCCCGATATCCTGGGAGGTACTCCAGTGTTCGTTGGCACACGGGTCCCCGTCCAGGCACTGATTGACTACATCGAGGGCGGACACTCCCTCGAACAGTTCCTTGATGATTTCCCAACGGTGAGCCGGGAAATTGCGGTGGCCGCCCTCGAGCAAGCGAAGGCGCACCTGCTCGCAGATGCGCGTGCTGCTTGACGAGTGCGTCCCCAGGGCCCTACGCGGAGACCTTCCCGGCCACGAAGTCAAGACCGTTGCTGAGGCCCATAACTCCGCTCTAAGGACCGGCCCCGGGCCTTGGAAATCGGGACCCGAGGCCCTATAATTAACTTCTACTTCCCCCCCGCCCGATCTGCCGAAAGGCCCGGGCGGGGTTATTGTTTCTAGGGGGTCCATCGTGCCCGCCGAGCCTCCAGTTAAGCGCGCAGTCGTCTTCTTTGACAGCCAGAATCTGTTTCACGCGGTGCGGGCGGCTTTCGGATATACGTACCCGAACTACGATGTAAGAGCGCTTGCTGAGGCGCTGTGCGCGCAACGCGGTTGGCAGCTCGATCAGGTGCGCTTCTACACGGGCGTTCCCGACCCCACGGACAACAAATTTTGGAACCGCTTCTGGGCCGCTAAGCTTCTCGCGATGAGTCGCCAAGGCGTCTGGACGTATTCGCGCCCGCTCCGTTATCACAATCAGACAGTGAAGCTTCCAGATGGCACGACACACGCTTTTCTTGCCGCCGAGGAAAAAGGCGTGGACGTGCGTATCGCACTCGATGTCATCCGCATGGCGCACCGACGTGAGTACGATGTCGCACTGATCTTCAGCCAGGACCAGGACCTGTCCGAGGTTGCGGCCGAAGTTCGCGTCATTTCGGCCGAACAGTCTCGCTGGATGAAAATCGCGTCGGCTTTCCCTGTGAGCCCGACTGCGCGCAATCGGCGCGGCATTGACAAGACCGACTGGATCCAGATTGACCGCGCAACCTATGACGCGTGCCTCGACCCTCGCGACTACCGTCCGAAGCCCTGATTGAAGAATGATCCGGGGCAGAGCGACACGTCCGGTCCCGGCAGAAGTGTAGGATGCACATCGGCAGGACATTGCAGAAAACGAGAAGGAGGCGACCAT
>CAZYVT010000088.1:0-12874 GCA_964651335.1 uncultured Enterobacteriaceae bacterium | reverse complement strand
GCATCGACGACGTGATCAACGTCGCCGGCCATCGCCTCGGCACCAAGGAGATCGAGTCGGCGGCTATGGTCGTGCCCGAGGTCGTGGAGGCGGCGGTGGTTCCGGTCATCGACCCGATCAAGGGCAAGGTGCCCGACCTCTACGTTGCGCTGAAGCCGGGCCTGGCGGCTTCCGCGGAGATCGCAAACAAGATCTCGGCAGCGGTGGTTTCCGGGATCGGCGCAATCGCGCGGCCGCGCCGCGTCATCATCGTTCCGGATATGCCCAAGACCCGCTCCGGAAAGATCATGCGCCGCGTGCTCGCGGCGATCTCGAATCGCCAGGATCCCGGCGACGTGTCCACCCTCGCCAATCCGGAGGTCGTCGACAAGATCAGGGAACTGGCCAAGTAGCGGAAATGCGCGCACGCGGGCCGGCAGACGCCTCGTCGCGGCGGAAGGCGAGGGACCGGACGCTCGTATCTATGTGCAGGGTCACCGGCGCGAGCGCCCGGCCTTGTAGTCAAACGACCGATCCCATTCGAGCTTGCCCATCAGGTCGATCAGGCGCTTCTGACTGCGGCGGGCGATAAAATCTTCCAGCGCGCGGCTCACCGCCGCATTCTTGGTCCGTTCGCCGCTCACTTCCACGGCGCGTTCGATCAGCTTGGGGTCAAGGGAGAGGTTGGTGGCCATGTGTGATTCCTTACACATGATTCTCCGCAACGGGATTCCTCCGGCAAGGCGCCGGCGCGGACGCGTTGCATGCGGTGTTTCGTGCGAACGACTGCAGCCGCCCTCACTGCGCAGGAATATGACTGGTGGTGACGTCTGCGATGAGGCGACCGCCTTCGCCGGTGACGGTGGTCCGGACAACGCTCAGGCGTTTGCCCTTTTTTACAAAAACCGCCGTTGCACAGCGCGCGAACGGAAGAGCAACATGCTTCCGGGCGCAAAGCCAGCAAACTTCCCGAGCGGCCCGGCACGACCGTGATCGGCGGGACGCACATTCGCGTGGTGCCTCTATTTAAGGTGATCCTTTCTTGCTTGGCGAGACCTCGACAACTACCAGCTCGTGTTTCTTCACCTGCTCGATCAATGGCCCCATGACCGAGAGGAACTCCAAGTTGATCTCTGCCTTTTCACCGGGAGCAAGAGTGGCCTGTTTGGTCGAGGTGGTGGCAGTCCCGAGAAGCTTGCCGTCAGCCCCGAAAGCCTTCCCGGCCACCTTGATCCGGCCAACGGTGACGCTGGCCAGGTTCTGCACGGTTCCCTTGATGTGGAAGTGGTTCGCGGCGCAAACATACATTCCGGGATCCATTCCGGGGTGAAGGCCCACGGTTCCGATTTCCGCCTTGACCTTGTCTTTCAGATCTGTTGCCTGCGATGTGGGAATCCCTCCGAGCACCAGGAGCGATACGAGGAGCAACAGTGCCTTCTTCATAACCTTCCTCCTTCTGCGGCCGCGGCCGCTGCTAATTGATGACACGATCGGCGCGAACCAATACCAACTCCGGCACCTGAAGGCCGATCCGCTTCGCGGTTTTGAGGTTGATGATGAATTCGATACGGTCGGGGAGCTCCACGGGCAACTCTCGAGGAGGAGTTCCCGTCAGAATTTTGTGGGCCAACCGCGCGGCCTGTCGCCCTTGAGCGTACTGGTCAGGGCCGTAGGAGGCAAGTGCTCCAAACTGAGACCAAAATGAAGCCGGGTACATGGTGGGCAGGTTGTTGGAGGCCGAAACTTCGAGAGTACGACCTGGGATATTGAGGTTCGTGCCAGTTTGAATAATCAGAATTCCATCTTGCCCGCCCTCGATGAGCTTGGCGAGCGCTGGTTCAATCTCCGACGGAACCTTAATCGGGTTCTCAAGCAGTTGCAGCCCAAGACGCCTGGCCACGCTTCTGGCAGATGTCACCGCCTCCGTTTCCTCCGTTTTCCCAGGGTCGTAGGTGACCAATACCCGACGGAGTGACGGCACGGTATCCTTGAACAGTTCCAGGCGCTTGGCGGTAAGGTCGGCGCGAAGATTCGCGATCCCGGTGATGTTTCCGCCTGGTCGAGCGATGCTCGCCACGAGGCCAGTCCTCACCGGATCGCTGACTTGTGTGAACACCATCGGGATGCGCCCGGTCTCCCTCCAGCATGCATCCGAAATGCAAAAGAGGAGATCAGGTTTCGATTTCAGCAGCTCGGCAGCCAGCTTGGGCAGACGGCTACTATCACCCTGCGTAGCGCGTGCCTCAAAGGTGACATTCTTCCCGTCAATGTAGCCAAATTCCCTGAGACCGTCCTGAAAGCCCTTTGCGCTGGACGTCCAGGGAACCATACCGTCTGTCAAAACCCCGATCTTGAAGACCTTTTGACCCTGACCCCAAGCAACGGGCGCGCGGAAAAAGAGGGGCATCAACATTAACCCGCTGACCAATGCGACGAGTAGGGCAACATGAATCTGAAAACGGCACCGCTGAGTTTTCATCCGGTCATCTAATCACTTTTCCGCTCATGCCGATAGCCATTTTCATCCTGCGCGCCGACCCGGTGATCGAAGAAGTGCTGCGATTGGCGAACGATGCCGCCCTCGGCGAATGACAGCTCGTGGCCGTGGAAGCGCCCGTCGCCCAACGGGCGGATCACGTCCCGCAGCGGCCGCTTGCTTCAGGACGGAGCCGCCCTCACTGGGCAGGAATGTGGCTGGTAGTGACCTCTGCGATGAGGCGGCCGCCTTCGCCGGTGACGGTGGTGCGGACGACGCTCAGGCGCTTGCCCTTTTTGAAGAAGATTGCGGTGGCCTCGAAGCTGCCGTCCTTCTGGTTGCCGAGCAGGTTGGCGACGAGGTTGATCGCGAGCGGAAAGCCGGCTTGACCGGCCTGCACTTGTCCTCCTCCTAACGCGAGCACCGTGGCGCACACGTCGGCGAGCCACAGCGTGGCTCCGGCGTGCACGGTCCCGAACGGGTTCAGGATCCCCGCTTGAACCGGCATTCGGCCGACGACTTTTTCGGGCGATTGCTCGACGATCTCGAATTCGATTGGGCCGGAAACTTTTCTTGTCATCGTTCCTCCGCTGTCTGGAGGAGAGATGATGCGCCAAAGCCGCGAGCATGAAGGTGCACAATAACTATTTACCCGAGCGCCTTGGCTCATAGTTTTGGCTCATCCTTGCCTTCTGCAGAAGCAGGTTTTCCCGCGACCGGTAATGGAGACGTTCATGAAAAATTCGCCCGCCCGCCTTCCCCGCACCTCCCGCTTCTTCGCCGCCCTCCTCATCCTCGCCTGCCTCGCCGGCTGCGCAACGCGCAACGTCGTCTCCGACGGAGAAGACTCAAACCTGATGCTGCGCGGCGACGACCCGGTCGCGTATTTCACGATGAACAAGGCGCTGAAGGGCGATCCGGCCATCAAGGCGCAGCGCGATGGGCTCACCTACCGCTTCGTCAACCAAACGCACCGCGAAATGTTCGTCAAAACCCCCGACCGCTACGTCCCGGCCTACGGCAGCTTCTGCGCGAGCGGCGCGCACTACGCGCTCAAAGCGAACATCGGCGCCGACACGTTCAAGATCGTCGACGGGCGGCTGTTTCTCTTTGGCAGCGAGCGCTCGAAGAAGCACTGGGAACTCGACGAGAGGAAGAACATCGAGCTCGGCGACAAGTACCGGGCCGAGGAAACGAAGGACGCGCCCTTCCGCCTGCAGAACTGGAAGCGGTACGTATTCCGCGTGCCGCACGATAAGACCAATGCCGAGCTGGAAGCCGAGTACCAGAAGCGCTACGGCCGGCCGTCGGTCGGCGGATGAGCCGCACGGCGCTCGCCGCCGTGCTGAGGAAGGGCGGCTACGTTATCTTTCGCAACCGCTTACGCGAATATCACGGTGAGCTTGCCGCCGGCCCGGCGTCGAGGAGCATTCTTCACCACGATCTCAACGTCCCTGCCAAGGCTCGTCAGGCAGTCAATCAGTTTGCGTTCGGAAACCCCCCGGAATTGCCCGCGGAGAAGGGCGGAGACCTTGGGCTGGGTCAAGCCGAGAATCCTGGCCATCTCGACCTGGGTCAGCCCCTTGCCGCGGACGATTTCCGAGATCTTCGAAACCAGCTTTGCCTTGACCAGCATCTCCTCGGCGCCGTGGTAGCCGAGGTCGGCGTACACATTGCCGCTGCCTTCGTGGATTTCAACGCCTTCAACGACTTTGGCTTTTCGTTTGATCGGATGGGCTCCTGGTCACCCGCCCATTATACCTAAACAGGAATATTGGCGGCGCACGGACCCATCGGCTCCCCGCCGGAAGATCCGGCCCGGCATTTTGGGCCAGGTCACCTGCCCGGCTTTCCCGCTCCGCCCGCCTCGTGAGCCAAACGCACCGCGAGATGTCCGGGCAGTCTAGGGGTAGGCGAATCTTTTCGCGCCGGCCCTGTCCAACCCGGTGAACCGGATCCCGCCTCACGAGGGCGGCGTCGCCGGCAAAAAGGGGCCGATGACCGTCGTTGCCCGCTTTGAAGTCCGCTACACGCAGTACCTGGATCCCCAGGGCCGGGTCGTCCGGCCTCTTCCCGATTTCGCGCGCGACCCGCGAACCCTTGTCCCGGCCTATGGCGCGATGGTGCTGATGCGCGCCCTCGACAGCAAGGCGATTGCGATGCAGCGCACCGGGCAGATGGGCACCTATGCCTCCACGCTCGGCAAGGAAGCGATCGACGCCGGGGTGGGCGCGGTGCTCGCGAAAGACGACGTGGTGCTGCCGAGCTACCGCGAAAGCGGCATCCTCTTCCTGCGCGGAGTGTCGCCGCACCGCGTGTTTCTCTACTGGGGCGGGGACGAACGCGGCAACATCTTTCCCGAGTCGCCGCGCGATTTCCCCTTCTGCGTGCCGATCGCCATGCAGGTGCCTCATGCCGTTGGCGTCGCCTACGCCATGAAATTGCGCAAGGAGCCGCGCGTCGCGCTTGCCGTGCTCGGCGACGGCGCGACCTCGAAGGGCGATTTCTACGAGGCGCTCAACGCCGCGGGGGTGTGGAAGCTGCCGCTCGTGGCGCTCGTGGTCAACAACCAATACGCGATCTCGGTGCCACGCAGCCGGCAAAGCGCCGCCGGGACGCTGGCGCAGAAGGGCATCGCCGCCGGCATCGCCTGCGAGCAACTGGACGGCAACGACGCGATCGCGGTGCGCGACGCGGTGGGCCGTGCGCTCGAGCGCGCGCGTTCGGGCGAGGGCCCGACGCTGCTCGAAGCGCTCACCTACCGGCTCTCGGATCACACCACCGCCGACGACGCTTCGCGCTACCGCAAGCCCGAGGAACTCGCCGAAGCCTGGAAGCGGGAGCCGATCGTGCGCCTGCGCAACTGGCTCGCGGCGAACGGCGCCTGGTCGAAAGAGCAGGAAGAGACGCTGCACCGCGAATGCGCCGAGCGCGTGCAGGCCGCGGTCAAGGCCTATCTGGAAACCCCGCAGCCCGGGCCCGCGCAGATGTTCCGTCACCTCTACGCGCGGCTGCCGGATGCCTATGCCTGGCAGCGCGACGAAGCCTGCGCGCCCGAACCTGTCCCGGAACGCCATGTCGAGCATCACGCTGGTTGAAGCCGTGAATCTCGCGCTCGCGCGCGCGATGGAAGACGACCCGCGCGTGGTGATCCTGGGCGAGGATGTCGGCGTCAACGGCGGCGTGTTTCGCGCCACCGTCGGACTGCTCGGTCGTTTCGGAGCGGAGCGCGTGCTGGATACGCCGCTTGCCGAGGGGCTCATCGCCGGCATGGCGATCGGCATGGCCGCAGAAGGCCTTCGGCCGGTGGCCGAGTTCCAGTTCGCCGGATTCGCCTACGCCGCGCTCGACCAGATCCTCAATCACGCCGGGCGGCTGCGCCACCGCACGCAAGGTCGGCTCGCCTGCCCGCTGGTGATGCGAACGCCCTGCGGCGCGGGAATCCGCGCCCCGGAGCACCATTCGGAGAGCCCGGAGGCGATCTTTGCGCACGTCCCGGGGATCCGCGTCGTGTACCCCTCCTCGCCGCGCCGCGCCTACGGGCTGCTGCTCGCCGCGATCGCCGATCCGGACCCGGTCGTGTTCCTCGAGCCTTCGCGCCTGTATCGCCTGTTCAAGGAGGAGGTCGCAGACGACGGCGAGCCGCTGCCGCTCGACACCGCGTTCCTCCTGCGCCCGGGCACCGACGTCACGCTCGTCGCCTGGGGTGCGATGACGCACGAAGCGCTCGCTGCAGCCGACGATCTCGCCGCCGAGGACATCTTTGCCGAGGTGATCGACCTCGCGACGCTGAAACCGCTGGACCTCGACACGATCCTCGGTTCGGTGGCGAAGACGCGCCGCTGCGTAGTGGTGAGCGAGGCGCCGCGCACCTGCAGCTTTGCCTCCGAGGTGTCGGCAAACGTTTCCGAGCAGGGGCTGATGTCGCTGCTTGCGCCGGTCGAGCGCGTCACGGCATGGGACACGGTGACGCCGATGTCGCGGCTCGAGGCGCGCTACATGCCGGACAAGCGGCGGATCGTGACGGCAGCGCACAAAGTGATGCAATATCACTGAGTGCGGATCTTCAATCTCCCGGACCTGGGCGAAGGCCTGCAGGAAGCCGAGATCATCGAGTGGCGAGTCGCGCCGGGCGACGAGGTCGCGGCCGACCAGACGATCGTCTCTGTCGAGACCGACAAGGCGATCGTGGAGATCCCGGCGCCTTATTCCGGCCGCATCGAGAAGCTCTTCGGAAATGCCGGCGACGTGGTGCACGTCGGCGCGCCGCTGGTCGGCTTGGCGGGCGAAGCGGCCGATGCCGGCACGGTGGTCGGCGAGCTCGAGCGGGTCACCGCGCCTCTGACCAAGGGGACGGCTGAACGGCGAGCGGGATTCGGACAGACCGCGCAAGGCGAGGTCCGAGCGGCGCCCGCAGTACGCGCGCTCGCGCGCAGTCTCGGCGTCGACCTTTCGTCCATCGCGCCAACCGGGCCCGGCGGGATCGTCACCGCAGAGGACGTCGAGCGCGCGGCGGCAGCTCCAGCCCGCGCCGCCACGCAGGAGACGCTGCGCGGCATGCGGCGCACGATGGCGCGCAACATGGCTCTTGCGCACGCCGAGGTCGCCTCGGTCACGGTGATGGACGACGCCGACGTGGAGGCCTGGACGGCGGGTGCTGCGCTCATGCCGCGGCTGCTTCGCGCCCTCCTCGCCGGCTGCCGCGCCGAGGCCTGCCTGAACGCGTGGTTCGACGCGAAGAGCGCGAGCCGGAGCGTGTTCGACGAGGTGCACGTCGGTATCGCCGTCGATACGGCCGAGGGCCTGATCGTCCCGGTGCTGCGCGACTGTCAAAAACGCGACGCCGCGGATCTCGCCGCCGCGCTCGAATCGCTGGTGCGCGACGCCCGCGCGCGGAAACTCCCGCCCGAAGCGCTGCGCGGCGCGACGATCTCGCTTTCCAACTACGGCGCGATCGCCGGGCGCTACGCCTCGCCGATCGTCGTGCCGCCCGCGGTCGCGATCCTCGGCGCCGGGAGGCTCGAACGCCGCGCGGTCGTGACTGCAGACGGCCGCATCGCCGCGCACCGCGTGCTGCCGCTGTCGCTTACCTTCGATCACCGCGCGGTGAGCGGGGGGGAGGCGGGACGCTTTCTCAACGCGGCGATTGCCGACCTTGCGCGCGCCGGCTGAGCGCGCGACACGCTGACGCGCCCTCCGCCCCGGATCTTGTGGCGATGTCGGCGCCGGATTCATGCGTTCCGTCGATCGCATCGTGTTCAACGTCCTGGTCAATCTGTGTAGGAAGAAACATGGCCACAAAAACTACCGAGGCGTTCGTCATCACGCGCGTCTTCGATGCGCCGCGCGAGCGCGTGTGGAAGGCGTGGACCGAGCCCGAGCGCCTGAAGCACTGGTGGGGGCCGAAAGGCTTCACAGTGCATACCTGCAAGGTCGATCTCCGCCCCGGCGGCGTGTTTCACTATGGCATGCGGGCGCCCGATGGCGGCGACATGTGGGGCAAGTTCATTTATCGCGAAATCGTCGCCCCGGAGCGGCTCGTCTTCATCGTTTCCTTTTCGGATGAGAAGGGCGGCGTGACCCGCCACCCCTGGTCGCCGAACTGGCCGCTGGAGACGCTGTCGACGATTACGTTTGCCGAGCAGGAAGGCAGGACGAAGATCACCGTGCAGTGGGTCCCGCACGCCGCGACGGAGCTGGAGCGCAAGACCTTCGAGGAAGGACGCCAGGGTATGCAGCAGGGTTGGACCGGAACCTTCGACCAGTTCGCCGAATACCTGGCAAAGGGCTGAGCGTGAACGCAAGGAATCGACCCGGGGCGAAGCCGAATGAGCGCACCGTCGTCATCACGCGCATCTTCGATGCGCCGCGCGACACACCCCAAGGAGGGTATGCAGTGATATGGGTAACATGATATGGTCGCCATATGAAGACCACGGTCGAGATCTCGGATCCACTTCTCGAGGAAGCCAAGCGAACGGCCGCGCGCGACCGGACGACGGTGCGCGCCCTGATCGAGCAGGGACTTCGGATGGCGCTGGAAGGGCGCAGCCGGAAGGGGCGATTCCGCCTGCGAGACGCCAGCGTCCGCGGCAACGGCCTGCAGCGCTCCGTCAAAGGCGCTTCCTGGGACCGCGTCCGCGAGCTCGCCTACGAAGGCCGCGGCGCGTGATCGCGGTAGACACGAACATCCTCGTCTACGCGCACCGCAGGGACTCCGAATGGCAAGCCGCCGCGAAGGCGGGAGTGACCGGGCTTGCGCAAGGGCGCGTGCCATGGGCGATTCCCTGGCCTTGCCTGCATGACTTCTTCGCCATCGTGACGCACGCGCGGATCTTCGACCCGCCGAGTACCACGGCGGAGGCGCTCGACCAGATCGACGCCTGGCTCGAATCTCCTACGCTGGCGTTGCTGGCCGAGTCCCCCCAGCATTGGAGCGAGTTGCGCCCGCTGCTGAAGGCGGGACGGATTGCGGGCCCGCTCGTGCATGACGCGCGCATTGCAGCTCTGTGCCTGCAACACGGCGTGCGCGAGCTGTGGAGCGTCGACCGGGATTTCGGAAGATTCCCGGCGCTCACGGTGACCAACCCTCTGGCTGCCTGAGATCGATCGAGCGCGCGCGGTGGGCGGCCCGCGGGCATGCGCCGGATGCCAGAGGCCGGGGCCATCAGCCGTGCCAGTCGGCGACCTTCAGTCCCTCGACTCGCCCGAACTCGCGCACGTTGCGTGTCACGAGAGTTGCGTTGTGCGCGAGTGCCGTGGCGGCAATCAGCGTGTCCAACGGACCGATTCCTTCGCCGCGGCGCTCCAGCGCATGGCGCAACTCCGCAGCCCGCCGGCCGACCACCGAATCGAAGGCCAGGATCTCGACATTCGCCAGGAACTGCTCGTATTGGGCCTGCCGGCGACGGACGTTCTGCGAGCCCAGTACACCGACCCAGACCTCGTAGGCGACGATCGCAGGCAACGCCACCTCGCTTGGATGCATCGCCAGCAGATTCTTCGCGACATCGCCCCTGCCCCTGAAGTAGTCCAGGACCGTGTTGGTGTCCAGGACGTACATCGCTACAGGCGATCTCGGGCGACGTCCTTCGCCTTCGGCTTGCGAATCCGTTCCGCAGAGGACAGATCGGGCCACGCTCCGCCAAGCGCCCGGACCGCCTCGGGCCATTCGCCCTTGGCGCGCCGCTCGATGCGCCCGGCCACCCACCGGCTGAGCGGCACGCCCTCGGCGCGGGCCGCCGCGCGCGCCTTTGCTTCCGTCTCGTCGTCCAAATAAATCGTCACCTGGCCCATGCGCAGACCTCCGGGGAATATATGTGGAAGTATATGTGGTCGCGGCCCGGACGCGCAAGCGCCCGATGGAACGGCGGGAGCTGCGCCTAGACGATGCGCTCGAGCGGCAGTTGAAACAGCCGGATCCGGTCTGACGCGCGTGTGACTTCGTGGTTCGCCTCGGTGATGCCGCGGATGAGGCCCTCGAGCGGCGCTTCCTCCTCGAACGCGATCATCGTCACGGCGTTGGTGCTGCCGTAGGTCTTCGAGCCGAGGTGCGGTTCGGTGCCGCGGCCCTTTCCCGTGGCGCGCTCCCAGCTCGTGTAATAGTCGATGTCATTGTCCTTGAGCAGCTGCATCACGCGATCGGTGAAAAAGTCGTTGCACACGATGAAGGTCATTTTCATGGCGTTGCTCTCGCGGCTCCGGAGACCGATGCCCCGCGCGGACGCGCTCCCGCTCCGGTAGCTGACCACGCTACGCCCGATCCAAGCCGGCCGCTTGACGCAAATCAAGCGCGCGAAACGCCGGTGCCCTCAGCCGCGGCTCGCCGACCGGCGGCTCAGGGGCGCACGGCGGGCGCTTCGAGCTTCATGCCGCGCGCGCGCCACATCAGGTAGAGCTCGAGATCGACGAATTCGGACGCTCCGTACTCGTAGAGTTCCGCGCGCATGCCGGTGAAGCAGTTGCGCAGTCGGCGCTGCAGCGAGCCGAGCGCTTGCCACTCGAGCCGATAGAGCGGGTATCCGGTCGGATGAGCCTGCGGAATGGTGTTTCCGGCGAGCTTTTTGCCCCAGCGCTCGTCATGGCACTGGGTGCAGGCCAGATTGAGCTGGCCCTGGCGCCGGCGAAACAGTTCGCGGCCGGCGTCAAGGAACGGCTTGGTGCGCTCGTCGATCACGATGTCGAGGGGCAGCCCGCGCGATTGGCGCGCGACGTACGCGGTCAGTGCGAGCAGGTCCCTGCTTTCGAATGCGAGCGGAATGGCCTTCTGCCGCTCGGTGCGGCAGGAATTGATCCGCTGCTCGAGATTGACCGGCCGGCCGCGCGCGGCATCGAAGGCCGGATAGCGCGCAGCGACTCCTTTCATGCTCGCCCGGGCATCGCCGTGGCAGTCGGCGCATGCGCGCCCGGCAGCGCCGTCCTTCCGGTTCCACAGCACCTCGCCGTCGAGCAGCCAGAGCACGCCGGGGTTGGTAGTGTCGTCGTCCTGCATCGCGCGCGTCTCGCGGCCCATGAACTCGTAGCCGGAGCGGCGCTCGGCGAGCGGGATGTCGGCCGCAGAAACAGCCTCGATGAAGCTAATGACAACCACGACGACGAGGCGGCAGCTCACTCGACGGTGATCGTGGCGGTCTCGGTCATGGTGTAGCCGTTGTCGCCGAGCCACTTGAACGCGATCGTGCCGCTTTCAGTCGCGACCGTGGTGAACGCGATCAGGGGGTTGGCGGCGATGGCGGGGTGCAGCTCGGCGCGGAAAATCTCCACGCCGTTGTAGGTGCATACGAACTGGCTGATGATGTCTCGTGGCACCAGTTCGCCGAGGTGCGTGCGGCGAAAACCGGTCTCCATCGCGTGGCCGGCCAGGGTCTTGATCTCGATGATCTCGCCGCGCCTTGCCGTCGCGGGCAGGGTGACGACCGCGCGCGCCATCTATGACAGCTCCTCGAGGCAGGCGGCGAGCGTCACGACGACGGCCGCGCTGTCGGACCAGAAGGAGCCGTCGCTCAGCTGCGCGATCGCGACCACGGTCTGCGAGTCGGCGAGCCGGACGCGCGTGAGGATTTTCGCGCGCCCAGCGCGCGGGCCCAGAAAAACGCTCACCACGTTCGGCAGCGGATTTTTCTCGTTGAAGACGTGGATCGCCTTCACATGGTCGGCCGGCGTCATCGGGCTCTCGACCGCGACGGAGAGGGCCACGGCGTTGCCGTTGTCGATCAGCGGCGGGACCTCGAGCTTCACCCTGCCGCGGCGCACCGGCGCGTCGCCGACCACCTCGCGGATCGCCTCCTGCATCGCGGCGGGCGTGGCGTAAGCGCTCCCAACCGCGGCGCCGCACGCGAGGATCAGAAAATCGCGTCGAGCCGTCATCTCAACGTCATCATAAAGGCGACCACATCCTCGATCTGCTGCGCGCTGAGCACGGGCTTGCCGCGAAACGCCGGCGCCACCCGCGTCAGCCCCTCGGTTCGGTAATAGGCCGGCATGATGCTCGCTGCGTTGACGCGGCTCGAGTCGATGATTCTGAGTCGGATTTGGCCTTCCGACAACCGCGCGGCCGTTCCCCTGAGGTCCGGTCCGATCGTGCCCTGAAACCGCTCCTCCGGAAACGGGCCGCTATGGCAGAGCAGGCACTGGCCGACCTGGCGGTTGATGATGATGCTGCGGCCCCGCGCGGCGTCGCTGTTGGCCCCCGTGAGCGACGCCGGGATCGCGTCGCCCACGACCGTGACCGCGAGCGCGGCGGCCAACGCTGCCACCGTCGGCTCCAACTGGCTACACCAGCTCGATGCCGTGGTTCTTCAGCGGGACCGAGCGGATGCGCCTGCCCGTTGCGCGGAAGAACGCGTTGAGCACCGCCGGCGCGGCGACGCAGATCGTCGGCTCGCCGACACCGCCCCAGAAGCCGCCGGAGGGCATGATGATCGATTCGACCTTCGGCATCTGCGCAATGCGCATCGAGTTGTAGTTGTGGAAGTTCTCCTGCTCGATGCGCCCGCCCTTCACCGTGCACTCCTGATCAAACAGCGCCGACAGGCCGAAGACAAACGAGCCGGCGATCTGCCGTTCGATTTGCGCAGGGTTGACCGCATGCCCGGGATCGGTCGCGCAGACCATGCGATGCAGCTTGACCTTGTTCCCGCCGCTGACGGAGATTTCGGCGCACGCTGCGACGTAGCTGTTGAATGCCATCATCTGGGCCAAGCCGCGATAGACGCCTTGCGGTGCAGGCTTGCCCCACCCCACCCTCTCCGCCACGGCATTCAGAACGGCAAGGTGCTTCGGGTGCTTCGCCATCAGCTTGCGCCTGAACTCGAGCGCGTCCTCGCCAACCGCATGGGCGAGTTCGTCCATGAAGCATTCGATGTAGATGGCGTTCTGGTTGATGTTCACGCCGCGCCAGAACCCCGGCGGGACGTGCGT
>CAZYVT010000087.1:7202-13376 GCA_964651335.1 uncultured Enterobacteriaceae bacterium | reverse complement strand
AGCCCCAGGTCAAGCCAGGAGAAGCGGTCGCGCGCCGCGCGGCGCCAGGGAAACAGCGTGAACGCGAGGAACAGCACGAAACCGACGTGCGCGTAGCGTAGCTGATACGGATTGATGTTTCCGTACGCTGCCCACACGTGGAACAACGACATTACGACGGCGACAACGAAGAGGACCGTCCCCCACGCGCCGGCGAAGCGGTGATGGACGCCCTCTTCCAGCTCGATGTACTGCTCGACCTTCTTCAGGGTCGATTCATCGACCTCCGTGGCCAGCGGATTCGCCTCCCCGGCCACGATTAATTCAGCTTGACGCCCTTCTCCGCGAAGTATTTGATCGCGCCGGGGTGGTAGGGGATCGTCGCCGCGGCCTTCGATTGGGTCTTGATGTCGAAATTGGCCGCTTCCTTGTGCACCAGGATGAGATCGTCCTTCTTGTCGAAAATGGTCTTCAGGATGTTGTAGGCCACCTGGTCGGGCATGTCCTTGTGGGCGACGAGCAGGTTCCACACCGTGGCGACGTGATTGACCTGGTCCTGGCCGGGATAGGACTTCGCCGGAATCGTGTCGCGCACGTAAAGCGGGCCGTGCTTCTCGGTCATCTTCTCAACTGCGTCGGCGTGGTCGATGAGCTTGATTTTCGTGCCCGGCGTCGCCGCGAGATCGGTCACCGAGGAGGTCGGTATCCCGACCACGAAGAAGAAGGCGTCGAGCTTGCCGTCCTTGATCGCGTCGGCCGATTTCTCCGGCGTCAGGCGCTCGCGGCGGATGTCCTTGGTCCAGTCCATCCCATAGGCCTCGAGCAGGCGCTGCGTCATCAGCTCGGTGGCGCTGTTCGGCGCGCCGGTGGAGACGCGCTTGCCCTTGAGATCGGCGAAGCTGTTGATGCCGCGGCCCTCGATGGTGACGACATGCATGCGGTTGGGATAGGCCACCATCAGCGCGCGCACCGGCACTGCGGCGCCGCTGAACTTGCCCTGCGCCTTGTAGCCGTCCAACGCCGCGTCAGCCATCGACAGCGCAAGGTCGGATTTCTTCTGCGACATGAGCTGCAGGTTGGCAACCGAGCCGGCGGTCGATTCGGCATTCGCCGAATAGCCCGGCACGTACTTCGACAGGATGTTGGCGATGCCGCCGCCGAGCGGGTAGTACACGCCCCCGGTCGGACCGGTGGCGATCGAGATGGTGACCTTGTCCTGAGCGAACGCGCCGAACGCGATTGCGCTTGCGACGAACGCAAGCACTTTGAACATGGAACGCATGAAAATCCTCCTCCTGACGTTGCAGCGGCGGATTCTACTTCACACCAAGGCTCGAAAGCGCCTTCGCGCGGCGCTCCAGGGCGGCCTGCTTCACCTTCGCATAGAGGCTTGCGCCGAGGCTGTCCATCGCCACCAGCAGCGATCCGAAGCCCTTGACCCGGAACTTCCACAACGATTCGGGATTGAGGTCGTCGAGGTCGACGTCCTCGATCGCCTCGATCCACGTGGTCTGCAGTGCCGCGGTGCCGCCGATGACGGCCAGATATGCGCCGCCCAGATCCTTGAACGCGCCGAGCGAGCCTTCGCGCAGGCCGCCCTTGCCGATGATGATGCGCACGCCATAGTGCTGCATCAGCGGACGCGTGAAACGCTCCATGCGGTCGCTGGTGGTGGTTCCCACGCAGATCGGCGCATAGCCCGCAGGATGCGCGGCGCTTTTCTCCACTTTCCTCACGTTCGGCGCGGTATGCAGCACCGCGTGGCCGCGCAGGTCGAAGCGCGTCCTGCGCCCGCGATCGAACATGTGGATCTGAGTCGCGTCTCGAATGCCGTAGAGCGCGCCAGCCAGCGTCACCGTGTCGTTGACCCGGAGGCCGCGGACCTGGGCTTCCGTCAGCGGCGTGGCGAAGTCGTGGTGCGCCATCGTGTCACTGCGGCTGGCCGAGCAGCGCGCGTTTCAGGTCGTCCTGAACGGGCTTCTCGCCCAGCCAGATCCGGAGCAGCGCTCGGAAAAAATCCTCCCCCTCGATCGGCTTGCCGCGCGGCTTGCCGTCCACCGTCACCACCGTGCCAGTGACCAACTGCCAATCGAGCAGGATCGCCATGCCCTTCTTCGCCTCCTTCAGCTCGGCCATGATGGCGCCAAGCTGGGCCACGCGCGGCTCGAGCAATTTCATTGCCGCTTCGTCGTGGTTGGCGCGCATGCCGTCGGTGAGCGCCTCGGTGAACGTCGCCGCGTCGACATCGCGCAACATGTGAATAGCGACGCGCTTCGGCCCCGCGAGCGAGATCGCGTCGGGGGCGGCCGCCTTCTTCTCCGCGAGGTAGAGCGCCATTGCATAGACCTGGAAAAACGCGCGTTTGCGCAGTCCCGCGCCGTTCAATACGAGATCGGCATCGGCGACACGCGTTCGATCTTCAAACTTTACGCCGGCCACATCCGCGGCAAGCACTGCGGGCGCGGCCACCAGCAACAGCACGGCAAGCAATGGTCTCATTTCAGTAGCCGTATTCGAGCCCGGAAGGCCGGAAGGTGGCGCGCGCGCGCCGCGCCGAATGGCACTGCATGTTGACGGCAACCGGGTTCATCGTGATGTGGGTCGCCGCGGTCTCGACGTGCACCGCAAACGCGGTCGAATCGCCGCCCAGGCCCTGCGGTCCGACGCCGAGCATGTTCACGGCAATGCTCAGATCCTCCTCGAGCCTGGCGCCCTCGGGATCGTCGCAGCGCGAGCCGAGCGGGCGCGTCGCGGCGATCTTGGCGAGGTGCATGCAGAGGTCCGCCGTGCCGCCCACGCCCACCCCGACGATGGTCGGAGGGCAGGTCTTGCCGCCCGCCTCGAGCACGCAGTCGACCACGAAACTTTTGATCGCGTCCACGCCCTCGGCAGGAGTCGCCATCCGGAGCCAGGAGTTGTTTTCCGAGCCCGAGCCTTTGGGGATCATCTCGATCTCGAGCACGTCCTGCTCCTCCCTGAAGTCGAAATGGATGACCGGGACACCTCGCCCGCAGGACGTATGCTCGTTCACCCGGGTCGTTGGGTGCACGATCGACGACCTGAACGAGTACTCGCGCGTCGAGCGAGCGCAGCCGCGGCGGATCGCCTCCCGCAACGCGACGCCGTCCACCTCCACGCCGCGCCCGATCCACACGTTGTAGACGGGGACGCCGGTGTCCTGGCACAACAGGTTGTCCGTGTTCTCGGCGATGCGGATGTTCTGGATCATGGTGCCCAGCATGCGCTGCGCACCGGCATCCGACTCGCGACTTGCGAGCGCCTCGAAGCCGCTCTTGATATCGGGCGGGAGAAGCTTCAGCGCCCGGATGTAGAGCTCCTTGGCCGCCTCCTCGACGTTTGCCAGATCGACGATCACCGGATTACTTCACCTGGATCTTGCGTTCCCGCACCACGACCGCCCAGAGCCTGCTCTCTTCCTTCATCGCCTTGCCCATCTCCTCGGGCGAATTGCCGACCGGCGAGAGCCCCTGCACATAAAAGCGCGCTTTCATCTCGGTGGTCTCAAGGGCCTTCTTCGTGTCCTCGTACACTTTGCGGATGATCTCCCGCGGGGTGCCGGTGGGCGCGACGATTCCGAACCAGCCGGCGTTTTCGAAGCCGGGAACGGTCTTCGCGATCGGCGGAACCCCGGGAAGCTGCGGTGCGTCGGTCTTGCTCGTCACACCGAGGGCCCGCAGCCTGCCGCCGCTGATGTGGCTGATCGTGGCGGCGAGGTTCGTCACCGCAAAATTGGTCTCGCCTGCGACCAGCGCGACGAGCGCGGGACCCTCGCCCCTGTAGGGCACCGCCAGCGCGTCGATCTTCGCCGTGTTGACGAAGTTCTCCGCCGCAAGGTGAGTCTGCGAGCCGATTCCGGCGTGCCCGAAGGTGAGCTTGCCCGGCTGCGCCTTCGCCGCGTCGATGAGGTCCTTCACCGTCTTGTGGGGCGAGCTCGCGGGCACCGCCAGTACCTGCGGCCCGGACACCACGTTCGTTACCGGTACGAAGTCCTTCTCGGGATCGTAGTTGAGCTTCGCGTAGACATGCTGGTTCGCCGTCATCACAGAGCCCGAGGGAAAGAACAGCGTGTAGCCATCCGGCGCAGCGCGCGCGGCTTCCGCGGCGCCGACGCCGCCGGCGGCGCCGCCCCGGTTCTCGATCACCACAGTCTGGCCCCACATCTCGGAGAGCTTCTGCCCGACCAGGCGCGCCGAGATGTCGGTCGCGCCGCCCGGCGGAAACGGCACGATGAAGCGCACCGGTTTCTGCGGCCAGGACTGTGCCTGCGCAATCGCGGCAAGCGCAAATCCCGCCATGAGCGCAAACAGTTTGACGAATTTCATTTCACCCTTCTGCGGCCATTTTACAGCGCAAGGGCAAACGCGAGGCCGGTCGCGACCGCTACCGCCGCCGCCGCGGCCGCAAGACCCTTGTGCCAGTCGCGCCAGGGCAAGAACTCGAGCGCAAGAACCCGCAGGCCGCCCGCAAGGTGCGCGGCGAGCAGAACGACCAGCCCCCATTCGGCGAATTTCACGAGCGGCTGATCGGTCCAGCGCAGAAATCCTTCAAGCTTCTCTGCGCCCTCGAGCGCCTGGGCGAGCGCCCAGAAATGAAGGGGCAGGAACAGCGCGAGCGCGATTCCCGAGATCCGGTGGACCAGGAACGCCCAGTAGCCCACATGCCCCCTCATGCGAACACCCCGATCACCGCACGCATCCCCGATACCGCGAGCAGGACGGCGAAAGCAAGCAGCACGGCGTCGCGCGCGCCGCTGCGCCAGGCGAACCATTCCGAGAACACGGCGCGCAGTCCGATCGGCACATGCACTGCGCAGGCGAGCACGAACAGGCTGTAGAACGCGAACCAGCCGGTGTGGCCGCGCGTGCGGCTCAAGATCTCCGCCGCGGTCAGTCCGCCTTGAACCGCGTAGGTGACGGTCGCAAGGTGCACGATCACGCACAGCGCGAGCACGGCGGCGCTCGCGCGCTGCGAGATCCACAGCATCGTTTCGCCCCGGAAGCTCATAGTTCTCCTCGCAGCGCGGCTGTCGCAACCGCGCGCTTGAGTCCCGCGATCCCGGCAGTGGGCGCGATATGGGTGGGGCAGCGCTCGGTGCAACTCATGTGTGTATGGCAGGCGTGGCAGCCGGCATCGCCCGCAACCGCGCGCAGGCGCTCGGCATTCGCGACCTCGCGAACGTCGTTCAGCAGCGTCCAGGCACGGTTGAGCGCCGCCGGACCGAGATAGTCCGGGTTCCACGACACGACGTCGCAGGAGGCGTAGCAGACGCCGCAACCGATACACTCGATCGCGGCGTCGACCTCTCTTCGTGCCTGCGATTGCGGGGGCACCCGCGCACAGTGCTCCTGCCGGGTCGCGGTGCCGCTGAACTGGCCCTTCGCCCGCGCCCACTTATCGAAGAACCCGTGCATGTCGGTCACGAGATCCCGGATCAGGGGCACGTTGCGCAGCGGCGCGATTTCGATGTAATCGTTCCTGACGACCTTGTCTACGTGCGTTCGGCAGGTCCAGCGTGCAACGCCGTTCACCGTCATCGCGCACGAGCCACACATGCCGACGCGGCAGGCAAAGCGGTACGCGAGCGTCGGGTCGAGCGCGCGTTGAATGTAGGTCACGACATCGAGCACTGTCTGGCTCGCATGGCGCGGCACTTCGTAGGTCTGGAATGCGCCCTGAGCGCTTCCTCTCCAGACGCTGACCCGGAGCGGGCTCAAGCGGACTCGTAGAGCCGTGTCAGAACGAATTCCCTGTGGCCTAGCGCTTCAGCCGCGGTCAGCCTGCCGTTCGCGGTGCGGAACATGCACTCGAGCAGCTTGTCCCCCGCCTGGTCCATGTTGATCTCGCGCCGCGTGATGCCCGAGACGTCCACGTCGAGGTGGTCCGACATCAGGCGCACCGTGCGCGGGTTGGCGCAAAGCTTGATCACCGGCAGGATCGGGTTGCCGATGACGTTGCATTGCCCGGTGGGAAACAAATGCAACGCGAACCCGGCGGCGGCGCACAGCGTGACCATCTCCGCCGCGGCCGAGGAAGAGTCCATGAACCACAACCCCGGCCCGCTCGGGGTCTCGGCCTTGTCGAGCACCCCGTCCACGATGCACTTGCGGCCGATTTTCTGGATGTTGCCGAGCGCCTTCTCCTCGATCGTGGTGAGGCCGCCGGCGATGTTGCCCT
>CAZYVT010000087.1:0-7192 GCA_964651335.1 uncultured Enterobacteriaceae bacterium | reverse complement strand
TTGGTCGTCTGAGAGTCCATGAGATCGCTCGTCTTGTGGCGCTTGATGACCTCCTGGTAGCGGTCGAACATGAACTGGAAGCGCGCTCTGACCTTGTCGTCCCTGCAGCGCGCCGCGACCAACTGCTCGCCGCCCGTCAGCTCGGTGGTTTCCCCGAAGAGGAGCGTCACACCGTGTGGATAGAGCTTGTCGAAGGCGTTGCCGACCGCCGGGTTGGAGCCGATCCCCGAGGTGGTGTCCGACTCCCCGCACTTGGTGGAGACCCACAGGTCCTTCAGCGGCCGCTCCTCGCGCCTCAGCTCGGAGGCCGCTTGCAGGAACTCCTTCGCGGCCTGCGACGCGCGCTTCACCGTCTCCGGGTCGCCGTGGCCCTCAATCCCGAAATACGCAACCGGCTTGCCGGTCTGCGCGATGCCATCGGCGATGCGCTTCGCCCAGCCGTCCTCGATCCCGATCACCACCACCGCGGCGACGTTGGGATTGGAGCCAGCGCCGATCAGCGTGCGGAAGTGAAGCTCGAGATCGGCGCCGAACTGCAGCCGCCCGTAAGGATGCGGCAGAGCCAACGTGCCCTTGATGTTGTTCTCCACCGCCTGCGCCGCGGCGCTGGAGAGATCGTCCACCGGAAGGATGATCACGTGATTGCGCACCCCCACGCGCCCGTTCTCGCGCCGGTAGCCCCAGAAGCTCGCCCTGGAAAGGTCCATTGCCATTTTCACCACCGCTTCGTCTTGAAATTCTGCACGTGGGCGTGCTCGCCCTTGGCGATCGGCGCCACCACTCTTCCGATGTCCACGCCGTACTTGATCACGGTGTCCCCCGGCTTGTAATCCTTCAGCGCCAGCTTGTGGCCGATCGGGATATTGCTCTTCGCCACCACCTTGATCTCCTTGTCGTCCTCCATGATCCAGCCGACAAGCTCCTGGCCGGTCTTTACGCCCTCGACCACGACTACGCCGACGCCGTCGCCTTCCTCATGCACCACGAAATGGATCATTGCGAATCTCCGTACTGCGGAAGAGACGAGTCTACCGCCGCCGCGGCGCTTCAACAGCGCGACCTGATCGTCGATGGAAAGGGGCGGCTTGGCGTACTTCATACCGCATCCCAGAAAAAAGGAAACCCGCCGGGGTGCGGTCAGAGCTTCTGCCCTTTGACGGTTTGGCCCGTGAGCAGGAAAGTCTTCGGGTATTTCCCTTCGCCACAGATCTTGAAGGAGCCGAAGTCCTTGTACCAGAGCCCGTCCGGGGCATCAGGTTCCGATTCTCTCCACGTTTTCAGCTGGTAGAGGTCTTCCGCGGCGATCTTGCGCTCGCGAAGCCGGTCGAACAGGTGGTTGCGGAGCGCGGTAGGGAGACCGGTCCACTGGATCTTCGGCATCACTCACCGAAGGTCATACGGGCGAGTTCTTCCTTGAGACGCTTCTGCTCCGCCGGATCGCGGCAGCGCGCCAGGCGGTCGGCAAGATCAAGGAAGCGTTGCTTTTCCTGCTCCCGGGCGTCGAGCCCGGACTCGATGAGATCGACGATGACCCGGCTGGTGCTCGCGTTGCTCGTTTGCGCCAGAGACTTCACCCGACGGGAAATGCGGGCGGGAAGGGTTACGCTTTGACGTACCGGCTTTTCCGTGATCGGCATGGTGTCAGGATACACCACTTAGCACCACAATGCACCACCTGAACGAGGCCACAGAGTAGTCGAGACTCGCTGCGAACCGTTGTCGGCGGCGTGCAGCGGTTCGACGTTATCCTTAACGCATGTTCGATCGCCGCCGATTCCTGAAGACGCTCGGCGCGCTCGGTGCCGCGCGCGCCGCGCCCCTCGTCGCCCAGCCGCGATTCAGCGCCGACCCGTATGCACTCGGCGTGGCGTCCGGCTATCCGCAACCCGGCGGTTTCGTTCTCTGGACGCGGCTCATGGGCGACCTGGATCCGATCGCAATCCCGGTCCGCTGGGAGGTCGCAGCCGACGAGGCGATGAACTCGGTTGTCGCCTCCGGCACCGCTGAGGCGTCGCCCGAGTGGGCGCATTCGGTGCACATCGAGGCGCAGGGCCTCGAGCCCGACCGCTGGTACTGGTATCGATTTGCCGCCGGTGACGCCTTGAGTCCGGTCGGGCGGACGCGGACGGCGCCTGTGTTCAAAGCGACGCCCTCGCGCCTGCGCTTCGCGTTCGGCTCGTGCCAGCAATACGAGCAGGGATTTTTCGGCGCCTACGCGCACATGCTGCGCGATGACCCGGACCTGATCGCTTTCCTCGGCGATTACATCTACGAGTCTTCCTGGGGCCGCGAGCACGTGCGCAAGCACAACGCAGGCGAACCGTACACGCTCGACGAATACCGCGCTCGCTACGCGCTCTACAAAGGCGATCCGGACCTTCAGGCGGCGCACGCCGCCTGCCCGTGGATCGTCACCTGGGACGACCACGAAGTAGACAACGACTACGCCGACGACCGCCCCGAGGACGGAATGCCCAAGGAGCAGTTTCTCGCCCGGCGCGCGGCCGCCTACAAGGCCTACTACGAGCACATGCCGTTGCCCGAGCGCATGCGCCCGCAGGGGCCGAACATGCGCATCTACACGCAGTTCGGCTGGGGGACGCTGGCGCGATTTTTCGTGCTCGACGACCGTCAATACCGATCGTGGCAGGCCTGCCCGCGGCCGGGGCGCCGTGGCGGCTCGAACACGGTGGACGTCGAAAAGTGCCCGGCGCTGTTCAACCCGCGACGCACGATTCTCGGGCACGCGCAGGAACGCTGGCTCGAGTCAGCGCTCACGGCATCTACGGCGCGCTGGAACGTGATTGCCCAGCAGACCCGGATGCTGCAGTTCGACGAGCTGCCGGGTCCGGGCCGGCGCGCCTGGACCGACCCGTGGGACGGCTATCCGGAAGCGCGCAAGCGCCTGCTCTCCACGCTGCAGGCCCGGCGCATTGCCAATCCGGTGGTGATCGGCGGCGACGTGCATGCGTTCCTCGTCGGCGACCTGAAGCCGGATTTCGACGACCCCGACTCGCCGGTGGTGGCGAGCGAATTCGTCGGGACCTCGATCACCTCCCAGGGCTGGCCGAAAGAATGGTTCGAGCAGCGCTTGCCGGACAATCCGCATGTCAAGCTCGCGGACAGCCGTTTCCGCGGCTACGTGCGCGTCGAGGTGACGAGCGGAAGCTTACGCGCCGACCTGCGCGCCATGGAAACCGTGCAGAAGCGCGACGCCGGATGCAATACGCTTGCCAGCTTCGTCGTGGAGGACGGCAAGGCCGGCCCGCAGCGCGCTTGACTTCGTTCCGTACAGTCCGTACAGTTAGCGGATGGCCAAACTGCAGCGTAAAGGCGCGGAAGAAGCGCGCAACCAACTGCCGGCTCTGCTCGCCGATGCGGAAAAGGGCCGTGCCACCATCATCACGCGCCACGGGCGTTCGATTGCGGCTCTGGTTCCAGTGAAGGGCGTTGCCGGCTCTCGGCAAAAGGCGCTTATTGCGCTGGCGGGGTCAGGCAAGGGGATGTGGGGCAGGAACAGCGCGCGTACCGTGCGGCGGCTGCGCGACGAATGGAGCCGCTAGACGCCACGGCGCTGCTGGACGGGGCGCTGGTGCTGGTGGATAGCGCGCCCATCATTTACGTTCTCGAAGGCCACCCCAGGCTCGCCTCGCGTTTCCAGCCGCTCTTCGATCGCCACGCCAAGGGCGAAATCGCGTTCGCCGTCACCACCATCACGATCGCGGAAGTACTTGCCGGGCCGCTGAATGCCGGCGACGAGGCGCTCGTAAAGCGCTATCGGGCGGTGCTGGAATCCTGGCAGGTGGTGGAGTTATCGGCGGACATCGCAGAAAGTGCCGCGCGTCTGCGGGCGAGCCTCAAGATCAAGCTGCCCGACGCGGTTCAGGCGGCTAGCGCCATCGCCATCAACGCCGATGCCCTGGTGACGCATGATCGGGATTTTTCGAGGGTGACAACGCTGAAAGTCATTGCCTAGCGTTAGGAAGGTGCGGGCTGTCTGCACTGCCTGATCCGGATTGACTTGAGCGAGGGTTTTGATTCCACTATCCGCTTCATGTCATCGAAGTATTTGAACTCTGCGTCGCAGAAGTTTCTGCGTTTAGGCTTCGCCGTTATCGCTTTGGCTTGTCCGTGGTCCGCCCTCGGCGAAGGTTTTCCGGAACATTACGGCGCCGATGCCGGCGGCACTCGTTACGCTCCGCTCGCGGATATAACGCCGCCAAACGTCGGTGATCTTTCGATTGCGTGGACCTACCGCACCGGGGACCTCGCCAAGCGCGAGGCAAAGGCGATGCAGCGCAGCAAGTTCCAGGTGACGCCGATCCTCGCCAACGACCGGCTCGTCCTTTGCACGCCTTTCAATGAAGTCATTGCGCTCGATCCCGGCTCGGGCGCGGAGCTCTGGCGCTTCGATCCGCAGATCCGGACCGACTACCGCCCGGCGAACCTGTTCAACTGCCGCGGCGTCGCGCTGTGGCGCGATCCGACCGCCCAAGCCGGTTCCGCCTGCGCGGCGCGCATCTTTACCGCAACCAACGACGCCCGCGTCATCGCCCTTGATCTCGCGTCCGGAAAACCTTGCGACGATTTCGGCGCGAAGGGCGAGGTCAAGGTCGACATCGGCATGCCGCTTCTGAACCCCGGGGAATGGCAAATCACTTCCCCGCCGCTTGCCGCGGGCGGCGTAGTGATCGTGGGTTCGGCGATCAACGACAACCAGCGCGTAGCGTCGCCCCGCGGCACCGTGCACGCGTACGACGCGCGCAGCGGCAAGTTGCGCTGGCAATGGGACCCGATACCGGGCGATGCCGCGGACCCGGCGGCGAAAACCTGGGGCGGAGGTTGGAAGAGCGCGGGAAGCGCAAACGTGTGGGCGCCCATGTCCGTGGATGCCGTGCGTGGCCTGGTTTTCCTGCCGACCTCCAGCCCGAGCCCGGATTTCTACGGTGGCCTCAGGCCCGGCGCGAACCTGTACGCGAATTCGCTCGTCGCGCTCAAGCTTGAAAGCGGTACGATGGTGTGGCACTTCCAGACCGTGCACCACGACGTGTGGGACTACGACGTCCCGGCGCAACCGACGCTGGCGACGATCAGCGACGCCGGCAAGCCCCGGGACGTCGCTATCGTGGGCAACAAGCAGGCGATGCTCTTCGCGCTCGATCGCGACACCGGCAAGCCCGTGTTTCCGGTCGAAGAGCGCGCGGTGCCGCAGGGCGGCGCTACGGGCGAAGCACTGTCGCCGACGCAACCCTTCCCCGCCGACCTGCCGCTGCTCGCGCCCTCGCGGCTGACTGCGGAGGACGCCTGGGGTCTCACGCCTTGGGACCGGGGCGCATGCCGCGACCGGATCGCCGCCGCGCGCAACGAAGGCCTCTACACCCCGCCCAGCGAGCAGGGGACGATCCTCTTTCCGTTTACCGGCGGCGGCATCAACTGGGGCGGCGTCGCGATCGATCCCGCAACCGACATCGTGTACGTCAACACCAGTCGGCTCGCGCACCTCGTTACCCTGTTTCCCGCGACCGAGTTCGACGCGATGAGAAAGCGCTTCCCCGGCCTGGAAGTCTCGCCGCAATCCGGCGCGCCGTTCGGCATGAAGCGCGAGCTGCTCATCTCGCCCTTGAAGCTGCCGTGCAACCCGCCGCCCTGGGGCGTGCTCGCGGCGCTGGACCTGCGGACCAAGCGCATCCTGTGGGAAGCGACGCTCGGCACGACCGAGGAAATCGCGCCGCTCGGCATGGCCATGCACCACGGTACGCCCAGCTTCGGCGGCCCGCTCGTCACGCGCGGCGGGCTCGTCTTCATAGGCGCGGCGCTCGACCACTATCTGCGTGCCTTCGATGCCAGGTCCGGTGCTGAACTGTGGACCGGACGGCTGCCGGCCGCCGCAATCGCGACGCCGATGTCCTACCAATGGCAGGGGCGGCAATACGTGGTTGTCGCCTCAGGCGGACGCGCCGACGCGGGCGGCAAGCTCGGCGATTCGATTGTCGCCTTCGCCCTGCGCCTGCCAAGCGATCCAGGACCCAGCCTGTTATCAAGATTCATCGACCGTCCCGGAGGCCGATTTGCGGCCGGTGCCACTGTTGCCGCGTTGCTGCTCGCTCTCGCCGTGTGGGCGGTCTTCGCACGGCGAGCGAGGCGATTCGACAAACGCGCCGGGTGATCTGCGCTAGTTCCTGGCCAGAAACTCCTTTGCCCGCGCCAGCTCGGGGCGCTCGCCGTCTGATTTCGCGGTAAGTCTCATCAGGTCAGCATAGTAGCGCTTTGCCTTGGCCATCTCCGCGGACAGTTCAGCGGCGCGCGCCGCACCGAGCAGTCCGCGAAAGCGGCCGGGCTCGATTTTGTGCGACGCTTCGAATTCCTTCAACGCCAGCGCCGGCTGATTGAGTTCCAGCAGCATGTCGCCCAGCAGCTCGCGCGCGGGAACGACGTGGCCGGGAGTCACCGGGTGTTTCTCGGTCGCATCCTCCATGTCGGCTCCTTCGCGCATCAGCTTCAGCGCTTCCTGCTTGTTTCCCTCGGCGAACGCGGCCCAGGCGGATGCGATCCTGATCTGGATATCCGCCTGCTGCGGCCAGTAGGGTATCTTCGCTTCGATCATGTCCTTGCGCAGCGACTGGAGCTTGTCGATGCCCTTGCGCACGGAGGGAGCATCGCCGCCGCGTGCAGCGCCGAGCGCGCGCGTATACACCATCACAGCCACGGCCTGCGGAAATTTTTCCCACGGAAACTCGCCTTCGGCAGGCTGCGGCGACACATTGGACGCATCCGCCCAGCGCCCGCGTTCCAGCGCATACCGCGAAGGAATTGCCGCGAGCGCATAGGCGGTTACGAAATGCTCGGGGCTTACTTTCGCAATGGCGTTGATCCGGTCGCGCACGCCCTTCGCATCGCCGTCCCGAGCTTGCTGCAGATACGCGTATTCCAGGTAGTCCAAGGCGTGCAGGCTGTCGAAATGGCTTTGCGCTGCCGCAGCAGAGCGGAGATTCGTCTCGATCGACTCGTCCCACAATCCGCGTCGGGTGAAAATGTGCCCCGGCATGTGCAGGGCATGCGACGCCGATGGAGCGATGCTGGCATAACGCCGTGCCGCACGCAGGCCCTGCTCGGCGATCGGCGGATAGTCGTAGCTATGGATCAGGTAGTGCGCCACGCCGGGGTGGTCCGGCTGCGCGGCGAAAACCTTTTC
>CAZYVT010000086.1:0-13508 GCA_964651335.1 uncultured Enterobacteriaceae bacterium | reverse complement strand
CGCTCATCCCATGTCCACTGGGGCCAACCTGGCAGTTCCCAGACGTACACCGTAATCTCCGCAATTTATGCGGAGATTATGCCCCGGTTTCTCCGCGCAATCAACGTACTTCAAGGCCGAGCGTTTCGCGCAGCCTGCGCACGATCGCGGGGTCGAGCGGCGGTTTCATCCGTTCGCCGTCGCGCTCGATCTGCGTCACGAGCGCATCGACCGCTTCGCGCCCATCGACATCTGCGACCGCCTGGAGGGGCGTGCGGCCGCCGAGCGCTGGGATGCTCTCGTTCACCCAGTGCTCGTAATGTTTCGCCATGATCTCGGCCATCTTCGCCTTCACCTCGGGAAGCTGGGAAACGTCCGCAGACTCGCGTGCGCCTGCGCCTGAGGCGGGCGCTTCGGCGAGCATGCGCTCGAGCGAACGGATCTCGGTCGCGCGATAACGCGCGCGCTCGCCAAGCGCTTCGGCGACGATCGCGCGCAATTGTTTTTCGCGCTTCTCGGAGTTCACCTCGACCGCGAGCCGCGTACCGTCGATCTCGATCGAGCCGAGCACCGTGTTGTCCATGCCCGGGTTCGCGGCATTGCCGCGCTTGAGCCAGGTGAAGTTCACGCGAACGAGCTGCCCTTGCCCGTCGCGCGCCGCGTCGCGAAGAAGGTCGGCCTCGGAGTCATCGAGCGCAAGGTGCCTGAGGGCGCCGAAAGCCTCCTGCGCCGATGGAACGTCGAACACCACGCGCCGCAGCGAGAGCGCCTCGCCGTCGGTGTTTTGGAGCGCCGGCATGCGTCGCTCGAGGATCTGGTCGGCAATTTTGTGGTAGAGCTCGATCATCTCGCGGTCGAAATCGCGCAGTCGTTGCGGGGCGACTGCCGCCTCGCCCGGAAAACGGCGCTGACGAAACGCGATCACCTCCAACTTGTGGATGGGCGGGACGACGAAGCCCTGGCACGCTTCGAGGATCGCCACGCCGCCCGCTTCGCCCACCTGTCCGAACACCAGATCGCCTTCGTCCATCCCGACCGAGGCGGAACGCTCGGTGACCTCGCGCTCTTCGCGGGTGAAAAGGTCGCGCAGCCGCAGCCCTCGCCCCGGATCGGAGCGCAGGATTTCGAACATGGTGAGCGGCGAGGCAATGCACGATTCGAGGTAAGAGCGAAGCTGCGGATCGAGCCGCTTCTTGCGGCGCAGGTACTCCTCGGTCGGGATCACGTCGTGCAGAGCGGCGTCGCGCACCTTCGTCTCCATCGAATCCGGCGACCAGAAGTGGAACAGCCACGGCATGAACACTTGAAGGTGGGTGCTTTCCGGGTCAAACGGCGCGTGCTCGTCGGACATGAATTCCCGCCATGCCTCCTCGATAGCGCCGCGCCCGTAGACGTTCTTCACGAACCGCAGGACGTCGCGCTGAAACTGGTCCAGCAGCCGCCGCAGTCGCCGCCACGCGAAATCCGCGGGCGGCTCTGCCGCCCCGCTCGCCACGGCGAGACAACAGCGCTTGTACTTCTTGCCGCTGCCGCAGGGGCAGGGATCGTTTCGGCCGATCTTCGGGGTCGCGCGCGGCTGCAGGAGCGGTTCGCCTTCGCTTTCGTCCGCTTCGGCATCCTCCTTCGCCCACCGCTCCTGGCGCTGAGCGATCCGCGCGGGCGAGTAAAAGGCCCAGGGATCGTTGAACCGCTCCCATTCCGGCGGCCGCTTCTTTCCCGAGTAGGCACGCTGCACATCGTCGGACGAAAAAGACCTGCCAAGCCCGGTCTGTCTTCGCGCGAGGTCTTCCAGCAGCGGGCGATGCCGCGCAGGGGAGAGATCAAGCAGCGTGTTGCCGACCGAAAGGCGCATTTCCCAGTCTTCCTGCTCGTCCGCGGCCATTGCCGCGGCCCAGTCGATCGCCACATCGAACGCCTCAGAATGCCTTCGCGAGGCCTCAGCGAGGATCGCATCGAAGGCGTTGGCGCGGATATACCAATCGAGGGTTCGGTCTTCGGCAAGCGCGCGCAGCGCCGGCAGCACGCCTTCGGGCTTGTTGCGAAACAGCGCCGGCCAGTAGCCCGAAAGCCAATCCTGGAGGCTCTCGTCCTGCGCGCGCGCCATGTGGCGCATGAAATCGGCGAGCAGCATTCCCGCGCGCTCGCCGGGTATGTGGCCGAGGATCATCGCCGCGTGCAGCCGCAGCCACCACTCCCCGAGCGTCGCCTGCTCGTCCCAACTGCTGTCGTCGCGGAACAGGCCGGTGAGGTGCTGCACCATGTCGTCGCCTCGCCGCGCGCATTCGTCGATGACGTTGCGCGGCGCCCGGTCCTCATCGCGCACGAGCAGGGCTGTGAGCTCGGCCGGGCTCAGTCCCGCCAGGGTTTCGTCAGGGTATGCGGGGAGGGTCGGAGGGGACTGTTTCACTCGGTCGTTCGCGACGCGCGGATGGATGCGAGGACCATGTCATTGCAGGCGTGCTGCAGGCCGTTCTGGGATGACGGCGAGGGTGATGGGGCCGAGCGTCGAGGTCATTTCCCTGAGCATTGTACTTGGTCGAGCCTAGTCCGAATGACCTGGGCCTAGTTGATTATTAAGGTTAATGTGCCGCTACAGACTGCGCGAAATCAACCATTTATTATTGGCTCTTGACATAACTGTGGCTTTAATATGTAATTGGCTTAATAATAATGAGCCATCAGATTTGGTCGACCTTAGGGCCAAGTTGGCCCGGGTTGCCCAAGAAAGGAATATAGAAATAAACGCAATCGCTGACGTAATGAGCGACACCGAGACGGAGGTTATCCCCATGCCGCGTGGCCGCAGGCCCAAGCCGGTGAAGGCGCCGACAAGACTGGACCGAACCGAGAAGCTCCGGGGTCAGATTCTTTCTCTGGTCGATGACCTGATGAACGATGGTTGCGGCGATCTGCTCCAGCCGCCGGGCGCGGCACAACTAATCACCGCGCCCGTACAGGACCCGAAAACCGACGGTTGGATCGGGCACGTGGAGGAGCCGTTGAGCATCTACATCCAACGGGTCAACGTGAACCAGAACTTCTCGCAGCGCCCACCATTCGACCACGTGACCGACTCGATCTACAAACGACTGATCCGTGATTTCATCGAGGGTGCTGCGATGCCGGAGTCTAAAGTTGCCGCACTTAGCCGCAGTGCCTCGGATCGAAAGGCCCACTCGCTGAACGAAGCGGACATCGACTACTCGGTTATCGACGGGCTGCAACGGCTGTACTGTTTCTGCATTGCGCTGCTACTGGTGTGGCGTCGGGAGCAGCTGGTCAAGGAAGGGTCGATTCCGGCCGAGGCATGGGAGTACTTCGCGGAATCCGTCGCGGAGGCGGGTGATTCGCGCACGGCGACACGGGACCTTCTGGGCCGGATTACTCGGTATGAAATCTTCTACGAAATCGACTTGGCCGGGCTTCTCCACTACATGGTCACTTTCAACACAGGCCAGCGGCGCATGAGCCTGCCCGTGCAGCTGGAGATCATGCAGCGGCCGCTTGTCCAGGAGTTGGAGCAGCGGGCGAAGATTCCGGTGTGGCATGAGATCCAGAAGATGCCCGGCATGACACGGTCGAAGGACAAGTTCGCCGCAGCCGACCTCGTCCTCGCCACGCAGTCATTTATCACGAACAATGCGCAACTCACCGCCAGCACAGAGGCCGAGCGGTTCCTCAATGAGGACCAAGCGTATCTAGACAACGTGGGCGACATCAACGACGTCGTGCACGCGCTGAAGCGCATCGCCACCGAAGTACATCCGCTGATCGCGAAGGTATACGCGAACGATCCAAGTCGTCGCTTCATTTTGTCGAGCGGCGGCACGTTCTTGCAGAGCCTCATCGCCGCGTGCGGCTACATGCGGAACCGTAATAACATGAAGATGTTGGACGGCGCGCTCGATAAGCTGGTCGCGTTGCTGCGGCAGCCCACCGAGGATCCGCTGAACTTGGACGACTACTGGAAGGCGCTCTCGAATATCACGGCCTCGCGCGGGAAAGCGACGCGGCGGCTCGTGTACGACACCTTTCTGCGGTATTTTGGCGGCGCGACCATCGAATTAGAGTGGCTGGACACTGCGTCGCAGATCACCGGGAGTGCGTAAAGGCCAAGGGATTCGAATATGACCACGCCTACTGTGACTGCAACGGGCCAATCGCGGCGTAGGTACAGCTTTTACAAGCACCCATTGGATACGCCGTTCAAGGCGATCGGTGGTGTTTACATGGTTCTTAAAGGACTGGACCCGCTATACGTGGGTCAGACCGAAGACCTGTCGACCAGATTCGGCAACCACCACAAGGAGTCTTGCTGGTTGAAATTAGGCGCGGAAACAATTTGTGTAATGGTAGAGGCGAGCGAACAGAATCGGCTTTTCGTCGAGAATGATTTGCTCGCTAACTACAGTTGGCCCTGTAACGATTGATGAGAGCCATGTCTCCGGCGCGTCAGGCGCTAGGCTGCGGGCCATTTTTGCTCGTAAGCGCAATGCCGACGGCGGGCGCGCCATCCAGCGGTAATCGAGAGGCGAAGCCGTTTCTCAGCCAGCTGATGTTTGCGCGTGGCCACTCTGATTTGCGTTATTCCACGGTTCTGGATGTCGGTCTGGCGCGATCGCGCGCGCATCTTATCCTTCAAGTTAATGGTTACGGGCAGCAATGACCAAGGTCTCCCATCATCGGCAGGTTGAGAACTTCGCGCCATTTCCTGAAGCGACCTATCAGGCCGTCGACCTCGCGGGTCTAGCAGCCTTCGCAATAAATCGGCTGCAAGAACTGCAAGTCCCCATCACTTTTGAAAACCTAGTAGTCGCGCTATTCAGACTCTTTCCCGAGAAGTTCAGCCTTGAGGGCTTTGAGAAGTATCCAGACGCTGCGCGTGTGGGGCGCACGCTGTTACAGCTCGGGCCGAAGTACCGCAACTGGGCTCGCGGCTCAGTCCAAAAGGGATTTATGCTTACTGAGGGCGGAATCGCCAAGGCGGCAAAGGTTGGATCCACCCTCGTGTCAGGAGGCCCGGAGTCCAGCGTGCAGGCTGCCAGGCGTCAGGCGACACCTCGAACGAGGGATCTGAAAAAGGAACTAAGGGCTCTCGAAGAATCGGCGCTCTTCCAAAAATGGAAAGCGGACAAACTCGCGGAGGGTGAGCCGAGGGAATTGTTCGATCTTCTGGGCGCGTTTGCATACACTCCCGCACACGCGCTTCGCGACCGCGTCCAGCTGTTGGAGAACGCCGTCAAGGAGGTCGGCCGCGACGAGCTACTTGATTTCCTTAGGTCGGTGCGCCGGACATTCTCCGAACACTTCCATGGCTAACGGAAGCGACGATGCCTGAATTCCCGTTGGAGTTCGCGACTAGGCAAATTAGGAGGACGTTCGAGCGAGCGATCGGAAAAAGCATCGTTAAGATTCTCACTGAGCTAATAACGAATTCTGACGACAGCTACCGCCGGATCACAGAAGCTGCGATTCAGGGAGGCGGTACACACGCACCAGCAGATCCTGCTCCGATTGTCATTCTATTCGACCGCGCGAAGCGGCGCTTCAGCGTGATTGATCACGGCGAGGGTCTCACGCATGAGGAGATGCAGCAACGGTTTGTAACGTACGGACAGGAGTCCGGGGACCGATCTAAGGGCTATAGGACGAGAAGCCTGTTTGGGAAAGGTTTGCGCGATGTTCTCTTCACGCAGCGCAATGGACAGGTGAAGTCAATTAGGAACCGGCTCTTCTACAACTGCCGCTTCAAGTGGAAGGGTGCCGGCGGCCAAGAACGCCCCATTGTCGACATTAGACCCCCAAGTAGGATCACGTCCGAGCTTCGGCAGGCTCTGCGCATCCCTCAGAACGGGACACTTGTGGAATTCGTGCTGAGGGATGATGTACACAACCCACAGCCTGACAAACTCCTCGATGCGCTCAGCAACTTTTATATGCTGCGAATGATCAATAGCAGCCCGCATAGGAAAGTCGTTTTGCTCATTCAGGGGCGCGATGGCCAGATTCAAGAACGACCGCTCAAGTACCGCTTCCCAGAGATCGAGGTCAAGGAGCACCTTAGAGAGGCTATGACTACTGATCTGGATACTGAGATCACGATTGAAGCGGAAATCGGTGTCGCGACGCGTGAACTAACACAGGGCGAAGTGGGGTACAGCGAGCGAGAGGGCGGACTTCTCGTCCTCGATGAGGATGACGCAGCGCTGGATCTCCACCTCTTCGGCTTCGATGACGACCCCGCCGCTCGCCGCCTGTCAGGAACAGTAAGGCTAATCGGCGCGGGAACCTACATCCGATCAAAGCTAAATCAAGCGGATCCAGAGGAAGTATTGACCGAAACCCGAGAAGGCTTCGATAAACAGCACACGTTTTACCGGCTACTTCGAGAGAAACTCTACCCACGCCTGGAACCGCTCGTGGCCCGGCTCCGCGAGCTTGGGCCGACTCCGAAGGTTAACCTTTCGGACAAGACAAGAGAGCGGCACCAGCAAGCTCTGGACATCTTGAACCGCTTGGCGAGCGAGATGCTCGGAAGGCAGGCACGGGTACCAGTAATCCCCGCGAGCAAGCGTACACCGCCTCCGCAGGGAATTGCCTTCGCTAATAGCCACATCTCCGTGCAGACCGGGGTCGCGACTCCTGCAGTTCTCCTAATCAACACTAGCGCCGTCTCACCCAATGACGTAATCGACATTGCTTCCGACTGTGCTGAGATAATCGTTCGACCTCAAACCGTCGCGCTTGCTCCCGAAGACAGCGAGGGTTCGGTAGCGGTCAAGATTGTCCGCGTTATTTCCAATGTCGCTGACGTAAGCGGAAAGATCAGTGCCCACTGGAAGGGAATAACCGCGGTCCTGGATGTGACGACAACCATGCGCGAAGTACTCACCCCTGTGAACGGACTCGAGTTCGAGAGTGACGAGTACAACGTACGCCTGCGGGCCAAGCGACACCTACGCTTGTTCGTCGATGCAGAGAGAATTCCAGTCGGCTCCGAGATCAGCATTCTTGTTGAGGATCCGGCGATAGAGGTCGCCGAGTCGCGAATCGTTGTTGTGCCTGGCCATCTCGTCACGCCCAACGTCGCAGAGATCGAGATTACCGTAACCGGCGTCGACGTCAGGCGAGACGTTATCGTGACAGCGGCGCATGCTGCCTATGTGGCAGGAACGCAGGTCTCGGTGGTGAAACGCGAGAAGCCAGACCGTGGCAAGCAGGGGTTGTTCAAAGATTACAAGTTCTATCCACTCGAACGAAAAGTTCAAACGCAGCTGGTCCCAGAGGGCTACATCTTGATTAACACTAAGGATCCCGTAAACGCTCGCTATTTTGGTGACGATCCTGGCAAGGCTGTGGAGGAAGACGCGCACTGCCAAGTCCGACTCGCGGACCTGATCCTCAATGAGTGCCTGCAGTTCATGGTCTCGCAAGCGCTCGATAGTGGGCGCCTCGAACAGCGCTTTCTAAACAGACCCCAAGACGACATCCGGAGCTACGTAGAGGAGAAGAAATTCGAAATCGGACCGGAAATCCACGATAAGTTCGTCACGAAGGCCTAATGAGCGGACCGCGTAGCAATGCCATCGGCGCTGCGTTGGCCAAAATTTCCGTGTCGGCAAAGGTTAACCGGGGGTCGGCAACTTTCTTGGCTGCGGATACACGGATACTGCTGCCCGCGTTGCCGAACTGCTCTGTCGATTGCGTTATTACCTCACCACCCTACGCTGAACTCAAAGATTACGGTCCGAGGGGGCAACTCGGGTTTGGCCAGAGTTCGCATGATGAGTATCTCCGCGATCTAAGTAACATTCTGCGCGAGCTGCATCGTGTCGCGAACAGCGGCTCGGCGATGTGGGTAGTGCTAGATACCGTAAAGAGTTCTGGCCGCACCCTGCTACTTCCGTGGGAGGCAATACACAGAGCGCAGGAAGCGGGCTGGAACTTCGAGGATTTGATCGTCTGGGACAAGGGCCGCAGCCTTCCGTGGTCACATATTGGTCGCTTCAGGGGCGTCTTCGAGTACGTCCTCCTCTTCTGCAAGGATCGCTTACGACATTTCGATGTGGATTCCGTCCGCGAGATTGATCATCTCTCACCGTATTGGGTTCGGTATCCAGAACGTTACAACCCAAGCGGCAAGGCACCGACCGACCTCTGGCACTTCCCCATTCCTGTTCAGGGAAGCTGGTCAAAAAACGGCATTCGCCATTACTGCCCATTTCCTGTAAGCATGGTTGCCCGGATGATCGCTCTAACAACAAAGCCCGGGCAGGTAGTTCTAGACCCCTTCGCGGGTACAGGCACCGTGCTGGCAATCGCGAGTTACCTTCGGCGGCGGGCCTTGGGGATTGACTTGAATACGCGATTCATTCTTGATTTCCATTCGAAGGGCTATGATGCTCTCGTACAGGTTGCGCTAACGGAACTCGGGAATCAGCGGAGGAAACATTCTCACTCAGACTTGACACCGCTGATCGTTCGGCTGCGGACGCTCAAGTCACCGCGTGCGCTTTTCACTGAATTGGCCCGTCCAGACAGGCTCGGCAAAAAGGCTAGGGAGACGATCGCTGCGTTTGTCGTAACGAGAGGATCAAAGAGGCGCACCCGATCCGATGCCCGGGCACTCGGACAGGCGTCGATCTCCGCGCTCGCCCGCCGCGGCGTATCGCTTGAGGAAATCCGGCGCCATATTGGCATCGTTCTTAAAGTGCCGCCGCTGAGTAAGTTCGGTCTCACATACAATGTTGAAGTTGTTGCCGAGCGACAATGGAAGAATCCGCGCTTCTTCGTCCGGCTATTGGGAAAACGGTGGTTCGCCTATACCAGTGGAAAGTTTCACGCGTACAGTAGGACCGCGTCGCGGCTAGAGCTCCCGGCGCTGGTCAATGCGCTCGCAGGATCTGACCAGTCCCGATTTCCGCCAATAGTGTCTACTCTTAAGGCTGATATTGATTCGCTGCCGGTAGATTAGTCCCACAGCCACAGGGAGGATTCGTGCGGTGAGTGGAGTTGCCGCGCTTCGATGGGGGGTCGAGCATTCGCGGTACAGGTTGATGCTCACGGGAAGGCGCCGTCGCCGGGCAAGATCTATAACGAAGATGTGTGACTCCAACTTCGACAAACAAGCTCAGACTATGCTGATGCCGATAGTGGGCCGCGGGCAATTGAACGAGTTGCCTGACGAGCTGTGGACCAGGCTCATTAGCGAGTACTACAAAGACGCAGCACATGCCGTCTTCAAGCCTGTCGCCGAGTAATACACCGGTCGCGCAGAAAACGAAGAAGGACTCCATGACAGAAGCTGAAATTGGGGAGCTGCTCGATCGGTTTGCCGGCGCGCTGACGCTAGCAGATCGCTCGGCGGCCGTGACGCGATTGCTGGATGAGAAGCTCGCGGTGCGGCACAGCAAGGACCCCAGGTTTCTGAAAGGCCTGGCGTTCCTGGAGCAGCTAAGCGCGGATGCATCCAAGGGGCCTGATCGACTTCGCGCGATTGCAGAACTCGTACGAATCAGCCAGGTCGTCAGGACACTTCAGCGGGATCTGGCAAAACGATTGGCTCCCGCGTTCGAAATCGAACTGCCAGCCGTCCGAGAACTGAAGAGCCCAGACGCACGGTTTTACGTCGCGAAGGCTTGTGTAGTCGTCTCGCCTGGACCCGGGTGGATCAGGGCCTATGCTGCGAGTGCGGCGATCGAGGAAGAAGGAAGCGCCGCGAAAATCAGAGGGGAGTTCCTCGCAGCCCTGTTTCGGAGTGTCCGAAGCCTCGCGGAGTGCTTCCAGTCTCTCGCCGACGTGTTGAAGCAACTCCAGCCGGCCAAGGACAAGCCCGGCGATTCGATGGGGCGTCGCGTTTGCAACGTACTCGCTAGTATGCGACCGCTTGTCGTGAACTCCACTCTGGAGCCGGGGGAGAGCGTGGGTATTGCCTTGGCGAGCTTGGTGAAGAGCCCGGTCTCTTCCGCGAGGGTGCCCGAAAGCGAGTCCGTCAAGCTGGCGCTCACCAGGGAAGTCATACTCGCCGTCTTCGATCTTGTGCGCACACGGTTTTCGGTTTCTTCGGATGCAGATACCTATGCTGCTGTCCAGTACGTGAGGCGGTTCTTCGGGAGCACGTCCTGGCCGCAAGCGTTGCGCGAGCCGCTTCAGAGCCTTCAGTCGGTCGTCGCGGAGGCAATCCTTCTCTTGGGGAAGCAGGACAGGCCGGACGCAACTTTGATGGAAGTGCTTGATCTCGTCTGCGGCTACAGGGAACGGTCCCAGGCGGTGGCGCGTGCGCTTGCGGATGGGCACCCGGCGCTTCCGGAGCGCGTAAAGACCTGGCTCCGGACTGGACGACTCGATGCTTCCCGTATCGCCGACCCCGATCTGCTTGAAAGCGGGCTTCAGGCTGCCGACCCGATACTCGCGACCGTTCTTATCGAGCTCGATCGACTGAAGAGGGACCAAATCCCGGTCAAGGGCGACGCGCTCGCAGCCTTGGCGATCTACGACCCAAGACTCAACGAAGCACTAGGAACGTTCCTCGGTCGTGTGGAGGATCTGAGCAACCAAATCGAAAACCTGGCGGTCAAACGGCGCCTCCGATTGCACGGATCAGTCGGAGAGCGGGTGGAGTTCGCGCCAAAGTACTTCGAGTTTGTGGGAACTGCGCCCAAGCAGGAGGTTATCGTTGTTCGACCGGCGGTGGTTCGTCTGTCGAGGGATGGCTCGCTCGGTGAGGCCGTGCTCAAGGGATTAGCGGAGTGAGTAATCGGGCGTTCCAACGTCCCGAACTGTAACCGGAACATATGGGAGGATCGGTGGATAAAGTTGAGATGCAGGTTGCACTGGAAATACTATTCGATCGAATAGAGAAGGACCCGGCGGATGACAAGTGGCGGCTTGTCGGGCTCGTGTCGCCGAAGGAGCGGAATGCCTTGGAAGCTGTCATTGCGCATCTCTCGGGCGAAGAGCCGCTCGCACGAAAGCGCGACGAAGAATCAAAGCCCGAGGTAGGGACGATTTCGAGCATCGTCCTTAACCGAGATTCGACGAAGCTGGATGTGCCGGAGGAGCCGGAAGTAACCCTATGCCTGGATTTCGGTACTGCGACATCGAAGGCGTTCGCAATCCGTGACACAGACGACGAGCCCTTCGGCCTTGCACTCGGCACAAGGTCGGGTGCGGACGAGCCTGTGTATGCCGTGCCTTCTTCTTTGTATATCTCCGAAAACGGAACGATTCATTTCGGCCGCAGCGCAATCAACCAGAGCCTTTATGACGATGTCCCGGGTCGAAAGCGATTCGATTCTCCAAAGCAGGAGTTGAGCCAAGCGCCTATCGCGAACTTGGGCGAGGCCCGGATATCCGCAGAGATCAATCCGACAACCACGCCGTTCAGCAAGAAGGATCTCATCACGCTATATCTCGCATTTCTGACCGATCTTGCGTCGAGCGAACTGAAAGAGAAGTACGGATTGTCGAGATACATCGCACGAAGGTTCGCGATTCCGTGCTGGGACAAGGAGCGGGCCGGCTGGGCGGAGCAGGGGCTCAGAGAAATGCTCGCGGCGGCGCAAGTGCTGGCAGATACTTTGCACGGCAAATGGGGGGAGGGACTACACGTTAGAGAAGCCCGTTATGTGCTTGATCTGCTCAAAGGCGAGAAGCTGCCGGCGGTCTTGATCGCGCAGGGTGTCCCAGAACCGATTGCGGCAGCGGCGAGCCGGGTCCTGCAAGGCGAAGCCCAACGCCGCCCATATCTCGTGATAGATGTTGGCGCGGGCACGACGGATTTCGGATTGTTTGTATTTTCCGAGAATCCGGTTAAGGGCTGGGTACGTGCCTTCCCTGTGGCGAGAGGACTTGAGGGATTGAGGCAGGCCGGAGACACGGTCGACTCAATTCTTCGGGGAGAGATCCTCCGGCGTCACGGGTTCGCCGGAGCCGCCGAGGACGCCATCAGGCGGCGGGTCGTTTCGGACCTCGAACTCAACATTCGTCAATACAAGGAGCGCCTTTTCCGAGAGAAGCGTCTGGAGTACAGGCTGAGCGATGATTCCCGTGGCGTCATTAGCCTCGAAGAGTTTCTCGCGCTCGATCCGACAAGCCGCTTTGCCGCGACACTTGAGGAAACGTTGACCAATATTCTCAAGCGGATCGACAGCAGCTGGATTACGCACCTACTCGGACCTCAGGACCTCACAGTAGTCATGACAGGGGGCGGAGCCGGCCTACCAATGGTCCGCGCGCTTGCGGATAAAGTCTCGCAAGTGCAGGGCGTATCAATTCGAAGATTGCCAGCCCCCGCCTTGCCAACGTGGATCGAAGAGGTACATCCCGAGTTCGCAGAGGAGTATGCGCAGCTCGCGGTCGCTATGGGCGGAGCGGCGCCGCAGCTGCCGGAGATGATGAGCCCTTTCGAGCGCTTCGGCGGTCAACCAACCCCTACGGTTCGCGCCGGACGTTTGCAAATCTCCGGAACGTGAAGAAATGGAACGGCAACCCACACTGGACGCTGGTTTGCGCAGTAGGCATAAGCCCCGGTCGTTAGTCACCGCTTAAGAGCCGGGAACGTAGCTCCGGTACATCCGCAGGATCCATTCGCAGCCGCTGGTGAGTTTTCCGATCTTGCGCACCCACTGGGTGCGAACCGCGGCCTGCCAGTCGGGATGCTGCGGCACCGATTCGTCCGCCAGGTCGTAGAGCGCGGCGTAGCGCGGCTTACCGTTCGGGTCGAAGAAGCGCCGCGCGCGCAGGACGCCAGGCACCTGGGAGAGCAGCAGCAGGTGCTCTTCGTCGTACCAGCGATTGAATTCCTCTTCGTGCTCGGGCGGCGCGTCGCCGATGGCGATGAACTGCGCATGCGACATCATGTGCGGCGAAGCGTCGCCGGGGTTGATCTGCTCGCAGGCCCAGCGGCGGAAGGCGCTGGTGCCACCGAGGCTGCGCTTGCTCCACGGCGTAGGGTTGTTCAACCGTTCGAGGTATTCGGTCGTCTGCAGACCCCCGGGAGTGACGAGCTCGTAGGTTGCGAGGTACTTTCCTTCGCCCGGCTGCACGTCCGCGACCCAGCGGCGCGCCGAGAGGAAGCCCGAAATCGACAGCCGCTCCGCAATATGCTCGGTGTCGTACCAGGCGTTGAATTCCTTCTCGAGCTCGGGTTTGGGTTCGGTGATCGTCAGCAGCAGTCCGAAATTGCTCATCCGTGATTCCCGATCAAGTTACTCACCGGTCCAGCAATTCGACGAACTGCCGGGGGGACAGAATGCGAATCTGCTCATGTCGGCGGAGCACCAACAGGTCGGCGTCACCGGTCAGGATGACGTCCGCACGTGCTGCGATGGCGGTTGCAATCACCACGTCATCGTCCGGATCACGGCAGACAGGCGCCGGAAGCCGATCGGGCGTGACCAGTTGCGCCCGATCGCGATAGGCCTTCAGAAACGGGAGGGTTCCCGCTGCGGCGCCGAATTTCCCACGCAGCGTGCGATCGAGTTCGCGCAGCAATTCGACCGACACGAAGAGATCGACGCGCGGCAAGC
>CAZYVT010000085.1:12094-13793 GCA_964651335.1 uncultured Enterobacteriaceae bacterium | reverse complement strand
CAGGAACCGCATTACAATATGACTATGTAGATGACCAAATGGAGACTGCCGTGAGAACCGTCAGCCTGGCAGAGGCGAAAGCGAAGCTGAGTGAGATCGTCGACAAGGTCGAGGCGGGTGAAGAGATCGTGATCACGCGGCGCGGCCGCCCGGTCGCCCGGATTACCTGCACCCGGAAACCGCTGCAGCCGGTCAAGTCGTTGGCGGATCTGCGGGCAGGATTGCCCAAGGCGCGCAGATCGAGCGCTCGGCTGATCCGTCAACTGCGAGACGAAGGTTATTGATGTTTTACTTCGATACGAGCTTCATCGCGCCGCTGCTGCTGCCCGAGGCCGCCAGCGACGCGGTAGAGGCTTTTGTGCGCAGCCTGCAATCAGGACTGCTCGCGACCAGCGCGTGGACGCGGGTCGAATTTGCCAGCCTCGTCTCGCGCCGAGTCAGGATGCGTGAACTTGACGAAGATCAGGCCAGCGCGGTCCGGATGCGCTTTGAACAGTTGCTTTCGGAGTCGTTTCGAATCGTCATCCCCGGTGCAGCCGACTACGATACGGCGGCGATGTTATTGAGGGACCACAGGACCGGGTTGCGCGGTGGCGACGCGTTGCATCTGGCGGTCGCACACAATCAGCAGATGCGGATGCTTTATTCGCTGGATGCGCAAATGGTCGGGGCCGCGCGAGCGCTTGGTATCCGCGCGACTGACGAACTGAAACGGCCCAGGGGATGATGGCGGCGGGCGCAGACTCCCTTAAGCACCCCACGGTGGAGCTCACGTGCCCGAAGCCGACGGTGGGCCGCGAGCCTTAGCTTGCGGTGCACGCCGCAATGCGGGCTCACAAGCATCGGCGACGGTGCAGGTTGCAGCGCTTGAAGCGGTCGACGCCTACAGGTAACATGGTCATGTGTTGACCATGGCCATAACAAGGAGGCTTGCATGGGTGCAACGGAACGGATTCCGGTACTGCTGACGCGCGAGCAAAAAGCGCGGCTCGCGAGGCGGGCGAAGGCGGCGAACCTCACAATGGGTGAATTCGTGCGCCGGGCCGCGGAAGCGTACGATCCGGAGACCGACCACAAGGCGCTCGAAGGCCTGATCCAGCGGGTCAGGGAATCGGCCGAGCAGGCCGAGCGGGCGATGGACGAAGCGCTTGCGCGCGTGTCCAAGTCCCGGAAGCGGATCGCGGCCATGGAGGCGGCTCATTCAGCCAGGAAGGCAGCCTGATGGGAGTCAGCGACAAGCTGTGGGACGCGCTTTCCACCGTCATCAAGATGAATGACAAGATCGTCGGCATGTCGGCGCAGATGCAGGCGCAGCAGCAAAAGATCGAGGATCTCACCGGGCGCGTCATCCGGCTGGAAACTGCGCTGGAAATCGCGCTCGCGAACCAAGCGCGGCGAATCGAAAAGCGCTGAACGCGGGAATCTGCAACAGATCGGGTGCCTGCTAGCGCGATTTCCCGGGTTCGCCCGCGGGCGCCGCCGCCTCCCTTAAGCACCTCACCCGCACCGTCACCGCCGCCCCCCGGCTCGCAATCTCGGTATTCTCCAGCGCGGCGGAGTCGCTCGAGGCGGCATATTCGATCCTGCTTGCTTCGAGAAAGTGGCGCACGAATTCGCCGCGGATGGCGAAGTTGACGTTTTGCGGCAGGTCGCCGACGCGCTCGGCGAGCTTCAACGCATCGAGCTTGGAAACCACCAC
>CAZYVT010000085.1:0-11994 GCA_964651335.1 uncultured Enterobacteriaceae bacterium | reverse complement strand
TTCACCACGTGCTGATTAGTGAGGATCGTGCCGTCGCGATGCACCACGATCCCGGAGCCGCTGGTGCTCCGCGGCGCGGGCTTTGCGGGTGCGGCTTGCGTGGCCTGCGGTTTTTTTGCGGCGTCGGCCTGCACACCGCCGGATTCGGCGAGCTTCACGCAAGCGAGCTTCAACGCTTCCGCGAGCTCTGATCCGGTTTCGGGTGAGGCGAATTCCGAGCGCTTCACGTTCGGGCGAACGTCGGCCTGGATGAGCTTGCGGTCTTCGCCGTAGTACTGGGTCACCGCCAGCGTCGCGCTGCGGTCATTGCAATCCGCGATGTATTGCAGCCGTGTGGTGAAGTACTCCTTGCCCGAGGCGTGCCGCTGCGCGCCGGCGTAGGCGCGGTGCACGGTGAAGCGCGTGAATCCCTTGCTCGCCGCAACCGACTCCAGGTCCACTGTGGCCCGGTACTCGGATGGGGACGGCAAGGGCCGCCAATCCGCGGCCGATGCCGCCGCCGCAGCGCCCAAGGTCGAGACGAGCGCGATCGATCGCAGTACCGGCTGGGTCACGCAGCCTCAGCCGTCGAGTTGATCGACCAGCTTGCCGCTCGTCATCCGCAGGCGCCGGCTCAGCAGCCGCGCGATGCGCATGAGTACTTCGAACGCAAGCCCCGGCCGCTCCTGCGCGAGTTTCTGAAAACGGGACCGGGTGAGCACCAGCAGTTGCGAAGGCCGGGTCGCGACGCAGGTCGCCGAGCGCGGTTCGCCGTCGATGAACGCCATCTCACCGATCGAGCGGCTATGGGTTTCAACCGCGATCGTGTGCTCGCTTTGCGCGTCTCCCGCCTTGTACACCCGGATCTCGCCCGAGACGAGGAACGCCATCCAGTCGCCCGGCTCGCCTTCCCGGAACACCACTTCGTCCGCCGCGAGGTCGCGCGCGAGCAGATGCCGGGCGAGCGTGCGCCGCGCCGGGCGTTCGAGATCGGCGAGGAGTTCCATGCTCTCCAGCATGCTGGCAATCGCGGCGTAATCCGCGGCTCCGGATGCGGGGCGGTCGGGCGGTGGCGCGGGCATCGGTCTGGGCTCGGTTTCCCGGGCGAATCTTACAACCGTTCATCCAGCGCCCGGAACATGCGCTCCAAACCGGCGACCACGCGGGCGAGCCTGTCGTAATCCACCTTGTCGGGCGTATCGCTCGGCAGGTGGTAATGCGGATAGCGATACGGCGCGGTATCGGTAAGCATCAGCGCCGGCACGCCGTGGCGCCAGAACGACCACTGGTCGGACCAGTCCACGCCCGGAATGAGTGCGGGCGCGGCGACGCCCTCGGAGGGGAAACGCACCTCGGCGCGGAACGCCCGGAGCGCCTCGCGTAGCAGCGATCGCGAAGCGAGGTTTGCGACGAAGGCGAGAAAGTCGCCGCGGTCCGGGTAGAAGAAGCCGAGCGGAAAGGGGTAATGCTGGCTGCCGGCGCGCTCGGAGTAGTAGCCGATGGTTTCGAGCGAGAACATGGCGATCACGCGCTCGCCGCGCGCGAGCAGCTCGTCGGCATAGACGCGGCTTCCCATGGCGTGGGTCTGGAAGTAAGGCGGTTCCTCGTTGACGAAGAACGCGAGCCGGTACATGTGCTTGGGCTGCCAGCCGCGCAGCAGCCGCGCCAGTTCGAGCAGCGCGGCGACGCCCGAGCCGTTGTCGTTTGCGCCGGTCGCGCCCATCACCGAGTCGTAGTGCGCGCCGATCACGATCGAAGCGGATTCACGGCCGCCGAGCGTCGCTTCGAGGTTGCGCACCATGCCCTCGCCCGAGTCGAACGGCTGCGCACGCACCGCGTAGCCGAGCGCGCGCAGCTCGGATTCGATATGGCGCGCCGCCGCCTCGAGCTGCCCGGGCGTGCGGGTGTTGTGCTCCGTGCTCGCTACCCCTGCGACGTGCTTTTTCAGCCGGCCGCGAAGTGCGGTCTCTTCGGCGGTGAGCGGCGCAAGCTCGCCGCGGAAGGATTCGCCCGGGACCGCGACCATGTACCAGCCGAGCGCCGCAATCGCCACAGCAGTGGCGGCGAGGTACAGGAGTGCGGACATCAGGTAAGGGTCCCAGTGATAGAATGGTCAGAATTCTGACTAGTCGGGAGCAAGCATGAAAACTCTGCCCCTTACGGAAGCGAAAAGCAAGCTGAGCGGGCTCGTGGAACGCGTATTCACGCTTGACGAGGAGATTGTGATTACGCGGAACGGCCGCCCGGCGGCTGTGCTCGTCAGCCCGGAGGAGTTCGAAAGCTGGAAGGAGACGAACACGATCCGCGAGGACCGGTTCTTCCTCAAGGAGATCCGGGCTGGGCTTCGCGCACTCAAGGCGGGACGGGCGAAGCTCTACACTCTGGACGAACTCCTGCGCTGAGCAATCTTCATCCGCGGCGCAATTGAAGACCACGCATCGGTTCCGCGCGCCGGAACAAGTCACGCGGCTCCTGGACGGGCTGCATCCGCAGGTCAAGCGCAGAATGCACGCGGGGCTGGATCTGCTGTGCCGGGACGCGCATGCCGGGAAGCCGCTTCGTGCCGAGTTGGAGGGCTTGCGCAGCCTGCGCGCGGGCCGGTTTCGGATCGTCTATCGAATTGCGACGCGCCGAATCATTGATATCGTCGCCATCGGTCCGCGCAAGACGATCTATGAAGAAACGCTGCGCTTGGTGACGAAGGATCGCGCGGGATAGACGGTTATTGAAGATCTGGACGGTCGGGCGCGGGAGCGCGATCAAACCGTCGCGCCGGCGATATCAGCCTGCGTGGTGAAGCTGTCGGCGTAGAACTCGTCCTCCGGCAGCCTGCAGAGCGTGGTGAAATCGCGCCGCGCCGCGTCCACCATCACCGGCACGCCGCAGGCATAGACCTGACAGGCGGACAGGTCCGGAAAGTCTTCCATGACGGCGCAATGCACGAACCCCGTGCGGCCGGTCCACTGGTCCTCCGGCGATGCATCGGAGATCACGGGCACGTACCTGAACCCCGGATGCTCGGCCGCCCATTGGAGCGGCAGCTCGTTCATGTACAGGTCCTTCGGGCGGCGGCCTCCCCAATAGAGCGTCATCGGCCGCGAGATCGCGCCCTGGAACGCATGCTCGATCACGGCTTTGATCGGCGCGAAACCGGTTCCCGAGGCGACGAACACAATCGGTTTTGCGGAATCCTCGCGCAGGAAAAAAGTGCCGAGCGGGCCCTCGAAGCGCAGGATGTCGCGCTCCTTCATCTTGCCGAAGACATGGTCGGTGAATTGTCCGCCGGGAAGATGCCGCACGTGAAGCTGCAGGAACTCCGAGTCGTGCGGCGCGTTGCCCATCGAGAAGCTGCGGCGGGTGCCGTCCTTGAGCAGGAATTCGACGAACTGCCCAGCGAGGAAATGCATCCGCTCCTTCGCCGGGAGCTTGAGATGCAGCACCATGACGTCATCGGCAAGCCGCTCCATTTTCTGGATGCGGCAGGGCAGCGTCTTGATCTGGATGCCTTTCGCCGCGCCGACCGTGCGCGCTTCCACAACGAGGTCGGTGAGCGGCTTCGCCTGGCAGAAGAGCGCCTTGCCCAGCGCCCGCTCGAAGTCGGGGAGCGCTTTTTTCTGATACACACCGTAGTCCACGCTGCCTTCGAGGAGCTTCCCCTTGCAGGTGCCGCAGGCGCCGCTCTTGCAGCCATAGGGCAGTATGTAACCCTGGCGCAGCGCCGCGGTCAGGACCGACTCGCCTTCGTCGACCTGGAACTGCACCTTGCTCGGCAGGACCGTTACGCTGAAGTTACTCATCGGGCATCGTCGCTAGAATATGCGCATGCAGCGTTTGTTGATCGTGGGTCACGGGGACATTGCCCATCGCACCGCCGCGCGCCTTCCGGCGGGATTCGACGTCCGCTCGATCTCGCGCCGGCTGGGCGCCGATCTCGATCGCCCCGAGACCCTGGCGGCTTTCGCCTCGTGGGCGGACTCGGTGCTCCACTGCGCGCCGCCGCCGCAGCAAGGGGAGCGTGACCCGCGCACTGCACATCTGCTTGCCCTGCTCGGGCGAGGCGCGATTATACCGGGGCGCATCGTTTACCTGAGCACGAGCGGCGTGTACGGCGATTGCGGCGGAGCGCTGGTGGATGAGTCGCGGCCGGTGAATCCGCGGACCGCTCGGGCGATGCGCCGCGCGGACGCTGAAACGCAGCTCGCCGAGTGGTGCACAACGCAAGGTGTGCAGCTTATCGTGTTGCGCGTGCCGGGCATCTACGCTGCCGACCGCCTGCCGCTCGAACGGTTGCGGGAGGGAGCGCCGGTGCTGCGCGCCGAAGAGGACGCGTACACCAACCATATCCACGCCGAGGACCTGGCGTCGATCTGCGCGCGCGCGCTGGAAGATGCGGCGCCGGCGGGCATCTACAACGCCTGCGACGATTCCTCATTGAAGATGGGCGACTGGCTCGATCTGGTGGCGGACCGTGCCGGACTGACGCGGCCGGCGCGCATCACGCGCGCAGAAGCGCAGACGCGGATTTCTGCGGCGTTTCTTTCCTTCATGAGCGAATCGCGCCGTCTCGTGAACACAAGACTCAAGCGCGTACTCGGCGTACGGCTCCTCTATCCGACCGTGTTCGAGGGCGTGCCGCGGTTGAAGGAGGCCGTGGCGTGAGCGCGCTGCTCGTTCTCACCAACCTGCCGGATCGCGCGGCCGCCGAGAAGCTCGCCGATGCGCTGATCGAAAAGCGGGTCGCCGCCTGCATCAACATCCTCGCGCCGTGCCGCTCCGTGTACCGCTGGAAAGGAGCGGTGCAGCACGACGAGGAGCACCCGATGCTGATCAAGGCGACCGAGGCGAGCTATCCCGCTCTCGAGCGGGCGATCCGGGAGGGTCACCCCTATGAACTTCCCGAAATCATCGCGGTCCCAATCGGGCCCGGGCTTCCCGCCTACCTCGAATGGGTCGCCGCGGAGACTGCGCCCAAGCCGTGAAGAGATTCCTGATTCCGCTCCTGTTTCTCCTGGCAAGCGCCGGGCCCGCGGCGGCAGCGGAAGATTTACTTGAGCCGGAGAAGGCGTTCCGGATGTCGGCGCGGGCGCTCGACGCGGCCAGCGTCGAGGTGCACTTCGCGATTGCCGACGGGTACTACCTGTACAAGGAAAAGTTTCGCTTCGCGCTCGAAGGCGCGAGCGGCGCGAAGCTCGGCGCGCCCGAGTTCCCGCGTGGCGTGCGGAAGAAGGATGAATTTTTCGGCGAGGTCGAGACTTACCGCAAGCAGGTCGCGATTCGGCTCCCGGTAGAGGGCGCAGCCGACACGCTCAAGCTTCTCGTCACTTCGCAGGGCTGCGCGGATATCGGCGTGTGCTACGTGCCGATGGAGTCGAAAGCAACGCTGAAGCTTGCGGCTTATAACGCTGGAAGTCCGGGCCTGACCCCGGCGCCTTTCTCGGTGGACCCGCAGCCGCGCTTTTCGCTTTCGGCGACCGATCTGGATGTTGCTGCGATGTTCCAATCGGGCAGCCTCTGGGTGGTGCTCGCCAGTTTTCTCGGATTCGGGCTGCTGCTCGCGTTCACGCCCTGCGTGCTCCCCATGATCCCGATCCTCTCCGGAATCATCGTCGGCGAGGGCAAGAGCCTGGGGAAGCTGCGGGCGCTGCTGCTTTCGGTTTCCTATGTGCTTGGCATGGCGCTCGCCTACGCCGCAGCGGGCGTTGCGGCGGCGTATTCCGGATCGCTCATTGCCGCGGCCCTGCAGAACGCCTGGGTGCTCGGCGCGTTTGCGCTGGTCTTCGTGTGGCTCGCGCTCTCGATGTTCGGCTTTCACGACCTCCAGGTGCCGGCGTTCATCCACGAACGGCTGCACGCGGCGCACGGCAGGCTCGAAGGCGGACGGATCGCGTCGGTCGCGGCGATGGGTGTGCTCTCGGCCGTGATCGTCAGTCCGTGCGTCGCGGCGCCGCTCGCCGGGGCGCTGCTCTACATCAGCCAGACGAGGGACGTGCTGCTCGGCGGGACGGCGCTTTTCGCCATGGCGCTCGGCATGGGTGTGCCGCTGGTTGCGGTCGGCGTCTCGGAAGGCGCGTTGCTGCCGAAGAGCGGCGCGTGGATGAAAAGCGTGAAGAAGTTCTTCGGCGCATTGCTGCTCGGAGTGGCAATCTGGATCGTCTCGCCGGTGCTGCCGGTCATGGTCGCAATGCTGGCGTGGGCGGCGCTGCTCGTCGGATCGGGCGTCTTCCTGCGCGCGATCGACCCGCTGCCAGCGGACGCGCAGGGCGCGGCGCGTCTTGCGAAGGCCGCAGGCATCATGGCGCTCGTCGCCGGCACTGCGCTTCTGGTCGGCGCGCTTGCCGGAAGCCGCGATCTGCTGCGCCCGCTCGCCGGCCTGATGAATGCGGAGGCCCCCGACGCTGCGCCGGTCCGTTTCATTCGTGTCGCATCGGCGGCTGCGCTGGACGAAAGGCTGCAAGCCCCGGGTCGCCCGGTGATGCTCGACTTCTATGCCGACTGGTGCGTGTCGTGCAAGGAAATGGAGAGCTTCACTTTCAGCGATCCGCGCGTCAAGGCGACGCTCGGCGGCATGCTGTTGCTGCAGGCCGATGTCACCGCGAATAACGAAGCGGCTAAATTGCTGCTCAAGCGGTTCTCGCTGTTCGGCCCGCCCGGAATCATCTTCTTCGACGCGCAGGGGCGCGAGATCCGGGGCCTGCGCGTGATCGGCTACCAGAACGCGGACCGTTTCCTGAAGACACTCGAGCTCGCGAAAATGGGGTCAGAGTAAGTTTTCCTCGCAGTCCAAGCGGACCATCACGGAAAAACTTACTCTGACCCCATTTTCAATGCACAGGCACGTTCTCGGAATCGACCACGTGGTAATTCTCGCGCGCGACCTCGACCGCGCGCGCGACACCTATGCGCGGCTTGGATTTACGCTCACGCCACGGGGTTTTCACACGCTCGGCTCGCAGAATCACTGCATCATGTTCGAGCGCGACTATATTGAATTGCTGGCAGTGCCCAGGCCGCATCCGGCGATGCAGTACTACGCCGATTTCCTTGCCGGTGGCGACGGGCTTGCCGCGATCGCGCTGGCGTGCGACGACGCCAATGCTGCGCACGGAGAGCTGCAGGCGGCAGGAATCCAGGCGGACCCGCCGCTCGATTTCTCGCGCCCGGTGGAGCGACCCGACGGCACCCATGACGCTTCGTTCCGGATCGTCCAGCTTCCGGTCGCGCAGACGCCCGGTTGCCGCGCGTTCCTGTGCCAGCATTTCACGCGCGAAGTGGTCTGGCGCGCCGAGGATCAGCGGCACGCGCTCGGCGCAATCGAAATCGCCGCACTCGCCGTGATCGCCGACGAGCCGCACGCCGCGGCGGCGAGCTACGCGAAAATCTTCGACGCCAAACCGCTGCCGATCGAGGAGGGGCTGCTGGTGCAAACCGGCAGCGCGCCGATTGCGCTCGGCACGCGCTGGAAGCTGGGCCATCGACTGCACGGTGTCGGGCTGCCGTTCCGCCGCCGTCCCCTGGTCGCGGCGCTTTTCATCCGCGTCCGGGATCGCGCCAAGGCCGCGGCCCAGTTACGCCGCGGCGGATTTTCGCCGCTGGTGCTCAAGGACGGCTCGTTCGCGCTGAGCGCCGAGGAGGCGTGCGGCGTCGCGCTCGTGTTCGGCTAACCGCGCAGGGATTTCGCCGCCTCGAGCGCGAAGTAGGTCAGGATGCCGTCGGCGCCCGCGCGCTTGAACGCGAGCAGCGTTTCCATGATGCAGGACTCCGGCAGCCAGCCGTGTCCGATGGCGGCGCGCAGCATCGAGTATTCCCCGCTCACCTGATAGACGAAGGTGGGCGCCTTGAATTCGTCCTTTACCCGCCGCAGGACGTCGAGGTAGGGCAGGCCCGGTTTCACCATGACCATGTCGGCGCCTTCCGCGAGGTCGAGGCCGACTTCCCACAGCGCCTCGTCGGTGTTCGCCGGATCCATCTGGTAGGTCTTCTTGTCGCCCTTGCCGAGGCTTTTCGCGGAACCGACGGCGTCGCGGAACGGCCCGTAGAAACCCGAGGCATATTTCGCCGAGTACGCCATGATTTTGGTGTGGATATGGCCCTTTTTCTCGAGCGCCTGGCGGATTCGGCCGATGCGGCCATCCATCATGTCGGAGGGCGCGACGATGTCCACGCCCGCATCCGCCTGCGCCAGCGCCTGCTTCTCCAGCACGTCGAGCGTGACGTCGTTGACGATGTAGCCGGCGCGGTCGATCACCCCATCCTGACCGTGCGACGTGTAGGGATCGAGCGCCACATCGGTCATGATGCCGAGTTCGGGGAACCGTTTTTTGAGCGCCGCGACGACGCGCGGCACCAGCCCCTTCGGATTGAGCGCCTCGCGCCCGTCCGGCGTTTTCAGCCTTTGTTCGATCACCGGAAAGAGCGCCAGTACGGGGATACGGTTCTTTACACACAGCTCGGCCACCGGCAGCAACCGGTCCACCGAGACCCGCTCCACGCCCGGCATCGAGGCCACTTTCTCGGTGCGGTTTTTCCCGTCGACAACGAAAACCGGGTAGATCAGATCATCGGCGGTGAGCACGGTCTCGCGCATCAGCCGGCGGGAGAATTCGTTCCTGCGCATGCGGCGCATGCGGACTGCGGGGAAGCTGCCGTAGATGTTCATAAGGTCCTGATTTAGTTAGCTGAAATGGCGAGGGAATCGAGCCTCGTTCGTTTCTGGCCGGCTGGGAACTTTTTGTGCAGCCTCAAATCTTACCTTTAGACGATGCAAATCGTCTCCCGCTTCTCCTCCCTGAGCGGGTGCCTTAATTCCAATTAAGGCGTTCGCCCCCGGTTGTCTTCCCCTTTGACCGGGGGCCTTTTATTTCCGGCTGCCGCCTCCGCCGCGTGCAGCCATTGCGCAAGCCGCTCGCGGGCGTCCTCCACCCCGGCGCCGCTCGCGCTGGAGAAAAGCAACACCTCTTCCGCCTTGGCAGCCAGTACTTTGCTAGCGTTTCGCAGGGCTTCGCTGCCTGCAGGGCGAGAGAGTTTGTCCGACTTTGTGAGCAAGTACAGGCGCTCGACCGCAAGCGGGCGCATCCACTCGATGAGCCGTTGATCTTGAGGTGTAAGGGGGCGCCGGGCGTCCATCAGCACGACCACTCCCACGAGCGAGCGCCGCCCGCTGAGGTAGCCGCCCACCAATCGATCCCATCCGGCGCGCACGGCCTCGGGCACGCGCGCGTAGCCGTACCCGGGGAGATCCACAAGCCTTCCGGTCCCGCCAAGCGCGTAGAAGTTGACTGTCTGCGTGCGGCCGGGGGCCTTGCTTGCGAATGCAAGACGCTTGCGGCCGGTCAGCGCATTGAGGGCGCTCGATTTGCCGACATTGGAGCGGCCGAGAATCGCCACTTCGGGAAGGCCTTCGGGCGGAAACTGGTCCGGCGTCCCGGCCGAGGCGACGAACGCGGCGCGCAAAAACATCTTCATGTGTTCAGACCCGGCATGGGGACGCCCAACCCGCGGAAAATTCTAATAGAATTATGCGCTTTGATGCGCATCCGGGAGACCTCCGCAATGAATCGAGCGCTGGCGCTTGCCGCGGCAGTGGCCATCGTGTTGCCGGCCGGCGCCGGGGCGCAGGGGGCGGCCAACGCGGATCCCGCCAAGGGGAGGCAGATCGCAAGCCAGATTTGCGTCGCCTGCCATGCCGAAGACGGCAACAGCACGCTGCCGGCGAATCCCAAGCTTGCAGGCCAGTTCCTCGAGTACCTGCACAAGCAGCTCGCAAATTTCAAGCCCGAAGGCGGGAAGAAGGCCGAACGCGAAAATGCGGTGATGGGCGGCATGGTCGGTACTCTGTCGGATGAAGACATGCGCAATGTCGCGGCCTATTACGCCGCGCAGAAGCTCAAGCCCGAAACCGCCAAGAGCAAGGAACTTGCCGCGCAGGGACAGAAGCTGTATCGCGGCGGCAATCTGGCGAGCGGACTAACGGCCTGCGCGGCCTGCCACGGGCCCGATGGCGCCGGCATCCCGGGACAATACCCCCGCATTTCAGGCCAGTTTGCGGCGTACATCGAAGCGCAGCTGACTGCGTTCAAGTCCGGCGCGCGCTCCAATGATCCGAACGGCATGATGCGCGGCGTCGCGGCGCGGATGAGCGAGCCAGAGATCAAAGCGGTTGCCGAATACGTCGCCGGCCTGCGCTGATTGAAGGATAGCGCCCAGGTCGTCGCATTCATCCCGCGGCTGCGCAGATACGCGCGGGCGCTGGTGGGCGAGCGTGCTGCGGCGGACGATCTGGTGCAGGACACGCTCGAGCGAGCGCTCAACAAGTTCCACCTCTGGAAGCGCGGCACCGATCTGCGCGCCTGGCTTTTCACCGTCATGCACAACGTACACGTCAATCAGGTACGCGGCAGGCGCGAGCTCGTGGCGCTCGACGGGGAAGCGCTCGAGTTGCCGGTGCGCGCGACGCAGGAAGTGGCGCTGGAGGCGCGCGACCTGGAACGCGCGCTCATGCGGTTGCCCGTCGAGCAGCGCGAGGTGCTGCTCCTTGTGGTGCTCGAAGACATGAGCTACGAGGAAGCCGCCGGCACCCTCGGCATTCCGATCGGCACCGTGATGTCGCGCCTGTCGCGTGGGCGGGAGAAACTGCGCACGCTGGTGGAAGGATTGCCCGCCTCGGGGCGTTTGCAGGTCATCAAATGAGCGGAATTCCGGTCACCGACGCGGAACTGCAGGCCTTTGTCGACGGGCGTCTGCCGGACGGGCGGCGGGCTGAAGTCGAGGCCTACCTCGCCGAGCACGCGGAAGAAGCTGCACGGGTCGAAGCCTACCGGGCGCACGGCGCGCAAGTGCGCGAGCACTACGCGGCGGTGTTGGAGGAGCCGGTCCCCGAGCGCCTTGCGCAGGCCGGGCGCCCGCGGCCGCGTTGGCGAAGCGCGGCAGCAATCGGCGGCTGGCTGAGCGCGGGCATCGCGCTCGGCGCCGCCGGCGGCTGGCAATTGCACGCCTGGCGCGTGAGCGTGCCGCCTCAGGCCGAGACGCCGGCGCTGGTCAAGCGCGCGGCGGTGGCGCACGCAGTCTATGCGCCGGAGGTGCGGCATCCGGTAGAGGTCGGCGCCGACCAGGAAGCGCATCTTGAGGCGTGGCTCTCGAAGCGGCTCGGGGCGCCGGTCCGCAGCGCGCATCTCGAGGCGGTCGGTTTTTCACTCGTCGGCGGCAGGCTCCTCCCCGGGGAAACCGGCCCGGTGGCGCAGTTCATGTACCAGTCGCCGCAGGGCAAGCGCGTGACCCTCTATGTGCGCACGCGAGGACCTGATCAGCGCGAGACGGCATTTCGCTACGCGCAGGAGGGTGGCGTGCGCGTGTTCTACTGGATCGACCGCGGCTTCGGCTACGCCGTGTCTTCGGCCGATCTCGGCAAGGATGAGCTGCTGAAAATCGCCAACGCCGCCTACGCGCAGCTCAATCCCTGACGGATCAGGCGGCAGGGCGAATGATGTAGCCGCCTGATTTTTCGTCGCGCTCGAGCGCAAGAAGGCCGCGCGTGCCGGCTTCCTCGAGCAGGTCGGAAAAGGCGCGAAAACCGTAGTACGACTCGTTGAACCCGGGCTTGCGGCGTTTGAGCGCCTGCTTGACCATCGAGCCCCAGATCCTCTCGCCTTCGCCGCGCTCGGCGATCAGCGCGACCACCGTTTCGAGCACGAGGTCGAGCGCCTCCTGCTTTTTTTCCTCGGTGGGGGCCGCTTCCCTGGTCGCGCCCGCCGGCCTCGCTTCCTTGCGTTTTCTCGCTGCGCGGCGCTTCGCCTCGTCTTCGCGCACCAGGTCGTCGTAGTAGATGAATTCGTCGCAGTTCGCGATCAGCAGGTCGGAGCTCGAGTTCTTCACGCCGACGCCGATCACGTTCTTTGCGTTCTCGCGCAGCTTCGAGACCAGCGGCGAGAAGTCCGAGTCGCCGCTGATGATGACGAAGGTGTCCACGTGCGCCTTGGTGTAGCACAGGTCGAGCGCGTCCACCACCATGCGGATGTCGGC
>CAZYVT010000084.1:0-13800 GCA_964651335.1 uncultured Enterobacteriaceae bacterium | reverse complement strand
GCACGTGCTTCTGCTGCACCTCGATCACGCCGTCGTCCTGGAAGCGCGAGAACAGCCGCGACACGGTCTCGAGCTTGAGGCCGAGGTAGCTGCCGATCTCCTCGCGGGTCATGCGGAGGTGGAAATCCGAGTGCGAGTAGCCGCGGCGGGTGAAGCGCTTGGAGAGGTTGAGCAGGAACGCCGCCAGGCGCTCCTCGGCGCGCATCGAGCCGAGCAGCATCATGACGCCGTGGTCGCGCACAATCTCGCGCGAGAGCACGGAGTGGAGGTGGCGCTGCATGATCGGGATCTCGCGCCCGATCTCCTCGACCAGCGAGAACGGCAGCACGCACACTTCGCAGTCCTCGAGCGCCACCGCGTTGCCGTTGTAGGTGCCGGTGCCGATGCCGTCCAGGCCGAGCAGCTCGCCGCCCATGTAGAACCCCGTCACCTGCTCGCGGCCGTCATCGTTGAGCACGGTGGTCTTGAGGAAGCCGCTGCGGATCGCGTACACCGCGTTGAACGCATCGCCGGCGTTGAACAGCGCCTCGCCGCGCTTCACGCGCCGGCGCGCGTACACGATGGCCTCGATCCTCGCCACGTCCTCCTCGCGCAGGCCCTTGGGCAGGCACATCTCGCGCAGGTTGCAGTTGGAACAGGTGACTTCGAACTTGCGCGCGGCGGCAAACGGCTGCAGCGCCGCCGGGCGGGAAGAGATGGGGGTGATGGTCGCGGTCTGCATGGTGGGTCCTCTGGTCAGTGCGGTTTCACGGCGGCGCTCGCCGCAAGGGCGTCGCGCACGCGCTCGAATTCGGTGCTCTTGTCGAAGAAGTTCCGCGCGCCGAGCCGCGCGGCGAGACGCCGGTACGGTTCGGTGGCGAAATTGGAAAGCATGTAGACGTCGATTGCCGGCGCGCGCTCGTGCACCGCGCGCAGCACGTCGAACCCGCTGCCCTCGGCGAGCTTGAGGTCGAGCACGACGGCGTCGGGGCGCGTGGCGAGGATGCCGTGGATCGCCTCGTCGGCGCGCGAAGCGTGGCCGATCGCGCCCGCGCCTTCGATCGTGCCGAGCAGCGTCTCGAGCCGCTCCAGGACGAGCGGCGAGTCCTCCACCAGGAAGACCTTGAACGCGGGGCCAGGGACACTGGACATGGCGCGCAGTGTGCAGGGCGGGCCGCGCCCGCACTATCGGCGCAGTCTGATTCCGGCTGTAGGAAGGGGATGCGGCAGCGTAGGAGAGTTCCTACAGCAGCTTTCGTTCCACCGCGTAGCGCACCAGCTCGGCGGTCGAATCCATCGCCATCTTCTGCAGGATGCGCGTCTTGTGGGTGCTGACCGTCTTCACCGACAGGTGGAGCTTCCCGGCGATCTCGCTCAAGCGTTGCCCGGCGACCAGCCGCCGGAAGACCTCGAACTCGCGGTCCGAGAGCAGCGCATGCGGCGGGGAGTCGCCGCTCGCTGCCGTGCCGACGAGCTGCGCCGCCGCCGCCTCGCTGATGTGCACGCCGCCGGCGGCGATCTTGCGGATCGCGCCGACGAGCTGCGCCGGGGCGCTGTCCTTGGTGAGGTAGCCCGAGGCGCCCGCCTTGAGCGCGCGCGCCGCGTACTGCTGCTCGCCGTGCATCGAGAGCACCAGGATGCGCAGCTTCGGCTTTTCCAGCTTCACGCGCTTGACCAGATCGATGCCTGCAAGGCCCGGCATCGACAGGTCGAGCACTGCGAGATCGTAGTCGTTCGCCTTCACCAGCGCGAGCGCCTCGTCGCCGTTCGCGGCCTCGCCCGCCACCTCGATGCCGGCGGCGGCGCCCAGCAACTGCTTGAGCCCCTCGCGCACCAGCGTGTGATCGTCGGCGAGCAGTACCCGGATCATGTCGTTTCGCCCTGCGCCGGGAGCCTGGGCACGCGCACGGTCACGCGCGTTCCGCCGCGCGCCGCGCGGCCGACCTCGAGCTTGCCGCCGAGATACAGCACCCGTTCGCGCATCCCCTTGAGTCCGAGCGAGCGCGGCCGCGCCATGTCCTCATCGGCAATGCCGCGGCCGTCGTCCTCGATTTCGAGCTGCAGCGTGCTGCCGCCGGCGGCGAGCACCACCCAGGCGCGCTTCGCCCCCGCGTGCCGCGCGATGTTGGTGAGCGACTCCTGCAGCACCCGGTACACGGTGTTCGCGACGCTGCGCTCGACGCCGTCCAGTCCCGCGCCCCGCTGCATTTCGAGGCTGCATTCGATGCCCGAGCGCGAGGCAAAATCCTCCACCAGCCACGCCGCGGCGTCCTCGAGTCCCAGGTCGTCGAGCATCAGCGGCCGCAGCTCGGCGGAGATGCGGCGCACCGATTGCACCGTGCGGTCGACCAGCTCGTTCATCTGCGCGGCCTTGACTCCGAGCTCGTGGTCCGGGGCCGGCAGCCGCTCGCGCACCCAGGCGAGGTCCATCTTGAGCGCGGTGAGCAGTTGGCCCAGTTCGTCGTGCAGCTCGCGCGCGATGAGCGTCTTTTCTTCCTCGCGCGCTTCGAGCACCCGCGCCGAGAGCTCGCGCAGTTCGGCCTGCTGCGCCTTAAGCTGGTCCTCGTGCTGCTTGCGGCGCGTGATGTCGCGCAGGATCACGGTGAAGGACTTCGCGCCTGCCACCTGCGTTTGCGAGATCGAAGCTTCGATCGGGAACTCCTCGCCGTCGGCGCGCAGTCCCCAGAGCACCGTGATGTCGCCCATCCTGCGGCTCGTGACGCCGGTGTGGCCGAACTGCTCGAGATGCGCGCGGTGCGCGGCGCGGAAGCGGGCCGGGAGGAACCGGTCGAGGTTCGAGCCGAGTGCGTCCTCGCGCGGGCAGCCGAACACCGACTCCGCCGCGCGGTTGAACAGCACGATGCGCTGCTCCGCGTTGACCGTGATGATCGCATCCATCGCCGAGTCGACCACCGCTCCGAGCCGCGCCTGGCCTTCGTCGACTGCCGCGCGCAGCCGCGCGTCCTGCGCCTCGAGGCGCAAGCCGTACCAGACCATCGCCGCGATCGCAAAACCGAGCACGCCCAGATCGGCGACGAAGTCCAGCGCGCGCAGCCAGGGACGCTCCTCGCCGAGGGTCAGGGCGGCGAAGTTGAGCACCACGATCAGCGCGGCGGCGCCGATGCTGACGCCGATCAACGGCCCGCGCGTCACGGCGCTTCCCCCCTTTGACTCAGGTCAAAAGGGGGGGCCGGACGCCCGGCATAGTGCAACCGATGCTCTATCCCGCCTCCGAACTGGTCATCGATCCGGTGCTGATCCGCAAGTACGACGTGAGCGGGCCGCGCTACACGTCGTATCCGACCGCCGACCGCTTCGTGGAAGCCTTCGGCGAAGCCGACTGCCGGCACTGGATCGGCAAGAGGAACATCGGCGGCATCAACCAGCCGCTTTCGATCTACGTCCACCTGCCGTTTTGCGACACGCTCTGCTACTACTGCGGCTGCAACAAAGTCGTGACGCGCGATCATGGACGATCGGGGAAGTATATCAAGTACTTCGGCAAGGAATTGGCGCTCGCCAGCGGACTGCTCGGCGCGCCCCACAGCCCGGATCGACGCATCTGCCAGCTGCATTGGGGCGGCGGCACGCCGACGTTCCTGAGGCGCGAGGAAATGTCCGCGCTCATGCAGATGCTCAACGGCGAGTTCGAGCGCGATCCGCACGCAGAGTACTCGATCGAAGTGGATCCGCGCCGCGTCGAGGATGGGCGCATGGCGTTCCTCGCCGGCCTGGGATTCAACCGCGTATCGATCGGCGTGCAGGACTTCGACCCCGCCGTGCAGAAAGCGGTGCACCGCATCCAGAGCGAAACCGAAACGCGGCGCGTGATCGACGAGGCGCGCGCGAGCGGGTTCCGCTCGGTCAATCTCGACCTGATCTACGGGCTGCCGAAGCAGTCGCTCGACAGCGTCAGCGCGACGCTCGACCGCGTGCTGGACATCGCGCCCGAGCGCATCGCGCTGTACAGCTATGCGCACCTGCCGCGGGTGTTCAAGCCGCAGCGCAGGATCAGCGAGGCCGACCTGCCTTCGCCGGAGGCCAAGCTGCAGATCCTCACCGTCGCCATCGGACGGCTGACGCGCGCCGGCTACCTGTACATCGGCATGGATCACTTCGCGAAGCCGGACGACGAGCTCGCGCTGGCGCAGAGCCAGGGCCGGCTGCAGCGCAACTTTCAGGGCTACTCCACCTATCCGGAATCCGACATGCTCGGCTTCGGGATCTCGGCGATCGGACGCGTCGGGCCGACCTACTACCAGAACCTGAAGTCGCTCGACGAGTACTACGATGCGCTCGACGCCGGGCGCCTGCCGGTGTGGAGGGGCCTGGAGTTGACGCAGGACGATCTGGTGCGCCGCGCCGTGATCCAGCAGCTGATCTGCAACTTCCGTCTTTCCATTGAGGCGATCGAGATCGCGTACCTGATCGACTTCAGGCGCTACTTCGCCCAGGAGCTCGAGGATCTCAAGCGCCTCGCCGAGGACGGCCTCGTGGAATTGCAGCCCGACTGGATCGTGGTGACCCCGCGCGGGCGGCTCATCGTGCGCGCCGTGTGCATGGCGTTCGACCGCTATCTGCGCGCCAACCTGCAGCGCGCGGCGTACTCGAGAGTCATCTGACATGGACCTGCCCGGCGGCCTGCTCGCCGCGATGTTCGCGACCGGCCTCGCATCCGGCGTACACTGTGCCGGCATGTGCGGCGGCATCGTCGCGGTCTTCGGCGCGCACCGCGCGATCCCGATCCGCGCCGCGACTGCGGTTCACGGGAGCGAGATCGCACGGCAGCTCGCTTTCAACGCCGGGCGCATCTCGAGCTACGCAGCGGGCGGTGCGCTCGCCGGATTCGGCGGCGCCGCCACGATCACCATGGCGGGCGCGCTTCCGGCGCAGACCGCGCTCTATGTGCTTGCGAACCTGATGCTGGTGCTGGTCGGGCTGTATCTGGCGGGCGCCGTACGGCTGCTGGGGTGGCTCGAGCAGCTCGGCGCACCGCTCTGGCGCCGGATGCAGCCGTTCGCCGCGCGCATGCTTGCTGCGCGCAAGCTGCCGCAGGTGTTCGCGGCGGGGCTCGCCTGGGGATGGCTTCCCTGCGGCCTGGTGTATGGCGCGTTCGCCGCCGCGGCGCTGGCCGGCAGCCCCGCGGCGGGAGCCGCAGCGATGCTCGCGTTCGGTCTCGGCACGCTGCCCACTCTGCTCGCCGCCGGTCTGGTCGCGGCGCGGCTGCGCGCATGGATGACGCGGCGCGCGGTGCGGCTCGGCGCCGGGACGCTGGTGCTCGGCCTTGGCGTCTTCGGGCTGGCACAGGCGAGCGGGATCGCCGACAGCGTGCGCCGCGGGCTGCTTTGTCTCTAGGAGGATCGCGATGAACACTGCAATCAGAATTCTGCGCGACGAGCACCGCTCGATCGCGGCGGTGCTGCACGCCCTGCAACACCTTGCCAAGGTGGTCCGGGACTCTGGCACGCGGCCGCGTTTCGATGTATTCCGGGCCATGATTCACTATATCGACGCGTTTCCCGAGCGGCTGCACCACCCCAAGGAAGACACATTCCTGTTTGCGCGTGTCGCCCTGCGCGCACCCGAGGCGGCGCCGTTCATTGACACGCTGCGGGCGGAACACGCCGAAGGGGCGAGGCGCGTGCGCGAGCTGGAGCGCGCGGTCGCCGAATTCGAACGCTCCTGGCCGCACTGGGCGGGCCCGTTCGTCGCCGCCGTGGACGACTACGCGGAGTTCCACTGGACTCACATGCGCAAGGAAGAGCAGGAGCTCCTGCCGCTCGCCGAGCGCGTGCTGACCGAGGAGGACTGGCGCGCGATCGGGGACGCGTTCGCCGGAAACGACGACCCGATCGCCGACCTGCGCGAAAAGGACTTCGCTCTTCTATACACGCGGATCGTCAACCTCGCCCCGGCGCCGATCGGCCTAGGCGAGCGCTGGGAAGCGGCGCCGGAGCAGACGCGCTGAGGGTTCGCGGCGTTCCGGTCAGCGGCAGACCAGGACCGGGGTCTTGGAGTGGGTGAGCACCTTCGTCGTCTCGCTGCCGAGCAGCAGGCCGGCGAGCCCGCGCCGTCCGTGAGAAGCCATGACGATCAGGTCGCAGCCCTTGGAGTGGGCGGTGCGGATGATTCCCTCCCAGGCCTGATTGGAAGACACGGCAACGGTCTTGCAATTCACCCCCGAAGTCTGCGCTTCCACCTCGACCACGGCGAGCGCCTTTTTTGCCTCGCGTTCGGTGAATTCCTTGAAGCGCCTGGGCGTCATCGCGGGCACGTAGATCACGGCCTCGCCGTAGACCGGCGGGACGTAGGGCGGCGTCACGTAGACGCCGGTGAGTCTGGCGCCGAAGCCCCTGGCGAGCCGCGCCGCCGTCCTGATCGCCTTGGCGGAGAGCTTCGAGCCGTCGGTGGGTACGAGGATGTGCTTGTACATGAGCGCCTCCAATTTGACTCAGGCTAAGCGTGCATGCTCTGCGGCCGGTTGATCTGGGTCAAGGGCGCGCGGAGCGCGGGGCGTAGCGTGAACGGCAAGATGTACCGGCACATCCTGATTCCTTCCGACGGATCCGAGCTGGCGGAAATGGCGGTCGAAGCGGGAATTCAGTTCGCCCTTTCGGTGCGGGCGCGCGTGACCGGATTCACCGCGGTCCCGGAGTACAAGGCGCCCAGCCACGGCGAGCTGATGTCGGGGAACGCGGTATCGCTCGCCGAGTACGACCGGCGCGCGAAACTGCGCGCCGAGAGCGTATTGCAGCAGATCATGCGGCGCGCGGGGGCGCTCGGCGTGGAGTGCGACACCGACTACGCACTGAACGATCACCCCTACGAGGCGATCATCCGCGCGGCGCAGGCGCACGGCTGCGATCTGATCTTCATGGCCTCGCACGGCCGGCGCGGATTCAGCGCCCTGGTCCACGGCAGCGAGACCCAGGGCGTGCTTACGCACTCCAGGATTCCGACGCTGGTTTATCGTTGATCGTGTGCGCCCCTGTCGGGTGCGCGATGTCGGCCAGACGCTGACGGTCGTGCAGCACGATGTCGCGTTTTTGCACCGTGATCAGGCCCTGATTGGCAAGCTCGCGCAGAAGCCGCGAAAGCGTTTCCTTGGTGACCCCGAGCCGCGCTGCGATCACGGTCTTGGTGACCGGCAGCCGCACCTGGCTCGCCGCGCTTTGCGCGGCGAGCGACTCGAGGTACGTGGCAACGCGCCGGCGTGCGCTGAACAGGGTGCTCGCCTCGATCTCCGCGACCATGTCGTGCATGCGCTCGGACAGGCTGGCGAGCAGCCCGCGCGCAAAGTTCGCGTCGCGGTCGAGCAGCGCGATGATCGGCTGCGAAGGAAATACCACCAGCATGGCGTCCGAAAGCGCGACTGCGTCGAGCGGGTTCGGACGCTCGCAAAACACCAGCGCCTCGCCGAAGGTTTCGCCCGGGCCGACCAGCCGCAGCACCTTTTCCTCGCCGCCGTTGGCGCGCAGCGCGAGCTTCACCTGGCCATAGGCGACGCCGAAGAAGCAGCTGAGCATTTCGCCGCGGCGGCAGACCGTGGCGCCGCGCCGCAGGTGTTGCACGCGCGCGTGCCGCGCCAGCTCTGCCAGGTGCGGTCGCGCCACCTGCTTGAACATCGGCATGTTGGCGATGATGCCTTCGAGCAGCCCTGTTGCCATGGGTCAAATGCTGGCATGGGAACGGGGCTTGTATTTGAGACAGATCAATGAATCCGGCGCGTCCGCACCTACCCTCTTTATCGGACGTCAAACACGCGCCGATTGCGGCGCGAGACACTAACGGACTTTTTTGCACCGATGCAGAACCTTCGCCTCCGGAACAAGGAATGCCGCCCGCTGGTACAGGGGGGAATGGGGATCGGTGTCTCGGCGCACCGCCTCGCGGGAACCGTCGCGCGCGAAGGGTGCGCCGGAACCATCTCCAGCGTCGACCTGCGACGCCACCACCCCGACCTGATGCGTGCTCACGGCCACGCGCGCGACAAGCAGGCGATCGAGCGCGCCAACCTGGTGGCGCTGGACCGTGAGATCCGCGCCGCGCGCGAGCACGCGCGCGGCGACGGAGTGATCGCGGTCAACATCATGCGTGCCGTGTCCCAGTACGCGGCCTATGTCAGGCAGGCGTGCGAAAGCGGCGCCGACGCGCTGGTGGTCGGCGCCGGGCTGGCGCTGGACCTGCCGGAACTCACCGAGCCATGGCCGGACGTCGCGCTGGTGCCGATTGTTTCGGAAGCGCGCGCGGCGGCGTTGATCGCGCGGCGCTGGCTGCGGCGGCGCCGCGCGCCGGACGCGATCGTGGTCGAGCACCCGCGCTTCGCGGGCGGGCACCTCGGCGCGGCGCGTGTCGAGGAGGTCGACGATCCGCGGTTCGATTTCGCCCGCGTGCTGCCGGAGATCCGCGCCGCGCTGCACGCACTCGGGCTCGACGCCGACCGCATCCCGCTCGTTGCAGCCGGCGGAATCAACTCGCCGCAGCGCGTCGCGCAGGCGCTTGATGCGGGCGCCGCCGCGGTGCAGGTCGGAACGCCGTTCGCCGTCACGCAGGAGGGCGATGCGCATCCCAACTTCAAGCGCGTGCTCGCGGAGGCGGGCCGCGACGACATCGTCGTGTTCATGAGCGTCGCCGGGCTGCCGGCGAGAGCCGTGCGCACGCCCTGGCTCGCGCACTACCTGGAAAAGCAGGAGGTCCTGCAGCGTCGCGCCGGCAAGCGGCGCCAGTGCACGCTCGCCTGGGATTGCCTCGCGCAGTGCGGACTGCGCGACGGACTTGCGCGCGCCGGGCAGTTCTGCATCGATCACCATCTTGCCGCGGCGCTGCGCGGCGACACCGAGCGCGGCCTGTTCTTCCGCGGCTCCGAGGCGCTGCCCTTCGGGACCGAGATCCGCCCGGTGCGCGACCTCGTGTCGCATCTTCTGAGTTGACCTGAGTTCACCTGAATCGACCGGGCGGCGCGGCCCTGTGTCAGACTACCCGGGCAATGGGCGCGACCGCGTATGTTCTCGCAAAGTCGCTGCATGTGGGATGCGCCGTAGTGAGCATCGCGGGGTTTTTCGCGCGCGGCACGCTCATGCTGCGCGGCTCCCGGCTGCTCGATGCGCGATTCGTACGCGTGGCGCCGCACGTCGTGGATACGGTGTTGCTCGCGAGCGCGTTGTGGCTGGCGTGGGCGATCGGCCAGGTTCCGTTCGTGCATGGCTGGGTGACGGCCAAGGTGGTCGGCCTGGTTGCGTACATCGTCCTGGGGAGCGTGGCGTTGCGGCGCGGGCGCACGAGGACGGTGCGCGCGGCGGCCTTCGTCGCCGCGCTCGCGGCCGCCGCATACATCGTGTCGGTGGCGGTGACTCGCGATCCGCGCGGAATGCTTGCGTGGCTGGCAGCTTGAGATCGGTACAATCCGCCCATAGATCACGGTTTCGGAGAACCGGCGATGAAAATCCTGATCGCGACGGACGGTTCCAAGTGCTCGATCGATGCGGTGCGGTTCCTCATCGAGCACTCGGACTGGGCGAGTGACAAGCCGCAGATGGAGCTGGTGTACGTGCATCTGCCGGTGCCGAAGGTCGCCGGTCTGGGAACCGTCATCGGAAAAAAACAGCTGCAGCGCTACTACGAGGAAGAAGGCGCGGAAGCGCTCGCCAGCGCGAAGAAACTGCTCGACCGGGCGAAAATCCAGTACAACGCGCGGTTGCTGATCGGGCCGATTGCGGAGACGATCGTTGCGCATGCGGGCAGCACGCGCTGCGACCTTTTGCTCATCGGCAACCGCGGGATGACGGCTGCAGAAAACATGCTGCTGGGTTCGGTCGCCACCAAGGTGCTGCACCTCTCGCCGATTCCGGTGCTGCTCGTGAAATAGCCATGGCGGCCGCGACGTCGCCGACCGCGCTCGTTTACAACGTGCTCGGCATTCCGCTCGCCGCCCTGGGAATGCTCAGTCCCGTGATGGCCGGGGCGGCCATGGCGCTGAGCTCCGTATCAGTCGTCTCCAACTCACTCCTTCTGAACCGATGGAAACCCTCGAGCTGAAGATCCAGGGCTTGCACTGCGATGGTTGCGTGAAAAGCGTAACACGCGTGCTCTCCGCGATTGCAGGCGTCGATGCGGTCGATGTCTCGCTCGCCGAAGGCAGGGCGATGGTCCGCTTTGACTCCTCCAGGACCGGTCGCGAAGCGTTCGCGAGGGCGGTCGAGCGCGCCGGCTACCACTGCGCGTAGCGCGCAGAACCGGCGCTCTCAGGCGCAGGCAGCGCGCACTTCGTGGACGTCGGTGAGGCCCTCCAGGCATTTCTCGATGCCGTCTTGCCTCAGCGTCCGCAACCCCTCGGAGATTCCGGCTTCACGCAACTCATCGGCGCCGGCGCTGCGCCGGATCAGCGGACGGATCCGCGGCGAATTGACCAGCAATTCGTGTATTCCCAGCCTTCCGGAATAGCCGCTGCTCCCGCAGCGCTCGCAGCCGGGCGCGCGGGCGAGCTGCGGCGCGCCCCGGAAGCGCCTTTGCCAGTCCTTCACGATGATCTCCGGCGACAGCGCCGTATCGGCGCAGTACTCGAGCGCGAGTTCCTCGAGCGCCTGCGCCGTGAGCGGTTCCGGCGTCTTGCACTTCAGGCACAGCCGTCGGACCAGGCGCTGCGCGAGGATGCCGAGCATGGAATCGGCGAAATTGAACGGCTGCATGCCCATGTCGAGCAGCCGCACCACGCTCTCCGGCGCGCTGTTGGTGTGAAGCGTCGAGAACACCAGGTGGCCGGTGAGCGAGGCCTCGATGCCGATGCGCGCCGTTTCCTCGTCCCGCATCTCGCCGACCATGATCACGTCCGGGTCGGCGCGCAGGAACGAGCGCATCGCCGCTGCGAACGTCCAGCCGATCTTGGCGTGCATCTGGACCTGGCGCAGTCCCGGCTGCTGGATTTCGACCGGATCTTCCGCGGTCCAGATCTTGAGGTCCGGCGTGTTGATGTGACTGAGGATCGAGTGCAGCGTGGTCGTCTTGCCCGACCCGGTCGGGCCGCAAACGAGAAACATTCCATAGGGCCGCGCGATCACCCGCTTGAGCTCGGTCAGGACCTCCTCGCGCAGCCCGAGCTGATCGAGCGGCGGCGCGCCCCCGCTCGGGAGAAGGCGCAGCACCGCGTCTTCGAGTCCCTCGGTCGTCGGAATGGTGGCCAGCCGCAGCTCGAGCTTCGCCGGGCCGAAGTTCTGGAACATGATCTTGCCGTCCTGCGCACGGCGCTTCTCCGAAATATCGAGCGAGGCCATGATCTTGACGCGCGACAGCAGCGCGGCGCGGTAGCTTGCGGGCAGCGTCAGGTACTCGCGCAGCGCGCCGTCCACGCGAAAGCGGATGCGCACCGGCTTGCGCCCCGGGTAGGACTCGATGTGAATGTCGGACGCCTTTGCCTCGTTCGCGTCGATGACCATCTTGTTGACGAGGCGCACGAGAACGCTGTCGGTCTCGCGCACCTGCTCTTCGTCCATGTCCTGCGGCGCCGCGGCGCTGTCGAGCTCGGCGGCGAGGTCCTCGATCTTCACCGTGGCGTGCTCGCCGTAATGCTGGCGCACCGCGTCGCGCAGCTCGGCGCTTGCAGCCATCACCGGTGCAATCGGCATGCCGGAGAGAAAGCGGATCCTGTCGAGCGGGATCGGGTCAAGCGGGTTCTCGACCGCGAGCACCAGCGCGCGGCCGTCGATGCACAGCGGAAGCACGTTGTATTCGGCGGCGACCGGGCCGGGCACGAGCTTCAGCGCCGCGGGATCGGCTTCGTAGCGGGTCAGGTCGACGAAGGGAATGCCGAGCTGCTGCGTGAGCGTGCGCTTGAGGTCTTCACGCGTGATCGAGCCTAGCTCGACCAGGATCTCTCCCAGCGGCCTGCCGCGGTGCTCCTTCTGGCGTGCGAGCGCGTCCTCGAGCTGCTCCTCGGTGATCAGGTTCATCGCGATCAGCGCTTCACCCAGGCGCATCACCGGCATCTCGCGCTGGCGCCCGATCGCCGCCGCGAGGTCGGTACGGCTGATGATGTGCTCGCGCGTAAGGTAGTCGCCGAGCTTGCGATTGCGCCGCGTGGTCTGGTGCTCGATCGCTGCCGTGACCTGGCGGGAAGTGATGCGTTGCTCGGAGACCAGCAGATCGCCGAGACGCCGGCCGATCTGCTTGCGCTTGATCGCGTCCGTGGGGACGAAAATCCGGGTGGCGCCTTCGCCGTTGCCGTCGACGTACAGAAACAGGCCTAGCGAGTGCGTTTCGAAGCCCAGGGTTTCGCCCTCGATTACGCCGTCGTTGGCGAGCGTGATCCGGAAGCTCTGGCGTTCGGGAGGAGCGTTCGATTCGTCGGACGGGTCGTCGACCACCGAACGGCGACGGCGCAGCTTCACCGTGCGCGTGAGCCGCAATTCGAGCAGGTCCTGCGGCGCAATCTCGATCAGTTCGCCGCCCTGCGGCAACATCTCGAATACGCCATCCACGGAATCGAAGCGGGTGAGCGCGCCGGTGAGCCTGCGTCCGTCGCGCAACAGGGCGATCGCGGGTTCCTCGCGCGGCGCTTCCGCCTCATCGATGGGTTCGTAGTACGGCGAATGCGGCCATTCGAGCACCTTCATGTCCGCGGCGGTTCGCGCGCTGCGCGACCCGGCGGCGCGGGCGCTGCGCGAAACAGTCGGCGTGGGCAGGTGTTTGGCCATATTCTCCGCGAAGCGATGGGCTAGAATCGCCACTTTGTCACACGTGGCGCAAGCAACGAATTCTAATGGAATTTTCCGGTGTCTTCCGCGGCTGGCGCCTGCTGTGCCTTGCGGCTCTGGCGTCGGCGGCAGTGGCGGCATTTGCGCAAGGCGCGGGCAAAGGCCCCGGGGCAGGACCGCCGCCCGCAATGCCGGTGAAGGCAGTTGCTGCAAAGGTCGCGCCTGCAGTCGATGAGGCGAGCGCGGTCGGCACCCTGCGCGCCGACGAGTCGATCACGGTGCGCCCGGAAGTCGCCGGCCGGATCGCCGAGATCCGGTTCAGCGAAGGGAATGGCGTCGCCAGGGGCGCCATACTGGTGCGGCTCGATCAGGCCGAGCTTGCCGCGGTAGTTGCCTCGAGCGCGGCGCAGCTCCAGTGGGACACGCAACGGCTGGATCGCTCCGAGGATTTGTTCCGCAAGGGCTTCATCAGCCAGCAGGCGCTCGACGACCAGAAGACGAGCCTCGCGCGCGCGAAGGCCAAGTTCGCCGAGGACCAGGCGAGACTTGCGAAGACCGAGATGCGCGCGCCATTTGCCGGCGTCATGGGTCTGCGCCAGGTGAGCGAAGGCGCCTACGTCGCTGCCGGAACCGATATTGCGCGGCTGGAGAAGATCGACCAGTTGAAGCTCGATTTCCGCGTTCCGGAGACGTTCCTCGCGCGGCTGCGCCCGGGCCAAAGCGTGAAAGTGGCGGTCGATGCGCATCAGGGGCGCGAATTCTCCGGCACCATTTACGCGATCGAGCCCGCGGTTGACGAGCAGACGAGGACCGTGCTTGCCCGCGCGCGCGTCACGAACCCGAACCTCAGGCTTCGCCCCGGTATGTTCGCCCGCGTGCAGGTCGCACTCGGGGTGCGCGAAAACGCGGTCTGGATTCCGGAAGCCGCGATCGTGCCGCGGGGACAGGACAGTTTCGTGTTCCGCGTGGCGAACGGCAAGGTGGATCTCGTGCGCGTCAAAACCGGCGTACGCAAGGTCGGCGAGGTCGAGGTCGTGGACGGGATCGCCGCCGGCGAAATCGTTGTGACCGAAGGATCGCAGCGAATCGGACCGGGATCTCCGGTCCAAGTCATGGGTGACGCGCCCAAGCCGGC
>CAZYVT010000083.1:4614-13852 GCA_964651335.1 uncultured Enterobacteriaceae bacterium | reverse complement strand
GGCAACACCCACGCCAGCAAATTCATGCCGGTGCAAGCCGCGCAATTCAGCACCGACTACCAAGTTCTCGCGCAGTACCGAAACGATCCGACGCTCACGGGTGGCTCGGGATTCTCAGGCACGCTCTTCAAGAATCGCCTCACGGGCGAACTGACGCTTTCGTTCCGCTCCACAGAGCTCATCGACGACGCGGTGCGTGACAGCAAATCCACCAATGAACTGGAGATCAAGGAACTCGGCTGGGCGTTCGGCCAGATCGCCGAGATGGAGGAGTGGTATGCCCAGTTGCGGGCAGATCCAAACCTTCTCGGTGGCAAGACCTTCAACGTGACCGGCTACTCGCTCGGCGGACACTTGGCAACGGCATTCAACATACTAAGGCGCGAAGAGGCCACGGCCGGGACTGCTGCAAATCCGATCATCGCCACCTACACATTCAATGGCGCTGGCACCGGTGACGTGACGAATGGGCGCCGTCTGAGCGATGTGATCGCCGACTTCCGGCGTTTTCGTGACGACCCGAATCTGACAGCGAGCGGCGCATGGGCGGCGCTGCCAGTCGAGACCCGCAATCAGATTTACGACGAGGCAGTGAACCGCGTGAACAAGATTGAAGAAGAGCGGGCGCGATTGCAGACGCTGCAGGCCAGCTTCGCGTTCGACACGCGCCCGCCGGCGGGAACCCAGGCGTCGCTGCAATACCAGATTGCCGCGTTGCTGGCCGCGAGGGACACCATTGGGGCGAGCAATGCTCCATTGCCAGGCGGGACCAATTGGATTCCCAGCAGTCCGGTGTTTGCAGATCCAGCTCAACGCTTCGCGAACATGATCGAAATCGTAGGCTCCGACGGCGGCAATCTTGGAATGTCGTTTGTATCCAATAGCGGAATCCATTACGGGACTCGCCAGGAGATCTATATCGAAGATCAGCCGCCGATTCGGGGAACATTTCTCTCGAGTGCGATATTGGCGTTGAACCTGCTGGTCCCCAACCCCGACGCCAATAATTTTGCAGACACCCACAGCCTCGTACTGTTGGTGGATTCGCTCTCGCTTATGGCGGCAATGGAAGCACTCGATTCGAATCTGGCGCCGGAAACGGCGCGGCAAATCTTTGCCGCCATGTCGAACGCGCAAGCGTCCGGTGCGTTTGCCACGCAAGGCAAGGCTGAAGGCGATACGCTGGAGTGGATGCTCGACGCGCTGCGTTCGCTGCTGGTCGGTCCGGATCAGTTACCGACCGTCGACTACCAGGCTACGCTCGCTGGCAACACTTGGCACACGGCTGAACTTCGCACGCCGTTCCACGAAAGGCTGAGGGATCTCAACGCCAGGATTGCTGAATTGACCTCGGTGTCAGGCGCGCAGTTTGCGATTGAGTCTTTAACCGGTCTTTCCGGCGCTGGCATCGCGGGGTTGGCTGGTCTCACCGACGATACGGGCAGGGCATACCGCTACGCACTCAAGAACCTCAACCCCTTCGTCGTAATCGATTCAGGCGCTCAACTTGCGGTTTACGAAGATCCGGCATACGCCAAGTTCGACCGCAATGCGGCTCCCGAAGGCCGCACCACTCAATACATCGAGGATCGGGCGAAAATGCTCGCGGCCCTGGCCATACGAAATACCGTCAACACGGAGAGGACGGTGGTGCTTGGCCAGGAGGGTGAGCAGATCCTCTATTCGGACCGGACGATCCAGGCCGACGGCAGCCCGATTAAATTCCAGACGATTCCATTCAACAACGTTCCGCAAGATCCGAATCCTCGCGAATTCGCGTTCGGCTCATCGGGCGCGGATGTGTTTCAAGGACGCGGCAAATCGGATCACTATTTTGGCGAGGGCGGCACCGACTATCTGATTGGAAATGGAGACACAGACCATTTGGAAGGTGGCTCGGGATTGGACGTCTATAGCTATCGCGCTTCTAACATTCTTGGGATCGACTCCAACGACGGCGCCGACACCATCCGCGACACCGACGGCAAAGGCGTGCTGCGCTACGAGTTTCGGGACGGTCTCCTCGCGAATCCTCAGAGCACCGTCATCGCCGACGCCTCGGTCAAGGTGAACGACACGACGTGGCAGAGCGCCGACGGAAAGTTCACGTACACGAAGAGCCCGAACGCCGAAGGCCGGACCGACCTCGTCGTCACGATCAACGGCGACGCGGGCGGAAGCCTCACGCTGAAGGACTTCCGTGACGGTGACTTCGCGATCCGGCTGCGCGGGTCGGTGACGGCGCCGCAAGACCCGGTGCGCACTTTTTACGGCGACAAGCTGAATTGGGATTCCGATCCCTCGACGCCGGACATCGACCCGAGGGACGATGGCTTCGGCAACTACATCCGCGCTGACGGGCAGGACGGGCGCGACAACATTTCCCTCGCTGATCGCGCCGACGAGTTCTTCGGCGGCACTGGTGCGGAGGTCGAGCGATTCGCAACCGCGGGCGGAAACGACCTTGTCAAGGCCGACGGGCCGGATACCAGCACGACAGGCGGCGCGGACCTCATCGATACGGGCGCCGGGCGCGACATCGTCTGGGCGGGGCCCGGAGACGATTTCGTCGAGGGCGGCGCAGACGGCGACGTCGTCAACGCGGGTGACGGCGACGATGCGCTCTACGGTTTCGGCCGGATCGAGCTTGCGGCGGCAATCGGTGCCGGCGAAACGGAGCCGGCGACCTACGTGGCGGGAGATTTTCTCTCGGGAGGCCAGGGCAACGACCGGCTCATCGGCGCCGCGGGAAACGACGCACTGCTCGGCGGCGACGGCGAAGACATCCTCGTGGGCGGACCCGGGGATGACGATCTCTGGGGCGATCTGGCACACGGCGCGAGTACGCTTGACTGGGCCGCGACACGGTCGGTCACGCTTCAAGATGGGCAACGGCTCTTTGACATTCAGCTCTCCAATGTTCTGGAGCTGCCCCTGTCCCAGGGCACGGCCGATGCGATCTACGGCGGCGCCGGCTTCGACTGGTCATTCGGCGGCGGCGGCGACGATTTCATCGATGCCGGATCTGGCGACGATGTGAGTTTCGGACAGGCGGGCGCCGACATTCTGATCGGGGGCGCCGGCAACGATGTACTCAGCGGCGACGACCCGGGAACGGTGTCCGGGGCGGACGAAGGCGGCGACTACCTCGACGGCGGTTCCGGAAACGACGAACTATTCGGCAATGGCGGCGATGACGTGCTCGTGGGCGGACCGGGTAACGACACCATGGTCGGCGGCGCGGGCAAAGACATCTACCTCTACAACAAGGGAGACGGCACGGATACCGTCTTCGATACGCCGATCGGAGCCAATGATCCCGAAGCGAGCTTGCTGGTGCTGGGCGACGGTATTCTGAAAGCCGACATCAAGTTTTTCCCGGGCAGCCTGGGCATCGACCTCGGGCCGAGTGACCCCGCGGACGCGAATTCGCCGCATGACGTGCTCCACTTCGAAGGATTCGATCAGCTCGATCCTGCGAATACGCCGCTCGTAGGCGAGATCCACTTCGCCGACGGCTCGAGCATGACCTACGCGGATATTCTCGCGCAGGGCTTCGATCTAGACGGTACCGAAGAGGCCGACGACAACCACGATGCTGCGCATCCGCAGCTCGGCGGCACCGGGGTCACTGACCGTATTCGGGGCTTTGCCGGAAACGATCAGCTCTACGGTTTTGCGGGCGACGATGTGCTCGACGGCGGTGCGGGGAACGACGATCTGCAGGGCGGCGATGGCGACGATAACCTTCTCGCAGGGTCGGGAAGTGATCACCTGTTCGGAGGGGCGGGTGCGGATACGCTCTCGGGCGGTGACGACAACGACGCGCTTCTCGGAGACGACGGGGACGATACGCTCGAAGGGGACGCCGGTGCGGACTCCCTTTGGGGCGGGACAGGCGGCGATGTGCTCTCCGGCGGCGACAGCAATGACGAGCTCTACGGCAACGACGGCGCGGACACGATCGCTGGCGACGCCGGCGACGACGCTTTGTACGGGCACGGCTTTTCGATCGTCGACGGCATTCCGTATCTCAATGCGCTCGACGATGACGCGATCGACATTCTCCGCGGCGGCGCCGGTAACGACTACCTGAACGCGGGCGGAGGCGGTGATTTGCTCGAGGGCGGCGATGGCGACGACGTGCTTGAGGCCGAGGCCGGCGTCGATACGCTCGGCGGCGGGGCCGGCGACGACCAGCTGGTCGGCGGCGCCGGCGACGACCTCTACCTCTTCAACCTCGGCGATGCGCACGACACCATCTGGGAGCAAGGCGACACGGTTCTCGACGCGGTGACTTTGGGCAGCGGAATCGCAGCGACCGACCTGACGCTCTGGCAGAGCGGGAGCGCCCTCAATATCGGTCACGCCAACGGTGCCGACGTGCTTACCGTTGCCAACTGGTTCGCCGGATCGCAGTCCCAGGTCTCCGAGTTCCGGTTCGCGGACGGCAACGTCTGGACGGCCGCTTACGCGAGCGCCGAGGGCGAGAAGATCAAGTACGGCACGTCCGGTGCCGACACGATCTTCGGCGGGGCGATCGCCGAGGCGATCTACGGTCTCGGCGGCAACGACACCCTCTACGGTAATGGTGGCGCCGATTCGCTCGCGGGCGGCACGGGCGACGATCTGCTCGATGGAGGAAGCGGCGCCGACACCTACCGCATCGGGCTGGGCGACGGCGGCGACATCATCCAGGAAAGCGGGCAAGGCGCCGACGCGCTGATCTTCGGCGCCGGGATCGCGAAGGCAGACATCCAGGTCTCGCGCACGGGCAACGATCTCGTGCTCGCGCACAACAACGGCAGCGACAAGGTCACGATCAAGGACTGGTTCAATGACGTGACCCGGCAGATTGAAGCCGTCACGTTCTCCGGCACCGGGGAGTCCTTTTCGCACTCCGAGCTCACCGACCCGTTTCTGACTCTGACCGGCACCGCGAACGCCGACTTCATCTTCGGCGGCGACGCCTACGGGGAGACGATTCTCGGACTCGCCGGCAACGACGTGCTGCACGGCGGCGCAGGCAACGATCTCATTACTGGCGGACTCGGCAACGACGCGGTCTACGGAGAAGGCGGCAACGACCGCTACTTCTTCAAGTCCGGCGACGGGCAGGACGTGCTCACCGACCCTACCGGTCTCAACGTGATCCAGTTCGGCCAGAACCTCGTGGACAAGGTGAGCATCGGCACCGTCGTGTTCGACACGCTGATTTCCTTCACCGGCACCGCCGACAGCGTGCTCGTCAAGGCGGGCGGAGTTTTCCCCACGGTCGCATTCGAGCTGGTGGGCACGGCCGGCGCGGACAACCTCGTCGGCAGCGAGTTCAAGGACATCGTGAGCGCGCTTGCCGGCAACGATTCGGTAAAGGGCGGCTGGGGCGTCGACGAGATCCACGGCGGTGCGGGCAACGACACGCTGGAGGGTGGGCGCGACATCGACGAGCTGTGGGGAGACGAGGGCGACGACTTGCTCGACGGCGGGTCGCTCAATGATCCGCTCGCGAATGACGAGGGATACATCACGCGCTTCCACGGCGGCGCCGGGAACGACACGCTCTACGGTAACACCGGAGCGGACTCGTACTATTTCGATCCCGGCGACGGGCAGGACACCGTCATCGACGAACCGTTTTTCGGCAACGGACAGTGGCACTACAGCCTGAGCGACGAGCTGATTTTCGGCGCGGGAATCGCAGCCGACGCCATCGGCGCGAGGGCATCGGGGGCGGATCTGGTCGTCGATGTCAGCGCGACTGACCGCGTCACGCTACGCAACTGGATCGGTGACCCCAAGTACCGCGTCGAGTGGTTCCGGTTCAGCGATGGCACGAGCCTGAATGAAACCCAGGTAAGCGACCTGCTGAATGTGCGCCAGGGCACGGCCGGAAATGACACGCTGACCGGAACGGACATGGCCGGCGAAAGGCTCTACGGTCGCGCCGGCAACGACACCTTGTCCGGCCTGGGTGGCGACGATCTGCTCGATGGCGGTACGGGAAACGACCTCCTTGACGGTGGCGCGGGAAACGATGCCTATGTGATCAATCCGGGCGACGGTGCCGATCTCATCCGGGATAGCGGCGGCATGGACGAGATCCGCTTCGGCGCCGGTATCGGCGCCGCCAGCGTCTCGCTCGAGCGCTCCGGCAACAACCTGCTGATGCGCCTTCCCGGAACCGGTAACTCGGCCACGGCGGAGAACTACCTGAAGAATCCGAATTCCTGGGTCGAGACGCTGACATTCGCCGACGGCAGCTCGCTGCCCGACGCGAACACGATCGTCGATCAGTTGATCGCGATTCGCGGCACTTCAGGCGATGACAACCTCGCCGGCACGGCGTTTGCCGACCGGCTCTACGGCATGGAGGGGAACGACACGCTTACGGGCGGCGCGGACGACGACGTTCTCAACGGCGATGCGGGCGATGATCTTCTGGCGGGCGGCGGCGGAAACGATCAACTGGCGGGCGGTCCCGGCATCGACCGGTACCAGTTCAATTCCGGCGATGGCAACGACACGATTGTCGATGTCGACGCGGGAAACATCGTCCAGTTCGGCGCTGGCATCACGCCGCAGAATGTGATCACCACGCGCACCATCGATGACCTCGCATTGAGCGTTTCGGGCACCACGGACCGGTTGTCGATTCCCGCATATTTCGTCTCATATCCCGTAGCCGAATTCCGCTTCACCGACGGCACGATCTGGACCATCGACAACATCAAGACCAAGGTCACCACCCCGACCGGTGGTGCCGATACCCTGATCGGCTTTGAGAGCAATGATGCGATCAGCGGGCTGGCAGGCAACGACTCGCTCTACGGCCGAGGCGGCAACGATACCCTCGACGGCGGGCTCGGCTCGGACTCGCTGTACGGGGAGGACGGCAATGACCTGTTGATCGGCGGCACCGGGGAAGCAAAGAACGCATCGGTCTCGAACAGTCTGTATGGCGGAGCGGGCAACGACGCGCTCGTCGCCGGCGGAAATGCAAACAGCGCCGAGCGCCTCGACGGCGGAGCGGGACACGACGTGATGCTCGGCGGCGTCGGGCGCGACACCATCGAAGACGCAGGTTACGACGGCGGCAACAGCCTGATGCTCGGTGGATCGGGAGTTGACACGATCCGCATGTACGGCGGTGCGAGTGCGATCGCAATCGGGGGTGCCGGAAACGACACGATCAGCGCAGGCCTCGGCACCGGGGTGACCAAGACCCGCATGATCGTCGCATTCAACAAGTCGGACGGCGCCGATCCGGTCGACCAGTTGGGCGCGGGAAGCACCATCTCGGCGGGCGGCGGGACGCTGTACAGCAATCTGTCGCTGGAGGTGTTCGGCAGCGGGCTACGGCTCAAGACAGGGTCCAACAACTATGTGTACCTCTCCGACTGGTACTCGAGCGCAAGCTGGGCCGGGGGCAAGTCGGTATCCACGCTGCAGATCGTGATCGAGGGCACGCGCGACTACAAGCCGACGTCCTCCAACCCGATGAACAACAGGAAGATCCAGGCGTTCGATTTCGTGGGGCTCGTGGCAGCGTTCGATGCGGCGCGCGCGGCCGGGCAGAATTTCAACGTTGCGAACAATCTCGCCAATTTCTTGCTCTCGAGCAGCGACACCGACGCGATGGGCGGCGCGGTCGCATATCAGTACGCGACGACCGGGTCGGTGAGCGCACTGTCCTACGACCAGATGCGCGCGGTGATCAACGCTCCCGAATTCGCGAGCGCGCCGCAGTCGATCTCAGCGTCCGCGGCGGTGGCGCAGGAGGCCAGTGCGAGCGAGCCGTTCGTGGCGTCAACAGCCTCCGTGGACACGTTTTCCATGTCCACGGCCAATCCGGCGACGGGCGAGGCGGGCACCGTGGAGAGCATGGGAGACGAAGCACCGCGCACGAGCGGCCTCGACCGGCGGCTCGCGGCCATCGTGGACGATTGGTTCGCGCGGGGGGACCAAGCACAGCCGATCGCGCTCTCTGATTTTGGCGTCATCGAGGCCGGCTTGATCTCGGGCAAGCGGGTCGCGCCGGATGCACTGGACATCGCCAGAGCATGGCGTCGCGTGGCGCGCGATCTGCATGCACATCTGGAGGACTATGCGGAATCCGGTTTCGATGCAACGGCAGGATCCTCGAACGCAGTCTTCAGGGCTGGATTGGCCGGCGCCGCTTCCCCGGTTGTCGCCGCAGTAGGCCTGACCGATAACGGGCGCAATCATTTGCGTCCGCTGGAAGGGCTCAAGGAAGGATTTCAGGTGCTTGCGTGAGAGCGATGCGTTATCCAATCGAGGTGTTCTGGAGCGACGAGGACGAAGGTTTTATCGCGGTCGCACCCGATCTTCCCGGTGCTTCGGCGTGGGGCAGAAGCGAAGCGGCAGCGATTGAAGAGCTGCACACGGTAATCGAGCTTTGGGTCAAGGCGGCCAGAAAGATGAGCAATCCTGTTCCGAAACCGAGTGACCGCGCGGACGTGAACTATAGCGGGAAATTCCTGATGCGGGTCCCCAAGCGCCTGCACTCTGAGCTTGCTCACGCGGCAAGAGCGCAAGGGGTCAGTCTCAATCAATATGTGCTTTATTTGTTGACCAGGGGCCATGCGGCACGCGCGAGACGAGCTGCATGACGGAAAACGATGATGAGTCGCCCTTTGCGCGATAGAACCATGCTCCTTACGCCTGACCCGCGCGAATTCGCGCCCGGACTGGCGCGAATCGAACAAGTCCCGCCCTCGCCGCTCGGGCGCGCTGTGCTGTACGCAGTGCTCGCCCTGGTCGCAGCGACTCTCCTCTGGGCGTGGTTGGCGCCGCTCGACATTGTTGCCGTCGCCGAGGGAAAGTTGGTTCCTTCGGGCTACCTCAAAATCGTGCAGCCTGCGGAGCAGGGCGTGGTGAAGGAAGTCCTCGTGCGCGAGGGCGAGCAGGTTGCCGAAGGGCAGGTTATCGCGCGCATGGACTCAGTGCTTTCGGATGCCGACGGCCGGGCGCTCGCCGCCGACTATCACGCCAAGCGCCTCGCACTGCGGCGGATCGACGCGCAGCTCGCAGGCCGCCCGCTTGCGCGCGAGCGCGACGACCCTCCCGAGGCCTACGCGCAGGCCGAAGCGCAATACGCGGCCAACGTCAACGCCTTTCAGAACGCGCTCGCGCAGGAGAGAAGCGTGCTCGAGCGCGTGCGGCACGATCTCGCCGCCGCGGAGGAGGTGAAGGCGAAGCTCCTGCAGGTGCTGCCGCA
>CAZYVT010000083.1:0-4514 GCA_964651335.1 uncultured Enterobacteriaceae bacterium | reverse complement strand
CTGCTGGAACTGCGCGCGCCGCAGGCGGGCATCGTCAAGGACCTCGCCACGCACACGCCGGGCACCGTGGTCGCGCCGGGCACGATCCTGATGACGCTCGTTCCCGTGGGCGAGACGCTGCGCGCCGAGGTCTGGGTGGCGAACGACGACGCCGGGTTCGTGCGCCCCGGCCAGGAAGCGAAACTCAAGCTCGCCGCGTTCCAGTTCCAGAAGTACGGCATGGCGAAGGGCACGGTCGCGCAACTGAGCGCGGATGCGACCGAGGCGCCCAACCCGAACACCCGCTCCGGAGCGCTCGCCGGGCGCGACCGGCCGGCGGGGCCGCTCGCGTTCCGCGCGCTGATCGATCTGGAGAGCCAGTTTCTGGAATCCGACGGCCGCCGCTATGCGCTCGCGCCGGGAATGCAGGTGATCGCGGAAGTGAATCTCGGCACCCGGACCGTCCTCGAATACCTGCTCTCGCCGGTGCAAAAGGCATTTCACGAGGCCGGCCGCGAGCGGTAAAATACCGTTCTGACTAGTCAGGAGCAGGCTATGGAACATTTGAGCGTTTACGATGCAAAAGCCCGGTTCTCCGAACTTGTGGAGCAGGCGAGGCTCGGACGCTCTACGGTGATCACCAAGCGCGGCCGCGTCGTGGCGAAGATCGTTCCGGCAAGGGCAAGGGCATGGGACCGCAGTGAAGTTCTTGACGAGGCAGAGGCTCTGCGCAAGTCGCTCAAGGTCAGGAAACGCGTGAACCTCGCGGACATGATCCCGGAGGGACGGCTGTAGTGGCGTTCGTGCTGGACGCATCGATCGCGGTGGCATGGGTCGTGCCAAGTCAGGCGAGCGAATATGCAAGCCGGATTCGCCGACGCGCCAAACGGGAGCCCTACCATGTGCCTGCGTTGTTTCCTGCAGAAGTCTCAAACGTTCTTGTAACGCTTGAGCGGCGCTCGATCCTGTCGCCAGAAGGCGCGGCCGCGGCGGCCCGCGTATTGAACCGGCTTGAACCTATTGTGCATCCGATCGAGCCGGGAATAACGGAGCTGAGAGAGCTCGCCCTTCGTTTCGGACTGAGCGGTTACGATGCGGCGTACCTCGCGCTCGCCCTCCATCTTCACCTGCCGGTCGCGTGCGGCGACCGTCCGCTGAGGCGCGCGCTGGCGCATGCTGGCGTGAAACTCGCCTAACCCGGGCACCGCTACGCCCTCACCGCAGTCGCGCAGCGCCTGTTCGGCTGATCCCGGAGAGCCGGGACCAACCCGGTTTTTCAGGTTTTCGGCACGCGGCCGAGCCGACCGCCGGCGCGTTTCGCCTGCGCCAGCAGCGCGTCCCATTCCTCGGGCGGGTTGCCGCGTTCCAGCATGCGGCGAAACACGCGATATGCGTCGTTGCCGCTCTCATAGGCGCGGCGGGTGTCCTCATCGTTGACCCAGGCATGGACGATGATTTTCTGTCCCCGGTGGTAGCGAAAGAACAGCCGGTACTGCTGGAAGAACTTTGCCCGGAACCAGTGCCTGCGGGCGGGACCGAGCGTGTCCGCTTGGCGATACTCAGGGCGCCCGGGATCCTGCGGGATCGCTTCGAAGGCAAGCTTGGCGATGGCAGCCAGGCGGCGCTTCGCGGCGTTCCTGTGGGAAAAGCCTTCTGGATGCCGCGCCTTCAGCCGCCCGACCTCGGCGACCAGGGCTTCCAGTTGGTCGAGAAAGAGCGGGTGTGCGAAGAGTGTCCAGCCGTTTACGGCTACGGGCGCATCGGCCCGTCTCATTCGTTCTCTGGATGAAGGGGCGAGCTCAAATCCACCGCGACGCCTTTCACCAAGGCGCGTATGCGGGCGGCTTGCCGCCTGCCGAGCGCACGAATCCGTTCGGGGTGGGCGACGATGTCGTGGGCGATAAATTGCAGAAAGCTTTCCAGCGCGGGGTCGTGGTCTTCCGCAGGCGCGCAGCGCGTCATGACCACGCGGCCGTCGCCTTGCACGTGGTAACGGATCTTGTCGCGCTTGCCGAGCTTGAGCGCCCGGCGTACAGCGTCGGGAACCGTGGTCTGGTAGCGGTCGGTGAGGGTGGATTCGATTTCAAGAGTGGCGGCCATCTCGCAATCCTCGGCGGGAAGGCATCGTAATGCATCTGCATTACCATGTCCATGGCGGCCTCGCGGATAAGCCGGGGCGGTCCCGATTTTCACCCTGCCCAGTCAGCCCGAGACCTTCTCGAGCATTGCCCTGGTAAACCGCCGCCAGTCGCGCTCGAACGCCGGCACCAGCTTTTTCGCGAGAACGAAGTTCCTGGCAACGTCGCGCCGTCGGAGTTGAAGCGCGTACTTGTGGCGCACGACGTGCCGGAACTTGCGTACCTCGTGCATCAGCTCGCGTGTCGGCTCGCTCAGCACGGCCGGGCGAACGCCCTTGACCTCGACCGCCATGCCGTCCACGAGGTCCGCATGCGACGCATCTCCGCGCGGCGTGTACTCGTCGATCTCGTTTCCGACCGCTTCGAGGATCGACTCGATTCCGCTGTAGAGCGCGGAAACCCCGTCCGCGAGGCTCGCGTTGTGCGACCACTCGTGATACAGCCCGCGATCGGCTTTTCGTCGGGTGGCGCGCCGGCGCAGCACAGCGAATCGGCGGTCGGCCTCGACCGCATTCGCGAGTTCGCTCTTCACGAGTTCGAGTTGCCGGTCAAGCCGGGCGAACAGCGGATGTGCCACGTTTCGCCTCGCCGCGCATGAATTCGAGCAATTCCGGATCGGCCCGCTCCGCGTAGATGACGTCGAAGGGGAAGCCGTCCATCGACGCTTCGATCAGGCCGGTGATCCTGGACTCAGCCAGACCGCCGCGATCCTCGATCAGGTAATCCACGTCCGAGCCGGCGCGAAATTTGTCTTTGGCGAGTGAACCGACGACGCACGCCGAAACGCCCACCTTGCGCAGCTTGCGCAACGTCGCGGCGGCGAGACGGACGGCGGTCTGCTTGTGCGCGTCGCCGCGCGCGCGCAGCAGGCGGTCGAGGCGCGTCTCGCCCCTCCCGGCGTAAGCTGCGCCAGCCGGCTCCACGCGCAGCTGCAAACCGAGCTGGACAAGCACACGCTCGACCTTCCGGATGCCGAGGTCGGAGAACGTGCCTGCCTCCAGCTGAGCGATCGTCTGTCGGGACAGACCGCACGCTGCCGCAAGGTCGGCCTGGGTCAAGCCGGCGCGCGAGCGGGCCGCGCGCACCGCCCCGCCCAATTCGATCATGTAATGCATAGAAGTCATCCCATGTACAGTATATCAAGCATGAATTATTGGGGTCAGAGTCCAATATTCCGCTATACGAAATGGTCGACTCTGCCCCCAATTGCCCCGTGGTTGCATCGGAAAGCGTTTTCTGGAATTACCCGGTTTGCCTGAGGAAGCGATCAATCCCGCCCGACCGCCGGGCGGCGGCAGACGGCGGACTTCACACCCAACCGGCTGGCGTCCGCGGCGATTTGCTCGCAGGCGGTTCGCGCGGTCTCTTCCGGACCGGAAATCAGCATGCGAAGGTCGTCGGTGACGAGCACGTATCCCGTCACGGGTTCCGACCTCGCGAGCGCACGCTCCTCGCCCGCAAGCTCACGCTCGCAGCGCAGAACCTCGATCCGGCAATCCGCGCACCCGCTGAGGATCGAATCCGCGAAACGCCGGTTGGCCTCCTCGCAGGTTTCGCGCGCCCGCACCGGCCGCATGACCGCCTTGATCGTGTAGCCGTCCGGGATGCGGGCGATTGCGACGGCGTGAAAACCGCCTGGCGTCGCGCAGCCGGCAAGCACGAGGCCGAACAGTGCCGAAGTGAAATGGGCGACGAATCTCGTCATGGCTTCACCGATGGATGCAGCGAGCTGCGCACGCGCAACCGGATCGCGCGCGCCGCGCCCGCGATCGGCCAGAAGTACATGCGCGCGAGCGTGTGGAAGCGGCCGTCCGTGTCGTCGCCGAGACCCATGCGGAACGTCTCCGCGCGCGCGGGCGGCACATAGAGCGTTCCGTAGAGCCGATCCCAGACCGCCAGCTCGAAGCCGCGGTTGCAGCCGTAATGCCGCTGCTCGCAACTGTGATGCAACTGGTGGTGCGCCGGGCTGATGAGCCACTGACCCAGCGCCGGGCCGTAGGACAGCCACACCGGCGAGTGGCGCAGGTTGCCGATCAGATTGAACGCCCACATCAGGACGTGCAGGCCGAGGAATGTATAGGGCGACACAGAGCCGCCGGCGAAACGGTTGAAGGCCCAGACAACGATGCCGGTGGTGAGCGCCGGCCCCCACGCCATCACGAGCAGATCGACCGGGTGCGCGCGGAAGGTGGTCATCGGCGTGAGCACCTCCGCCGAGTGGTGCACCTTGTGGAATTCCCACAGCAGCTTCACATCGTGCAACAGCGAGTGCGAAAGAAAGCGTCCGAAATCGTATGCGATGAAGAACACGACCGTGAAGAGCAACCGGACCAGCATGCGCGCGGGCTCGGTCGCACCTGGAGCCGGGACCATCGCTCCACCAGCGGCCACTCCACC
>CAZYVT010000082.1:0-14554 GCA_964651335.1 uncultured Enterobacteriaceae bacterium | reverse complement strand
CGGTAGCGCGTGCAGCGCTCGACGTCGGGCTTCCACATCTCGTAGCCGTTGAACATCACCTTGTCGCCGAACGAGATTGCGCTGCACGGGCATTCGCGCGCGCACTTCAGGCATTTCGAGCAAGTGTCCTGCAGACCGAAATCGATCGGCTGATCGTGCGCCAGCGGCAGGTCGGTGGTAATGACCGCGCTCTTGAAGCGCGGGCCGACGAACGGGTTGAGCACCAGCTCGCCGATTCGCGACAGCTCGCCAAGGCCCGCGAGCAGCACGAGCGGGAGCTGCAGCACGTCGGAATCGGCGTTGGTCTGCGAGCGCGCGCTCCAGCCCAGGCTGCGGATGAATGCCGCGACGACACCGCACACCTCGCCGCCTCGCATGTAGGCGCGCATCGACTGCGCCCCCGAAATCCAGTCGTCGCCCGAGGCGCCTTCCATGGTTTCGAATCCCTGATCCACCAGCATGACCACGGCGTTGCGGTGATACGGCTCGATGGGCCGGCCGTCGTCCTGATGCGAATACCAGCAGTAGCGCTTCGCCTCGCACATTCCGGTCATGTCGGTGCCGAGGTAATACAGGAGCGACTTGATCGCACGCGCGTTTGCCGCCGCATCGCACGCCGCAGGATCGCGCACCGCGGCCGGTTCGCCGCCCTGCTTCGGCACCATGGCACGGATCAGCTTCACGTAGGCGTCGGCGATCGGGGTCTTGTAGGCGAAGCGCCAGCGCTCGCGCCTGGCTTTCTCACCGAGGTCGCCGTTCAGCGCGCGGGTGAAGAAGTTGGCGCGTTTCGGTACGCGCGGCACTTCGTCTTCGAGCACCAGCGTGGTCGGCTGGTCGACGCGACGGATCTTTTCCATCGGAAAGCGGCTGCCGTCGGAGGGCCTGCGCGCCGCGAGCCAGCGCTCCCACCACGTCTCGGTGCCGCCTGCGCCCAGCCACCACCCCAGGCCGCCTTCGAAGACGCCGTTCTGCGTCGCGAGCGGCCGGTCGGCGGCGAGCGGTCCGGAGGTGGTCACGATGCAGGACGCGAATCGCGTGCCGAGGAACGGCGCAATGGCGGATCCGTCCTTCCAGCGCGCCAGTCCCGCGGCCACCAGGATCTGCGCGTGCGAAACCTCGCCGCGGTCACGCGTGTGGGCCGTCGCGCAAAAGCCCAATCGGCGCAGGAACGACGCGCTGATCGTCGCGATCTCGGCAGCGCGCAGCAGGGCGCAGTCGTACTCGCTTCCCTTCACCCATGCGTGCGCGAGGTTGTCCGGCTCGGGCGCGCGGCCGAATTCGACCAGCACCGCAAGCGCCCAACGGTGGCCTTCGATTCGCGCGCCGATCCAGGCCGAATCCGGGATCTCGCAGCAACCGGCGAGCGAGGCGTTGAGGAAGTAGCAGTTGGCTTTGAGCTCGTTTGAAAGGCGTTGCGGGTCGCCCGGATACGGCGCGCGCTCCGGCGCGGGCTCCTCGGCGCGGAATTGCTCGAATAGCGCGATGTACTCGTTGACGATGCGCCCCAGGCGCGTATCGCTCCGCGCTGCACAGCACTCGCTTACGCCCGCGAGGTCAGGCGATGTCTTCGCACGCGCAATACGCTCGAGCGGAAACGGCCCGAAATGAACAGGACGGTTCCGGTTGGAAAGGACCCTCACCCGCTAGTCTGCGATGATGCCGGCGCGCTTCACCACGGGGCCCCACTTTTCCGTCTCGGCCCTGACAAAGGCGAGGAACTCCTCGGGCGTACCCTGGATCACGTTGGCGCCACGCGATGTAAGGTTCTCCCGCACCTGCGGGTCCGTCGTCGTCCGATTGAGCGCCTGATTGATTCGCGTCACCACTTCGCGCGGCGTCGCGGCGGGCGCGACGATGCCGAACCACGCGGTCACCTCGTAGCCTTTCAGCCCCACCTCGTCCAGCGTGGGCAGCTCCGGCATCACCTGCGAGCGCTTGAGGCTGGTCACCGCGAGCGGTCGCATCTTGCCCGACTTGATGTGCGGCACCACCGGCGGCAGATTGTCGAACATCAGCTGGGTCTCGCCGGAGAGCAGCGACGCCACCGCCGGCCCCGAGCCGCGGAAAGGGATGTGCACGATGAAGGTGTCCGTCATGCTCTTGAACAGCTCCATCGACATCTGCGGCGAGGTGCCGTAGCCGTTCGAGGCGTAATTGAGCTTGCCCGGGTTCTTCTTCAAGTATGCGATCAGCTCGGGAACCGTCTTCACCGGCAGCGACGGATGCACCAGCAGCACGTTCGGCACGGTACCGTATTGCCCGACATAGGCGAAATCGGCGAGCGGCCGGTAGTTGAGCTTCGGATAAATGTGGGAGCTCAAGGCAAGCGACGGGTTCGCCATCAGCAGCGTGTAGCCGTCCGGCGCGGCGCGTACGACCGCCTCCGCTCCGACATTGCCGCCTGCGCCCGAGCGGTTCTCGACGATCACCGGCTGTCCGAGTTCCGCGCCGAGCTTCGCCTGCACGATGCGCGCCACGAGGTCGATCAGTCCGCCCGGCGGGTACGGCACGACGAGATTGACCGGGCGCGTAGGATAGCCCTGCGCCCAGGCGCAGAATGCTGCCAGCAAGAAAGGGGCGGCGATCGAAATTCTGAGCATGCGTGCGCCCTATCTAAACGAGCTTTCGGGTTTCATGGCCACTCCCTCCTCTGCGCAACGATTATAGCGTTCCATCCATGCCCAGGCTCGCCTCACCGCGCGCCGTGTTCTTCGACTGGCACGGTACTCTCGCCGATACGTTCGAGGCGATGTACGCCGCGGTCGACGACATGTTGCCGCTGCTCGGCGAGCTGGGGCTCGCCCTGCGGCTCGTGACGCCGGGCCGCGGCAGGATTCCCGAGCACGACGCATTCGTCGCGCACGTCCGCGCGCATCACCGATTGCCGCCGGAAACGAAACGCGAGCGCCGCATCTCGCGCACCGAAATGTTCGAGATCCTGTTCGGTCCGGACGAGGAAGCGAAGCAGGTCGCCCATGAAGCGTTCGATCGCTGCTACATGAGGCACTGCGGCGCGGTGCAGCCGTTCGAGCCCGGCGTGCGCGCGATGCTCGGCAGGCTGCGCGCGGCGGGCCTCAGGACCGGGATGCTGACCAATCGCAGGCGCGCGCTGTTCGCGCGCGAGCTGACCGAGGTCGATGGCACCGGCTGGCGGGACCTGTTCGACGTAATCGTGTGCGGCGACGACGTGCGCCGGCGCAAGCCCTCTGCCGACATGGTGCTGCGGGGACTCGAGGAGCTGCGGCTGCCGCCCGGGCCGGATATCTGGTTCGTCGGCGACAGCACGACCGATACGATCGCGGCCAAGGAGGTGGGCGTCACCGCGATCTACTACAACGGCGCGAAGTGGGAGCCCGGGCATCTGGTGCGCATATTCCCCGGCACGCACCGGCCGGACGCGATTGCCGGAGACTTCGCCGCGCTCGAGGCGCTGGCGCTGCCCCTGCGGCGGCAGCCGGGGTAGACTTCGCCCGCCGGTCCATCCCAGGGAGAAAGCCATGTTTCGCACGCCCCGCATTGCCCCGCTCGCTCTGGCACTCGCCGCCGCATTCGCCGCATCGTCCGCTCCTGCGGTGGAGCCATCGAAGGTCCTCGCGCAATCGCAAAAGCGCACCCCGGCGCCGCCCTGGCCCGCGGGCGACGAACGCGGCATGGCGAACGCGATCGGCGCCGGAACGTGGGCGCGCTGCGCCTGGCACCTCGGGCAGGCGAAGGCGAAGTCCTACGAGCTTTCGCAGGTGCGCTCCAACACCATGCCGCTGTCGCCGTTCAGTGGCCCGTATGTGCAGAAGCCGAAACCGACCGCGAGCATCCCGGGGAGCGCGCATGCGTTCAACCTCGAGCAGTACGAGGCCGGCGCCGAGCCCGGGCAGCAGGCTACGCAGATCGACGCGCTGGGGCATTTCGGGGTGCTCAAGCAGCCGTGGGACGGCAAGCCGCCGATCCCGGTGGACGGCGCCGCGTACTACGGCGGTTATACGCAAAAGGACGTCAAGCCGACGCCCGAGTCCGGGCTGCAGAAGCTCGGCATGGAGAAGGCGCCGCCGCTCGTCACCACGGCGGTGTTGCTGGACGCGAAGCAGCACGTCGGGGGCGGCCAGCCGATGAAGGCGGGCGAGCTGGTCACGGCGAAGCACATCGAGCAGATGCTGAAAGCGCAAGGGATCGCGAAGCGCGGGATTCTGCCAGGTGACGTGGTGTACGTGCACACGGGCTGGGGCGATTACTGGAAAGACCCGGACACGGAGAAGTTCTATTACACGAAGGCGCCGGGGCTTTCCTACGACGCGGCGAAATACCTCGGCGAGCGGCGCATCGTCGCGATCGGTCTCGACACGCCGTTCGTCGATCCGGTGCCCGAGGGCATGCTCGAGGGCAAGGCCGGCCCCGCGCCCGGAACGCCGCCCAACCTGCCCTTCGCGCTGCATCACCACATGCTGACGCAGATGGGCATCCATCACATCGAGAACGCGAAGCTCGACGAACTGGCGCGCGACAAAGTGTGGACCTCGTGCACGATGGTCCTGCCGATGCTCGAGAAAGGCAGCGCCGGCTCGCCGATCCGCCCGGTCGCGATCGGCGTGCCGGGCCATTAACGCGGGGGATTTTTCTTCGGCTTTTTCGGCGGCAGCGCGCGCGCATGGGCGAAGGCGCGCTCGATCCACTTCTGCAGCTCGGCGGGCTTGCGCTCGAGCGCGTCCTCGATCGCCGCGTATTCGCGCATCGTGCGGCCCATGACGACAAACGGGCGCGCTGCGGCTTCCTCGGGCACCCGCACGATCAACCGCGCCTCGTGCAGTCCGGCGAACATGTTGCCATTCACGAACGCGCAGGGACAGCCGAACATCTTGCGCCGCTCGACCGCCGGTGAAGCCGGGAGGCACTCCTCGAAGCGCGCGGCAAGCGCCTCGGAAACCTTCTTCCATTTCCTGACGTCGCTGCTCACAAGGCGAGCTCCCAGGTCTCGGCGACGAGGTTTTTCCCGAAGCTGCGGTGCCGCCTGCGCGCAACGCGCCGGAAACCTTCGCTCTCGTAGATCCTGCGGGCGGCGTCGAGGTGGCTCTGCGTCCAGAGCACCAGTTTCGCGTAGCCGGCGCGGCGCGCAAATCGGATGCACGCCTTCACCAGGCGCCGCCCGACGCCGAGGCCGCGCGCCGCCGGCGCCACGATCAGCAGGCGGAGCTTTGCGACGGTCGGTGTTTTTTCCACCACGAAAACGGAGCCGACGACGGCGCCGTTCATCTCGGCGATCCAGCAGCGCTCGCGCGCCGGGTCGAAGTTCCTGACGAACTGCGCCGCGATGCTGGCGACCAGCGCTTCAAAGGTCATGTCGTAGCCGTATTCGCGCGCATAAAGCGCGCCGTGCAGTCGCACGACCTCGCCCATGTCGCCAGGCCGGTGCCGCCGCAGGACGCACGCCCGGCGTTTTTTCGCCACCCTCGCCCGCTCAGCGCATCAGCCGCGTATTGGCGAGCGCCAGGCGATCCACGAGATTGCGCGCGAGCGCCCGCGTGAGGTGAAGCTGCGCGCTGATGCTCATCTTGTTGAGGGCGGGCGGCTCGAATTCCGCGAGCAGCACCTCGGTCATGGACTCGACGGTCGCGTGCCGCGGCAGCGCGCCACCCCACATGTACGCCATTTCGCCGAAATATTCGACCGGATTGACCACGTTCAGCAGGCGCCCTCTCTTGGTGACTTTGACTTCTCCCTTGGCGAGGAAAAAGAGGCTCTGTCCGGGTTCGTTCTCTTTCACGATGACCTTGCCCTTCGCCACTCGCGACCAGCGGCCGGCGCGCATCAGCTCCCACAGCTCCGCATCCGACAGCGTGGCGAGCACCTCGACTTTCTTCAGGGCCAGGTATTTTTCGCCGTCGGAAATCGCCCCCGGCGGCAGCGCCAGCGGGCTGGCGTTGGAAAGCTCGAGCGCGAAGGCGGCCCAGGTCGGGTAGCGGTATTCCTTCTTCTTCTTCAACGCCCTGAGCACTACCGTGTCAATCGCATCCGCCAGCCCCGCGCGCAGGCGGCTCGGCGGTACCGGGTCCTGGTTCAGGATCTTTTGCACCAGCGCCTCGATGCCGTCGGCGGTGAACGGACGCTTGCCCGTCAGCAATTCGTAGAGCACCACGCCGAGCGAGTACATGTCGCTGTGAAATGTCAGCTCCTCCCCCGCGATCTGCTCGGGGGACATGTAGAACGGCGAGCCCATGGATGCGGTCTGCACTGCCTGGCTCTTGCGCAGATATGCGGCACCGAAATCCGAAATCTTGACCTCTCCGCTGAAATCGGAGATCTTGACCTCGCTTGCCCGTGCCATCAGGATATTCGCGGGCTTGATGTCGCGGTGCACGATGCCTTCCCTGAAGGCGTACTCGAGAGCGCCGCAGCACTTGAAGCCGATTTGCAATACTTCGGCGACCGGCAGCAGCGCATCGGGCGTGACGTGCTGCGACAGGTCGCCGCCGGTCACGAGTTCCATCGCGATGTGGCCGGAGTCCTCCTGCACCACGGCGTCGAGGATCGCCACGATGTGCGGATGCCGGAGCTTGCCCGCGAGCGACGCTTCGTTCAGGAACTGCGCCCGGTACACGGTGCCGAATTCGGGGTCGCGAAACACCTCCGGCTCGATGGTCTTCAGCGCGACCTCGTTTCCGGTGAACGTATCCTTCGCGAGGTACACGGTCCCCGTCGCACCTTTGCCAAGAAGCTTCCGGATATCGTACCTGCCGACTTGAAGGCTCAAGTCCATTTCAGGTCAAGTTTAATGGCAATGGCGGGTTACAGTTTGTTACCAAAACTGCAACTTGGCGGCGAACGGACTTGATACTCTAGCCGTCAAAGAGGATGACCCCTCCCGAGACGGAGGAACTGCATGAACCTGACCAAAAAGACAGCTTTGCTGCTTGCACTGGTGGTGACGGGTCTGGTGGCGACCGATTCGGCTCTGGCCCAGCGCGGGAGAGGGCACGCGCACGCCCGCGTCGGCGTGTTTGTCGGCATACCCATTGGTTTTGGCTGGCCTTATTGGTATTACCCGCCCTACTATTACTACCCGCCCTACCCGTCTCAGGTGGTTGTAGTTCCGTCCCAGCCCCAGACTTATATCCAGCAGGAAGGGGCGCAACCGGCACCGGAGAGTCAAGGATACTGGTATTACTGTGCTGACTCCCAAGCCTACTACCCCTATGTCAAGGAGTGCCCGCGAGGCTGGCAGCGCGTAGCGCCACGGCCGCCCGGCTGACCACAATGAGCAGAACCAGATCCCCCGCCCTTCGCCTGTCGGCGCTTGCCGCTGCAATCTTTCTGTCCGGGTGCGTGACGGTACCGCCGAGCGGCCCTGGCGTGACGGTGCTGCCCGGAACGGGCAAGAGCTTCGATCAGTTCCGCGCCGATGACTACGAATGCCGCCAATTCGCCAGCAGCCAGATCGGCGGCGGCACGGCCGAGCAGGCATCGGCCGATAGCGGGGTGAAGAGCGCGGCGGTCGGAACAGCGGTCGGCGCCATTGCCGGAGGCTTGATTGGCGGGAGACAGGGCGCTGCCGTGGGTGCAGGCACCGGCTTGATCGTCGGCTCTTCCGCCGGCGCGGGCGCCGCCGGTGCCTCGGCGCGCACGATGCAACAGCGCTACGACATCGGCTACCAGCAATGCATGTACGCCAAAGGCCACCAGGTGCCGGTCGCGGGACGGTTCCAGAACCCAAGGCCCTCCGCGTCCTACTCCACTCCACCGCCCCCGCCGCCGGGCACCCCGCCGCCTCCGCCACCGCGTTGAGCGCCGGCGGCCGCGCCGACTCCTTGCGCGTCAATCAGGTCACACAGGCGCTTTCGGGCCGCGCTGCCGCAGCCCGTCGTCGCGCTTAGTTGCCGCGGCCGGGGCCGCGGCCGTGGTGACCCTTGTCCTTGTGCCAGTGCTTGACGTTGGCCCAGTGCCCCTGTTCGAAACGCCAGCGTCCGCCAACCGGCTCCCAGCGTTCCGGCACCCAGTAGTAGCCGGGGCGCTCGACGACCCAGCGTCCACCGATCCAGATGTGCCGATCACGGTGCCACGCCCAGTACCCAGGGGCCCAGACGTAACCGACCCGGGGTGGAGGAGCCTCGATCACCACGGCAGGCGGTGCAATGCCAATCTCGATGCTGACGCCAACACCCGCGAAAGCCGGTGTTGCAGCGATTGCGGCGGTAAACAACGCGCCCAATAACGCTTTTCTTGCATTCATGAAGAGAGCCTCCTTTGCACATCTGCTGGCCAAAGATCAACGCGCCGCGGAGGGCGTCGTTGACCCTTGCGTTCGGCTTCCCGGCGCGCGCCCAGGCTCACGGATTGCCGATGTAGTCGTGCTTCCCGATTTCGACGCCGTTGTGACGCAGGATGTCGTACGCCGTCACGACGTGGAAATAGAAGTTCGGCAGCGCGAATCCGCACAGGTACTGCATGCCTTTCCACGTCACTTCCAGCGGCCCGAGCTTGAGGTGGATGTCCTTCTCCTCGCTGCCGTCGATCTGCGCCGGCTTGAACGTGTTGACGAAGTCAATCGTCTTCGCGATCCGCGCCTTCAGTTCGGCGAAGGTCTGCTCCGTGTCCTCGTGCTTCGGCACCTCGACGCCGGCGAGGCGCGCCACCGCGCCCTTCGCGTTGTCGCAGGCGATCTGCACCTGGCGCGACAGTGCGAACATGTCGGGATGGAGGCGGCAGCTGGGCAAGACCGCCGGGTCGATCTTTTTCGCCTCCGCGTGCGCCTGCGCCTTCTCAAGGATCGCGGAAAGGTTTTTCAACATGTTGACGAAGCGCGGCGCGCTTGCCTGGTACATCGAGATGGTCATGATGGTTTCCGATTGGATGTGGGAAGACGAGCGGCGGATTCTACCGCCGCCCGCCTCGCGCTGGCGCTCTACCCCTCCCCAGGCACTTCGCCGTTGTCATCGCCCATGCTCGAAACCCCCGACCAGCGCGGAATATACTTGCCTGCATGAAACAGCGCACGGATCCCGACGGCACCCGCCTGCCGATCAAGCTCGACCCTACGTCGAACGGCGAGTTTTCGCCGGTCGCCCTCTCGGCGGCCGACCGCGCTGCAAATCGCCTCGCGCATCAGGCGGCGAGTGCGAACGCGAAACACCTCGGTCTTTCGCGGCGCGAATTTCTCGTCTCCGCCTGCGGCGCGGCGAGTACGCTGCTGGCGTTCAATTCCGCCCATGCCGCGGCGGGGCGGACCGGCGGCTTCTTCGAGCTCGAGGCCGAGGCGGCGCTCGATCAGCAACTCGCGCAAGCGCGCACCGGCGGCAAGGGCGAGTTCATCTTCGACGTGCAGGGCCACTTCGTGGACCCCACCGGCGCCTGGGTGAAGAGCGCCCCCGCCGAAGCGTTCCGCTGGGCGCCCAAGGCGGGCTGCGCGCTTGCGCAAAGACCCGGCGCGCGCAGCCACCTCGACTGCCTCGGACACGAGGAGTTCGTGAAGGACGTCTTCCTGGATTCCGACACCGACATGATGGTGCTCTCGTTCGTGCCGTCGCGGCGCGAGAACGAGCCGCTCACCATCGCCGCCGCCGACGCGGTGCGCAGGATCGTCGATCGCATGCAGGGCACGCACCGCCTGATGATCCACGGCCGCGTCAATCCGAACCAACCGGGCGACCTGGAGGGAATGGACGAGCTGGCCGAGCGCTGGAAGATCTGCGCCTGGAAGACCTACACGCAATTCGGCCCGGGCGGCCAGGGCTTCTTCTTATCGGACGAAATCGGCACGCGCTTCATCGAACGCGCCCGCTCGCTCGGTGTCAAGGTGATCTGCGTGCACAAAGGCCTGCCCTTCGGCCCGCGCTCCTACGAGCACAGCCAGTGCAGCGACATCGGCGTGGTGGCGAAACGCTTTCCCGATGTCGCCTTCCTGGTCTATCACTCCGGCTTTGTCACGGGCGTGCGCGAACAGCCCTACGATCACGGCGCAAAGCGCGATGGCATCGACACGCTGATCCGCTCGCTGGTCGAAAACGGCGTCAAGCCGAACTCGAACGTCTACGCCGAGCTGGGCAGCACCTGGCGCTTCCTCATGCGCGATCCGGACGCTGCGGCGCACGCGCTCGGAAAACTGTTCAAGCACGTCGGCGAGCACAACGTCCTTTGGGGCACCGATTCGATCTGGTACGGCTCGCCGCAGGACCAGATCCAGGCTTTCCGCATCTTCCAGATCGCCCCCGAGTTGCGCGCCAGCCATGGTTATCCCGAGATCACGCCGGCGCTGCGCGCCAGGATTTTCGGCCTGAACGCCGCAAAGGTGTACGCACTCAGCGCCGAGGAAGTGAAGAAGTACACCCGCCGCGACCGCATTGCACAGGAGCGTCTCGCGTACCGCGAGCACCCCGAGCCGCATTTCCTCACCTACGGGCCAAAGACGCGGCGCGAGTTCCTCAACCTGCTGCGGCGGAACGGGGGCTCGCAGGCTTGATTCTGAACGGCGATCCTGCGGCGCGACGTTTCAAACGGTTCGCGGCGCGAATCCGGCGGAACCTCGGTTGCGTATAGCGGTCAGAGCGGGCAAGCAAGCGAAGCTGCAAGTCCACATTCGCGGGAGACCAATCGTGAAGCATTGCAACAGCACCTGGATTCACCGCGCGCTCTGCGCCGCCGTTGCGGGAGCGCTCCTGCTCTGCGCGGGGGCGTTCGCGGCGCACGTGCCGGCGAATCGCGCCAAGGCCGGGATCTCCGTCGCCTCGGGCAGCGACAAGGCACGCACGCGCGCCCTCGATGCGGAACTCGCGGGCAAGGTGAAAGGCGCGCTGTACGCGACCTTCGGCGCCGGCGCCGGAGAGATCGCTGTCACCGTCCAGAACGGGTTCGTATCGCTCTACGGCGAAGTGCGCACCGATTCCACGCGCGCCAAGGCAGAACGCATCGCATCACGCGTTCTCGGTGTCCGCGCGGTGAGCAACAAGCTCGAAATCGGCCGCAACGGCTAAGCGCCCCCGGCCTCGCGAAACCGCCGAAGCCGGACGCCTTGGCGGCTGCCGCGCCGGCGACCATCAGCGTCCCGGCCCGCGGTAGGTGCAGCTCTGGCCGCTCGAGTCGCGCCGCACGGTGACGCGCGCGAGCAATGCGAAGCGCGGCGCGAGCCGCGTCCAGATCCAGAGCGACAGATTCTCCAAGCTCGGCGTGGCGAGGCCCTCGACCTCGTTCAGCAGTCGGTGATCGAGCGCCGCGCGCAGCTCCGCGCACGCGCGCTCCAGCTGGCCGAAATCCGCCACGAAGCCGGTGCGTGGAGCAGGTTCGCCCTCCAGCGCCACCTCGACCTGGAACGAATGCCCGTGCAGTCCGCGGTAGAGGTGACCCTCTGGATAGCTGCCGAAGAAGTGCGCGGCGTCGAAACCGAACCGGTACGAGATCTCCATCGCTCAGGGAATTCCGATCAGCTTGTGCGTCTGCAGGCTGAGCCGCCAGCGCGGGTGTGCCAGGCAGTAGGCGACCGCGAGCCGGGTGTTCTGCTCGCGCACCGGGCCGTCCATCGGCTGCAGGAAGAAGTGCTCGAACTCGAGCCGTTCGTAGCGCCCAGGCTCGGCGCCCGGCTGCGGAAACACGAGCTTGAGCTCATCGCCGCACTCGATTTTCAGCGGTGCGCCCGCTTTGGGGCTCACGCACACCCAATCCACGCCGCGTGGCACTGCGCACGTGCCGTTGGTCTCGATCGCGACCCGGAAGCTTTGCGCATGCAGCGCCTCGACCAGCACCTCGTCGAGCTGCAGCAGCGGCTCGCCTCCCGTACAGACGGCGAAACGGCGCGCGGACACGCGCCGCGGCCATGCGGCGGCGACTGCCTGGGCGAGCGCATCCGCCGTCTCGAAGCGCCCGCCGCCCGGCCCATCGGTGCCGATGAAGTCGGTATCGCAGAACTTGCACACGGCTTCCGCGCGGTCCTGCTCGCGCCCCGACCACAGGTTGCAGCCGGCGAAGCGGCAGAACACAGCAGGCGTGCCCGTGTTCGCACCCTCGCCCTGCAGCGTGTAGAAAATTTCCTTGACTGCGTAGGCCATGCGCCGCCAATCCTACATCTTCCGCATCGCGCGCCCAGGGACACAGTATCATCGCCGTAGCCCGGTCAGGAACTCCGCATGGACCCTCGCATCATTGCGCTGTACCACGAATACACCCACACGCCGCTGCCGCGGCGCGTGTTCCTGCGCCGGCTCGCCGGGATCGCCGGAAGCAGCGCGGCAGCATCGGCGCTGTTGCCGCTGCTCGAAAACAACTGGGCGCGCGCGGCGCTCGTCGAGCCGAACGACGCGCGGCTCGAGACCGGCAGGCTCGAGTATCCCGGCGCGAGCGGCAGCATCCGTGCGTACACCGCGCGGCCGAAAAGCGCGGCGGCGAAGATTCCCGCAGTGATCGTGATCCACGAGAACCGCGGCCTGAACGCGCACATCGAGGATGTCGCGCGCCGCGCCGCGCTGGAAGGATTCTTCGCACTCGCGCCCGATGCGCTCTCGCCGCTTGGCGGTACACCGAAGGATGAGGATGCGGCCCGCACCGCCATCGGGCGCCTCGACGTCAAGCAGACCATTGCCGACCTGGTTGCCGCGGTCGACACTCTTGCGGCGCGGCCCGACGTCACCGGAAAGGTCGGCTGCGTCGGCTTTTGCTGGGGCGGCGGCATGACGAATCAGCTTGCGGTGCATTCACCCAGACTTGCCGCGGCGGCGCCGTTTTACGGCCCGGGCGCCGACGCCCGTGACGTGCCGCGCATCAAGGCGCGTTTGCTGCTGCACTACGCCGAGCGCGATTCGTGGGTCAATTCGGGCATTGCCGGATACGAAGCCGCGCTGAAGGGAGCCGGTGTCTCATACGAACTTTACACATACCCGGGCACCGACCACGCCTTCCACAACGACACCGCCGGCGTGCGCTACAACAAGGACGCCGCCGAACTCGCCTGGAAGCGCACGATCGCATTCTTCAGGCAGCATCTGAGCGGGTAGGCAGGACTGCGGGCCTTCCCGGGAAGGGTGGGTTGCTCCTGGCAGCAATACTTGCCGCACCGGCGTGTTCCGGGAGAAAATGCATCCGGCCGTACGGCGTACAAGAATCCCCTTTCCAATACGGTTCCACAAGGAGGAAGACGAATGAATGCACTACATCGGATCAAAACGGTTCTCGGATTCGGCCTGGGCTCGGCGGCGATCCTGCTCGCGGGATGCGCCAACCTGCACACCGGCCACGCCGGCAAGACCGTCAACGTCACGTTGAGCGGCAGCGACGAGGTCCCCCCGGTTGCGAGCGCCGCCTGGGGCAACGGCATGATCACGATCGGCTACGACATGTCAGTGAGCGGCAGCGTCACGGTCGCGGGCCTGGCCCCCTTCGCGGCACACATCCACGTGGGCGCGCGCGGCGTGAACGGCCCGATTACGGTCGGACTCGTGAAGACGGACGTAAACGTCTGGTCGGTGCCCGCGGGCGCGATGATCACCGAACCGCAATACCTTGCCTTCAGGGACGGGGGGCTCTACGTCAACGTGCACACCCCCGCCAACAAGGGCGGCGAGATCCGCGGCCAGTTGCAGCCGTAATTTCGTCCGCCGGTGGCCGGTGCGGCCCGGCGCCGCCCGGCCCGGCGCGAACAAAGCGGGCGCGCGCGCCCCGGCATCGGGGCGCAGCTCGCAGACGCTCGCCCCATCCGGAGGAGACACACTCATGAGAAAGCTTGTCGCAGCACTGCTCGTCTTTGCGGCCACAGCGGCGCACGCCCAGTATCCGCAGCGCCCCGTACAGGTCATCGTGCCCTGGGGCGCGGGCGGCGGCACCGACGCCACCGCGCGCATCATCGCGACGCTGCTGGAAAGGGAACTGAAGCAGCCGATCAACGTCGTCAACCGCACCGGCGGTTCGGGCGTCGTCGGCCACCAGGCGATCGCCTCGGCCCCGGCCGACGGCTACACGATCGGCATGATCACCGTGGAGATCACGATGATGCACTGGGTGGGCCTCACGCCGCTGACCTTCACCGACTACACGCCGATCGGGCTGGTGAACGCCGACCCGGCGGGCGTTCACGTGCGAGTCGATTCGCCCTACAAGTCGGTGAAGGAGTTGCTGGCGGCGATCAAGGCGAACCCCGGCAAGCTGAAGGCTTCGGGGACCGGCCAGGGCGGCATCTGGCACCTGGCCATCGCCGGCTTGCTCAAAGACCAGGGCATCGACCCGGGCGCCCTGCCCTGGGTACCGTCGAACGGCGCCGCGCCGGGCTTGCAGGACATGGTCGCGGGCGGCGTGGAGGTGGTGCCGTGCTCGGTCCCCGAGGCGCGCTCGATGATCGACGCCGGCAAGGTGCGCGCGCTGGCAATCATGGATGCGAATCCGCCCGCCCTGTACCCCGGCGTGCCGACGTTGAAGAGTGAGCTCGGCAGCAACTGGACGCTGGCCGCGTGGCGCGTGATCGCAGCGCCGAAGGGGATTCCGGCGGACGCGCAGAAAACGCTGGTCGTGGCGCTGAAGAAGGTCTACGACTCGAAGGAGTACAAGGACTTCATGGCGAGCCGCGGCTTCGGCGTGGTGTGGGCCGATCCCGAGG
>CAZYVT010000081.1:0-14731 GCA_964651335.1 uncultured Enterobacteriaceae bacterium | reverse complement strand
GGCCTCGACATGGACAAGGTGTTTGCAGTGATCTCCAAGGGGGCGGCGCAGTCCTGGCAGATGGAAAACCGCTGGAAGCAGATGAACGAGGTCAAGTTCGACGGCTTCGGCTTCGCCGTGGACTGGATGCGCAAGGACCTCGGCATGTGCCTCGAAGAAGCCAGAAAGAACGGAGCGCGCCTGCCGGTCACCGCGCTCGTAGACCAGTTCTACGCCCAGATCCAGGCGCGCGGCGGCAGCCGCTGGGACACGAGTTCCCTCATGCACCTGCTGGCGAAAGACTAGCTCGAGCGCCGCAGTTTCCAAGTCGCGAAGGGCCCGAGCAACCCGCCAAGGCCGAGCGTCGCCCAAGCGACCCCCCATGCAAACGCATCGCTCGAGGCCTTGCCGCCGCCCGCCAGATCGAGTGCCCAGCCGAAGACCACCGGACTGACCACGCCGGCGCCGAAGCCGATCACGGAGCGCACTGCGAAGGCGACGCCGAGATAGTGCGGAGGCACGCTTTCAGCCAGCACTGTGGAGTGCGTCGCTGAATCGGCGATCCCGGCGAAGTTGTACAAGCACGCGAGCGTCACGAGCAACGCGATCGGCAGCGCGATCATCCAGCCGATCGAAAATGAAAGCGCGAGGCTGGCACAGGACCAGAGCAGGATCGATTGGGTTCTGCCCCAGCGGTCGGCCATCGTGCCGCCGACGATCGAACCGGCGATGTTTGCAACATACGTGAGCGCCGACAGGCCGAGCGCCAGAGCGACGGCTTCGCCCGTGGCAGAGCCGGATGACATGAGCGCGGCAGTGAGAAATGCGGGTAGCCATGCCCACATCCCGAGCAGCTCCCAGTTGTGGAACGTGTATGCCCAGATGGACAGCATCCCCTTGCGGTTCGACAGCACGGCGGGAATCGAAGCGAGGATCGCCTCACCCGCGGGGCGCGGATGCACGCGATTGGCCGTGCCGCGCATCGCCACTAGCGCGAGCAGCCAGGAAACGAACGGCATCACGGCGACTGCGCCGAGCGCGCCGCGCCAGTCGGTGAATTTGAGCGCGATCCCGGCGGCGCCGAGGCAAAGGGCGTAGCCGGCGCTCGATGCGGCAATGATGAAACCCATTGCGCGCGCGCGCCGGCCACACTCGACGTGATCGTTCACGAGCGCGAGCACCGGCGTATAGGAGCCGCCCTGGCACAGACCGGTCAGCGCGTGCAACCAGAAGGCCGACCAGAATCCATCGGCAAGCAACACGAACAGGATCGGGCTTATCCAGGCGGCAACGCCCGTGGCAAGCCAGGCGCGCTTGGCGCCGTAATGATCGGTGATGAAACCGACCAGGAAGAGCGACGTGAGGTAGCCGAGGTGGAACCCGGATTGGATCAGGCCCGCGTCGCGTCCGGAGAGGCCCCACGCGGTTTGAGTCAAGGGAAGTACCGCGGAGTAAGCGACGAACCAGCTCGCCGCGAGCGCGCGGCTCGCGCACAGCGAGGCGAGCCAGCCGCCCGCCCCAGGGCTACCGCTCACGCCGCGGCGCGGGCGGCGCTGATGCGCACCGGGATGCGGCGCGGGCCGAAGGGCTTGCCGAACTTCTGGTAGCGGCCTGGGAGCATCGCGCCGCAGTGCGTGCAGGCTCCTTCCGGAGTCACGCGGTAGGCGCGGATGTCGTACCAGTCGCGCACGATCACGGGATGCTCGCAGGACGGGCAGTGGGTCGTGCCGCCCTCCTCGTCATGCACGTTGCCGGTGTACACGTAGCGCAGCCCGTGCCGCAGCGCGATCTCGCGCGCGCGCGTGAGCGTCGCGGGCGGCGTGTGCTCCACGTCCATCATCTTCCAGTCGGGGTGGAAGGCGGTGAAGTGCAGCGGAACGTCGAGGCCGAGGTTCTGCGCGATCCATTTGCACTCGGCGTCGATCTCCTCGTTCGAGTCGTTCTTGCCGGGAATAAGCAGCGTCGTGATCTCGGTCCAGACCGCGGTCTCCTTCACCAGGTAGACGAGCGTGTCGAGCACCGAATGGAGCTTGCCGCCGCAAATGCGGAAGTAGAAGTCGTCCGTGAACCCCTTCAGGTCCACGTTCGCCGCGTCCATCTTGGCGTAGAACTCGCGTCGCGCTTCGGGATGGATGTAGCCCGCGGTCACGGCGACCGCCTGCACGCCGCGCTCGTGGCAGGCGTCGGCGATGTCCATCGCATACTCGGCGAAGATCACCGGATCGTTGTAGGTGAAGGCGACCGATTTGCAACCGAGCTTGACCGCGGCCGCCGCGATGACCTCGGGCGAGCCTTCGTCCATCAACCGGTCCATCTCGCGGCTCTTCGAGATGTCCCAGTTCTGGCAGAACTTGCACGCGAGGTTGCATCCCGCGGTGCCGAACGACAGGATGCTGGTGCCGGGATAAAAGTGGTTGAGCGGCTTTTTTTCGACCGGATCGACGCAAAAGCCCGAGGAGCGTCCGTAGGTCGTGAGCACCATGCGCCCGCCTTCCATCTTGCGCACGAAGCACAGGCCGCGCTGTCCCTCGTGCAGGCGGCAGTCGCGCGGGCAGAGGTCGCACTGGATGCGGCCGTCGTCGAGCGCGTGCCACCATCGGCCGGGATAGCTCGTCTCGGGAGTCATGTCAGTGGGTCCCTGCGTCCGCTTGCTTCCACTTCATCACGCGGTAGCGCGAGACCTTGCAGCGCGCGAGGCGCGTTTCGGCCGGCAACCCGGCTTTGCGTTTCAGTTCATCGAGAAAACGGCGCTTTTCGGGCAGTCCTTCCCAGACCTGCGGCAGGTAGGTGGCGCGCTTGCCGTCGCATTCGAGGATGATTCCGTCTACACCGGCGCGGATCTGCTCGAGAAGATCGGCCTCATCGGCGAAGCGGATCGGCTTGGGCGTGGAGAGCAAAGAGACTTCCACCGCGCAGCGCGGCCACTCCTGCTTCGTCAGGGGCGGAAAGCGCGGGTCGCGAAGCGCGGCGGCGACCGCATTCGCCGCCACGTCCGCGCCCAGCGCGCGGCTCGCTGCGAGGCTGCCGATGCAGCCTCGCAGCTGACCATCCTTCACCAGCGTCACGAAGGTCGCCCCCGCCAGCGAGAGCCACGCGGCGCCGTCGGTGCGCGGCGCCTGCGCCAGCCCCAACTCGTGCGCGATCGCATCCTGCGCAATCGCAAGAAGCGTGCGGCCCGCTTGTTCAGGCGAAAACGCGCCGCCTTCATGAAGCGCAAACGCCGAGTAGCCGACGACCCGGCCCTTGCCGCCTGCAGTGTCTCCCGAGTTGCACGCCGCAAGCAGCCGGACCGTGAGCCCTCTTGCGCGCGCTACGTGCAGCAGACCGTTCAGCGGAGTTGCGCCGCAGGCTTCCTCGTGGTCGATGTCCGTCGCGCAGGAGACGATGCGCTGCAGCGTCGCGCCGTCGATCCGCCGTGCTTCGTTGTAGGAGTGGTAGTGCGACAGATCGGTCGAGACGACGATCAGGGTCTCGTCGCCGCCCCAGAGCCGCTCGATCACCTCGGCAACTTCCGCCACGCTCGCCGTACCGACCGCGAGCGGCACGAGCGAAAATCCGCCGAGGACTCTTTGCAGAAACGGAATCTGCACTTCGAGAGAGTGCTCCATGGCGTGCGCCGGCTCGCTCTTCACGACCTGTTTGAGTCCGGCGAGCCCCGTGGCTGCCGCGCCGTCGAGCGGCACTTGGCCGAGCGGGGTCTCGAATGCTTCCGAATCCGGCATCGCCAGCCCGCGCACGGGAACGCGGTGCACCGGCCCGAGCAGCACCACGCGCTTCACAATTCCGCGCGCCGGCGCCAGTTCGTCATATGCCGCGGCCGCAACCGGTCCGGAGTAGATGTAGCCGGCGTGCGGGACGACCAGCGCCTTCGGATGTCCGAACCGCGGCTCGAACTGCTCTACACCGCCAAGCAATTCGTCCACCTCCGCAGCAAGCTGCCGGGGATCCCCGGGGTAGAAGGCGCCCGCGACCGCGGCGCGACGAACGGTTCCCATACCCCTATGTATGCCCGGGGTCAGGCAGAGTCAAGAACCTCCAGAACGCCCCGGAGCGCGCGCACGACCGATTGACGGCGCACGCTCTCGCGGTCACCGCCAAAGTGCCTGCTTTCGCTCAGGATTCCGTCCTTGGTGGCCCAGGCAAAGCAGACCATGCCTACCGGTTTGGCGGGCGTGCCGCCGCTCGGACCGGCGACACCAGTGACTGCGACCGAAATCGTGCCCTTGCTGTGCTGCAGTGCGCCCAGCGCGAGTTCCCGCGCGGTCTCCTCGCTCACCGCACCATGGCGATCCAGCGTCCCGCTTCTCACGCCCAGCAGTTCCTCCTTCGCGGCATTCGAATAGGCGACGAATCCGCGCTCGAACCATTCGGAGCAGCCGGCAATCGCAGTAACTGCCTGCGCCACCCAGCCGCCGGTGCAGGACTCCGCCGTTACGAGCAGCGCTCCCTTTTCGCGGAGGCGAGCGCCTACGAGCGTCGCCAGACTCGTCAGCGAATCCGGCATCAGAGGAAGAAGCGTTTCGCGAGGGCAAGGACAAGGAGCGCGTACCCGGCTGCGAGGACATCGTCGAACATGACCCCGAATCCGCCCTTCAGCCGGCGCTCAAGGTCGCGGATCGGGGGCGGCTTCACGACGTCAAAGATGCGAAACAGGAAGAACGCAGCGAGCTGCCACCACGCGTCGTCCGGCACTACCGCAAGCATTGCAAGAAACGCCACCACTTCGTCCCAGCACATGGCGCCGTGATCCGCGACGCCGAGATGCCGGCCCGTGAGATCGCAGGCCCAGACGCCGAGTCCGAACAACGCCGCAACGAGCACAAGAGTTTCGAGCGGTCCGTACACCGGGCGGACCATCCACCACAGGGGAAACGCAAGCAGCGTACCGACCGTGCCGGGCGCAAAGCGTGACGCGCCGGCGCCAAAGCCCAGCGCAATGAAGTGCGCAGGGTGTGCAAAGGCGAACGCGAGGCCGGGATGCGGCGCGATCATGCTGAAAAATGGTCGTAGCCGCGCTCGACCATGATTTCTCCGCCCTGCGCGTCCAGTACCACGAGCTCCGGTGCGCCTGGGCGGATGGCTCCGACGCGCGAAAGCGCAAGGCCGATTTCGGACGCGAGCGCCGCAACCGCCGTTCGCGCCGCCTGCGGCGCGGTGAAGACCAGTTCGTAGTCATCGCCTCCGGCGAGCACGCACTTGCGTTCGAGCGCCGGCTGCGCAAGGCGCGAAAACACCGCGCTCCTTGGCAGGAGTTCGTAATGAACAACCGCGCCAAAGCCCGAGCGCTCGAGGATATGGCCAAGATCCTGTGCAAAGCCGTCCGAGATGTCGATCGCCGCGCTCGCCCGCCCTCGAAGCCGCTCGCCGAGAGCGACTCGCGGCTCGGGTTCGTTGAGGCGTTCTTGCACTTCGGCGATATCGGGACGCGCCAGGGCGAGCGCCGCCGCGCCAAGCTCACCCGAGACCCAGACATCGTCGCCGGGCCGCGCCCCCGCGCGGCGCAGCGCTTGTCCCGCCGGAACTTCGCCGATGATGCAGATGCAAATCGAGCGGGGGCCGCGCGTGGTATCGCCTCCGACCAGCTCGACTTGGTACCGATCGGCGAGCGCGAACAGACCCGCGGCAAACGCCCCGATCCACGCCTCGTCGGCCGCAGGAAGCGACAGCGCGAGCGTCGCCCATCGCGGCGTTGCGCCCATCGCCGCCATATCGGAGAGATTCGCTGCGAGCGCCTTGTGTCCGAGCTTGCGCGGGTCCGCTGCGGCGAAAAAATGCGTTCCTTCCACCAGCAGGTCGGTGGACACCGCGAGTTCCATTGCCGGGTCCGGACGAAGCAACGCGGCGTCGTCGCCGACACCGAGCACGGCGCGCCGGGCGGGCCGCTCGAAGTATTTCCTGATGATCTCGAATTCGGAGGGCAACGCGACGCGGGGGCGAGAAGCGCCGGAGCCCCGCAGCCCCTTCAGACAGTCTGGCGCGCGCGGGCGAGCTCTTCCGGCCGCAGCTCCCCGGCCAGTTTTTCAAGAACTCCGTTCACGTACTTGTGCCCGCCCGTGCCGCCGAAGGATTTTCCGAGCTCGATCGCTTCGTTCAGCACCACCTTGAACGGCGTCTCTCGGCGCTCGTCGAGTTCGTAGGCGCCGATGCACAGAATGGCGCGCTCGACCGGGGAGAGCAGGGCGAATTCGCGATCCAGGAACGGCGCGATTCGCCGCGCGAGGTCCGCCGCGCGACCGGTGACACCGCGGATCAGGTCTTCCGCCAGCGCCTGGTCGCAGCCTTCCCAACCCTCGAGCCTGCGCGCCTCGGCGAGCGCGTCCCCATCGGCGAGCTGCCACGCGTACAGCGCCTGCAAGGCGACTTCGCGCGCGCGGTGACGCGGCGCCTTCAGCGCCATTGTTCCGCCAACTGGCGCTTCAGGCGCGCCATCTCGAGCGCCGCGCGCACCGCCTCCGCGCCCTTGTCCTTGCGCGCGCGCGCCTGCGTTTCATTCTCTGTAGTCAGGATGCCGTTCGCGACCGGGATGCCGAACTCGAGCGCCACATCCATCACGCCGCGCGCCGACTCGTTGGCAACCACCTCGAAATGGTAAGTATCGCCGCGGATCACGGCGCCGATCGCAACCAGCGCGTCGAACCGGCCGGACTGGGCCATCCATTGCAGCGCCAGCGGAATCTCGAGCGCCCCCGAGACAGAAACCACTTCGGACTCCGCTCCAAGGCGCTCGAGCTCGGCGCGCGCCGCGGCGAGCAGCATTTCGCAAATCTCCCCGTTGAAGCGGGAATGGACGATGCCCAGACGAGGGGCGCTCATGGCGACAGCCGTTCGGCATAGCCGGCGAGTTCAAGTCCGAAGCCCGCCATGCTCGGCATTTTGCGCGGCGCAGCCATGAGCCGCATGCGGCCGACGCCGAGATCGCGCAGGATCTGCGCGCCGATGCCGTATGTGCGCAAGTCGTAACTGCGGCCCGCATGCTTCTTTGCCTCCTGCGCCGGGTCCGAGAGCCGCGCCGCGAGAGCGTCATCCGTCTGCGAGCAGTTCAACAACACGATCACGCCGCAGCCTGCCTTCGCGATTGCCGCGAGCGATTCCGGAATGCTCCAGGTGTGCGTGCCGGGCCCCGTGTCGAGCAGGTCCATGATCGACAGCGGTTCGTGGACGCGAACCAGCGTCTCGCGCGAGGGCGCGATCTCGCCGCGTGCGAGCGCGAGATGAGTGCCTGCCGCCGGCAAGTCGCGGTAGGCGACCATGCGAAACGTTCCGCTCGCGGTGTCGATTTCGCGCTCGACGACGCGCCGCACGAGCGATTCGTTCGCGTTGCGGTAATGGATCAGGTCGGCGATGGTGCCGATCCGGAGCCCGTGGCCGGCGGCGAATTCGAGGAGATCGGGCAACCGCGCCATCGTGCCGTCGTCCTTCATGATCTCGCACAGGACCGCTGCGGGTGTCAGTCCCGCCAGGCGCGCGAGATCGCAGCAGGCCTCGGTGTGGCCGGCGCGCACGAGCACGCCGCCTGCCTGTGCAATGAGCGGAAACACGTGTCCCGGCTGGACAAGGTCGGCCGGCCGGGCATCGCGCGCCGCAGCGACCCTGATCGTGAGTGCGCGGTCGTGCGCCGAGATGCCGGTGGCAATCCCTTCCGCGGCTTCGATCGAAACGGTGAAGTTGGTGCCGTGGCGCGAGCGGTTCTCGCTCACCATCGGCTTCAGGCCCAGGCGCGCAGCGTGTTCCTCGGTGATCGGCATGCAGACAAGACCGCGGCCATGCTTGGCGAGAAAGTTGATCTTCTCGGGCGCGACGAACTCGGCCGCGAAGACGAGGTCGCCCTCGTTTTCGCGGTCCTCGTCGTCGACCAGGATCACGATTCGCCCCGCCCGGATCTCGTCGATGATCTCTGCGATCGGACTGATCACGGTGTGTTCACGGCGCATGGCGGAATTATAGGCTTGGGTGGGGGTGAAAATAAGAACGGGGCCTGCGGCCCCGTTTTCTGACACGGATTTCCGGCCAGTCCGACTTATTCGCCTGCGCCCTGCGGCCCGTTCTCGCCGCCAGCGCCGGTCCGCTCGCGAATGCGGGCCGACTTGCCGGAGCGCGCGCGCAGGTAGTACAGCTTGGCGCGGCGCACATGTCCCTTCCTTTTCACCTCGATCGACGAGAGGAGCGGCGAGTACGTCTGGAACGTGCGCTCGACGCCTTCGCCCGAGGAGATCTTGCGGACGATGAACGAGGAATTGAGTCCCCGGTTGCGCTTCGCGATCACCACGCCCTCGAAAGCCTGAACGCGCTTGCGTTCGCCTTCGACGACGCTCACGTTCACGATCACGGTGTCGCCGGGAGCAAAATCCGGAATGTTCCTTCCCAGCCGCATGATCTCTTCCTGCTCCAGTTTCTTGATCAGATTCATTTCAGGCTCCGCTTTCCCGCCGGAACTCGTCCAGCAGCTTGCTTTCCTCTTCGCTCAGTGTCCGCGCCGCGATCAGCTCGGGCCGTCTCAGCCAGGTCCTGCCGAGCGCCTGCTTCAATCGCCAGCGCCGGATATTCTCGTGGTGCCCCGAAAGCAGCACTTCCGGCACGCGTTCGCCCGCATACTCCTCCGGCCGCGTGTACTGGGGACAATCGAGCAATCCCCCGGCAAACGACTCCGCCGCCGCCGAGCGGTCATCGCCGAGCGCGCCCGGAAGCTGTCGCACCACCGCGTCGATCACCACCATCGCCGCCAACTCCCCGCCCGTGAGCACGAAATCCCCGAGCGACAATTCCTCGTCGGCGCGCCGCGCGATCAGACGCTCGTCCACGCCCTCGTACCGGCCGCAGAGCAACGTGACCGCGTTCAGGGCCGCCAGCTCAACCGCGTTCCCGTGGTCGAACCTGCGACCCTGGGGCGAAAGGTAAACCACCTTTCCCCCTCCGTCTGCGCGCGCGGCATCGAGCGCGTTCTCGAGCGGCCCGGCAAGCATCACCATGCCCGGCCCGCCCCCGTACGGCCGGTCGTCGACCGTGCGGTAGCGGTCGGTCGTGAAATCGCGCGGATTCCACCTCTCGAGACGCCACAGCCCGCGCTCCAGCGCCCGGCCGGTGATTCCGCACTCTGCCAGCGCGGCGAACATCTCAGGAAAGAGCGTCACCACGTCGAAGCGGATCACCAGTCCGTTCCCCACTCGACGCGAACCACGCGCGCCGCAAGATCCACCTCCGTCACCACTGCAGGCACCCACGGGATCAGCCGCTTCCTGTCGCCCGCCACTGCCATTACGTCGTGCGCGCCGTTGGAGAACATCTCGTTCACGATGCCCAGGACCTTGCCGTGCGCGTTCACCACTTCCAAGCCGACCAGATCGGCCCAGTAAAAAGTCCCTGCAGCCGGTTCCGGCAGCGCCTCGCGCACCACCGCAACCCCCTTGCCCTTCAACCTGAGCGCCTGCTCGCGGTTGCCGAGCCCGCCGAGCTTCGCGAGCAGCGCGCCCGAATGCGGCTTCGTATCCTCGACCGGATACTGGGTGCCGCCGATCCGCCAGCGTCGTTGCGCCGCCAGCACTTCGCTGTACGGCTCCACCCTGATCCAGCCGTGAACGCCGTAGGAACCGGCGACGCGGCCCAGTTCGATCAACTGTTCAAGCGGCCTTCTTGCCAAACCGCTTGACAAGCCGCGTCACCGTCGGCGAGAGCTTCGCGCCCTTGCCCGACCAATGCGCGACGCGTTCCAGGTTGACGCGCAGCGCCTCGCGGCCCTGCGGCGCTTTCGGATCGTAGAACCCGACGCGCTCGATGAAGCGGCCGTCGCGCGCGCGTCGGGAGTCGGCCACCACCATGTGGTAGAAGGGCCGCTTCTTGGCGCCGCCGCGCGCCAATCGAATCACCACCATCTTAGCACCCCGGTCCGTTCGAAAAGGCGCGGATTATACGCGACAAATCAGCATTTTGGGAAGCGCGAGGCGACGCCTGCCGGCCGCAGCGCGTTCGTTCAGTGCTGCGGCGTGATGACCTGGATGTGATCGCGGCTGACGTTGAGAAAACGCGCCGCGATGATCTGGCGGCCCCCGAGCTGGAGATCCCACACTTCCGCATCGGTGACCGCGATGAAGCCCCTCGCCTCGGCCATGTAGTCGGTCACGCGCGCGCCGGGCAGCAGGTCGATGAAGCCCTTGATGCGGTAACTTCCAGTCAGGATCGTCACTTTCGTCCGGGATTCGTTTTCAGCCATGGTGTGTAGTCCTCGTTGGTCCGGAATCGGTACTCATCGCATTCCGGGCAGCATTCCTTTCATGTTGCGCATCATGCGCGCGAGATTGCCGCCCTTCATCATCTTCATCATTTTCTGCATCTGCTCGAACTGGTTCAGCAGCCGGTTCACCTCCTGAACGGCCACGCCGGCGCCGGCCGCGATGCGGCGCTTGCGCGAGGCCTTGAGGACCTCTGGTCGGGCGCGCTCCTGAGGCGTCATCGAGTTGATGATGCCTTCGATCCTGCGGAACTGCCTGTCGTCCTGAAGCTGCGCCGGATTGATCTGGCCGACCAGTTGCGCTGGCAGCTTGTCGGCGAGCGCCGCCAGGCCGCCCATTTTCTTCATCTGCTGGATCTGCTGCTTGAAGTCTTCCAGGTCGAACCCCTTGCCTCGGGCGATCTTTTCCGCAACCCGCTTCGCTGCGTCGAGATCGACCTGCTTATGCGCCTCTTCCACGAGCGACACGATGTCGCCCATGCCGAGAATCCGCGAGGCCATGCGCGCCGGATGAAACGGCTCGAGGCCGGTGACCTTTTCACCGACGCCGGCAAACTTGATCGGCTTGCCGGTGACGTGTCGCACCGAGAGCGCCGCGCCGCCACGCGCATCGCCGTCCAGCTTGGTGAGCACGACGCCGGTGAGCGGCAGCGCCACGCTGAAGGCCTTCGCCACATTCACGGCGTCCTGGCCCTGCATCGCGTCGACGACGAACAGGGTCTCGGCGGGCTTCAGCAGCCGCTCGAGCTCGGCAATCTCCCGCATCATCTGCTCGTCGATCGCCAGGCGGCCGGCGGTATCAACGATCAGCACGTCGTAGTAGCGCAGGCGCGCATGCTCGAGCGCGGCCTGCGCGATGTCGGCCGGCTTCTGGCCCTGTTCCGTCGGCAGCCAGTCGACGCCCGCCTGCGCTGCAACGGTCTTCAACTGCTCGATCGCCGCCGGCCGGTACACGTCGCAGGAGACTACGAGCACCTTCTTGTGCTGTTCGACTTTCAGAATCCGCGCCAGTTTGCCCACAGTCGTCGTCTTGCCCGATCCCTGCAGGCCTGCCATCAGGATCACCGCCGGCGGCTGCACCGCGAGATTAATGCCGACATGCGCCTCGCCCATGAGCCGCGCAAGCTCGCGGTGCACGACTCCGACCAGGGCCTGGCCCGGACTGAGGCTTGCGATCACCTCTTCGCCGAGCGCCTTGTCCTTCACCACGGCAATGAAATCCTTCACCACCGGCAGTGCGACGTCGGCTTCCAGCAGGGCGACGCGCACCTCGCGCAGCGCGTCCTGGATGTTGGCCTCGGTAAGCCGCGCCTCGCCACGGAGGTGCTTGACGATTCTCGCCAGGCGCGCGGTCAGGTTGTCGAGCATGGGTGATAAACTGAAAAGGTGTCCGACATTGTAATTCACGCCCTGACTGCCGCGGCGTATGCGGGGCTGGCGTGGCATTTCTGGAACACGCGCTGGCGCGCTGCATTCGAAGAGGTGCCGGCAGGTCTGGCGGGATGGGAGCGTGCCGCGTTGCTCGCGGTGGTTGCGCTGCATGGCTGGCTCGTTGCGAGCGACGTGTTGCTCGCCGCGGAGCTGCGCTTCGGTTTCGCGCAGGCGCTCTCGGTCACGCTCTGGCTCGCGGTCGCGATGTACTGGGTCGAGAGCCTGTTTCTCCGGCTGGATGGCTTCGAGCCGCTGATCCTGCCGCTCGCGGCATTGGCGGCGCCGCTTCCCGCCGCATTCCCCGGCATCGCGAACCCGGCCCACGCTGCCACGTTCGAATTCAAGCTGCATCTGCTGCTCGCGATGTGCGCGTACAGCCTGTTTACGATCGCGATTCTGCACGCCACGCTGATGGCGTTCGTCGAGCGAAGGCTGCATCGATCGCGGCCGTCTGCCGCGGGCGACGGCGATGCCCTGCTTGCGGGCCCGTTTTCGCGCCTGCCGCCGCTGCTCACTCTCGAACGCCTGCTGTTTCGCCTCATCGGCACGGCGTTCGTATTCCTCACCCTGACGCTGCTCACCGGAATCGCGTTCTCGGAGACGCTCTTTGGCCGCGCGCTGCGATTCGACCACAAGACGCTGTTCGCAATCCTGTCCTGGTCCACGTTCGCCGCCTTGCTCATCGGCCGGTATCTGTACGGCTGGCGCGGCCGCACGGCGCTCCGCTGGACGCTGACGGGGTTCGTACTGCTGATCTTGGCGTATGTCGGCAGCCGCTTCGTGCTCGAAGTGATCCTCGGGCGGACCTAAGTTGCCAATGGATGAAATTCCGCTGAGCTGGGAGTTCGCAGCCCTCGTCGTGCTGCTCTTCGTTTCGGCGTTCTTCTCGATCGCCGAGACCAGCATGATGGCGATCAATCGCTACCGCCTGAAGCATCTCGTGGCGCAGGGACATGGCGGCGCGATCCGCGCCGCAGAACTGCTCAAGCGCACCGACCGGCTGCTCGGCGGGATCCTGATCGGAAACACGCTTGTGATCGCGGCCGCCACCACGCTCGCGAGTCTGGTGGCGGTGCGGCTGCTCGGTGAGGACAAGCTCGCGTACGCCGTCAGCACGATTGTGATCTCGTTCCTGATCATCATTTTTTCGGAGATCACACCCAAGGTGATCGGCGCCACCTACCCGGAGCGCTCGGTGCTGCTGCTCGCATACTTGCTCAAACCCACCATGCGGCTGCTCGAACCCGTGTCCTGGTTCGTCAATCTGTTCGTGCGGCCGCTGTTGTGGATGCTGCGCATCCGGCCAGACGAGACCGCGGAGACGCCGAAGCTCTCGCCCGAGGAGATTCGTGCGCTGGTGCTCGAATCCTCAAGCTTCATGCCGAAGAAGCACTTCTCGATCCTGATGAACCTTTTCGACCTGGGCGACATCACCGTGCAGGACATCATGCTGCCGCGCGCCAAGATCGAGTCGATCACGCTGGAGGAGCCGACCGAGGACATCGTGCGCCAGCTTGCGACGAGCGCCCACCGGCGGCTGCCCGTATACCGCGATCGCGAGGGGGAGGTGATCGGCATCCTGCACCTGAGGAAGGTGCTCGACCCTCTGCGCGCCGACACGCTCACCAAGGAGGCGATCGAAGCGCTGCTCGTCGAGCCGTACTTCGTTCCGGCCTCGACGCCGGTGTTCGCCCAGTTGCAGTATTTTCAGGAAGCCAAGGAGCACGTCGCGCTCGTGGTCGACGAATACGGCGAGCTGATGGGGCTGGTGACGCTCGAGGATATCCTGGAGGAGATCGTCGGCAAGTTCACGCCGACGCTGCCTTCCGCAGCGCCCACGCTGGCCTGGGAGGACGACGGCACCGCGCACGCCGATGGCGCGATGCAGATCCGCGAAATCAACCGCGCGCTCGGCCTGGACCTCCCCACCGACGGACCGAAGACGCTGAACGGCCTCATTCTGGAGCAGTTGCAGGACATTCCCGAGGCCGATGTTTCGATGAAAATTGGCGGCGTGCCGGTCGAAATCCTGCGCACGCAGGGTCGCGCGGTAAAGGCGGTGCGACTGTTCAAGCCGCTGCAGGCGCCCGCGGGGAAAGCCGCCTAGCGAAGATCCTGGACGCGACAAAATTTTGCCGGCTCAGGGCCTTAGCGCGGGAAGCTGAGGCTTTACAAAAAACCGCCTGCAGGGCATCATCGAAAACTAGCGAATTCGTAAGGAGCGAACAATGGCAACGGCAACGGCAACCGCGGCAGCCAAGGGACCGAAAGAGTTCACCTTCGTCTGGGAGGGCAAGGACAAAACCGGAAAGGTCATGCGTGGTGAGTTGCGCGCCACCGGCGAAGCCGTGGTCAACGCCACCCTGCGGCGCCAGGGCATCGTGGTCTCCAAGGTCAAGAAACAGAAGCGCGGCTCCGGAGGCCGCGTCGGCAAGAAGGACATCGCCCTGTTCACGCGTCAGCTCGCGACCATGATGAAGGCGGGCGTGCCGTTGCTGCAGTCCTTCGACATCGTCGGCAAGGGCGCCCCGAATCCCGCAGTGTCAAAACTCGTGTTCGAGATCAAGACCGACGTCGAGACAGGATCCGCGCTTGCGCAGGCGTTCCGGAAATACCCCCTTTACTTCGATCAACTGTTCTGCAACCTGGTGCAGGCCGGCGAACAGGCCGGTATCCTCGAGACGCTGCTTGACCGTCTCGCAACATACCAGGAGAAAATCCTCGCCATCAAGTCGAAGATCAAGTCGGCGCTGTTCTACCCGATCGCGATCATCGCCGTCGCGTTCATCATCACTGCCGTGATCATGATCTTCGTCATTCCGGCATTCAAGGAAGTGTTTTCGAACTTCGGCGCCGATCTGCCCGCGCCGACCCTAGTCGTAATGGCTATTTCCGACTACTTCGTCCAGTACTGGTACATCATTTTCGGCGTGGTCGGCGGCGGGACGTATGGATTCCTCGAGGCGTGGAAGCGCTCGCTGGCGGTACAGATCTTCATGGACCGGTTGATGCTGAAGGCGCCCGTATTCGGCGATCTGGTGCGCAAGTCGACGATCGCGCGCTGGACGCGCACGCTGTCCACGATGTTCGCCGCCGGCG
>CAZYVT010000080.1:0-14897 GCA_964651335.1 uncultured Enterobacteriaceae bacterium | reverse complement strand
TGTACGACCTGCCGCCCGAGGAAGCCGCGAAGGTGCCGCAGGTGTGCGCCTCGCTCGAGCAGGCGCTCGATTGCCTGAAGCAAGACCATGCCTTCCTTACCAAAGGCGGTGTGTTCGACGACGACTTCCTCGAGTCCTATGTCGCGCTGAAGGAAGAGGAACTCACCCGCTTCCGCATGACTACGCACCCGGTCGAATTCGACATGTACTACAGCCTGTAGGCCGGGAAGCGGTCCGGCGCGTTCAAGGAAGGACGGGCATGCCGCCTGTCCTTTTCTTTTTTTGCACGGTTTGCAGGATATGCGAGGCGTGGCATAGACTTGGTGCTGATCGTTGAGGCGGCTTCTCGAATGACGCGCTGGATCGCCGGAGTTGCAACAGCAGCCGCAATCGGTGCGGGGACGGCGCTCGCGCAGCAACCGTCTGAACTCGTGACGATCTGGAGCTGCAAGGACAAGGACGGCCGCACCCACGTCACGAATCTGAAAGAGGACACCGCCGGCAAGGACTGCCGTATTGTCCAGCAGCAACGAGTCACTGTGGTTCCCTCTGCCAAGCCTTCCGCGAAGACGCCATCGCCGCCGGGGTTTCCCAAGGAGACCGTGTCCGACCGTCTTGCGACCAAGGAGAAACAGCGCCAGACGCTGGAGCGCGAACTGGCTCAGGAACAGGACCTGCTTGCCGAAGCAAAGCGCAAGCTCGGTGAACAGGAGTCGATCCGCGGCGGCGATGAGCGTAACTACGCAAAAGTGCTCGAACGGCTGCAGCCCTATCGCGACACCGTCGAAGTACACACCAAGAACGTAGAAGCGTTAAGGCGCGAGCTCTCCAACCTGTACCGCTGAGGGGCGCCGGTATTGCCATGGCCGGCTCCTACGCCGGGCTCGAGCTTCTCGCCACCGCAGTCGTCCTGCTCGACGAGCGCTTCGCCGTGCGCTACGCGAATCCTGCGGCGGAAACGCTGCTCGAAATCAGTGCACGCGGCCTCCTTGGGCAGCGCTTCCCGCCGCTCTTCACTGAAAGCGCAGAGCTGCAAAAGGTGTTTTCCGAGGCGCTCAGCGCACACTGGGATTATGCGACGCAGGACGTGAGCTACGCCCGTCCGGGGCGCGACCCGCTTCCCCTTGTATGCGTACTGACGCGGGTCGAGGCGTCCGACGGAGCGCTGCTCGTCGAGCTGCGGCCGATCGGGTCGCAGCTGCGGATGGAGCGCGAAGAGCGCCAATTGGATCAGCAGGCAGCAAGCCGCGAACTGATCCGCAACCTGGCCCACGAGATCAGGAACCCTCTGGGAGGCTTGCGGGGTTCGGCGCAACTGCTCGAACGCGAGCTGGAACGGTCCGAACTGCGGGAATACACCCAGGTCATCATCAAGGAGGCGGATCGCCTGCAGGCGCTGATGGACCGGCTCCTTAGCCCTCACCGCGCGCCGCAGCCCTTACTCCTCAACATCCACGAGGTGCTGGAACGCGTGCGCAGCCTGGTTCTAGCCGAATTCGGGGAGGGCGTCTCCATCCTTTGCAACTACGACCCGAGCGTCCCAGACCTGGTGGGGGATCGCGAACAACTCATCCAGGCGGTGCTCAACATTGCCCGCAACGCCGCCCAGGCGCTGACGTCGGAGTCCAATCGCCCTTGGCGCCGGGGGACGATCATCTTTCGCACCCGAGTCGCGCGCCAGATCACGATCCTGCGGCAGCGCCACAAGCTGGCACTAGAATTGCAGGTGATAGACGACGGGCCTGGCGTTCCGGCGGAGATCCGGGACAGGATCTTCAGCCCCCTGATCTCGGGGCGTGAAGGCGGCACCGGCTTGGGGCTATCGCTTGCGCAGGCTCTCATCGGCTACCACCGGGGAGTGGTCGAGTGCGCAAGCCGTCCCGGCCGCACTGCATTCACGATTCTTCTGCCACTCGCGTAAATGTTGGAAACGACATGAATCCGGTGTGGATCGTTGACGACGACCGTTCCATCCGCTGGGTGTTCGAAAAGGCGCTCAGCCGGGAGGGCATTGCATACAGCTCCTTCGCTTCAGCGCAGGAAGCTCTCACTGCGCTTGCCGAGGGCCCTCCGCAAGTGCTGGTATCCGATATCCGGATGCCGGGGCCCTCGGGCATCGAGCTGTTGCAGAAAGTGAAGGACAGGCACCCGGCAGTCCCGGTGATCGTGATGACCGCCTACTCGGACCTTGATTCTGCGGTCTCCGCGTTTCAGGGTGGCGCGTACGAGTACCTGCCCAAGCCCTTCGACGTGGATCAGGCGGTGGGACTCATTCGCCGCGCGCTCGAGGAGAGCCAGCGCAGCGTAGCAGCGCTCGAGTCGCCCGCTGAAATGCCCGAAATTCTCGGCCAGGCGCAGGCGATGCAGGAAGTTTTCCGAGCCGTCGGGCGCCTTTCACAGTCGAGCGCAATCGTACTGATTACCGGCGAGTCCGGAACCGGAAAGGAGCTCGTCGCCCGGGCGCTGCACCGCCACAGTGCGCGCGCTTCACGCCCATTCGTCGCGATCAACACCGCGGCGATGCCGAAAGATCTGCTCGAGTCCGAACTCTTCGGCCATGAGCGCGGCGCCTTCACTGGCGCGCAGCAGTTGCGGCGGGGACGCTTCGAGCAGGCCGAGAGCGGGACGCTGTTTCTCGATGAGATCGGCGACATGCCCGCGGAATTGCAGACCCGCCTGCTGCGCGTGCTCTCGGACGGGACCTTTTACCGGGTCGGAGGGCACCAGCAGCTGCGCGCAAACGTGCGTGTCATTGCCGCCACGCATCAGGACCTCGAGCAGCGCGTGCGCGAGGGCGGTTTCCGCGAGGATCTGTACCACCGCCTGAATGTGATTCGCGTGCGCATTCCGGCGCTGCGCGAAAGGCGCGAGGATATTCCGCTCCTTGCCCGCCATTTCCTCGCCAGGAGCGCGCGGGAGCTGGGCATCGAACCCAAGCGCCTTCCCGACGAAGTGCAGGCGCAGCTCGCGCGCTTCGATTTCCCCGGCAATGTGCGCCAGCTTGAAAACCTTTGCCACTGGCTCAACGTGATGGCGCCCGGCCAGGTCATCGGCATGTCCGACCTGCCGGTGGAATTTCGCGGCTCCGCGCCCGCGGCAGCCCCCACGAACTGGGTTGCCGCCCTGGAGCTGGAGGTGGAGCGGCGTCTGGGTAGTGGCGAAAGCGGGATCCTGGAAGAGCTGGCGCGACAGTTCGAGCGCTCGCTCATTTCCAAGGCTCTTGCGCGTACCGGAGGGCGGCGCATCGAGGCGGCAAATCTTCTCGGCATGGGCCGCAACACCATTACCCGAAAGATCCAGGAGCTCGGCATCGAGGACGAAATGGGGTCAGAGTAACTTGTCGTCCCGTTGCACGTTCCGTGCACGGAGTCTTGCCAAAAAGTTACTCTGACCCCAATTTCGTCAGCCTGACCGCCGCCTTCTGCTCGACCATCGTCTTCGCGAGGAGACTCAGCAGGGCGTAGACGGCCTCGCACGCGGGTGCAGGGGTCTGCGTCAGCCGCGCGAGCTCGAGCACCGCGCCGAGCAACGCCTCGGTTTCGATTTCGCGCCCAGCCTCGATGTCCTGCAGCGTCGAAGTCTTGTGCTTGCCGACCCTCTCGGCGCCGGCGATGCGTTTCTCCAGCGGCACGCGAAACTCGATGCCCAGCTTCCCGGCGATCGACTGCGCCTCGCGCATCATGGTGGCGGCGAGTTCGCGCGTGGGCGCGAACCGGCACAGGTCGGCAAGCGTGGCGTGTGTGAGCGCGCTGATCGGATTAAAGCTCATATTGCCCCAGAGCTTGAGCCAGATCTCGGCGCGAATGTTGTCGAGCACGAAGGCCTTGAAGCCGGCGCGGGTGAGCGCATCGGCGAGACGCCCGACGCGCTCGGTCTGCGAGCCGTCCAGCTCGCCGATCGCGAAACGCTCTCCCTCTACGTGACGGATCACCCCGGGAGCCTGGATTTCTCCGGCCGGGTAGACCACGCAGCCGATGATGCGCCCGGCCTCCACATGCTGCGCGATAGTACCGCTCGGATCGAGGCAGCCGATCGTGCGGCCATCGTAAGGACCGCCATGGCGCTGGAAGTACCACCACGGCAGGCCGTTCTGCGCCGTCAGCAGCATCGTCCCGGGCTCAAAAAGAGCGGGCAGCCGGGGCGCCACGGCTTCGATGATGTGCGCCTTGACCGAAAGGATCACCAGATCGTGCTTTCCCGCGGCCGCGAAGTCATCGGTCGCCCTGACGTTCGTCGCAACGTGTGTGGACCCGTCTGACAGGATCAGCCTCAGGCCGGCGTGCCGGATCGCATCGAGATGCGCGCCCCGATCGACCAGCGTGACCTCCTCGCCCGCGAGCGCAAGTTTCGCGCCGAGCAGACCGCCGATGGCGCCGGCACCGACTACGCAGATTCGCATCGCGGCCTCCTATTCGAACCGGTTGGCGAGCGTCCCGATCCCGTCAATAGTCACTTCGACGGTGCTGCCCGGCTTCATCGAGCCGACGCCGATCGACGTGCCACAGCAGATCACGTCGCCGGGTTCGAGCGTCATGTCCTGCGAAAGGCGGCTCACGATGGCCGCCGGGGGAAAGATCATGTCGGAAACGGGATAGTTCTGACGCTCCTGGCCGTTGAGCGTGAGCTTCACCGTGAGCGCCGCCGGGTCGAGACCGGTCGCCACTGCCGGCCCGAACACCCCAAACGTGTCGTAGCTCTTGGCGCGCGCCCACTGCTGGAACGCGGCATCCCGGTTGATGATCTCGGCCGCGGTCACGTCATTGATGCAGGTGTAGCCGAAGATGCAGCGCGGGGCCTCCGATTCGGCGACCGAATGGCAACGAACGCCGATGACGATCCCGAGCTCGCCTTCGTATACCACCTTACCGTCGTAGGACGCAGGCTTGCGGATGCGTTCGCCAGGGCCGAGAAACGAGTTCGGCGACTTGAACAGATACAGCGGCTCGGCGGGGATCGCCTGCTTGAGCTTTGCGGCCAGCGTGTGGAAGTTGTTCCACAGCGCGATCATCTTCGTTGGGGCGGTCGGCGTAAGCACTTTCACCGAGCTGAGCGCGAGTGTCTGCCCGGTCGGCGCGGGGGACGCATACAGGTCGCCCGCGTGCACGGCGATGGTATCGCCGTCGAGGCGGCCGAAGCCTGCGCGACCGCCATGCTCGAAGCGGATCCAGCGTGCCATGGTTCCTCCTCCTTGGCTGATCGCAGTATAGATGAAATTTTTGATGACGAAATATCATTTCACGATATAAAATCAACAGGTTGCAGGCATCGGAAATCGCAGATGCTTTTCTTTTTTGCATTGCAATAAAGGATTCGTCATGCCATCGCCTGTTCGCGCGTCGCTTCCCCCCGCTGGCGTACGCATCACCGGCACGGTTTCGCAATCGTTTTCCCACGTTCTGACGCCCGAGGCGCTCGCGTTCGTCGCCCGGTTGCATCGGGCATTCGAGCCGCGACGCCAGGAGCTGCTCGCGCGCCGCGCGGCGCGGCAGAAGGAATTTGACGCCGGCAGCCTTCCCGACTTTCTCCCGCAAACCAAAACCATCCGCGACGCGGAGTGGACCATTGCGGCGCAGCCGCACGATCTGCACGACCGCCGCGTCGAGATCACCGGGCCGACGGACCGCAAGATGGTGATCAACGCGCTCAACTGCGGGGCATCCACCTTTATGGCGGATTTCGAGGATGCCAACTGCCCGACGTGGTTCAACATGATCGACGGGCAGATCAACCTGCGCGACGCGGTGCGCCGGACGATCACGTTTCAACAGGCTGACAAGGGCTACGCGCTGAACGAAAAGACCGCAGTGCTGATCGTTCGGCCGCGCGGCTGGCACCTGATCGAGAAGCACGTGCTCGTCGACGGGCAACCGGTCTCCGGCGGCATCTTCGACTTCGCGCTGTTTTTTTTCCACAACGCGAAGGAGCTGCTGGCGCGGGGCAGCGGCCCGTATTTCTACCTCCCGAAGATCGAATCGCATTTCGAAGCGCGCCTGTGGAACGACCTCTTCAAGGCAGCGCAGGACGAGCTCAACGTGCCGCGGGGCTCGATCAAGGCGACGGTGCTGATCGAGACCGTGGTCGCCGCTTTCGAGATGGACGAGATCCTCTACGAACTGCGCGAGCACTCGGCGGGGCTCAACATCGGTCGCTGGGATTACATCTTTTCGTGCATCAAGAAGTTCCGCTCCAGCAAGGACTTCTGCCTTGCCGACCGGGCGCAGGTGACGATGACCGCGCCTTTCATGCGTGCCTATGCACTTTCGCTGGTGAAGACCTGCCACCGGCGCGGCGCGCCCGCGATGGGCGGAATGGCGGCGCAGATCCCGATCAAGAACGACCCGGCGGCCAACGACGCCGCGCTCGAAAAGGTGCGCCAGGACAAGTTGCGCGAGGTCACCGACGGTTGCGACGGCACCTGGGTCGCGCATCCGGGACTGGTCCCCATCGCGAAGCAGGTTTTTGACCAGCACATGCCGCAGCCAAACCAGTACGGAAAGCAGCGGCCGGACGTGAACTGCACCGCGGCCGATCTGCTCGACTTCCGGCCGGAAACCCCGATCACCGAGACCGGCCTGCGCAACAATATCAGCGTGGGGATCCAGTATCTCGGCGCATGGCTCGCCGGCAACGGCTGCGTTCCGGTGTTCAACCTCATGGAGGACGCGGCTACCGCGGAGATCTCGCGCTCGCAGATCTGGCAGTGGATCCGCAGCGAGAAAGGCAGGCTCGACGACGGCCGCAAGGTCACCAAGGACCTCATCGGGAAGCTGCTCGCCGAGGAATTGCCGAAGGTGAAGGCCTATGTCGGAGACGCAGCGTACGCCGATGGAAAATACGAGCAGGGCGCGGCACTTTTCGAGCGCATCACGACCGACGACACCTATGTCGAGTTTCTTACGCTACCCGCGTACGAGCTGATCGACTGAATCAACCTGGAGGAGAAGCGATGATCGATCTTTACATGTGGGGCACGGCGAACGGGTTGCGCGCCATGGTGGCGCTTGCCGAGTGCGGCCTGGAACACCGGGTGCACAAAGTGGACATTACCAAGGGCGAACAGAAGAAACCGGAGTTCCTCAGACTCAACCCCGCGGGCGCGATCCCGGTCATGGTCGATCATGACGGGCCCGGCGGAAAGCCGCTGACGCTGGCGCAATCGGGCGCGATCCTCGTCTACGCATGCGAGAAGGCCGGCAGGTACATCCCCACCGACGGCAGGCGGCGCGCGATGGCGGCACAGTGGTTCATGTTCGCAGCGAGCGACATCGCGGGCACGAGCAGCACGGTGTTCTTCTCCGAGAACGTGGTGCCGGAGAAAGTGGCCGCGAACATCGATTTCTTCAAGAACCGGCTGATCAATTATTTCCGCCTCGCCGACCGGCATCTTGCCGGGCGCGAGTACCTGGCCGATGAGATCTCGTTCGCGGACCTGATGCTCTACCCCAATTACGCGCTCAGAAAACCGCTCCTTGAGGCAGCAGGCGGAATGCAAGAACTGAAACGCTGGGGCGATGCCATGGCCGCGCGCCCCGGCGTGCAAAAGGGGATGACGGCTTAATCGATTTCGGCGATCACGGGCGCGTGGTCGCTCGGCCGTTCGAGCTTGCGCGGCGCTTTGTCGATCGTGCATGCGGTGCAGCTCTTCGCCAGGTCGGCCGAGAGCAGGATCTGGTCGATGCGCAGTCCGGCATTGCGCCGGAATCCCAGCATGCGGTAGTCCCACCACGAAAACGTCTTCTCCGGCTGCGGAAAGAGCCGGAACGAGTCCTTAAGGCCGAGATCGAGCAGGGCGCGGAACGCGGCGCGCTCCGCTTCCGAGACGTGCACTTGACCTTCCCAGGCTTTCGGATCGTGCACGTCGCGGTCTTCCGGGGCGACATTGAAATCGCCGAGTACTGCGAGGCGCGGGTAGCGCGTCAGCTCGCTCTTGAGCCAGTCGCGCAGCGCGGCGTACCAACGCAGCTTGTATTCATACTTGTCCGACCCGACCGCTTGGCCGTTGGGCGCATAGACGCAAACGACGCGTGCGTCTGCCGACGTGGCGCAGATCACGCGCTTTTGCTCGTCGGCGAATCGCGGAATCCCGGCAGAGGCGTCGCTCAGGGGAACGCGGGAGAGGATCGCGACGCCGTTGTACGTCTTCTGACCTGAAAAAGATGCCGAGTAGCCCGCGGCCTCGATCTCGCCGCGGGGGAATTTGCCGTCCTCGAGCTTGGTTTCCTGCAGACAGACGATGTCCGGCTGCGCGTTCGCGAGCCAGTCAAGAAGATGCGGGAGCCGGACCTTGAGGGAGTTGACGTTCCAGGTCGCGAGTTTCATCCCGCGTCCGCGGACGTCACTTCTTCTTCGCGGGCTGCGGTGCGGCCCCGGGGGCGTAAGGTCCGGTTGAGGACTCAGGCTGGGGCGCGGGCTTCACGTCGGGCAGTTTCGCTTCCGGCGGCGCGGGCTCGGCCTGGTTGCGCGGCGGCAGGATTCCGGTTTTCGGATAGCCGGCAGCATCGAGGAGAGCATGGTAGGCGCCACCCTCGAACCCCTTCTGTACCGTGCTGCCCACGATGATCGCCGGGACCGAATTGCTGCCGACGGCCTTCTTGAATTCCTCGAACTGCGAGGGATCGGTGACGCTGATTTCCTTGAAGGGCAGTCCTCGCGCATTGAGCAGCTTGCGCGCGGCATCGCAGCCTTCGCACCCTGGCGTCGTGTAGAGCGTGACCGGAAAATTGGTGCGCGCCTGCTGGAGCGCATAGGGTTCTGCGCCTGAGGGCTGCGGCGAGCTGGGTTCCGCGGCGGGAGCACCGCTCTTCTTGACACCCTTCGCCGACGCCGGCGGTGGCGTGTCGGTGACGTGTACGCGGCCCTTTTCGTCCGTCCAGCGGTACATCTGGGCGCTCGCGCCGAGGGCGGCAGCGCAGAGCATTGCGGCAAGCACAATTCGCATGGTTACGCTCCTCACGCAGACGATGCAGGGATCATACCATTGTGCCGCAGCAGCGCCTCGACGCGCGGCTCTCGACGGCGAAAGGCGCGGAACGATTCCGCGGCAGGCCGGCTTCCGCCGACCGCAAGTACCTCGTCGCGGAAGCGCGCGCCGGTGTTCGGATCGAGCACCCCGTTCTCCTCGAACTCGCCGTAGGCGTCCGCGGAGAGCACTTCCGCCCACTTGTAGCTGTAGTAGCCCGCGGCATATCCGCCGGCGAAGATGTGAGAAAAGCCGTTCGGGAAGCGGTTATACGCCGGCGGCAGGAGCACCGCGACCTCGCGCCGCACCTCGTCGAGCAGTTCGAGGGCGCTCGAGCCCGCTTGCGGATCGAATTCGCAATGCAGCCGCATGTCGAAGATCGCGAACTCGATCTGCCGGAGCATCGCGAGGCCCGCCTGAAAGTTCTTTGCGGCAAGCATCCGGTCGAACAGCCCGCGCGGCAGCGGCGCGCCGGTATCGACGTGCCCGCACATCGGCGCGAGCACTTCCCACTCCCAGCAGAAGTTTTCCATGAACTGGCTGGGCAGCTCGACGGCGTCCCACTCCACGCCCGAGAGGCCCGATACGCCGAGCTCGTCCACGCGCGTGAGCAGCAGGTGCAGGCCGTGGCCGAACTCGTGAAACAGCGTGATCACGTCATCGTGCGAGAACAGCGCCGGCTTGCCGCCGACCGGGGGCGCGAAATTGCAGATCAGATAGGCGACCGGCGTCTGAGTGCAGTCGGCTTTTTTCCGGCGCGCGACCGCCTCGTCCATCCAGGCGCCGCCGCGCTTGGATTCGCGCGCGTACAGATCGGTGAAGAAGCGGCCGATCAAGGTGCCGGCCCCGAGGCTCGCGGGCGCGGCTCCGGCGGGCGCGGCGTCGTGGACCTCAAAAGAGCGCACGTTCGCGTGCCAGGCGTGCGCCTGTTCCTCGACCATCCGGATGCCGTAAAGCTTCTCCACAAGGCTGAACATTCCCGGCACGACCCGCGTTTCCGGGAAGTATTGCTTCACCTCATGGTCCGAAAAATCAAATCGCTGCTTGCGCAGCTGCTCGGACGCGTACGGCACGTCCCAGGCCTGCAGTTCGGCCAGCCCCAGCTGCCCGCGCGCGAAGCTGCGCAGCTCCGAGGCATCGCGTTCGGCAAAGGGCCGCGCGCGGCGCGCCAGGTCGCGCAGGAACCCGAGCGCCTCCTCCGGGGTGCTTGCCATCTTCGGCACCAGCGACACTTCGGCGTGATTGCGGTAGCCGAGCAGCTGCGCCGCCTCGTTGCGCAACTTCAGGATCCGCGCAATGAGCGGCGTGTTGTCGCGCTCCGGCCTGCCCAGCTCGGAGGCGCGGGTAACGCTCTCGCGGTACATGGTCTCGCGCAGCGCCCGGTCCTTCGCATACTGCATCACCGGAAACCAGGACGGCATGTGCAGCGTGAACTTCCATCCCTTCTTGCCGTCCCGCTCCGCGGCTTCCTGTGCGGCGGCCAGCGCGTCCTCCGGGATGCCGTCGAGGCGTTGGTCGTCTTCGAGGACGATCGAGAACGCGTTTGTCGCGTCGAGCAGATTCTCGGAGAATTTCGCCGAGAGCGTCGCCAGCTCCCGCTGGATGGCGATGAAGCGGATCTTGCGGTCCGTGGACAGCTCGGCGCCGCCGAGCCGGAAGTCGCGCAGCGCATTCTCCACGATCTTGCAGCGCGCGCGGCCGAGCGCCTCGTAGCCAGGGGAGTCTCGCAAATCGCGGTATTTCCGGAACAGCGCCAGGTTTTGCCCCAGCTCGGTCCAATACTGCGTGACCCGGGGGAGGCTTTCGTTGTACACGGTGCGCAGCTCCGGGCTGTCCATCACCGCATGCAGGTGGGAGACCTGGCTCCAGGCTCGCGCAAGGCGCTCGTTCGCATCATCGAGCGGCTCGACAAACGCGGTCCACGTCGGGGGCGCCTGCTCGGCGCGTATCACCACGTCACGCGCATCCGCAAGCAGCCGATCGATCGCCGGCGCGACATGCTCGGGCCGGAGTTCCGCAAAGCGCGGCAGCACCGAGAAATCGAGCAGAGGATTCATGCCGTCCTCAGCCATTGCACGAGCGCGTTGCGGCGTCCACGGTGTTGCAGATGAGCATCGCGACGGTCATTGGTCCGACGCCGCCCGGTACCGGCGTAATCAGGCTCGCGATTTCCTTCACGGCGGCGAACTCGACGTCGCCCGCGAGGCTGCCGTCAGCAAGGCGATTGATGCCGACGTCAATCACGCAGGCTCCGGGTTTGACCATGTCCGCGGTGACAAGCTTCGCGCGCCCGACAGCTGCGACCAGTACGTCCGCTTGGCGCGTTACGTCGCGGAGTTGCGCCGTCTTCGAATGGCAGATCGTGACCGTGGCGTCCCTTTGCAGCAGCAGCAGCGCCATCGGTTTGCCGACAATACTGGACCGGCCGAGCACCACGGCGTGCCGGCCCTCGAGCGGCACAGCTTCGCGCTCCAGCAGCCGCATGACTGCGGCCGGTGTGCACGGGACGAATACGGGCCGGCCGGAGACAAGGGCACCGAGGTTTTGAGGATGAAATCCGTCCACATCCTTCGCCGGCGAAACGGACTCGATGATGTGCGCGGCATTCACGTGCCGGGGCAGCGGCAACTGCACCAGGATGCCGTGCACCTGCGGGTCCCGGTTGAACGCCGCGATGCGTTCGAGCAGCGCGCTCTCGGCAACGTCCGCGGCGAATTCGTGCAATTCCGAGCGCAGCCCCGTCTCCGCGCAAGCCTTCACCTTGTGTCTCACGTAGGCGCGCGACGCGGAGTCGTCGCCGGCGAGAATGACCGCGAGTCCCGGGCGAATGCCGCGCCCCACGAGGCGCTCCACCGCCGCTCTGGCAGATGCGCGCACTTCCGCGGCCAACGCCTTGCCGTCGATGATTCTTGCGGACATGAGGGAGGGGATAGCCGAGGGGGCGCGAGTCTACCATCGCGCAGATTTGCATATTGCGGGAGTGAATTTTATAATGCGAAATCAGGTGTTTGTCCGCTCCCGATGGGCGTATTAAGCTTTGTGCGCACGTCGATCGGTCGATTGTTCCGACGAATCCTTCGCGGCACGCTTTGACCCGTACCGCCTGTTTCCGCAGATCTTGAGGCTGGAGACCGCCATGTCCGCCGTTCCACAGCAGCCTGCCGCCAACGACCCCGACGCTCTGGAAACCCAGGAATGGCTCGACGCGCTCGAGGCAGTGCTTGACCGCGAAGGTCCCGAGCGCGCCCACTTCCTGCTCGAGAAGCTGGTCGAAAAAGCGCGCATGTCGGGCGCATACATCCCGTTTTCCGCGAACACGCCTTACATCAACACCATCCCGACGCACATGGAGGAACGCTCGACGGGGGATTTCGCGCTCGAGGAACGAATTCGTTCCTATTGCCGCTGGAACGCCATGGTCATGGTGGCGCGTGCCAACCGGAACGACGACGAATTGGGCGGCCACATTGCGAGTTTCGCTTCGGTGGCGAACATGTTCGGCATCGGGCAGCAGCATTTCTGGAACGCCCCGCATGAGGGCCACGGCGGCGACCTGGTGTATTTCCAGGGCCATTCCTCGCCCGGAATCTACGCTCGGGGACTTCTCGAAGGCCGCTTCTCCGAGGAGCAACTGATCAACTTTCGCCGCGATGTGGACGGCAAGGGTGTGTCGTCCTATCCGCACCCATGGCTGATGCCGGACTACTGGCAGTTTCCCACCGTGTCGATGGGTCTCGGCCCGATCCAGGCGATCTACATGGCGCGTTACCTGAAATATCTGCACGCGCGCGAGCTGGCCGACACCGCGAACCGCAAGGTGTGGGTGTTTTGCGGCGACGGCGAGATGGACGAGCCCGAATCCGTGGGCGCAATCTCGATGGCGGCGCGCGAGAAGCTCGACAACCTCATTTTCATCGTCAATTGCAATCTCCAGCGGCTGGACGGCCCGGTGCGCGGCAACGGCAAGATCATCCAGGAGCTCGAGGGGAATTTCCGCGGCGCGGGCTGGAACGTGATCAAGCTGATCTGGGGCTCGTACTGGGACCCGCTTCTTGCGCGCGACAACGAAGGGATCCTGCGCCGCGTGATGGAGGAAACGGTAGACGGCGAATACCAGAATTACAAGGCCAACGACGGCGCCTACGTGCGCAAGCACTTCTTCGGCAAGCATCCGAAGCTTCTGGAGATGGTTTCGCGCATGACCGATGAGGACATCTGGCGCCTGAACCGCGGCGGCCACGACCCGCACAAGATCTACGCCGCGTACAGCGCGGCGGTGAAGCACAAAGACCAGCCGACGGTGATCCTTGCCAAGACGATCAAGGGTTTCGGCCTCGGCAAGCAGGGCCAGGCGAAAAACCCGACCCACCAGCTCAAGAAGGTGGATCTGGCGACGATTCGCGAAGTGCGCGACCGATTCAACGTCCCGATCCCGGACGACAAGCTGGAGGAACTGCCGTTCTACATCCCGCCCGCCGAGTCTCCGGAGATGAAGTACTTGCATGCTCGGCGTCAGGCGCTCGGCGGTTTTTTGCCGCAGCGGCGGAGGAAAGCCGACTCGGTGCCGGTGGTGCCGCCGCTCCAGGTTTTCGACCAGATCCTGAAGGGTTCGGGCGAGGGGCGCGAGATCTCCACCACGATGGCGTTCGTACGCATCCTCACGGCGCTGGTGCGCGACAAGGGCATAGGCAAATACGTCGTTCCGATCGTGCCGGACGAGGCACGCACCTTCGGCATGGAAGGGATGTTCCGGCAGCTCGGCATCTACTCGTCGGAAGGGCAGAAGTACGAGCCGGTGGACAGGGACCAGGTGATGTACTACCGCGAAGACAAGGCCGGGCAGATCCTCGAGGAAGGAATCAACGAGCCCGGGGCGATGTCCTCGTGGATCGCCGCCGCGACTTCGTACAGCCACACCAACGTGGTGACGGTCCCGTTCTACATCTTCTACTCGATGTTCGGGCTGCAGCGGGTCGGCGACCTGGCATGGGGGGCAGCGGACCAGCGGGCGCGCGGCTTCCTTCTTGGAGGAACGGCGGGGCGCACCACGCTGAATGGCGAGGGCCTGCAGCACGAGGACGGGCATTCGCACATTCTCGCCTCGGTGATCCCGAATTGCGTCTCGTACGACCCGACGTACGGCTACGAGCTCGCCGTCATCATTCACGACGGGCTGCGCCGCATGGTGGCAGAGCAGGAGGACGTCTATTACTACGTCACCGTGATGAACGAGAACTACCAGCATCCGCCGCTGCGCTCCGGCTGCGAGGAAGGGATCCTCAAGGGGATGTACCTGTTGCGCGAATCGAACTCGAAGGCGAGAGCGCGGGTGCAGCTCCTTGGTTGCGGAACGATCCTGCGCGAGGTCCTCGCCGCGGCCGAGCTGCTGGAGAGCGACTGGGGAATCGCGGCGGATGTGTGGAGCGCGACCAGCTTCACCGAATTGAGGCGCGACGGGCTCGCGGCAGACCGCTGGAATCTGCTCCATCCCGAGGAAAAGCCGCGGCAGCCGCATGTATCGCAGTGCCTCGAAAAACGGGCGGGCCCGGTAGTCGCCGCGAGCGACTACATGAAAGCGTTCGCCGATCAGATCCGGCCGTTCGTGCCGCGCGACCGCGTCTATCGGGTGCTCGGAACCGACGGCTTCGGGCGCTCGGACTCGCGCGCCAAGTTGCGCCACTTCTTCGAGGTGAATCGTTACTTCGTGGCGGTCGCGGCGCTCAAGGCGCTCGCCGAGTCAGGTGAAGGGAAGGCGAAAACCGTCGCCGACGCGATCGGGAAATACGGCATTGACCCGAACAAGCCGGATCCGACAACGGTATGAAGGAAGTGCTCGTTCCGGACATCGGGGACTTCAAGGACATCGAAGTCATCGAAGTACTCGTCAAGCCAGGCGACGCGGTAGCGAAGGAACAGTCGCTCATCACGCTCGAGTCGG